>CAVQVK010000018.1:0-60912 GCA_963717035.1 uncultured Acidimicrobiaceae bacterium | reverse complement strand
TGTATGTCCTGTGCTCGACTACGAGTACGTATTGCTATCGCCGCGCCGGATAGTCGCGGCTGCAGCTTGTACGCCGTCCCATACGCTGCCGCCGACCCCGCCCTCCGAGGCGCTCAGTACGCCGTTGATGCCGCGAACCAGCCCGAACGGAATGCCGAGCAAGAGGGCAAAGGCCCACCATCGTTTGGCCGCGAAGGCCGCCAAGCCGAAGGGGAAAACGACAACCGCGTTCACGGCGGCCACCAGCAGGCCGTGGCCGACGCCCACCCAAGGGGATTCCGGCACCCCCATTCGACGCCGATCGCCAGCCCCGAAGGGACGGCCGCCGCCAGCGTCAGCAGCACCGCCAACATGCCGACGAACGGCGCCGGTAGCTCCGGTGCCAGACCCATTGCTCTTCGCGGCCCCCTACCCGGAGCAGCGACGGTTGCATGTCTTCGACAAGGAAATCGTTTTCCTGCAGCGCCCCCAATGATCCATCGGACGCGTCCTCGATCACGGTCGTGTCGGCCGGTAAGGACCGGCGTGCCCACGGCGCCGCGCCGACACCCGGCGGTGTGACGGCTGGCCCAAGCGGTGGAGCCGGCCGGCCCCGGTCTTGGATTTGGACCATGCCTCGGCGGGTCTGGGTCATCACCTCCGGCTCCATCACCGGCTTGGCCTCCCCGGCCAACTTCGACGCCGTGTTGACCAACGAGACGTGGGAGAAGGCCTGCGGGAAGTTCCCGACGCAGCCGCCCGGCAACGGGGTCGTACTCCTCGGAGAGCAGGCCGAGATCGTTGCGCACCTCCAACAGGCGATCGAAGAGCTGCCGGGCATCGTGGTGCCGGCCGATCATGGAGAGGCAGTCGGACAGCCAGAACGAGCAAGCTAAAAAGGCGCCCTCCCGACCACTCAGGCCGTCCACGTCTCCGGACGAGGCCGCTTGGTAGCGCAAGACGAACCCACCGTCGAGCAGCTCGCGCTCGATGGCCTCGATGGTGCCCCTGACCCGGGGGTCCGTGGCCGGGCAGGAAACCCACCAGGGGAATCATCAACAGGCTGGCGTCGAGCTTGTCGGACCCGTAGTACTGGGTGAACGAGCCCTTTTCCGTGTTGAAGCCCTGGGTCGTGACCTGGGTGTGGATCTCCTGGCGAAGGGCGCGCCACTGGTCGACGGGGCCCTCCGAGCGGCAATTCTCCACCGTCTTGATGGCCCGGTCCACTGCCACCCAGGCCATCACCTTGGAGTGGGTGAAGTTGCGCTGGGGGCCCCGGACCTCCCAGATGCCGTCGTCCGGTTTGCGCCAGCCGTCCTCCAAGAAGTCCATCAGCGCGCACTGCAGGTCCCACGCCGGGTCGCGGAAGTTGTCCCCGGCCAGGGTCGCCTCGTACAGCGCGGACATCACTTCGCCATAGACGTCCAGCTGGAACTGGCCCGATGCGGCATTGCCGATCCGGACCGGCGCGGAGTCCTCGTAGCCGGGCAGCCAGTCGACCTCCCACTCATCCAGCCGGCGCTCACCGCCGGCGCCGTACATGATCTGCAGCTGCGAGGGATCACCGGCCACCGTCCGCAGCAGCCAGTCGCGCCAGGCCATGGCCTCCTCGTAGAAGCCGCCCCGCATCAGGGACTCGAGCGTGAGCGTGGCATCGCGAGCCAGCAGAACCGGTAGTCCCAGTTGCGCGAGCCGCCGAGGGCCTCGGGCAGCGACGTGGTGGCGGCGGCGACGATGCCGCCGGTGGGTTGGTAGGTCAGCGCCTTCAGCGTGATGAGTGACCGCACGACGGCGTCCCGATCGTGACCGTCATAGGTGCATTGGGACACCCACTCGTGCCACCAGGTCTCGGTGTCCTCGATGGCGTAGAGGGCGTCGACCGGGCGGGGGGCTCCTCGCTGGCCGGGAACCACGCCAGTGAGAACGGGACGCGCTGACCTTCGGACACGGTGAACTCGGCGACGGTGGAGTAGTCCTCGCCGCGGGTGTGCACCGGCGTCCACAGCGAAAGACCGTCGGGTCCGGCGATGGCCACCAGGGTGCCGTCCAGACGGCGGACCCAGGGAACGATCTGCCCGTACCCGAAGCGGATGGTCAGGTCCATCCGCATCGACACCCGACCCCGGACCCCTTCGACCAAGCGGACGACCTCGGGGTGCTCCTGGCGGATGGGCATGCAGTCGACCACCCGGACGGTTCCCTCGGGAGTGACGAACTCCGACTCGAGGACGAGCGACTCGCCCCGGTAGCGGCGGTGGGTGGCCCGGTGGGACCCTTTGGGTGCGATCTTCCAGCGGCCGTGCTCCTCGTCCCCCAGCAACTTGGCGAGAAGCACGCGGCCGAATCGAAGCGGGGCAGGCAGAGCCAGTCGATGGACCCATCGCGCCCGACCACAGCCGCGGTGTGCAGGTCGCCGATGATGCCGTAGTCCTCGATCGGGAGGGTCACGGGCACATGTTTAGCCCGAGGAGCACCGTCGTCACCTGGTCCGTCCCGGTCGCCGCGTGCAACCCTCGCAGCCGTCACCGGCAACCGTTCAACCGGTCACCCGCTCCCAGCTCAACGGGTACCCGTTGGTGCAGCCCCCCGTCCCCACCGCCGCATTGGCCGATTCGGCCTGGTGGACTCTCGTGATCACGCCGGGCGAGGACAACGCGTACCCGATCATGTCGTTGGTGGTCGATCGCGAGAACACGATGCCGATCACCTCGCCGTTGGGCAACACCAGCGGGCCGCCCGAGTTTCCCGGGCGGACCACGGCGTCGATCTCGTAGACGTCTCGGACCGTGAGACCTTGACCGTAGATATCCCGGCCCGTGGCCTGGAACTCCGCCATCACGCCGGCGGGACCGTAGCTGAAGTTTCCACCTTCGGGGTACCCGAGCACCGCTCCTTGGGTCAGACGGGGCACCGTTTGCGTATCGAGTGCCAATGCCGGCTCGGTCACGTTGGTGCGCAGGACGGCCAGATCGAACGACGGGTCGAAGTACACCACCGTGGTGTCATGGACCCCGGCCGAGTCCTCCACGGTGGGGTGGGCTATCCCGGCGACCACGTGTGCGTTGGTGACCACCAGACCGGGGGCAACCACGAAGCCGGAGCCCTCCTGAATCTGACCGCACCCCTCGCCGACGATCTTGACGGTGGAGGCGCCGGCGGCGGCCACTGCGGCTCGGACGGTGGCGTCGTCGGGGAGGGGGACCGGGCCCGCCGAGGCCGGCGCCAGCTGGGCGAAGACCGGCGGGAATCCCTCTTGGGAGAGGAAGGCCTGCACCCGGGAGAACACGGACGGGGGTGCGGGGAGCACGTCGTCCAGGGACCGGATGATGGTGGAGTTGGCGATCACCGAGTTGAGGCTCTGATACGAGCTGTTGACCAGGGTGCTGGCCACCAGCCACATGGCCAGCAGGGAGGCCACCACGGCCACGACGACGCCCAGGGCCGAGTCCACCGGGCCGAGCTTGCCCCGGTGAACCGCTCGGAACCCTCGGCCGCCGAGGATACGCCCCGCCGTTCCCAGCACGACCGCGCTCCCCACCATGGTGATCAGGGCCACCGCCGTGCGGGAGGGCTGCGAGTGCACCCAATGGACGGTCACCGAGGCCAGGATGGCTCCGAGGTACAGGCCCAGCCAAAAGCCGACGAAGGACAGGGTCAGCAGCACTCCTCCGAGGCGAAGGCCCTCGATCGCCGCCACCGCGACCACGACGAGCAACAGCACATCGAGCAGGTTCACGGCGACGGGTCGCCCGTGTGATGGGCGTCCTGAGGCGCACGAGTGAGTTGCTTCACCGTTGCTTCACCGCCGGGTAACGGTAGACGGGTCTTCCCGCGCCACACAGGCGAAAACCGCCAAAATTCGCCCTTGACGTGTCAAGATCGCGGGTGGAGCCGCCGCTGGCCGCTTCACGAATGCACGTGGGGATCGACAGAAACGAGCGGGGTTACGCGATGAGCGATCAAACACCGCCCAATCGGGGCGAAGAGCCAAGTCCGGGGATGGCACCCCCGCCTGCCGCGCCCACCGCCGGCCCCTCCTGCTGCGCCACCTCCGCCCCCGCCTCCTGCTGCTCCTCCGGCACCTCCGCCCCCGCCTCCTGCTGCGCCACCCCTGCCCCTCCAGCCGCGCCGCCGCCGCCCACCTGCACCACCGCAGGCCCCGCCGCGCCACCTCGCCGCCTACCGCCACCCGCACCACCGCAGGCCCTCCGGCCGCGCCACCTCCCGCACGGCCTGCCGGGCCACCTCCGACCCCGCCACCGGCACGCCACCCCCGCCTCGGCATTCGGTCAGCAGACCGCCCCCGGCCGCTCCCCCGCCGACGTACGCCAGCCAGGCCCCCGGCGGCCAGGCCCCATACGGCCAACCTCCGGGGGGAACGGCCCTACGGCTACGTGTCCGGTCCGGTGGACAGCCAGGGCCGCCCGTTGGCCGAATGGTGGCAGCGCCTGGTGGCCATCATCATCGACAGCGTGATCTTGGGCATCGTCACCGGCATCATCTGCGCCGTCATCATCGCCACCGGCCACTACCGACGGGAACGCCAACGGGATCTTCAGCACGACCTCGATGCCCGCCACGTGATCGCCGGGCTCATCACCTTCGTCATCGACCTGGCCTATTTCGCGTTCCTCAACGGAAGTGAGAAGGGCCAGACCATCGGCATGATGGCCCTCGGGATCACCGTGCGGGACACGAACACCGGCGGACAGATCGACCCGCAACGAGCCGGTATCAGGATCTTCGTCCTGTACCCGGGGATCCTGCTCCGCTGGATTCCCGTTCTGAGTCTCATCGCCGGTGTCTACACGATCGTCGTCGGTCTATCGCCCCTGTGGGACAAGAAGCGTGAGGGCTGGCACGACAAGGTGGCCAAGACGACGGTGATCAAAGTCCGTTAGCCGTGTCCCACCGGCGCCCGGTTCTGGGTGCGGCCGCGATCACCGCGGTTCTGACCGTTGTCACCGCCGGTGGCTTCGCCCTCGTGTCTGTCTCGACGACGGTCCCATCGGCCACCGCGGCGGCGTCGAGCTCACCGTGGACGGGCACGTTCACCGCGGTCGCCGTACCGGCCAAGGTCAACCAGATGAAGAGCACGACCTGTATCAGCGCCCAGGATTGCTGGGCCGTGGGGGAATCGGTGGGCCGTGCCACGACCGAGAGTCCGGCGGCCATCATCGCCACCAAAAATGGGGGGACCAGCTGGACGGCTCAGCCCGTCCCACCGGGGATCGGCGTCCTCAACGACATCTCGTGTTCCGACCCGCACCGTTGCGTCACAGTCGGCCAATCGCAGACCGGCGGCAGTGCCGTCCTCGCCACCACTGACGGTGGGGCCACCTGGACGGCCGACCCGTCGATTCCCGGTGTGAGCGACATGACGACGGTGACCTGTCGGACGGATCGGCATTGTCTGGCCGTCGGTGCGGTGGCCGCCGGCGACGCGGTCTTCTCCTCGGCCTCGCCGGGCACGGCCGCGTGGACCACGCGTCGGAAACCTGCCCGCGGGGATCGGTGGGGCCAGCGCCATATCCTGCTCCGACAATCGCCACTGCTGGGTGACCGGGTACACAAGCGCCGATCCACTGCACGCGAGCGGCGTGGTGGCGGCGACGTCCGATGGCGGCACAACCTGGGCGGCGCTGCCGGTTCCGGCCGGCACCGGCTTTCTCAATGGAATCTCCTGTACTCAGGGCCCCGTCGGCTCCTCTGGGACCGCTTCGACCACGACCACCCGCCCTCAGCACTCCACCAGCTCATCGTCGACCAGCTCTTCCTCGACCAGCTCATCGTCAACCACGGTGCCGTCAACGGTGACGACAACCACGGCGACACCGAGCGTGGCCGGCGCCAACTGTGTCGCCGTGGGGACCTCCGCCGTGGCCCAAGGCCAGACCCGGAGCGGTCACGGTCTGATCCTGGCCAGCGCCAACGGGGGTGCAAGCTGGACCTCCGAACCGGTCCCGTCGGCCGTGGCCACGCTGTTCGACGTCTCGTGTCCCTCCTTCGGCACCTGCGCGGCGGTCGGGAGTACCGCGGCGGCATCGGCACGCGGTGGCGTGACCGTGCTGACCGGCACCGGCCCCACACCCTGGCAGCACCCGACAGTTGTCACCATGCCTCTGGGCGTGTTCGGGGTGTCCTGCACGTCGACCTCCAGCTGTGCGGTCGTCGGAGGCCCGTATACGGCGTACCTGCGGTCGTAGCGCTCGACAGCCGTCGCACCGTCCGCTGTTTCGCACGAAGTGTGGTGCACCAAGCACCAATGGAGACCGCGTCGGGTGAACGGCAGGTAACATTTCAGGTGCGGCAAACGTTCTAGTGGAGCTGACGTGGCATTGAGGCGACGGTCCCGGCAAAGGGAAGACGAAACATTCCCGGGCTTCACCGACGTCGTGAGGATCGGGGCGGGCGGGTTCTCCACGGTCTTCCGGGCACGCGAGATCGAGACCAATCGGACCGTGGCGTTGAAGATCCTGAACGTCCACGACGTGTCCGAGCACGCCCTCGGCTCGTTTCAGCGGGAGACCTTTGCCCTTGGGACGCTGAGCGCACATCCCAACATCGTGACCCTCTACCGGACGCTCACCACCGAAGACGATCGACCGGTGCTGGTCCTGGAGCTGTGCCACGGTTCGATCTGGGAGCGGACACGCGACCAGGGCCAGCTGGCCCCGTGGGAATCGGTGGCGGTCATGATCAAGATCGCCGGAGCCTTGGAGACCGCCCATCGGGCGGGGATGCTGCACCGGGACATCAAGCCGGAGAACGTGCTCATCACCCAGTACGGAGAGCCCGCGCTGGCCGACTTCGGGGTCGCTCGGCTCCAATCCACGTCGCAGGCCACCGCCGGGGTGTTCGGGTTCACGACGATCCACGCGGCACCCGAGCTGCTCGAGGGTCGAGACCTCTCCGCCGCCACCGACGTCTACGGACTGGCGTCGACCCTCTATCAGCTCGTCGCCGGCAAGGCCGCCTTCCGCTCGTTCGAGGACGAGGGGCCGGCATCGGTCATCCTGCGCATCCTGCGTGACCCCGTGCAACCGCTCGTGGCCGAGGGCGTCCCGGTGGCACTGTCCGACCTGTTGGTGAGCTCCATGTCGAAGAACCCCTACGATCGCCCCGCATCGGCATTGGAACTGGCCGACGAGCTGCGGTCGATCGAGGCGGCCAACAGTTGGCCCGACACCCCCTATGCCATCGAGGAGGCCGTTGCCCTGGAGCACTGGAACCCGGCTCGGCCCGGTCACTTCCAGGTCCGGGGTGTGGACGCGCCGGTGCCTCCCTCGAGCGAACTGGCCGCTGAGCGACCTGCACCACCTCTCATCCTCACCGAGCCCGTTGCCCGCCCCGACACACCGGCGCGGCCTTGGGACCCGGTCATCCCCGCGGCCGTTCCCGACGCTCCGCCGACCAGTTCGGAACAGGTCAGCGCTGAGGCCGGTCCCGAGGCTCTGGCGACGTCTTCGGAACCGGTCAGCCCTGTGGCCGGTCCCTACGCACCGGATCCGGCATCGGAGACGGTCTTCGTGCGAACAGGTCCCGGACGGGTCGAGGTCCCACGCGGCGAGCGTCGGGTGCTCACCCCACAGGGGCGCCCGGCACCGGTCGCACCGGTCGCACCGGTGCCCATCCGGCCCGTAACCCCACTGCCCGCGCCTGCTCCCCCGGCACCCGACCCCGTGCTGGAAGAGCCGGCCCCCATCGCAGATCCGATCGAGATCGTCTTCCCGCTTGCTCCGGACCCTGCCCCCATCGGGGCGGAGCCATTACCCGAGCCCGAACCCGAGCCGCTGACGGCGGCGAGCGAGCCGACGCCCGAGCCCGAGCTCCCGGAGCCCGTCTTGAACGAAGCAGCGCCTCTCGCGGCGGGGCCAGAGCTGGTAGTCGAGACCGAGGCGGAGTTCGAACCGGCGCTCACCGAAGCGGAGCCCGAGTGGGCCGCGGCGCAGCCCGAACCGATCCGGCCCGAACCGGTCCGAGCCGAGCCGATCATGCCCGAACCGGCCGCGGCGCAGCCCGAACCGATCCAACCCGAGCCGATCCGAGCCGAGCCGGTCCACGCCCGTTCAGAACCGGAAGCCCCCGCCGAACAGGTGGACCTGCCCGCGGCCAGGCTTGCCCCGCGCCTCGGTTCGATCACTTGTTCGACGAGGAAGAAGAGCGCGCCAACCCGACCATTCGCCCGCCGACGCAACCGGTCGCAGCAACCTCCGCGTCGATCCCCACAACGTGGGCCCGGCCGCGCTTTTTGTCCTCGTCCTTCTCCTTCGACGATGATTCCAATGAGCGCCGGACCCGTCCCACCCCCGTGGTCAAGCGGGCCACGGAAACGCCACCGATCCCCCTGCGCGCCAAATCCAAGCGGTTCGAATTCGAGGACGCCGACCCCTGGAGCGAGCCCGATCGAACAGGTGGTGTCAGCGAGGCCAGTAAGGCCGACGACCCCGACAAGACCGAGAGCGATGACCGCTCCCGAAAGAGCCGGCGCCGCCAGAAGCGACGCTGATTAGTGGACTACTGACCGTTGCCGCCGACAAACACATGCTCGGGGCAAAGTGCTCATGACCTGGTAACTCGGGCCGTTGAGGTATTCAGGTAGGGGTCTTCCCGTCCAAACCCCCTGGATCCCCTCAGGACCACTCGATGTTCTGCGTACGGCGTGAGTTTCGGGCCGCTATTTTTTGACTTAACCGGTCTTCGGCAGCGTCAAGGTTCCTTTACATTTTTACTCAACTGCCCTTTCGGACACCAGTTTGTTTGACATTTTTACTCAAACTGGCATAAACTCCACTCTTGGGTAAAAATGTAAACCAACTGGAGCCTCTCCTTGAGTCAACCCCGGCTCAGTATGAGCAATGACGAAATCCTACGAGAACGTACCTGACGCCATCAGCCGGCTCCTGGCCGGTCAGACCTACATCACCTCTCCAGAGGTGGCGGCCGCCGCAAATGTAACCCGCCAGGCAGCCCACTATCACCTGAGCCGGCTGGCGGAGCGTGGGGTGCTTGTCCACGAGGGCGCCCGCCGGTCAAGCCGCTACCGGCTCGCGGCGCAGCGGTCAGCCACCTATCCCCTCGAGGGCCTCACCGAGGATGAGGTCTGGGGTAACGAGAGATTGGCGCTGCGGAAGGTCGAGCCAGAGTTCGAAGAACGTCCGAACGTCCTGCGGATCCTGATCTTCGGGTTCACCGAGATGGTCAACAACGCCATCGACCACTCCCATGGCAGCACCCTTGGCATCCGTTGGTTTACTGACGACGAGCGGATCGCATTTGAGGTCGAAGACGACGGCATCGGGGCGTTTGCCTCACTGCGTGAGTCTCGCGGACTGGACAACGATTTCCAGGCGGTCGGCGAGCTCTCCAAGGGGAAGCAGACGACGGCGCCCGAGCGCCACAGCGGCTTGGGGATCTTTCTGACCTCTCGGATGGTACGACGCTTCGTGCTGGCCGCGAACGAGTACGTCTGGACGGTCGACAACGAACTCGACGACTACGCGGTCGGCGAGCTGGCGCAACCACGGCGAGGGACATTGGTACGGTGCGAGATTCCCCTTGACACCTCAGTGGACCCTCAGTCGGTACTCCGCGACGTCTCCGACCCAGTGACCCATCGACTGAATCAGACCACGTTGCACGTCGAGCTCTTCCGCGAGGGTGACTTCGTGTCACGGACCGAGGCCAAGTTGATCGGAGCACGGCTGGAAGGCTTCGAGGTCGTCGAACTGGACTTTGCCGGAATCGATCAGATCGGGCAAGGCTTCGCGGACGAACTCTTCCGCGTGTGGGCGCGGGAACACCCAGACATCCAGCTGGTGCCGGTGCATGCGAACGGCGCGGTTCTCAGCCATGATCGATGCTGTGAGGCCCTAACCCAAACTACCCACGCCGCCTGGCGATGGTGCTCGTGAATTCGAAGCGTTGTCGCTATGTCCGACGGCGCCTCGGCGCCGTTCGGAGGGTCATCCGAAGTCTCGGCCTGAGCCCGAGGCCAGCGCGAATGGATCGTCGCAGCGCGTCGTGCTCGTGCCATACGTCGTCGGCCATCGCCGCGTCGATCGCCGATCCGGACGAGAACAGGGCGACGTTGGCCGCCGCCCCCACCCGGGCGGCATGGGCGGCGACCGGCTCACCCAGGTGCTGGCGCGCCGACTGTCCCACTTCGGCACTGGTCAGCGCGGACAAGTCGGATAGGTCGGCTTCGGTCAGGGTGTCGAGCGTCTCGTGCCAGGCTCCCACCACCCGCTCGATGGCCGTGTCAGCACGCTCGACGACGCTTCAGGCGCCTCCGCTTGCGGACGATGATCGACCCGAAGATCAACACGGCCGCGACCACCAGCGCGGCGACGACGGCCAGTGCGATGATCGAGCGCGGTGTGCGAGTGGTGGGCGACCACGTTCACCCGCGGCGCCAGCGCGTGACCGTTCTTTCCCACGTTGGTCTGGGCATTGGTCGGTGGAGGAGCAGTGGTCGACGTGGTCGACGTCGAGAGGTTCTCGGTCGGAGGGATTCCGGTGGCCGTCGGTGTCGGGTCCACCACCACCCACCCCAGCCCGGACACCGGAACCTCGACCCACGTCCAGGCCTCCGCATCGGTCAGCTTGGTCGGGACATGGGGGGCGAGGTCACCGGTCTTGAACCCGGTGACCAGACGGGCGGGTACCCCGAGGCTGCGGGCCAGGAGGGCGTACATGGTGGCGAACTGCTCCGGGGTGGCCTGTCGTTGGGCCATGACCGCCTGGGCCACATCTTGGAACGAGGTCCCGCCCACGGTGATCTGTTGGGCCGCAGTTGTCGTGCGCGGTGGTGGTGGGCAGCCGGGCCGGAGGCGCAACCTGTCGATAGTCGTTGCGAAAGACCTGTTCGACCGCCTTCAAGAACCCCAACGTGGGTGAGGCCGGCTGGTTGGCCGTGGCCGCCAGCTGGGTGACGTACTTGGACAGGTCGCTGGTCTCGGCCGTGGGCACCACCGCATCGAGCGCGTCGGGTGACGCGGTGAGCGGGCTGGCCAGACTCTGGGCATCCAGGGTGAGCAGGGTGTGGTCGGTTGCATTCGATTGAATGGTGAACCGGCTCCCGGCAGTGAGCGGCGAGGTCGGAAGCACCATCCCCGTGCTCGGTTCGAACTGGACGTCGACGTCGCCCACGGTCACCGGGACGGTCGATGAAGGGCATCCACGGGACCGCTGGTGGCTTGACTGCCGTGTAGTGCTGGGTGACCAGGTCTCGCGTCGACGTCGCCGACATACCCAGAGCCACCGGCACGCTCCCACCGGTGGGTCGGAACGTCCCGTTGAACGACCACACGTCCCCGTCGTAGGCGTCGAGATCGGTGAGGGAGACGTAGCCGGGCGTGGGTCGGTTCACCGTCACCGTGTAGAGGGTGGCGGGTCCCCGGAGGGCGCCGGTGTCCCGCAGCTCGGCCACCTCTGCCGTCGGGGTGATCGGTTCCACCGTGGTCACCGGCGGCGTGCGGGTCGGGGTGGTCGGAGCCCCCTTGAGGGCGGGGACGGCGGGGACGGCGAACGCGCACACCAGGCCGGCGATGATCAAGGTCCCGATGCCGTAGACCAACGGGCGGATCGGATTGCGGGTCGGGTCTCCGTCCGCCGGCACCGCCGACGGCCCTCGCTGCAGCCACTGCCGGCTGAAGAGCAAGACGCCGTCCACCGCGAACAGGGCCACCGCCCAACCCACGTCGTTGCCCGCTCCCCCCGAGGTGGCGGCGAAGGCCAACCCGAACCCCACCAGAGGGATCAACGACGGCCACCCCACCGACCGACCCCGCGCCAAGAGCTCGCCGGTGATGGCCCCGACCAGCCAGCACAGGGCGACGGGCACGACGAACAAGAACCGCGGATGGTCGACCGGGAGGGTCTCCGACAGCAAGCGGGCCGGCCCGTGGATGAACCCGCGGCCCAGGTCCTCGAACCCCAGCGGTTGACGAAGCACGCCGAACAGGGCGAGCAGGACGAACAGGACGGCCGAGGCCACGATCGACCAGGGGGCAGGCCGGTCGAAGGCCCGCACCACCAGCGCGGGGACGGCGACCGAGACCACCGCGGCCACCACCAGCAGCGGCACCACGGTGGATGGGGCGAAGGCCCGCATCCACGGGGTCGACGACAGGAACACCATCGCCGCGGCCAGCGGCAGAATGGCCGCGCCCACCAGGCGCCGAACGGTCACACCGCCGCCTCGAGGTTCCACGCCGCGCACAGGTCGTCGTGGTCCTCGCCGGTCACCACGGTGACGCCGGGGAACCGGGGAACGGCGGTACCGATCGGGGCCACGGAAACCACCACCACCCGTTGAAAGCGGCGGCGCAAGCCGGCGATGGCAGGAAGCTCAGCGGCATTGAGCTGGCCGGTGACCACGATCAATGCCGTGCCCCCACGCTCGCGCCGAAGCAACGACAGGTCGTGGACGATGGAGCCATCCTGGTCGGGCTCGACCGCGGTGAGCTGGTCGAGGAGGGCCTGGGGCTCACGCTGGCGGGGACCGCCCACCTGGGTCCCGTTGGTGGTGCGCAACTGCACCGGCGCCTTGCCCACCGCTGCGCAGCTGACCGCGGAGGCGGCGACGTCGACGGCGGTCTCGAAGGTCTCCTCGGAGTACCGATCGGGTCGGAGATCGAGCTGGACAACCGTGTAGGGCTGTGAGGTGTCGACGTTGTGGCGGACCATCAAGCGGCCGGTGCGGGCCGTCGACTTCCAGTGGATCATGCGCAGGTCGTCACCGACCACGTACTCGCGCAGGCGGTGAAAGGTGATGCTGCCCTCCGGGGCCGTGTCCGACGACGGCCCCTCGAGGTGGCGGGTCATCCCCGACGGGAGCGAGCGGAAGGGCATGATGCGCGGGTAGACCCAGATCTGCTCGGACCCGCCGTGGCGCTGGGTGACGCGGGCGAACTCGAACGGGTCGGCCCGGCTGATCTCGACCGGACCGACGGTGAAGATGCCGCGCCGGGTGGTGGGGAGCCGGTAGCTGCGCATGCCCGGTCTGTCCTCCGAGCAGCTTGGGCAGCACGGTCTCGACGTTCAGTGCGCCATAGGGCTGCACGGCCACTGTGGTGGGCACGGTTCGCTGCCCGGTGTTGGTGAAGTGCAGGAAGGCGATGGCCGGGAGCCCCTTCGACACCCGGGGCGGGTGGATCTGGCGTTCGATGTGCAGGTGCGGGCGCCGGACGATGTAGGCCAGCGCCACCAGGACGAGGACGAGGGACCCGACACCCACCACCACCAGGGCGGGCCACACCAGGATCCAACCGACCACGACGAAGGCGATGCCGGCCAGTGCGGCACCGAGCCCGAGCCGGGTCATCGGGTCGCGGCCTCTGCCCGGTGTGCTCACCCGGTCACTCCTCTCTTTCCCCTGAGTGTCACCTGGCTCTCTGTCCCCTGAGTGCTCACCCGGCGACGGTGCGGGGCACGGGCACGCTCTCGAGCGCCCGCTGCACCACTTCGGTGGCGGTGCGACCCTGCAGCTCGGCCTCGGGGTGCAGGATGATCCGGTGGGCCAGCACCACCGGGGCCAGGGCCTTGATGTCCTCGGGGGTGACGAAGGGTCGGCCGTGGGCCGCGGAGCGGGCCCGGGCAGCACGGAGCAGGGCCAGGCTCCCGCGGGGCGAGACCCCGAGGCGCACCTCGGGTGCGCTCCGGGTGTGGTTGGACAGGGCCACGATGTAGTGCTCGATGGCCGGTGAGACCTCGGTGGACCGGACCTGGTGGATCATGTCGGTGAGGTCGGCGGAGGAGAGCACCGGGCTCAGGTAGTCGACGGGCGCGGTGTCCTTTTGGGTGCGGAGGACCAGGGCTTCGGCGTCGGGGTCGGGATAGCCGACCGACAGGCACATGAGGAAACGATCGAGCTGGGCCTCGGGCAGCTGGTAGGTGCCCTCCATGTCGATGGGGTTCTGGGTGGCCACCACCATGAAGGGGTGGGGAACGGGATAGACGACGGCGTCGGTGCTCACCGTCCCCTCCTCCATCACCTCGAGCAGGGCGGACTGGGTCTTGGGCGAGGCCCGGTTGATCTCGTCGGCCACGACGATGTTGGCGAAGATCGGCCCGGGGCGGAACTCGAACTCGGTCGACCCCTGGTTGAAGACGGACACGCCGGTCACGTCGGAGGGCAACAGGTCGGGGGTGAACTGGATGCGGTTCCAGGTCAGCTCGATGGTGGCGGCGATGGCCCGGGCCAGGGAGGTCTTACCGGTGCCGGGGACGTCCTCGATGAGCAGGTGGCCCTCGGCCAGGAGGCAGATGACGGCCTGCTTGATGACATCGTCCTTGCCCTGGATGACCCGAGCGACATTGCCGACCAGCCGTTCGAAGCGGCTGGCGAAGCTGGCCGAGGCCTGGTGGGCGCTCGGCGGCACCTGCTGGGCTTCGGCGTCGTAGTCGAAAAAGTCGGTCAACGGTTTTCCTCGGTCACAAACGTCTCCTCAGTCACAGACGGCCTCCCGGTTGGTTCCATGCTGCAACAGGGCCTTGGTCGGGACGCGGATCGTGCATGGACAGGGACATCAGGCGTAGGTGAATTGCGAGGCCGCGCCCGCTGGCGCACTCGTCCCCGCGGGCGTGATCACCGTGACCTGGCCCGCGCCGGCGGCGCCCGGCGGGGAGGTGACGGTCACTTGGGTATCCGAGTTGACGACGAGGCTGGTGCCGGCAACGCCG
Source organism: uncultured Acidimicrobiaceae bacterium (assembly GCA_963717035.1). Taxonomy (GTDB): domain Bacteria; phylum Actinomycetota; class Acidimicrobiia; order Acidimicrobiales; family RAAP-2; genus DASXMT01. Next base: position 46,248 of record CAVQVK010000018.1, on the reverse strand, counting down.
CCGAAGTTCACCTGGGTCGCCCCGGTAAATCCGGTGCCGGTGATGGTCACCACCGTTCCCCCGGCCGTCGGCCCGGTCGCCGGGCTTACCGACGTCACCGTGGGCCCCGGAGCGGACGGGGGTAACGGCGACGTTGCCCAGGTTCACGAGCACAGGACTCCCGGCGTAGGTGAAGGTGACCTGGACGTCGACCGTCGTCCCGGTCACACACGAGGGCACCTGACCGGTGGTGGTCCACGGACCGCCCGTCCCGCCCGGGGTGGTGTTGATGCTGGTACAGGAGGGCGAGGCGACGATGTCGACGGCCCACCCGATGCCGCCCCCGCCCTGGTAGCTGCTGACTACCTGGATACGCCCCAGCGGAAGGGGGGCGGCGGTGTAGTTGGCCGGCGAGACCGACAACGGGGGCGGGTTCACCGTCATTGCGCCCGTCACCTGGGTGGTCCCGGCACCGTAGGGGCCGCCGGGGCCGTCCGAGAGGGTGAACGAAACCGAACAGGACCCGCCTTCCTGGGCCAGGTCGAGCGAGACGGTGACCGAGCCGGCGGCGCCGCCGGCGGGAGTGACCGGCAATCCGGTGCCCCCCGACTCCCGGAAGCTGGCGCAGGTCACGTCGGCCGATGCCGTCACTGTGGCCGAGGGCACGGCGAACACGTTGGCCAGGGAGAACTGTGCCGTCCCGCTGTTGGGGTCGCCGGCCTTGACCGTGATCCCTCCGACCTGGGTGGCGGTGATCCCCGGCGGCCAGGGCACCGTCGTGCCGAAGGAGCGCCCCGGTGACCGTCTGCCCGGCGGTCGGCGAGATCAGGGGGGTGACGCTGACGGCGGGGACGTAGGTGTGGCCCGGCGCCAGCCCGCTGAAGGTGGCCGAGGGCCCCGAGCCCGTCTGGGCCGGGCTGGTCTGGTTGGTGGTCTGATCGATGAGGGTGAAGGCGAAGCGGACGTTGTCGGACCCGAAGGCCTGGGCGGCCGTCACCCCCGGGTCGGGTGCGACCGTCAACACCGCCGTGACCGATGTGCCCCCGGAGTCGGCGGTGGCGCTCCCGCTCACCGTGAACTGGCTCGGGTCGGCCGGGCGCCACCCTTCGGTACACGTCCCGTCCCCGGTTTGGTCACCGGCCAGCCCGGTGGCGCTGGTGCCCTGTACGGCGAAGGTCAGCTGGTCGCCGACCAGGGTGGGGAACTGGGCGAAGGGCACGGTGGCGCTCTGGACGGCACCGCCGGTGCCGGGCACGCTGACCACCGGTGGGGTCCCGATGAACTGCGAGCCGCTGCCACAGCTCGACCCGGAGACGGTCCATGTCGCCGCAGGAAGGTTGCTGTCACAGGCATCTCCCTGGCAGACAGTCCAGCTGACCGTCCATCCGGCGCCGGTGGCCACCGTGGTCACCGACAGGGGCGCATCGGGGCCTTGCGGGTCGGTGGTGGCCTGCCGCGGCAACGACGGGGTCGACTGGGTGTTGATGAGGGCGGTGACCACGAACGAGTACGTGGTATTGGGCCGGAGCCCGGGCACGGTGAACTGGGTCTGCCCGTTCACCGGGAACTGGGTGGTGGCCGGGTTGGGCCCGCCGGCCACCGCGGCCACCGTCACCAGATAGGAAGTCGGCTCGCAGTCCTGGTTGTCGAGGAGGGTGTAGGTCCACGACAGCGACACCGAATGCGAAGACGGCACCGGCTGGTCGAGCACGGGGACGCGGGGCTTTTGGGAGATGGTCTTGCATCGGAGCTGGGTGTCGACCTGTTGCGGCTGGGACACGACGTCCTTCGCCGGCATGTTCGACGGCGGGTTGGAACCCGTGTTGTTGCCCGGCGCACCGGGCAAGGCCGATGGGTTGACGTCGACCGCGGTGCGCTTGTCGATCACCCGGGTGGGCCGGGAGCCGTCGGTGAACACCACCACGGCCAGGACCCGGTTGGGGTTGTTGATGATCACCCGTGGCCCGACCGAGATGATCTGGGGCGGCAGCCCCGGGTCCACGAAGGTGGTCAGCTCCCCCGGCCCGACCACCGGGTACGAGCTCGCCCCGCGAGAGCGGAGCGGCGGCGCCGGTCAGCGGGTCGATCTTCACCAGCGGCGGCGTGGCCGAACCGTCATCGGCGATGGCATAGATGGAGCCGTCGTTGACCATTGGTGACTCGAGGGTGGCCTTGGCCGGGAGCCCGGTCATGGTCCGAACGGCCAGCGCCTGACCGGTCGAGAGGTCGACGCCGACCAAGTCGCCAGCCCGCTTGCGGAGTGATAGGCGAACAGGACCTGTCCTTGGCCGCCGCCGATGGGCACGATCTGGTCCACACTGGGTCCCGGCCGCGATCGGGACGGTTGTGACCTTCTGGGTCCCGCCCCCCGGATCCGGCCGCCTGATCCGGATGTCGGAGGGCTCGGCCAGCGCCACCACGTCACCCCCGGCACTCTGGCCGGTGGTCAGCGCGGCGACCGGGTCGACCGCCCCGAACGGGGACGCGACAAGCTGCTTGCCCGGCTGGCCGGCGGCAAACCGTTGGAGCGTCCCCTGCCCGTTGGCGCGGGTGATGGTCCACAGGTCGCCGTTGGCCACGACGGTGGACCCGGGATCGGTGGGGATCTGCTCGGACACGGCGGCGAAGCCGAGCAGCGGGACCGACGCACTGCTACCCGGCGCGCCCGCCCCCGACCGGGCGGCGGCGGCCACCGTGGCCTGGTCGACCAACGAGATGGTGGCGCCGTTCGGCGCGTAGCGGACGATGTAGCCGTTGTCGCCGGCGGCGAACCCGGCCGCACCGGTGGTGCCGGGGAGATTCCCGAGGGCGATGCCGCCGCTCGTCTTCACGATCGAGTTGCCCAGTCCGAGCACGTTGAACGTGCCCGTGCTCCGATTGACCAGGAGCGTCCCGTCGGCCAGGGGCACGGCATCGACCAGCGACGGGTCGGTGGCGCCGACCTGGGACTCGATGCCCTGCAGGCGGAGGTTGGGCGACCCGGTGGCCAGATCGATGACCACGGGGTCCTGCACGTCGTTGAGGGTCAGCGAGCCCCCGAAGGGCTTGGGCTGCACGGCGATGCTGGGTTGGCTGATCACGGCGAACACCGTGGTGAGGATCACGATGGCCGCCACCACCGAAAGCGACACGATCTTCTGGGTACCGGTGAATCGCCGAGATCCCTCGCCGCTCGACGACAACCCGAACCGGGAGTGTCGGCCCATCACCACGTATCCGTTTCTCCCATCGTCGAGCTCGTTGGCGCGCCACGACCCTCAGGACCGGTACGGGCCAGCCGCGACGCGCGGCCATCCGTACTCGTTCCGCGTCGGATCGGAACGAGTACGGATCGCGCGAACAAGGATACGACGTCAGGCGCGAAAAATGGCTGATACCCAGGTATCCCATAACCGTTCGCCTCAAAGGGACGAACCGATCGCCTATCGCGCTGACCGTAGTTGGACGAGCTGGCGCTCGATCGCCGACATGATCTCGTCGGGCACGTCTTGGGTCTCATCGCGGGCCGCGGCGATGGCAACGGGTGCCCGCCCCAGCAGGTCGTCGATCGTCGCCATCGCACGCTCCGCGGACATTCCCCATCGAACGGCCTCGTTGGTGATCCGAGCACTTGTCACGCTGCGCGTCCGCCGGACGGTGTCGACGTACATCGCCAGCCGATCATCTTCGTAGTACAGCGTGCACATCAGGTCATAGAGCGGCGCCAAGGTCAGAGCGCCAACGGTGTTGTGGAGCAACGAATAGTTCTTGGCATGTGCATCCCCGTTGCCGATCAGCATGTTCACCGTGACGGCTTGCAGCAGTCTCACTAGCGAATCCGGTGCGGCGACTGACTGCAAGATGCCGGCAACGCGCCGCAGTGAAGGTCCGCCGTCTTCTTCGTACTTCATATGAGGGTTCAAGCCCGTTGCCTGGCAGAAGTCCTCTTGGTGGATGCGGTCTACCGACCCGTCAACGCCGACGACACGATCGAACCGCTCGACAACGATGAGACTGCGGCCTGCGATTTTGGTGGTCTCGACTGCCGCGACATCGAGACCAAGGTGCTTCGCCACCCGCATGCAAAAGGCTTCGTTCTCCACGGTCTGGGGGAACGCAGCGATCTCGGGTTTGAGGATGTGCGTGGAGGGCGTCCCGTCCACGGGTTGTCCCCATGAACCGTCGGGCATGCGAGTCAGAACCAGTTTCTCTTGGACGCCCGCGAGCGATACCCGGACGTGTCCACCGACGCCGAGCGGGGCGCTCTTCAGATCCCTGACCAATGTTTCGATCTCATCGGGATGGAGACGTTTCGCGGTAGTTGTCGTGGGTCGATTGGGAGGGGGATCTTCGGCCGGCTGAATCACGATGGCACCGGCGCAGTCCCTCCCGAGCGCTCCAATCAGGCGGAACGTATCGTCCTCAGGCAGGTGGACTTCACGTGCGATCGACCTCCGCGATTCCCCTTCGGGGAGCAAACCGTCGAGAAAGGGGCGGACGATGCCATGGGTGTAGCGCCGGGTTCCGACGGGCAGCGATAGTGACAGGAGGGGTGTACCCAAGGGATATCGGTCAAGCGCCTCGTCGGTATAGGTAAGGCGGGGTCGCCCTCGCTCTTGGTCGATGACCGCCACGCGGTCGCCATACAGCCAGACCGCCAGCTCATCTGCCACTACCAGTCCGCCTTGTCCAGCGTCATGCGAACTCCGAGCTGTCGAAGAACGTGGAAGAGCCTTTTCACCTGTTCGGTCTCCTTTCCGGACTCCAGTTCGGAGAGGTAGCTCCGCTGCAGTCCCGCCAAGTCGGCGAGTTGTGCCTGGGTCAGTCCCGCTTCGTTGCGGTAGTGGCGGATGGCATCGCCAAGGGAGGCTGGGGTGTAGATCCGGAAAGGACCCCTCGACGTCTGGCGCTCTGTCGACATAATCCGACATTGTAGCAGAGCCGGAATATCCCGACAATCCCTCAATGTCGGGATATCAAGACAGACCGGTGCTGTCGGAATATCCCGACTGCTCGGTGCTGACTGGGTACCTCGGCCCAGCCACCCACCCGCTCACACCCCGAGACTGCCCTTGGCCGCCTTCTCGAAGAGCCGGTAGGGCATCAGCCGCTTGGCCATGATGCCGATTCGCTCACCGAACTTGCCCACCGACACCCGGCGTGGTGGGCGGGCGGCGGCGAGAACCCGTTCCACGACGACGGCCACGGCAACCGGTTCCACTCCGTTGGCCTCGTCGCGCTCCATCACGCCCACCGCCTTGGCCACCACCGCGGCATAGGGGTCGTCTCCGTCGGGGGGCCGCACCGCTTTCCGGCTGGCCGTGAAGTCGGTCCGCACGTTGCCCGGCTCGACCACCGTGACGGTGATGTCGAACGGGGCCACCTCGTAGGCCAGGGCCTCGGCATAACCCTCCATGGCGAACTTGGACGCGGTGTAGAAGGCCTGGAACGGGATGCCGATCATCCCGCCGATGGAGCCGATCAACACCAGCCGGCCGGTGCCCCTGGCCCGCATGGCTGGAAGCGCGGCCTGCACCAGACGCACCGCCCCCCAGAAGTTCGTCTCGAGCTGCGCTTTGGCCTCGGCGATCGGCGTCTGCTCGACCGACCCGGCCAGACCCCACCCGGCAGAGGCGACAACGGCATCCAGCCGACCGTGCTCGCGAAGACGGCGGCCACACCCTCGGCCACCGAGTCGTCGTCGTCCACGTCCATCACCATCGGTGTCCACCCGCCCACCGACGTGCCCCGCCGGCTGGCGCCGACCACCGTCCAGCCGGCGCGGTGGAGGCGATCGGCACAGGCCCGCCCGATGCCGGCCGAGGCACCGGTGATGAGAACCACCTTGTCCATGCGAACCTCCCTCTGTGTGGACCGAATGGTACGTGGGCCTACTCCTCCCGCGCCGAAGGCCGTGTCCGAACCCGGACTCGTCGACGCGTAGTCTTGAGCGGATGGACGCGACCACCCGGTGGCGGGAGCTCCTCGAACGCGGCGACACCGACCTCCCCCTCGACGAAGCCGCTCTGCTCATCTCCGCCCACGCCAACCCGACACTCGATGTCGCCCAACAACTGGCAGCGCCTCGACGACGTCGCCGCCCGCGTCGACGAGGCCAGCACGGACGCCGTTTGCCGGATGCTGTTCGAGACCCTGGGACTGCGGGGCAATCGCAAACGCTACGACGACCCTCGCAACTCGTACCTGGACCAGGTGCTCGATCGCCGCCTGGGCATCCCCATCTCGCTCTCCGTGCTCCTCATCGAGATCGGGCGGCGGTGCGGGCTGACCCTCGAGGGAGTGGGGATGCCCGGCCATTTCCTGGTCCGGGACACCAGCGCACCCGACCTCCTCATCGACGCCTTCGCCGGCGGTAAACGGCTCGACTACACCGCCTGTGAGCATCTCCTCCAGGCTATCGGCGGCCCGAGCGTGACCCTCGTCCCCACCATGCTGGCTCCCACCGGCCGGCGGGCGACGCTGGCCCGCATGCTGGCCAACCTCGACCACATCTACCGGGGACGGGCCGATGTCCGGTCGTTGCTCTGGGTGACCCGCCTCCGGGTAGTCATCCCCGAGCTGTCGGTGGCCGAGCGGGCCAGCCTGGCCAACGGGCTGGCCGACCTCGGTTGCTACCGCGAGGCGGCCGACCTTCTTCGACGAGCTGGCCTCCGACAACACCTTCGACGACGAGATCGTCGACCAGTTGGAGGCCCGGTCGACCGCCGTGCGGGCCCGGCTGAACTGAATCCGCCGACATGACGCCCGCGGGCACCAACTTCGAGATCGCCAAAGACGGGATCGTGGGTCTGGTCGTCGGGTACGACGAGTCTCCACCCAGCCGCGACGCGCTGGCCTTCGGCGCCGGTGTCGCCCGTCGCAACGGGGCCTGGCTGATCGTGGCTTCCATCACGACCATCCCGGCCGCCTCGAGCATCGCCGTGGTCTCGGTCCCGTTGACCGCCCTCGAAACCCCCGAGCCCGACATCATGGCCAGCCTGGCCGAGCTCGGCGTCCGGGCCGAATTCCGGCAGGCCACCGGCGACGTCGCCACCGAACTGGAGCGGATCGCCGAAGAAGCTCATGCCGACGGGATCGTGGTCGGCCGATCGGCGTCGCGCCGGCACGCCTACGCCGGTTCGGTCACCACCCGACTGATCCGCCACGCCGTCCGGCCCATCCTGGTGGTGCCCTAACCCATCGGGCTGGACCCGCGGCCAGCTAGGTCCCAGGCGGGGCTATGGGTGGCCGGCGGAAACTGCCCATGGCGGCTTAGCCGCCCAATGCGGGCATGTTTGCCGAATGCGAGCGCACCCGACACTCAGTAGCAGCACCAACGTAGAGGACTCGGTGCTGAATATCGTCGGCGCCATCTTGACCGTGGTGTCGCTCACCCCCCGCTTTACTCCCTGCCGCCGTCTCGGCCGCGGCCACAGCCGTTGTCGGGGTCTACAAAAGATTCAATCATGCTGGCGGTGGACCCCCGGGAGGGATCCGTGCCTACGGCACGACGACTGTTGACAGGGCGAGGTCCTGATTTCTATCCGCTACGAATCGGAAAGGACTCGCTCGATCGGTCCGGGAGTCGACGAGGACATCAACTGCGGGGACAGTTGATCCGAACGGCGTCAGTCCGCCAGTGATCAAGTGGCGGCCATCGGGTAACCACTGTGCCCAACCGACCGACTCTCCAACGTAGACATGGACGCCGTTTACCAACCTGACCGATCCGGAACGCGTGTTGACGATGGCCATTTGGGCCGTCGGGTCTCCATGGATGTCCCCGGAATCGGCAAACACGGCGAGTTGGCGTCCATCGGGGGAGAAACCACCGCCCCAGAGGAAGCCGCCGATCGGGCTAGAGACGGTCCGTGACGAGTAATTTGCCGTGTTGGTGATCTTCAGCGTGCAGCCCTCCGAAGTCTCACAGCTGGCCGGATTCCAAGCGACCAGGCTGCTCCGTGCACCTGGGGCCGTGTAGGTGGCCGTCACCTGCCAGACCTTGCCCAAGGTCCGCACCCGTCCGGTAGACGGATTCCAAATGCCGAGCGTTCTGTTCAGTTCGGTCTCTGGCCACGACGCCACCACAATGCCGTTGGCAACCACCGGCGTCGGGTCGGTATTGAGATCGGGATTTAGCAGAAACCACCCGTTAGGGAGTGGAAGGACTCGGCCCTTCGGAGTTCCGTCGAGCCAGTACTCGCTGAGGTGCCTGTAGTCGGTCGCGACGTAGATGAAGGTTCGGTCGGCTGAAGCCATGACCTGACTGCCTGGCGCAATCGGCTCCACTTGTCCCGTCGCCATATTGAATTCGAACACCTCGGGGTTCGGATTCGCTAATGCAGATCCGTTCGGGCTTGTCACTTGCGATCCATTCGGGTCTGTCAGCTGCGATCGAACCCAAAAGATCCTGCCGCCCGCCGTCACAAGCGGCGCAGTTGGATCGGCATCGGCCCGGGCCACAACCCGTTGGGTAAACCGGGAGAGGTCACCGAGGTGGAGCTGGCCGGCTTGGTCCACCCAGGCGACTTGGGGGACGACGGCCGTACCGGGGACCACAGGGGTTGGTGACGTCGTTGCCGTCGGAGCCTTGTTTGCCGGTGGTCGCACCGGCGTCTTAGCGCTGGGTATCACGACTGCGCCGACCAACCCAGCAGTCAAGACGACCAAGGCTATTCCTCCGAACAGCCATCTCCGTCGTCGACGCTGTCTCGCTTCTTTGAAGAGGACTTCGGGTTCCTGACGGGCTGGTTCGGTCGGGGTCTCGAGGAGCTGGGTCATCTCGCTCTCGGTGCATGAAGGAGGGACGCTCTCACGGCATGGTCTCGATCATCTTGATGACCTCCCCGCGCCGGTAGCCCTGGTGCTGGGCGAACTCGACGACGGCTCGAACCTGTTCGAGCACCGCGCTCTGCTGAGGCGTGCCGGTCACGGTGATGCCTCGACCGCGACGAAACTCGAGCAGCCCTTCGTCACGAAGAAGGTGCATCGCTCGTAGCACCGTGTTCTTGTTCACGCCCAGCACACCTGCGACGTCCTTTACCAACGGGAGCCGTTCCCCTGGCCCTGCTTCTCCGTCCGCGATCGCCCGGCGGATCTCGGCCGCCACCTGGTCATGGAGGGCGAGCGGCTTCGGACCGGTCGATGTTTACAGAAATCATGGTACTAGTCACAATAGACCTATCGACCGTGGATTACTAGAGCCGCGATTGGGTCGTATCAGCCGGATGTTGGTTGGCGGCCCATCTGAGGAGTCTGACGAACACGGAGTGAAGCTCGTTCCCGTTAGCCGATAGGTAACCGGGCAACGAGGCGGCCGGGACCCGGCTGACCCCGGCCGCCTACGGAGGCCATCGTCGCTGACGCCCGGCGTGGCAGCGGTCTCCGCCATGGCGGCACGCTGGGCGGCGGAGGGCTGACCGGCTCGCGTCGACCGACACGGCCAAGCGCTCACCGCCGAGTTCAGTGCACCCTCCGCCGAGCCACCGCCGTGGTACGTGTACCGCCTGACGCCAAACACGAGTGCCGCTCTTCTCACCGTCGATCCAGGCGGTGCGACGCGTTGGCGCCTCTAGCTTTGGCCAGCTACTGGGCTGGCTGGCCCGGGGTACCGTTAGCCGTGCCTGGGTGCAAGGAGGAGGGGACGGTCAGCTGGGCCAGGGCGATCACCGCCAGGTCAGTGGTTGCCACGGGCATCGCCGTACTGCTATTGCTGCCTGCGCGCACCTCGGCATTGAGGAGTACGACAAAGGTGGCGTTGGCAGACGGCAGGTAGCCCACCACCGCGTTCCATCCGTTGATCTCCCCGTCATGGCCCAAGATGCCCCCGAGGTTGTAGATGCCGAGCCCGTAAGTGACGGGGTAGGTGTTGGACCCGCCAAGTTGCTGGAGGGCAGGAACGGATTGTCCGGTGTTTACAAACGCCAGCCGGGCCTGCTGAGTCGCCGGGCTGAGCAGCTTGCCCGAAGCCAGCGCCCGGGCCAAGATCTGCAGGTCGCCGACCGTCGAGTACATGCCTCCCGCCGTCCAAAGACGGACGGGTTGAGCGCTGGAGGCGTCGTCACCAGCTGAGGATTGGCGCCTTGGGCGTTCACCAGTATCTCGTTGGCCTGGGCTCCGGGCTGGGGGGCTGGGTGCTGGACGCCATGCCGGTGTTGTGCAGCCGAGAGGCGTCAGCACCTGGCTGGCGATGACCTGGGCTGCCGGCTGGCCGGTCGCGGCCTGGAGCACCAGTCCCAACAAGACGTAGTTGGTGTTGGAGTACTTCCATCCGCCGCCCGGCGGGAAGTACGCCGGCAGGGGGGCGGCGATGCTGACCAGTTGCTGGGGCGTCCAGACCATGTTGGGGTTGGCCTTCTCCTCCTGCTGGAAGCTGGGGTTGTCGGCGAAGTCGGGGATTCCGCTGGTGTGGTTCATGACCTGACTGATGGTGATCGCCTGGCTGTTGGGAACGCCCGGTACGTACTTGGAGAGGGGGTCGGACAGGCGAACGTTGCCCTGGTCGACCAGGCGCAGCACCGCCGTGGTCGTGAACGTCTTGGTGATGCTGCCGATCATGAAGTGGGTGTGGGCCGTTACGGGGCTGCCGCCGGGTGCGGTGGTGCCGAACGGCCGCACCTCGTTACCCTGCCCGCCGGCTGAGACCGCCACCACCCCGCCAGGGATCTTCAGCGACTGGAGCGCGGCGACGACCTGGCTGACCGCCGACTGCGTCTTCGGTGACGGAGGCGAGCTTGACGGCGAAGAGCCCGCCGTGGTGGTGGGCGACCCCGCCTTCCCCGGCGAGCCACAGGCTGAACCGATGACCAAGAAGGAGACTCCGACCAGTACGCCTGCGGTGCGCAGCCGGCGTCTACCCGTTTGCCTGGTTGCCTTCCCCCCGAGCCGGTTGCGGTTCCCCATTGCCACAAGTGTGCGCCGGCAGAAGGTACGTTCCGTCAGGAACCACGGTACCAAGGCGCAGAGCAGAGAGGAGCGCCGACGGGGCGCTTATCATGCGGTCGCGGCGCCGAGAGCCGTGACCTTCCCGACTCCCATCCGGGCTGGCTCACAGCATTCGGATTGGAGTGGGAGGAGGGGAGTGGACATGGACTGGACACGGATGTCGGCCGACTACTTCGGTGGCAGGCGTGGCCGGCCCGTGCGCTTCGCTGGCGGCGCGGTGATTGGCGTCGTTGTAGTGCTGGGGTTCGTCGCCTCGCCGGTCGCTGCCAGCGGCGACGCCCGTACCTCGCCACCCAACGGCGGAGGCGTTGACAGCCCGGCGGTCGCCGCCCTACCGGCAGTACCCGGGGGGCTCAAGGTGATTAGCGGGGCGAACCAGGCGGCTCCGACCTGTGCCAAGTTCTCCGAGCCGGTGGAGGTCCAGGTCGTGGGGGCCAACGGTCAGCCGCTCCCTGGGATCCCTGTAACCTTTGCCGCCCCCCACACCGAACCCTCCGCGGTGTTCGGGCCCAACGCCAGCACCTGCGGCGGCACCGCGACGACCGCTGATCTGGCCAGCGACGCCTCGGGGATGGCCTCGGTCGCCGCCTCCGCGGGGTCCCTCCCCGGCGCTTACCGGCTCACGGTCTCGGTCGCGGGCCTTCCGCCGGTTTCGGTCGCTATGACCAACAGCTGGGCCCCGACAGCGACCCCCAGCACCACGACGGGAACCACCGCACCCCCCGCCGCGCCGGCCGATCCGACCACGGTCCCCCCGGTCACGGCCACCACCACGACCCCTGCCGTCGCGCCGGACCCAGCGGCGATCGCTCCCGGCGCCGGCGCCGCCGACACGGCGAAGGCCACGGATCCGTCGCTGGCCGCCAGCCCGGCGACCGGCCTGACCGACGGTCAAGAGATCAACGTGTCCGGTCAGGGCTTCTCGCCCAGCACGAGGATCATGCTGGTCGAATGCCAGCCGGGGGCGACGACCTTCGGCCAGTGCGCCAACCCGCTGCCTCCGGTGCTCACCACCACCGACGGCAACGGCCAGCTGCCCACCACCTCCTTCTCGGTGGCGCGGATCGTCCAAGCGGGGGCCAGCGTCACCGACTGCGGGTTGGCCAACGCCGGGTGCCTGCTGGCCGCGGTGGGCGCGGACTCCTTTGCGCCCACGAGCCCCCTGGTGGCAGCGACGCCCTTGTCCTTCAACCCGGGTGAGCAACCGACCCGCTACTACGTGGCTCTGGGTGACTCCCTGTCGACCGGCGGCGGCTTCGCCCAGGGACAGGGCTACACCAACGACCTGCTCGCCTTTTACCGCCAGGCGATACCGGGCCTGCAGCTGGTGTCGCTGGGATGCCCGGGGGAAACGACGACCACCATGCGCAACGGAGGCGACGCCTGCGCGAACTACCGCGGCGGCGCGGAGACGCAGCTGGCAGCCGCAGGAGCCTTCCTGTCCAGCCATCGCGGATCGGTTGCCCTGGTCACCATCGACATTGGCGGTGACGACCTGGCCGATGGTGCCCTTCCCGGGCCGAACAACCCGTGTCCCACCATCAACTTCCTCACCGGCACGATCGTGGCGAACTGCCTCTCGCAGCTTCTCGACGGAACCGTGCAACCCAACTTGGACGCGATCCTCGCCACGCTGCGCCAGTCTGCCGGTGCCGGCGTGCCGATCGTGGGGATGAACTACTTCGATCCCTTCCTCCCCGTGTGGTTGAACGGTCCGAGCTGCTCGCCACCCGGCCTGACGGTGACCTTCAACTGCCAAGCCCTGGCCGACCAGACCGCCCTGGCCACGGCCGGGCCGGGACCCGGCGGCGCCGCGTTCAATCCCACCCTCGAGCAGGCCTACCAGAGCTTCGCGGTGCCCGTCGCTGACGTTCAGGACGCCTTCGCCACCACCGACAATCAACTCGTCGCCAACCCCATCTCCGGCTCCACGTACGCCGCCATCCCCCAGAACGTCGCCAACGTTTGTGCGTGGCAGGGCGAGAACCCGTGTGTGGGCTGGGGACCGTCGCCACCGGCCCAGCAGCGCTTCACGCCGCCTACGGACAGCAACCCGACCGGTATGGCAATCATCGCCGCCGCCTTCGAGCGTGCCTTGAGCGCCGCCCCGATAGTGGTACCAACCACGACGAATGCCTTCGCCGGGCAGCTCCCCTCAGCGAACGGGGCCAGCACCCCTCCGCCCGTCGCCCTGGCTTTCACGGGTTTGGGCACCGAGGGTCTCCTCGCCGCCGGCGGGACGGCCATCGGTGCCGGGCTGCTCGTCCTCGCTGGCGGTGGGCGGGTGTCGCGTCGGCGCAGGCCAGCTCGAGCCAAGGGGCCCTAGCCGTGGGCAGCACCCGCCTCGGATAATCGCCACGCTCACGACGAAGAACTTCGTGGTATTTTCGGCCTCGAAAGGCCTGAGTCGGTTCGCGGGAAACGGCCGCCTCGGAGACGCAGGGGAGAACCAGCGTGGGCGAGACCGCAGGGGCGGGCATGAGGAGGCCAGGCTTTGCACCCGGGCGAAGGTACGCAAGACTGGTGCAACGCCGTCCGGGCCTGTTCGGGTTCGTCGTGGCCATCGTCGTAGCCCGCATCGTCCTCGACGTAGTCGACATGACCGAGTCACGAGTAGCGGGGTACTCGCTCGTGATCACGGCCATCCTCCTGGTGGAGGTCGTCGTCGTCTGGCGCGGTATCCGGGGCCAGCGCGGCGCCGTGAGCCAGCCTCGCGCCGGCGCCGAGGCCAATGCGCTGGAGCGCGTGCTGGCACTCACGGAGCGCTTCGGCGCTCCCGTGATCTACGTCGCCACCGCCGGCATTGTCCTCGCCGACATGGGGCTCGTCCTCATTGGCGCCGCTCGGACGACCCTCTTGGATGTCACGGCTGCGGTCAGGTGGGCACAGCTCGCTCTGCTGATCGGCGTGCTTGTCGCCGTTCGCAGCTGGGAATCCCGGTACCCGGAACAGCCAACAGACGCGCCGGCCGATTCCTCCCCCGACCTTCCGTAGGGCACGATGGCCGCGAAACCGCCCGAGACTATGGCCCGTGGTTCCACTGAGTTCCGGACCTTCTTCGAAGCCAGCGCCGAGGTGGCTGGCACGTTGATCGGCCTTCTGTTTGTGGCCGTCTCCGTTACCCCCGAAGGCACGAACACGACGTTCACCGACCCGTCGATTCGGGCGTCCGTGCAGGCGCTGAGCACTACCTCATCAGCTCACGCTGATCCATCAAAGCCGCACTCCTCGCGACGCTCCACAGCCACAGGGTCGAGTCTGTCGAACGGTCAGGGTCTACGCGGGCGGGCTCGACTCCGCCTGCGATCGAGCTGCGAGACCTTGTCGAAAGCGGGTCCCTTACGGGCACGTACGGGCACCGTCCGAGTAGGCGCCCGAGCCGTCCGCCGCAGGTTCCTCTTGTGAGAGAGTCCGATGACTAGATACTCGCGCGCGGTTGGTTCCCGCTGGCGGGTTGCCGGTAAGCAAACCGCGCACTGCTCATCGCTTTACGGGAGCGTCGCAATCATTTCGATGACGTCCTCTCGGCGGTAGCCCTTCTGGCGAGCGAACTCCACCAGCTCTCGGACCTGACTCATGACAGCGCCCTGCTCCGCCGTACCTGTGACTGTTATACCGCTACCTCGGCCGAACTCGACGAGACCTTCATCTCGGAGAATGTGCATGGCCCGAAGGACCGTGTTCTTGTTCACTCCGAGAACGGCGGCGATGTCTTTGGCCAGAGGCAAGCGATCACCTGGTCCGGCCTCTCCTTCAGCGATGGCGCGGCGAATCTCTGCTGCGACTTGATCGTGAAGCAGAACCGAGTCGGAGCGGTCGATGTTGACAGAGATCATTGTCCTAGTCATAGTAGTCCTGTACCTGGGCCCCCTATGACCGTGACCGCCCCACCTGCGGCAATCGCGGCCTGTCTCTAGGCTCGGTTACGTCATACCGCCGGGTCAGTGGGCGATCGACGTGGACCTTGATGTGTTTGACCAAGGTCGACTCCGAACCGCACTCTTTCCGATCTCAGTGGTTGCCCGAACATCCTTGCCTCGAGCTTGACTGGTCGGATTTGCTCGATCGTCTGTTGGCGACTACTGGTCGATTACGAATCGAGCAACGATCTGGCACCCGGAACCATGAAGTTGCAGACCCTCCGCCTGATGGCGAGCGCGGGCTGGTTTCACCACAGCGTCGTCGCGACGGACCCATCCTCCAAAATCAGCCTGGACCGGTAGTTGGCGGTGCGTTCGGCGCCAGCGTGGTCGTTGGCGCAGCGGGTGGTGCGGTGGGTGAGGTGATCGATTCGACAGGCTCTACGATGCACCGAACTTGCGCGTCGGCCGGTTTACCCCTGAAGGGCTTTTTGATCGTTAGCTCGACGGGCAGAGAGACTTCCCCACCCGGGACTGCGCCGCCGAATCCTCCTCGGCCAACGACTTTGTCGGACCGCCGAAGAATGATCGAGCACTTGGAGTTCACACTCGCCGGCCCTGCGAACTTCACGGTTACGTTCTCGACTTGAACGAGAGCCAGCATGCCGTGTTGACCCACCATTTCGAGTGGTACACCCGGCCGGACCGAGCGAACGGTCGTGGCCAGGTCTCGGGAGACTGAGCGCGTTCTGCCAGCAGCGCCAGCGGCACCAGGATTGAGAACGTTGGTCCCGACCGCCACGAGTGCCACGAGTGCCACGAGGACCCGGCTTGATCGCATGCGAGCCAAGCATATGCTGGCCTCGGCGCGTGGAAGTGTGGCAGCCGTCGGTTCGAAAAACCGGCCATTCCAACCGCGCCGCGCCTGAGGCGGCCAGCCATCTGGTCCTTCCCGGCGTCCGCTGAGCCATCCCCTACCGTTCGACGACAGCAATCGCTCTCGATTGCCCCGGATCGGAGGCATCGAGAGTCCGCGCCATACCGACTGCGACACACTCGTCGGCTGACACGCAGGAAACAGCCGTCAGCGTTGTATCAGCGCCCATTATCTGATTGGTGAGCGAGACGAGAGCCGCTGACCTTGGTTGGAGCATGCCAATCACCATATGTTGAGATGACGATGCACCTGCCGGCAAAGAATTGCCGACGACGATACATCTGCCGAGGGCAACGCACGATATCCCGTTGAGCCAGAACGGACGACGCGGAAGTTGCGCGCTCGGTACGGTCCACCGCCCGTTGAACTGGTGAACCATGGTCCGATTGATCGCCTCCCCTCCCAAAGGACTGACGAAGCAGTTACGGGGCGCCGAACACGACACAGCGCCAAAGACGTCGGGTGGACTGCTCGTTCGAGTCCAGTTACCCCCACTGAGAAACTCGGCCTGGGGACCGTTCGGCCGTGCGGATCCGGAGCCCACCGCCAGACAACTGGTTTTCTTGCAGGACACGCCCAGAAGATCCAGCTGTATCAAAGGTGATAGCGGCACCATCGACCAGGTCCGCCCGCTGAACGTGTCGATAACCGGTCGCTCGATCTCAAAACGGTTCACCGATTGGTCGTCCAGGTCTGATCCGACGGCCGCACAGCTGACGGAGCTAGTGCAAGATACCGACCACAGTCGATTGGTGTTATACGCCAGCGATTGGCCATTCGGACTGGAATCGAGTTGCCAACTCTTCCCGTCGAAGTGCTCGATCAGCGAGTTCGCTCCGTTGCCCGTCCTGAATCCGACGGCCACGCAGAATGATGCCGACGGGCACGAGACACCGAACAAAGCACCGTCTGTTGTGGGCGTTGGCCACGTCGACCAGCTAGCGCCATCGAAGTGCTCAATCAGTGGCACATCTCCAGTCCGAACCATGAGGCTGCCTGGAGCCACGCCTGGATTTCCTCCCGGATTCGCCGAGCCAACGGCGAAGCAGTTCCGAATCGAAACGCAAGACACACCGAGGAATTCTGCTCCGGTTCCGTGCGGCATAGCTGCGCCGTCAACTCTGGACCATGAAAAGGCGCTGCCAGTTGGTTGCAAGGACTCACATCCAGCCATAGCGATGACCATCGCAAGTGCGCCCACCATTGCCAATATTCGAAAGGGCCTTGAAACACTACGCATTCTCCGTACAATGGTACGAACGGGAACGGGGTGGCCAATGCTTAGGTTGCGAAAGCACCGTGCGAGAAGGCTGGTCGTTCTGGGTGTCGCATTGATTCCAATTGTGCTGTCGGCATGTCTCACAGCACCAATCCTCAACTGATCAAGAATCAGCGGGGCAAAGACCAACGTCATTAATTAGCAGGGGCTCCCAACGTCCAAGGCTCGCGCCGCCCAGGGCAGTGCCACCTGCAGCTGCCGAAGTTGTGCTTGGCGGACCAGCGGGGCATGAGGGATTACGGGCCGCCCGGCGCGAGGGCGAAAAAGCCTGTAATATACGCGACCAGCTCGGCCGGACATTTGGGCATTAGGTCTTCGGGGGATGAACCGCTTTCCAGGGCCAGGCTTGGAATCCAGAAGGCAACGTCGAACTGCGGATTGCCGATGCATGCAAGGTCCCAATCAATGAGCAGGGCGGAGCCACGGTGGATGCAAAGGTTGTCGCTGCGCACGTCGTTGTGCACTAGGGAACCTCCCTTAAGCGGAGCGGCAGCTGATGCGGCCTGAAGGTCGGGTCCGACACGGGCGAGCCAGCTGGCGTCACACAATCCGAGAGCCAAGAATTGGTTCGGACTAGCCAACACGAAGTCCCAACCTTCATTGGGTTCCTCTCCCCGAGTCCTTATGGACGAACGCTGATGATCGTCTTCCCCTTGCGCCGCTCGGTCGAGTTGAGGGCCGCAACGGCGTCGTCGAGGGTAGCGACGTTGCCGACGTTCGCTCGCAGTCGTCCGTCCCGCACCCGCTGCACGATCTCACCCAGTTGGCCCCGATCGGACTCGACAACGAAGTCGATCGCCAGGCCGTCGGTGGGCCGCGCCTCGGTCGGCCCGACGACGGACACCAGCGTTCCTCCGGCTCGAATCAGGCCTGCGGACCGCTTCTGGATGACGCCGCCGATGACATCGAAAACCAGATCGACTCTGCCGACGTCTTCCAGGACGTCGTTGTCGAGGTCGACGAACTCCTGCGCGCCGAAGTCGAGCGCCTTCTGGCGGTCGCCGGCGCGTCCGGTGCCGATGACGTATGCGCCGGCCTCGCGTGCGAGTTGCGTCACCATCGTCCCGACTGCGCCGGCTGCGCCGTGCGCCAGGACGCTCTGCCCCGCCCGAAGGTGGCCGTGCTCGAACAGTCCTTGCCATGCGGTCAGGCCCGAGATTGGCAGGCTCGCGCCTACCGTGAAGTCGACGTCGCCCGGGAGCGGCGCGAGGTTGCGTGCCTCGACGGCCACGTACTCCGCCAGGGTGCCGTCGCGATGCCAGTCCGCGAGGCCGAACACCCTCTGTCCGACTGACAGCCCCGTCGTGCCGTACCCGAGGGCGGTGACCACTCCGGCCAGCTCGTGCCCAGGGATCGACGGTGTTCTGTCACGGTCAGCGCGATCGGTCCAGGTCGACGGCCACGCCATTTCAGTAGGGACGAATCCCGACGCATGAACTTGAACAACGACGTCGTTTATCGCTGCCGGCGGCTCGGGCCGCTCCACCAGCGTCATCCCGGCCGTTCCCGCAGCCTGGTCCGTCACCACGATCGCCTTCATCTGGCACCTCCCTGTATCCAGTCATTCAGCTGCCGATCAGCTCCACCAATAGCACCGAACTCATGTGGCTGACGAGATCGCCAAAGACGGGATCGTTGGACCCGCGGCCAGCGAGGTCCCGGGCTGAATTGTCGCTGGCCCGGCGGAAACTGCCCACTGCCACCACGGCCGCGATGAGTTCGCGTCGGCCACTGCGTCGTTAACTACATGTCGTACGCAGATGTCAACGGGTTGCACCTCTATTACGAGGAGCACGGCGGGGGGCCACCGCTGGTGCTCCTCCACGGAGGTCTGATGACCATCGAGCTGAACTTCGGCATCGCCTTGCCGGCGCTCGCCGAGCACCATCGGGTGATTGCAGTCGAGCTCCAGGGTCACGGCCACACCGCCGACGTCGACCGTCCCCCGACCTTCCCTGACTTCGCTTCCGATGTGGTAGCCCTGCTCGACCACCTCGGGATCGAGCAGGCCGACGTGGTCGGCTTCAGTGTCGGCGGGCTCACTGCCTACGAGCTGGCGATCTCGTACCCGCACCGCGTCCACCGCGCCGTCCTTGCCTCGGCCGACCACCGCAACGATCGTGCCGGCGAGGCCGACCCGGCCCGACTGCCGACGCCAGACGACTTCCAGGCGATGCGCGACGCCTACGCCGCGACTGCTCCCGATCCAGGTGCATTCGACGCCGTCGCTGAAAATACAAGTGGACTGGTGCAGTCGTTCACGGGCTGGACCGACGACCAGCTACGAGACGTCCAGCTCCCGGTTCTGATCCTGGTCGGCGACACCGACTTCATCCACGTCGAGAACGCCGCCGAGGCGATGCGGCTCCTGCCGCAAGGCCAGCTCGCCGTGCTGCCCGGCACCACGCACATGGAGCTCACCCGCAGCACCCTGCTGGCCCCCGTCATCGAGGCATTCCTCGCTTGACACAACACCGAGCGTCCCCGAAGCGGGCGGCGGAGCTGTTTGCCATCGACGAGTGGGGCTCTGACTCCGAGTTCGTCGAGAAGACGTGGAGCACCCACAGCGAGCCCGAGGCGGCCTTCATGTCGATCGCGGCGAGCCGCTGGCACATCGTGGTCACGTCCCAGCGCGACGTCACGCAACTCACCCTCCGGGGCCCCGAGACGAGGGCGACCGTCACTCCGATCCCCGCGGGTGTCGAGTTCTTCGGAATCGTGTTCAGTCTCGGGACGTTCATGCCAGCCATCCCGCTTGCCCGCCTGGTCGACCGGGCGGTGACGCTGCCCGCCGCGACGCCGAGCTCGGTCTGGCTCGACAGCTCCCGCTGGGAGATCCCTACTCCCGGCAACGCCGACATGTTCGTCGATCGTCTGGTCCGCCAGGGCCTGATCGTGCGCGACCCGGTCGTCGCCGAGTCGCTACAAGACGACGTTGAGGGGGTCTCCGCGGACGCTCCAGCGCCGTGTGGCCCGGGCGACGGGACTCACCCGCATCATGATCAGGCAGATCGCCCGGGCCGAGAAGGCCGTCGAGGCGCTCGGAAAGGGTGTGTCTCCTTCCGACGCGGCCCTCCGGCTCGGCTTTGCCGACCAAGCCCACCTCATCCGGTCACTGAAGCGATTCATCGGGCAGACACCTACCCAGGTCAACGGGGTTGGCCATTGGTCGATCGCCTCCCCGCTTGACCCACAATCGTCTGGCGATTGGTAGTTGGCGTTTTTCTTCAATACACCGAGTCGGTCCGAAGGCAGTCTGGCCCTGGCTGGCCGATGAGAAACGCCGCCAACGCAGGGTAAACGAGCTTTGAAGACCACAGGAGGCCGGAGTGTCTGCATCAGTGCTCTACATGTCGATGTCACTCGACGGATACATCGCGGGTCCGAACGACGGACCGGACAACCCCGGCGGCGACGGCTTTTCGCGGCTGCACGATTGGGTGGATGCGTCGGAGATAGCCCAAAAGTCTCTCGACGAATACTTGGCGACGGGCGCAGTCCTTGCCGGTCGCAATACCGTGGAACAGGTCGATCACTACAAGGGCAATCATCACGACGTGCCGATCGTGGTGGTCAGCCACCGGCCGCCGCCTCCCTCAGTGGCCAACTATCCGTCGGTGACGTATGTGACGGACGGAATCGTCAGCGCGATGGCCCAAGCGAAGACCGCTGCCGGGGATCGGGACGTTATGGTGCATGGCGCGTTCACGGCCCAGCGGGCGCTCGAGGCCGGGGTGCTGGACGAGTTGCAGATCCATCAGATCCCGGTGCTGTTCGGCCAGGGGCTCCGGTTGTTCGACGCCTTGCCCACGCCAGTCGAGCTGGAGATCGTCCGGGTGGTCGACACGCCGGAGGCGACCCACATCCGCTACCGGGTCCGTCGCTGACCTGCCCGCGACCGATCGACGGCTAGGAGCACCGCCGCTCGCCGTGGATTGCGATCGGGATCGTGTTCGGCCGATCGGCGTCGCGGAACAGTTCCAACTTGCAGCGGAGGGAGTAACCTGGATCCGCAACAGTCGCTTTGAGGTCGTAACTCCCACTGCTGTACGACATCCACTATGGACCTTGCAACAAGCGTCAGCGGTGGCTTGGCAATCTGGACACCGGCTCCGGAGGCGGTGATCGCCTCAACGGATAAGCGATCCTGACGGCCGCTCTGGGTGGCGGCTTGGCCGCCAGCGGGCAGTCGTTGTTGGCCGCCAGCGGGCAGATCCTGGGGCAGCCACACTGGGCGAAGTTTCGATTTCGACAGGTCTGGTCGATACTCTTCGACCATGTCCTCTCGCCTGGACAAGTCGTGGATCGTGTTGGCCAGCCACGAGACAGGTGAGGCAAACCGGTGTGTCGACGTCTTCGCCAGGCCAGACGGGACGTTCGGGTTCGAGGAGTTCAGGCGGGACCCCGAGGACATGGGGGCATGGACACCGGTGGCGTATTTCTCGGGCGACGAATACCCGACCGCCAACGAGGCACTCTCCGCCGCCATCGAGGCCGTTCCGTGGTTGGGCCGGGTGCTGAACCCTTAGCCGGCGAGCTGCCGACGGGCCGGATATGTCGACATCGGTAGACCAACCCGGCCCGGCGAAGGGCGATGCCGGCCCGGCGGAACGCTTGGCTTCCATCCGCGAATTCTGCCCTGACAAGGAGCGAGGCATGACCGGTGCACAACACGCTGCGGCGTAACTGAGGCGTTACCCGGCGAACACATGATCGAAAAGGAGGCCACCTACCTTGAGGGTGTTCATCAGCTCCTCGGAACGCCGACCGCAACAGAAGGATCACTATGGCCATTGACAGCTTGCAGTCCACCGACGTGCCCCTCACGGTGACCGAAGCAGCAGCCAGTCTCAGGGCGGGCGACGTCACCAGCGTCGAGCTCACCTCGGCGATGCTGGCCCGGGCCGATGTCCTCGATTCAGAGACCGGCACCTATGTAGCCCGATTCGACGACTACGCGATGGCTCGGGCCGCTCAGGCCGACGAGGACTTCGCCCAGGGGGTCGACAAGGGCCCGTACCAGGGCATCCCGATCGGGATCAAGGACATCCTGGCCATGGCCGAGGGGCCGACGACGGCAAACAGCCTGATCCTCGATCGAGAGTGGGGCGCGGGAAAAGACGGCCCTGTGGTCGCCCGCCTCAAAGCCGCCGGCGCGGTCATCACCGGCAAGCTGACCACGTCGGAATTCGCCATCGGGTCACCCGACTCATCCAAGCCCTTCGCCATCCCGAAGAACCCATGGAATCTCGACCGCTCGCCCGGGGGATCGAGTGCCGGTACGGGAAACGGCATTGCTTCCGGGCTGATCATGGCCGGCATCGGAACGGACACCGGCGGCAGCATTCGGATTCCGGCCGCGTGGAACGGTGTGACCGGGTTGATGCCGACCTTCGGTCGAGTCCCGAAGTCCGGATGTGTGCCCCTCGGATACAGCCTCGACCACATCGGTCCCTTGGCCCGGTCGGCCCGGGATTCCGCGGCCATGCTGGCCATCATCGCCGGCTACCACCCGAGCGATGAGTCCTGTGTCGATCGCCCCGTCGACGACTACGTGGGCGCTCTGACCGGAGACCTCACCGGGTTGAGGATCGGCATTGAGCTCACCAACCACTTCCCCGAGGGCTCGGATCCAGCGCTGCGCGGATGCTTCGACGCCGCCATCGCCGTCCTGGCCGATCGGGGCGCCGACATCGTCGAGGTGACGCTGCCGTTGTACAACGAGGTCACCACCGCGCTGTGGGTGATGATGGCGGCCGAGGCGCTCGCCTACCATCACAACGACCTGACCACGAGGTGGGCGGACTACTACGCCCTCAGCCGGGCCAACATCTGTCGGGGGGCCTCTCGTCAGGGTCCGACTACGTGCAGGCCGCCCGGGTTCGTCGGGTGGCCCAGGAGAAACTGGCAGAAACGTTCGAGATCGTCGACCTCGTCGCCACACCGACATCGGCCATGGGTGCGCTCTCGCACGACGCGATGCTCCAGCGGCGACTGGGCGACTTCTTCAAGATGGTGTTCACCGGGTACTGGGATGCAGTGGGCAACCCGTCACTGGCGTTGCCCATGGGCTTCACCGAGGACGGGCTTCCCCTGTCGCTGCAGCTCGGGGCGAGGCCCTTCGAAGAGGCGACAGCACTGAAGGCCGGAGACGCCTACCAGTCCAGTACCGACTGGCACCTCCGTCTGCCCAGCCTCCTGACCGATTCCCTGGCCACCGCGTCCTGACCCAACCACGGGCAAGATCCCAGAGATCGTGCCCGTCCACCCACGACCCTGAATGGAGCATTGATGGCTGACGCAACAGAGATCACGGTGCGCAGTTTGCTCACTGCCGCCCGGTTGGAACCAAGCGAGGAGGAGATCACCTCCCTGGTCGAGTCGTATGCCGAATACCGAGCCGGCATCGACCTGCTCTACGCCGTTCCCGAGGCTCGCTACGCCAGCCCGGCCCTGATCTTCAACGCCTCGCCGACCTTCGCCGATTGGGCGCAGTGAACGAGGTGCGGGGGTAGGAGCCCCAGGACACCCCATCCGTTGTCGACAGCCACCATCGGGCGTACCGTTGGGGACATGGATGCGCTCCCGTACGAGGGGCCAGAGGCGCCGCACTGGCGAGGCATCAACCATCTGGCCCTGATCACCACCGACATGGACGCCACCGTCCGCTTCTACCACGGGGTCCTGGGCGCCCGTCTGGTCGCTGACCTGGGCAACGAGTCGTTCCGTCACTACTTCTTCGAATTCGGCCCGGGCCACACCGTGGCCTTCTTCGAGTACCACGGGGTGGAGCTCGAGCCCTTCGCCAAGCCCGCCGGCGCCCCCGATCCCCGGGCCGTCCAGTTCGACCACCTCTCCTTCAACGTGCCCGACGAGGAAGCCCTTATCGCCCTCCGGGACCGGCTGAAGACGGCGGGATGTGAGGTGACCCACGTCGTCGACCACGACTTCATCCGGTCGGTCTACTTCACCGACCCGAACGGGATCGCCCTCGAGGCCTCGTGGTGGGTCGTCGACGCCACCGGCCGACCGACCGATTATGCCGACGAGGGCCTCTTCGCCGATCCCGACCCGGTGCCGGCCGTGGTCGAGCTCCGACGGAGCGGACGGCTGTCGTCTGTCCCGGCCACGAAGCTGACATAGCCAGACCCCGTCGGGGTCCGCCAGACCCGGCCCACTTCGGCCAACGACGCCACGAGGAGGAACGACAGGCCTGGCAACTGCCAAACGGTCGGTTGACGGAGACGCCCCGACCGCACAAGATAGGAGCACACGGGTCTCGTCTGGAGACCGAAATGGGGGATGGCCATGGACTACAAGATCTTCGACGCCGACAACCACTACTACGAGGCCGATGACGCCTTCCTCCGCTTCGCCGACGAGAAGGTCCGCAAGCACGTTCGCTGGATGAGCGACGGGAAGCGCAAGCATCTGTTCTTCGGAGACCGCAAGTCCACCGGGGTGCCCAACCCGACCTTCAACCCCATCTCCCGGCCCGGGGCGTTCCACGAC
Organism: uncultured Acidimicrobiaceae bacterium; assembly: GCA_963717035.1. Classification (GTDB taxonomy): domain Bacteria; phylum Actinomycetota; class Acidimicrobiia; order Acidimicrobiales; family RAAP-2; genus DASXMT01. The sequence goes on along the minus strand of CAVQVK010000018.1, from coordinate 21,758 downwards.
CACCTCAAGCAGCTCGAGGAGGGTCACCGCCCGATCACCGCAGCCATGGCCCAGAAGTACGGCGAGCTCGAGCCGCTGACTCCCGTCTACCGCGAGCGTGAACCGCGCCTGTTGACCATGAACCAGCAGAACGTCGAGAGCATCCTCATGTTCCCCACCCTCGGCCAATGCGTGGAGCACCTCATGTACGACGACGTCGACATGATGTACCGCGTCTTTCGGGCCTTCAACACCTGGCTCGACACCGACTGGGGCTTCAACTTCGAGAACCGGATCTTCGCCATCCCGGTCATCCCCATGCTCGACGTCGATCGGGCCGTGCAGGAGCTCGAGTGGGTACTGGACCGCGGTGCCCGGGCCGTCTGCTTGCGCCCCGGCCCCCTCTACGGGCGCACCCCGGCCGATCCCTACTTCGACCCGTTCTACGCCCGGGTGAACGAGGCCGGGATCTTGCAGAGCTACCACGCCATCGGCGGGCAGTCCCCCTACGACGAGGCGTTCGAGACCATGTACTGCCGACCTCCTGTCGATGACAAGGGCTACCTGGCCACCCTGCAACAGGCCCTCACCCCCGGCGAGCGGCCGGTCATGGACACCCTGATGTCCCTCATCCTCGGGAACTTCTTCGGGCGGTTCCCCAACATCAAGGTGGCCAGCATCGAGATGGGCTGTACGTGGGTGCCGTACTTCCTCCACTCGTTGGATCACGCCGGCGGCATGCTCGAGCGTCATATCGAGGCCTTCGGCCAGAAGCTCACGGTGCGGCCGTCGGAGGTGTTCAAGGAGAACGTGTGGATCTCGCCGTTCCCCGAGGAGGACGTCGTCGGACTGGCCAACCTCATCGGGGTCGACCACGTGCTCATGGGGTCGGACTGGCCCCATCCCGAGGGCAACCATGTGCCCGAGGAGTACGTCGAGTGCATCGCCAGCCTGGACAGCGCCGAGCATCAAACGGATCATGCGGGACAACGCACTCGAGCTGATCGCCTCGTAGGAAGGAGGCCGCCGTGGCCGCACCCGAGAAGCTGGAGGCGTTCCTCCAGGAACGTCGGAACGTGGTCGTGGCCGGCATCCGGAAGGACGGCCGGCCGCACCTGACCCCCAACTGGTTCCACTTCGACGGCGAGCGCTTCGCCATCTCGAGCACCAAGGACCGGGCCAAGTACGCCATCTTCAGCCGTGATCCCCGGGCCGAGCTGCTGATCGACGACCCCGTCGGGTTCCGTGCCGTCCTGGTTAATGGTACGGCCGAGATCTGGGAGGACCTGGACCGGGGACTTCCCTACTTCCGGGCCATCCGGGAGAAGCACGGGCGAGCCGTCCCCGACGATGCCGAGCTCCGAGCGGGTCTCGAGGCCGAGGACCGTTTCTTGTTGGTGATCGTGCCCGATGGCCCACCCTCGTCCTGGACCACGTGGGGCCTGGACTGAACCGAACCGGGGCCCGATCCAAACAGGCGCTCCGGCCAGATGTAGTCGAAAAATAGTTCTTGACTTCAAGTACGCTTTAACAAATATGATCCTCCCAGCGAACAGGGAGGACACCATGCTTGCCACTTCAACAGCACTGGACGAAGCATTCGAGCGGCTGGGCTCAGCCGGTTTCGAACTGCCCAACGGTTTCATCAATCACGGGCCCATGGCCTGCGAGGCTCTGGCCGCCGTGGGCTGCGACGAGGCCATCGATGGCTGGGCCCGACGGTTCGCCAACGTGGGAGGCAGGGCGGTTGACCCGGTGACACCGATTGACTTCGAGTGGCAGGACGCGTTGGGCTCCTACCGGCGGCTCCCGGAATGGATCGGGTACTTCGAACGGTCGATCGCCGAGTTCGGGTGGCCGACCGTCGTCGAGGTGTGGGTCCCCCGCCTGATGCCGTCGCCTGGCCATCGCCCTGTTCCACGCCGCCATCCGGACCGCCCACGCCGTGCGGGCCATCGACGCCGCCGACACCGCACCCCGGGAAGCCGAGCTGGCCCGGGCGCTGGGCTACTGGGCCGCCCGCTTCCAGGTCGGCGAACTGGCGACCGAAGCGACCAGCGACAACGGCGACGTTCGGTTGGCCGTGGTCAACGCGGCCGCCGACGGTGCCCGGCGGTACCTCACCCGTCCCAACATCTTGAACCTGCACGGGGTGACAGGGGCCATGGCCGTCGAGCTGTTCGTCGATCACATCCCCGCGTCGGCCGGCGCGGCCGGGCTGGCCCAGGTGCGAGCCGAGCACACCGCCCTCTACGCCGGCACCGACCCGGTCGAGGCACCGGAAACGGCGGGCATCGAGGCGGGCGACCTGATCCAATCGGCCGAGCAGAGCGGCGACCCGCACCAGGTCAAGCTGGTCGAGGCGTGCCTTCGGGGGCTCAGCGCCACCGGCGACCCGGCCTTTGCCGCGGCGGCGGAAACGGTGACCACGGGCCGGTAGTTCCCTCGTCCTCGACCATCCTGGCGGATAGCAGACATCGCCGGCCGATCAGGTCGGGGCCATGGCCGCGGCCCGCTCAGCCAGGGCCGGGGCGCGCAGGTGACGACACACGTCCTCGAAAGCGGACGTAGGCCCGCGCCAACGGAGCGCGGCCACGTCGGGCAGCAGATCCCGTTCCACCCGGAGGGTGGCGAGATCGAGGAACAGCTCGGCGTGCTCGCGCTCGGCCGAGAGGGTGGCGGCCAGCTTCGGTGCGCTTCGCACCGCTTGGCGAACGGCCGGGTCCCAGTCGCTCACGTCGTCCGGTATGGCCGCCAGGTGCTCGTAGTGGGCGAGCACGAGGGCAGCCGACCGCTTGCCCCAACCGGCGAGGCCCGGGAACCCGTCGGCCGAGTCGCCCACCAGGGCGAGCCAGTCGGGGATGGAATGGGGCGCCACGCCGTACTTGGCCCACACGCCCTCCTCGTCGGTGACAACATCCTTACGCCGATCGAGCTGGACCACGCTCGTACCGACCACGCACTGGGCCAGGTCCTTGTCCGGCGTGCAGATGACCACCTGCTCGACGTCGGGGTCGTCGGCGGCAACCGCGGCGGCGGAGGCCAACGCATCATCGGCTTCGAGCTCGACCATGGGCCAGACGACGACGCCCAGGGCGTCGAGGGCGTCTTCGAGCGGTTCGAACTGGGCTTTCAGGACTTCCGGCACTTCGGCGCCGTCCTTGTAGCCGGCCCACATGTCGTTGCGGAACGACTCGATGACGTGGTCGGTGGCCACGCCGAGATGGGTGGAGCCGCCGGAGAGCATCGACAGGACCGACGTGACCACCCCGTACGTGGCCCCGACCTCGGTGCCGTCGTCAGCGGCTCTCGGGGGCTGGCCGAGAATTGGCGGAACAGCTCGTAGGTCCCGTCGACAAGATGCACACGCATGATGTTCTGCCCTCCGGTCCGCCGGTCGGGTCAATCATCCCATCCGCAGCGCCGGTCCGGCCCGAGCTGTCCGTGAAGCGACCGCGATGGCCTCGGGCCGGCTCCACTACTGTCCAGCCATGAGCACCGATTCGGGCGGTGGCGCGGGAACCTCGGTCTCGTTCCCCACCGGGTTCCTATGGGGAGCGGCGACCGCCGCCCACCAGATCGAGGGCGGCAACGTCAACAATGACTGGTGGGACTGGGAGCACGCCCCCGGCACCACCTGCGCCGACTCGAGCGGGGATGCCTGCGACTCGTGGCATCGCTTCGACGAGGACGTGGACCTGGTGGCCGGGCTCGGGCTCGGGGCCTATCGCTTCTCGCTCGAGTGGAGCCGCATCGAGCCGGCCGAGGGCGAGTTCTCCATGGCGGCGCTCGACCATTACCGGCGGCTGGCCGTCGCCTGCCGTGACCATGGCGTGGTGCCGGTGGTGACCTTCCACCACTACACCGTTCCCCGCTGGTTCGCCGCCCTGGGAGGATTCGAGTCCGACCGGGCCCCTGCGCTCTTCGCCCGGTTCGTCGAACGGGCCGGCGCCCACCTCGGCGATGTGGTCGGGATGGCCTGCACCCTCAACGAACCCAACGTCCTCGCCCTCATGGGGTACCTCCTGGGAAAGTTCCCTCCGGGGGTGGAGGACTTCGAGCGCCATTACCGGGCGGTCCAATCGGTCATCGCCTGTCATCACGCCGCGGTGGACGCGCTCAGGGCCGGTCCCGGCGACTTCCCGGTGGGCCTGACCCTGTCGATGGCGGAGCTCGAAGCCGTCGAGGGTGGCGAAGAGGTGCGCGCCGCGGCCCAGGAGATCCTGGAGGACACCTTCCTGCGCGAGGTGGGAGCCGACGACTTCGTGGGAGTGCAGGGGTACACGCGGATCCGCTTCGGTCCGAGAGGGCCCGCTGGAGGAAACGGAATCGATGCGGACCACCCAGATGGGCTACGAGTTCTGGCCCGGTGTCGTCGAGCACACCGTGCGCCGGACCGCGGCCATGACCGGGTTGCCGGTCTACGTGACTGAGAGCGGGATCGGCACCGGCGACGACGCCGAGCGCGTGGCCTACATGGACGAAGCCCTTCGGGGCCTGCACCGCTGCCTCGCCGACGGCGTCGACCTCCGCGGCTATTTCGCCTGGAGCCTGCTCGACAACTTCGAGTGGAACGACGGCTTCCGGCCCACCTTCGGGCTCCACTCGGTGGACCGCACGACCTTCGAGCGGCGACCCAAGCCGAGTGCAGCGTGGTTGGGCCAGGTGGCGACCACCAACAGCCTGGGCCCCCTGGACTAGCTCCGACCGTGCCTGTCGTTGCCCGCCGCGTCGACCGCCTCGACGTCGAGGTCCACGCGGATGGAGCGGCCATGGCCCGGGCCGCCGCCGACCATGCCGCCCGTGCGATCCGGGCTGCGGTGGAGGAGCGAGGCGTGGCCCACGCCATGTTCGCTACCGGCAACTCCCAGCTCGACTTCGTCGAGGCGCTGACCACCGCCACGCCGGACGTGCCCTGGTCGGAGACCGTCGTGTTCCATATGGACGAGTACGTGGGCATCGGGCCCGACCACCCGGCCGGCTTTCAGCGGTGGATCCGGGAGCGGATCGTCGATCGCGTCCACCCGCGCTCGGCCTTCTACGTCGACGGGCTGTCCGACCCGGACCGGTCGTGCCGGCACTACGCCGCACTGCTCGCGGCCCACCCCCTCGACCTGTGCTGCCTCGGCATCGGCGAGAACGGGCACCTGGCCTTCAACGACCCGCCGGTGGCCGATTTCGACGACCCACTGGACGTGAAGGAGGTCAGCTCTGGACGAGGCCAGCCGTACCCAGCAGGTCAACGAGGGCCACTTCGACGACCTCGCCCCGGTCCCCACCCGGGCCATCACCGTGACCATCCCCGCACTGCTGCGAGCGCGGACGGTGATGGCCGTAGCGCCCGAGCGTCGCAAGGCCGAGCCGGTGCGGGCCTCGCTCTGAGGGCCCGGTGTCGCCGGCCTGCCCGGCGTCGGCGCTGCGGACCAAGGAGGGGGCCACGCTGTTCCTCGAGTCGGACTCGGCGTCCCTCCTCGGGTGGCGCTGAACGGTGAGACGCTGAAACGTCAGGCGCTGGTCGGATGGTCGAGCCACCGCTCGAGAAACGGGTAGGCCAGGTCGCCGTGCCACTGGTGATCACCCTCGAACACGTCATGGACCACGGCGTCGGGAGCGCCGAGGGCGTCGTAGATGGGGCGGAGCCGGGCGATCGAGGCCGTCGCCGCGGCGAGGGGGAACAGCGGGTCGTCGGTTCCCGTCTCGACCAGGAGGGGGCGTGGGCTCACCAGGGCGCCCAGGTCGACATGTTCGAGTTGACCGAGCATGCCCGGCAGCACCTGGGACCCGCACATGTTGAACGGCATCTTGTGAGCCTCGGCCCATGAGGAGAAGAAGCCGCTGACCACTGCGGCCGCCACCCGCTCGTCCAGGGCGGCCAGGAACAGCGACAGCGTGCCGCCGTAGGAGAGACCGGCCACGCCGATGCGCGCCGGGTCGACCAGCGGATGGTCCTGGAGCACGTCCAGGCACCGGGCCAGATCCCACAGGTTCTGGGTCAGCGGGCTCCAGCCGGCCATGGTGGCGTGGACGAGGTTGGTGTCGCAGCGGTAGTGGTCGTCCGGAGACCAGTCGGCCCGTTCGCCGAAGCACCGCAGGTCGGGGGCGAGCACCACGAAGCCCCGCATGGCCAGCTGCCGGGCGTAGTCGCCGTTCGGCGCCTCGGTCGTGTCGAGGCCGCAGACGAGGGACTTCCCCGGCCCGTGGCCGTGCACGGCCAGCACGGCCGCACCGGGAGCGCTGGCGGCCGTCGGGTACCAGGAGGTAGGCGGGCACGGCCATGGTGTCCTCGGTGTCGAAGACGATCCGGTCCCGCCGGTAGCCGTCCTCGGGCACGCTCTCGGTCACCTCGAGGTCGAGGGGCGACGCGGACGGCGTCGGACCGAGCAGGTCCTCGAGCCGGCTCCGGCAGCGGGCACGCCACGCCTCGAACTGCTCGCCACCGCTTTCGGGAAGGGGGTCGACCGGCTCGGTCTGGTTGAGCCGGCTCACCCACTGGTACCACGGCGAGAAGTTGCGCCAGCGGGCGCCTGTCTGCTGTGTCGCCACGGCCGCTCCCCTCCGCTGGTGGCCCGCCGCTGCGGGACGCGCCGGTCGCCCGCCACCGGCGGGGATTCGATGGGGTCCCGACTCTACCGGCCAGGGAGCATGCGGACCCGTCCGAGCCGGGACCGCACAGAACCGGACTCGGGGGACCCGCCGTCAGGCGACACGGTTGTCGGCGACCGTCGCGGCGACGAGACTGTGACCATGGCCGTTCGCGCCGAGCTCGACGTTCGTCCCCTTTCCCCGCTCATCGGGGCCGAGATCCACGGGGTCGACATCGCCCGACCGCTGGGCGAAGACCTGGTGGGCGAGGTGCGGGCCCTGCTCAACCGCTACCACGTGATCTTCTTCCGGGACCAGGACCTGACCCCCGACACGCAGGCCGCCTTCGCCGCCCAGTTCGGCGAGGTGACCGAGGCCCACCCGGTGCAACCGCTCGATCCCCTCCAACCCGCAGGTGCTGGCCATCGACGCCCAGACGGGCGACCGGGCCTCGTGGTGGCACACCGACGTGACCTTCGTGGACACGCCCCCGCTCGGGTCGATCCTCCACCTGCGCGAGGTCCCCGCGGTGGGGGGCGACACCATGTGGGCCAGCCTGCAGGACGCCTACGACCGTCTGGCCGAACCGATGCGGGCCATGTGCGACACCCTCATCGCCATCCATCACGACCCGTGGTTCGCGGCCGAGGTGGAGGAGAACGGCGGCTACACCTGGAACGGCGAGTTCCGCCCCAAGCTGACCCCGTCCATCCACCCGGTCGTCCGCACCCACCCCGAGAACGGCCGCCAGGGTCTGTTCGTCAACGAGCACTTCACCACCCTCATCCTCGGCCTGTCGCCCATCGAGAGCCGCGGCATCCTCGACACGCTCTACCGCCACTGCGTCCAGCCCGAGATGACCTGCCGGTTCCGGTGGGAGCCGGGCTCGGTGGCGTTCTGGGACAACCGGGCCACCATGCACTACGCCCTGGACGACTTCGGGTCCGCCCGCCGCTTCGGGCACCGGGTCACCCTGCGGGGCGACCGGCCCTTCGGCCCGGCCATGCCCCGGGCCTGAGCCCGCCCGGCCAACCGCCGCTCACTCTCGCTCCGGTCTCGTCGAGACCCTCCGCGAGGTCGAGCTCGACCACGGCCTCGGCCACCCGATCGGCGCTGGCTGAACCACCGGCGGTAGCGGTCGACCGCCTCGGGCGTCGGCACCATAGTGGCGACGACGGGGTTGAGGTCCTCGAGGGTGACCGCCCACCCGACGGCCGACGCGGCCAGCAGCGCCGCACCGGCCGACGCGGCCTCGGCGCTGCGCCGGGTGGTCACCGCCTCCCCGGTCACGCCGGCCAGCACCTCCGCCCACAGCGGGTCGGTGCTCCCCATGCCGGCCATCACCAGCCCGTCCGTGGCCTCGCCACCGGCAGCGTCCCGGTACCATCCGAGCCCGGATCCCCCCCACCTCCCGGGCGGCAGCCAGGCACCGCCGGACATCGGCGGCCACCGACTCGACCGCGGCCCGGCCCAGGTCGCCGGCATCGTGGGCCGAACCCAGGCCGACGAAACCGGCGCGAGCACCGCCGCGCCACCACGGGGCCCGGGCGCCGTCGAGCCACGGCACCGCCACCACGCCGCGTGCTCCGGGTGGGCTCTCGGCCGCGGCGGACATGAGGTCGGCCACGCCCTGACCGGTGAGGTCGGCCAACCAGGACACCAGCGAGCCGGCGGCGGACAGGCCGCCCTCGACCAGCCACCCGCCCGAAGCCGAGCGGGTGAGGACGAGCTGGTGCCGACACGCGGTTGGTCGGTCGACCATCGGGATGACCACGCTGGCCGTCGTCCCCCAGCTCACCAGACGGGTAGCCCGGCGAGGCGCCGGCGCCGAGCGCCTCGCAGGCCCGGTCGCCGGCTCCGGTCACTACGGCCACACCCGCCGGCAGTCCCAGGGCTTCCGCCGCCCCGTCCACCAGCGGACCCACAACGGTGCCGGGGGCGAGAACGGGAGGGAGGAGCCCGGCCGCCGGGCCCACCAGTTCGCCGACGGGATCGCCGTCCAGATCGTCGAGGCCGTCCAGGTCGTAGAGACCGCTGCGCGAGGCCATCGTGGTGTCGGTGGTCACGTGGCCGGTCAAGCCGGGCCACCACCAGGTCTCGCGGGGAGAGCAGCCACCGCGCCGCCTCCAGACGCCCTGGCTCGTGCTCGACCAGCCAGGCCACCTTGGCCGCCACCGAACCGCCGTCGAGGGGGACGCCCGTCCGGGCCCGCACCGCGGCGGCGCCCCCGAGTGACCGGGCCAGGGCTGCGGCCTCGACCCCGGCCCGGCGGTCGGACCAGAGCAGGCCGGGGCCCAACGGCGCACCGTCGGCGTCCACCGGCACGAAGGTCTGGCGGGCCCCGCAACAGGACACCGCCTGGAGGGAACCGAGGGAGCGGCCGGCGGCCGTGGCCGCCGCCCGGGTGGCTTCGACCACCGAAGTCCACCACGACCCGGGGTCCTGCTCTGCCCGCCCTACCTCAGGACGAACGGTGACCAACGGCGCCCGGCCCAACGCCACCAGCCCATCGGAGTCCCACAACGCGGCCTTGGTGACGGTGGTGCCCAGGTCGATGGTGAGGATCACCGGCCGTGGACGACGTCGGCCAACCTCGCCGCCATCCCGGCTGGGTCGGGATGCTGGATGACGGCCCGCCCCACGGCCAGGCCTGAGCCCCCGCCGGCCATCACGTCGGCCGCCTCCTCGAGCACGGCCTTCGGTGTCCTCGCCGATCGGCCCCCCCAGGAACAGCACGGGACAGCCGACGCTGGCCACCACCCGGGCCACGGCATCGGACCTCGCCGACCCGGATGCCTCGTCGGGGATGGGGACCTTGAGCAAGGGGGCCCCGAGGTCGTGACCGATGATGGCGGCGTGCACGATGGAGTCGGTGTTCCGGGCCATGTGCCCGTCCTTCCACCCGACGCACTCGATCAGGGCCTCGAGCCCGGCAGGACGGCCTCCTCGAGTACCCGGCCGAGCAGCTCCAGGGCCGGTGCGGTCAGAGGGTCGTCCAGGTCGATGCGGGTCATGTGCTTGATGCCCGTCCACCCCTCGGCCCGCGGCCCGCTCGACCGAGGCCACCAACCGGTCGTCGAGCTCGAAGGACGAACCGGCCAGGCCGGTCCGGTTGAGCGAGAGATACGTATGGTGCCGGCCGCTCAGCGCTCCCGCCGAACGCAGATCCGACAGCGGTTGGGCCGAGGCCAGGATGCCGTCGACGTGGGGCAGGGCGGCGGTGATGGCCGCCGTGTAGGCGCCGTAGTCCTCCACCGTGGCCACGCCCCGGGCCCGGTGGTCGGCGGCCAGGATCAGCGCCGGGAGCCCCAGCGCGTCGCCGACCTCAGCCATCCGGCTCCCCGGGCGAGGATGACCTTGGCCAGGGACGAGAAGTCCTCGCGGCCATAGCCGGCGGCCGACGCCGCGGCCAGGCTCTTTCTGGCCAGCTCGGCGCTCTCCAGGGAGACGTGCACCCGGGCGGCATAGGCCACGGCCAGGCCGAGGTCCTTGGCCATGAGGTCGGTCATGAAGCCGGGGGCCCAGTTGTTCGAGGCCGGGCTGTCGGGCACCACCCCCGGCACCGGGAAGCGGGTGCGGACAGCCACGCAGTCCCCGCTGGAATGGATCAGGACCTCGTAGAGCTTGTCGAGGTCGACGCCGGAGCGGACGGCCAGGGCGGTGGCCTCGGCCGTCGCCTCCATTTGGGCCGCATAGATCAAGTTGTTGCACAGCTTGACCACCTGGCCCATGCCCGGGCCGCCGACGTGGACGATCAGCCCGGCGAAGGGCGCCAGCGCCGGCTCGGCCCGCTCGAGGTCCTCGGCCGCCCCGCCGACCATGAGGGTGAGCACGCCATTCTGGGCGCCGGCGGTGCCGCCCGAGAGCGGCGCGTCGAGGTAGGCGGCCCCGCACGCCGACACCCGCTCGTGTTGGGCCCGCTCGACGTCGGGGTCGATGGTCGAGCAGTCGACCACCGTCTTGCCCGGGCCGAGGGCGGCCAAGAGGCCGTCGACCACCTCCACCACGTCGGGCGAGTCGGGGACGCACAGGATGGTCACCTCGCTGGCCTCAGCCACCGCCGCAGGGGACCCTCCGGCCACCGCGCCCAGGGCGACGGCCGCCTCGACCGGACCGGGGCTGCGCGACGCCACGGTGACGGTGTGCCCGGCCTCGAGCAGGTGGCGGGTCATGGGTAGGCCCATGGCGCCGAGGCCGATGAAACCGATGTGCATCTGCGATCCTTCGGGTCAGGCCACCGGTGCGGGGAACTGAGGTAGCCACTGCGCGGTGGCGGCCAGCAGCTCGTCGACCATGGCGTCAGTCTGGTCGAGATCCCCCCGCCCGGCCAGCGGGTCGAGGGCGAACGCGGCCGCGGGCCAGCGCGCCGTCGCCCTCGAGCGCGGCCCGCACCGTCAGCTCCTGGTTGGCCGCATGACGCCGGACCAGCTCGGCATACGGTGCCGGCAGCGCGGCTTGGTCCCGGCCGCGCACCCCGTCGCCGTCGACCACGCAGATCGACTCGACCACCGAGCCGAGGGGGATGTCGGGGCACTGGCCCTGGTTGGGGATGTTGACCGGCAGGTCGCGACGCTCGCCCGTCACCAGCGAGTCGACGACCACGGCCGGGAGCTCACCGGACGGCCAGGTCTGCAGCTCCTTGGTCCCATCGAGCCAGGCGCCCACGTCGGCCACGTACCCGTCCTGGTGCTCCTGGCGCTTCTCGATGCTGGTCAGCTCGATGCCGAACTCGGCCCCCCACTCCGACTCGGCGGTGAGGATGGACGGGCAGAACTCGGCCAGGTGACGGTCGTTGGCCGCGGGGATGGCCCCCCAGCGGTCCAACAGGGTCAGCTGCAACCGGTGGCGCCGGGCGAAGTCGAGCTTGGAGAACTGGGGGGCCTCCTCCTGGCCCGGCCGGGGGGCGAGGGCGTCCAGGCCGCCGACCTCCTCGGTGATCCCCCGGAGGACGTCCAACCCGTCCTGCCCGTCGATGTCGACCTCGGGGACGACCGGGAAGTGGTTCACCCCGCTCACCGTGGGCCGCACGGCCGTGTGGGGCAGGCCGAGCATCAGGGCCACGTCCCAGCACCAGTTGCCGACCTCGTGGCACAGCCCCATCACCTTGACCGAGCTCACCGCGCTGACCGTGCGGGTCAGGGCGGACATGGGGTTGGTGATGTTGAGCAACCAGGCGTCGGGGCAGACCTCGTCCATGTCCCGGGCGATGCCGGCCAGGATCGGGACGTTACGCAACGCCCGGTTGACCCCCCCGGGACCGACGGTGTCACCCACCGACTGGCGGATGCCGTAGCGGGCGGGGACGTCGAGGTCGACGGCCATCGAGGTGAAGCCGCCGGTGGAGATGGTGACGATGACGAAGTCCGCCCCCTCCAGGGCCCGGCGCTGGTCGGTGGTGGTGGTGATGGTGGCCTTGGCATCGAGGGCGGCGCTGACCTTCTCGCCCAGCGCTTGCATCCGGGGCAACGGGGCCGGGTCGATGTCCTCGAGCACGAGGTGCAAGCCCCTGCAGCGACTCGGTGCCGAACAGGTCGGCCATCAGCTCGGGCGACCACTGGTAGCTGCCACCGCCCACGATCGTGACCTGCACGACACCACCCTTCGGACTGCGTCCCGCCGGCGGCGGCGGGTCGCCTCGCCCCCATCACCCTACCGCCGGGCCCCGGTGCAAACCGGGGCTGCGACGTACACTCGTCCGGTGCCGAGCTACGTGCCCGCCCCCGATCGCTACGGGTCGATGGAGTACCGGCGCTGCGGGCTGCAGCGGGTTGCTCCTGCCCGCCCTCTCGCTCGGCCTGTGGCACAACTTCGGCGACGACCACCCCATCGACGCCTCAGCGGGCCATCGTCCGGCGGGCCTTCGACCTCGGGGTCACCCACTTCGACCTGGCCAACAATTACGGGACGCCCTACGGGAGCGCCGAGACCAACTTCGGCCGGCTGCTGCGCGAGGACCTCGCCCCGTACCGCGACGAGCTGGTCATCTCGACCAAGGCGGGGTGGGACATGTGGCCCGGTCCCTACGGGGACCTGGGTTCGCGGAAGTACCTCCTGGCCAGCCTGGACCAGAGCCTGGGCCGGCTGGGCCTCGACTACGTCGACATCTTCTACCACCACCGGCCCGACCCCGATACCCCGCTGGAGGAGAGCCTGGGCGCGCTCGACACCGCGGTGCGCCAGGGCAAGGCCCTCTACGCCGGCATCTCCTCCTACTCCGCCGCCCGCACGGCCGAAGCGGTCGAGATCATGGCCGCCCTGGGCACGCCGCTCTTGATCCACCAGCCGTCGTACTCGATGTTCAACCGCTGGGTCGAAGACGGCCTGCTCGACGTGCTCGACGACGCAGGGGTCGGGTGCATCGCCTTCTCCCCCCTGGCCCAGGGGCTGTTGTCCGATCGCTACCTCGACGGCATCCCCGAGGGCTCGCGAGGCTCGAAGGGGACCACGCTGTTCCCTCAGATGCTGAGCGAGGAGAACCGGACCTATCTCCGGGCCCTGTCCGACCTGGCTGCGTCGCGGGACCAGCAGCTGTCGCAGCTGGCGCTGGCCTGGGCCCTCCGTGACCCGCGGGTCACCTCGGTCCTGGTCGGCGTGAGCAGCGTGGCCCAGCTCGAGGAGAACGTGGCCGCCCTCGACCACCTCGGGTTCTCGCCCGAGGAGCTGGCCAAGATCGACGAGGGAGCGGCGGCCGCGGGCCTCGAGCTCTGGCGGGATTCGCCCGAGGGCTGAACCGGACCCGGGCGGCGGACCGGGGAAAACAACCGTCCCCGGCGCCCTGGCTCAGGGATAGGCTCACGCCGATGCCGGACGAGGCACTCTTCGATTTCGCCGTTCCCGACGAGCTGCTGAAGGAAGTCGTCGCCAAACACCGCGACCGCCAGGTGGTGGCCGACATCGAGCTGATGCCCGGGACCGGGGAGGGCCGGGCACCCCCACTGCTCGGCATCCTCCGCGCCTCGGGGTACGCACCCCTCGTCCTGCTGACCGGGGCGGCCATGGTGCCCGGGACGTTCATCAACGGGATCGCCATCATCGGCAAGAACCTCGAGCAGTCCTTCCACATGCACAACACCGGCCTGGCCGCCGTGGCCTTCGTGGCCCAGGTGGCCCAGCTCCTCTGGGCCGTCCCCCTGGCCGTCCTGGCCGACCGGGGCAGCCGCAAGGTGGTGGCCGCGGCGCGCCTTGTTGGTGTTCTCGGTCTTCGGGTCGTTCATGGCCCTCTCCCCCAACGTGTGGGCGTTCGCCTTCCTCTACCTGGCCGCGTCGATCGGGTCGGGGGTCAACAACACGGTGCACAACTCCTACCTGTCCGACGCCTACCCCACCGAAGCCCGGGGCCGGGTGTTCAGCTGGCACAACCTGAGTGACCCGCTGTCCCAGACCGTGGGCATCCTCATCTTCGGCTACGTGGTCACCGTGGCCCACAACTGGCGCTTCGGACTGCTCGTCGCCCTCGTCGGCATCCCACTCGGCTTCGCCCTGTTCACCATCCGCGAGCCGGACAAGGGGGCGAACGAGGAGAGCCACATCCTCAAGTCCTCGGGGATGGACGTCCAGTCCCAACAGGAGAAGGCACCGCGGGTGTTGCTCGGCTCGGCCCTCAGCCGGCTGCTGCGCATCAAGTCCCTCTACTTCGCGCTGATCGCCGTGGGCATCCTCGGCTTCGCCGGCACCGGCGCCCCCCTGTTCGGCAGCCTCTTCTTCAGCGACAAGTTCGGGCTCAGCGTGGCCGGTCGGAGCGAGGTCTACGCCATCATCGGGTTGGCCGCCTTTTTGGGGTTGCCCGTCGCCTACGTCGTCGGGGACCGCTACTTCCGCCGGGCGCCCCAGCGCCCCCTGGCCATCGCCGGCTACTGCATCGCCGCCTACGGCGTGCTCTTCGTGTCCTCGCTCTACGTGCCCAAGCTGTGGATGTGCGTCACCCTGCAGACCCTGGCCAACGCGGCGGTGGCCCCGCTGTCCATCTGCATCTTCCTGACCCTGGCCGCCACCGCCCCGCCCGAGATGCGGACCATCTGCTTCGCCATGTTCGGGGTGTACTCGCTGGTCTTCGGCGGCTTCACCGGGAGCGTGCTGCTCGGTGCCATCTCCGATTCCATCGGCGGCCTGCACGGCATCGTCGTGGCCCTGACCCTCATCGCCCCGGTGTGCGTGATCGGAGGCGTCTTTCTGCTGATCGGGTCGCGCTACGTCCGCCGGGACATCACCCTGGTGATCGAGGACGTGCTCGAGCGCTACGCCGAGGGGAAGCGACGCCAGGCGGGCGGGGACACGCCGGCGCTGCAGATCCACAACCTCGACTTCTTCTACGGCGCCAACCAGGTGCTCTTCGATGTCAGCCTCGAGGTGGCCCAGGGTGAGATGGTGGCCCTGCTCGGCACCAACGGCGCCGGCAAGTCGACCTTGTTGCGGGCCGTGGCCGGGCTCGAGCACCCCCATCGTGGCGTGGTCCGCATCTTCGGGGTCAACTCCACCTACCTGGAGCCCGAGCAGATCATCCACCAGGAGGTGGCCCTCCTGGTCGGGGGGAAGATGACCTTCCCCGGCCTCACCGTGCGGGACAACCTGCGCATCGGTGGGTTCACCTTCCGGCGCGAGCGGGCCCGGGCCGGAGCAGCGATGGAGGAGGCGGCCGCCGCCTTCCCCGAACTGGCCACCAAGCTCGACCAGGCGGCGGGCACGCTGTCGGGTGGCGAACAGCAGATGCTGGCCCTGGCCCGGGTCATGATGACCCGACCCAAGCTCTTGTTGATCGACGAGCTGGCCCTGGGCCTGGCCCCCAAGACCGTCGATCGCCTGATGGGGATCGTCCGCGACGTCAACGCCAAGGGCACCACCGTCGTCCTGGTGGAGCAGAGCGTGAACCGGGCCATGCACCTGGCCGAGCGGGCCTTCTTCCTCGAGCGGGGGGAGGTCCGCTTCGACGGGCCCACCGCCGAGCTCCTGGGTCGGGACGATCTCCTCCGACCGGTGTTCCTGGCCGAGGCCGGAACCGGGCTCGGCTGACTGGCCATGTCGGTTCCGGGCTTCGTCCTCCTCGAGGGTGTGGTGCTCGGACTCAACTACGGGCTGTTGGCCATGGGCCTGGTCCTCGTCTACCGCACCAACCGGGTCCTCAACTTCGCCCAGGGTCAGCTCGGCGTGGTCGCCGCCGTGTTCCTGGTCAAGTGCGCCGTCGACTTCGGCTTCAACTACTGGTTCTCGCTGGTGCTGGCGATCGCCCTGGCCGCGGTCGATGGGCGCCCTGTCCGAGCTGGTCCTGCGCCGGCTGTTCGACCGACCCCGGGTGCTGGTCATGGTGGCCACCATCGGGCTCTCCCAGGTGCTCTACGTCTTCACCGCCTTCCCGTTCATCCTGCCCCGGCACCTCTCGGCTCCGTTCCCTGTCCCCATCCACGTGTCCTTCGCCATCGACGGCTTTGTCTTCGGGCCGGGTGCCGTGCTCACCCTCATCGTCGCCCCCATCGTGGCCATCGCCTTTGCCGCCTTCATCCGGTACTCGCCCTGGGGGCTGGCCATGCGGGCCATGTCGGAGAACGCCGACTCGGCCCGGCTCTCGGGGGTGTGGGTGCGGCGGGCCTCGACCATGGCCTGGACCATGGCCGGGATCCTCTCCGCCTTCACCGCCATCCTGGCCTCGCCCGGCCAGACCAGCGTGCTGACCCAGCCCCTCAGCCCCGACCTGTTGCTCTTCGCCCTCACCGCCGCCCTGATCGGGGCGATGGTCAACCTGACCGTGTCCTTCGTCTCCGGCATCGCCGTGGGCGTGTTCTACGAGATCCTCACCTGGAACATCTCGTCCACGGCCTCGGTCCAGACCATCATGTTCGCCCTGTTGATGGCCATCCTGTTGGTCCGGGTCGCCGCCCTGCGACGGGGGGCCCGGAGCGAGGAACGCTCGACCTGGCTCCTCGGTTCGGTGGCGGCGCGGCGGGCCAGCACCGTCCTTCGGGAGCGGGTGGGCACCACCGGGGTGGTGGCCACAGTGGCGGTCGTCGCCCTCTTGCCCTTCGTGCTCAGCACCGGGAACTCTTATCTGCTCTCCCAGATCTGCCTCTACGCGGTGATTGCCCTGTCCCTCACCGTGTTGACCGGGTGGGCCGGCCAGGTGTCGTTGGGCCAGTTCGGCCTGGTGGCGGTGGGGGCGGTGATGGCCGCCCACCTCGGCAACAGCTTGCCCCTGGTGGTGCTCATGGTCTTCGCCGGGGCGGTCACCGCCGTCGTCGCCGTACTGGTCGGGCTCCCCGCCCTGCGGGTCCGCGGCCTCTACCTCGCCGTCTCCACCCTGGCCTTCGCCCTCTGGATGCAGCAGTCGGTGCTGTCGACGTCGTGCTGGACGGTGCCGCTGGTCGGCAAGCAGCTGTGCACCGGCCTGCCCAATCCGGCCTCCACCCTGATCTCGAGGCCCACCCTCTTCGGCCTCTCGCTCGGCTCCGAGCGGGCCTTCGCCTGGTTCTCGCTCGGCGTCTTGGTGTTGACCGTGCTGATGGTGCGGGTCTGGCGGGACCGGGGGATCGCCCGGCGCCTGGTGTCGGTGCGGGACAACGAGATCGGGGCCGCGGCCATGGGCACCCCCGTGGTGCGGACCAAGCTGTTGGCCTTCGCCCTCTCGGGCTTCATGGCCGGCTACGCCGGCGTCTGCCTGGCCTTCGCCAGCGAGCGGTTCAGCACCAGCACCTTCGACCCCTCGGTCTCCATCCTGATCGTCTCCATGGTGGTCATCGGCGGGCTGGGCTCGGTCCCCGGCGCCGTCCTCGGCGCCGTCTACCTGGTGGGGCTGCCGGCCATCTTCGGCACCACCGCGACCATCCAGTTCCTGACCAGCGGGCTCGGGCTGATCGCCTTCATCCTCTACCTGCCCGGCGGCCTGGCCGAGATCATGCACCGCCTCGGCGACGTGGTCACCGACGGCATCCAATGGCTGCTCCAGCGGCCCGACCGTCCCGAGCCCTCCGACCTCTCCGGCGGCCCGGGCGGCCTGGCCGCCCCGATAGTCGAGGACGTGGCCTGATGTCCGCCCGGCCCGGCCCGGCTCGAGGTCGACGACCTGGTGGTGACGTTCGGAGGGCTGCGGGCGGTCAACGGGGTGACCCTCACCGTCGAGCCGTCGTCGATCGTGGGCCTCATCGGCCCCAACGGGTCGGGCAAGACCACCACCCTGGACGTGGTGTCGGGCAACGTGAAGCCCGACGCCGGCTCCATCCGGGTCGACGGCGAGGAGGTGACCGATCTCCTGCCCGAGCAACGGATGTCGCTCGGGGTGGTGCGCTCGTTCCAGGACTGCCGCCTCTTTCCCGAGCTGTCGATCGAGGACGTGTTGTTGGTCTGCGAGGACGCCCGCTCGTCGGTCGGGGTGGTGTCGGCCACCATCCGCACGCCGAGGGCCCGGAAGAGCGAACGGGACAAGCGCCGGGCGGTGGACCGGGTGATCGACTCGTTCGGGCTCAGTCGCTTCCGCCACCACCGCACGGCCGAGGTCTCGACCGGGACCCGGCGGGTGGTCGACCTGGCCAGCATCGTCCTGGCCCAGCCCCGGCTGTTGCTCCTCGACGAGCCGACGGCGGGCATCGCCCAGCGGGAGGCCGAGGCCTTCGTGCCCCTGTTGCAACGCCTGCACCAGGTGGCGGGCTGCACCATACTGTTGGTCGAGCACGACGTCCCCCTCGTCTTCGCCCTCTGTTCCCACGTGGTGGTGATGGAGGCCGGGTCGGTGGTGTCGTCGGGCTCCCCCGACCAGGTGAGCCGGGACCCGCGGGCCCTGTCGGCGTACCTGGGGGCGAGCGCCGAGGCGATCGATGTGTCCGGCGAGGTGGGGAGCACCGGCTCGGGGGTTCAGGGAGTCGAGGGGGGTGAGCCGTGACCGATGGGTCGTCGGGTTGGGGCCGGGTACTGCTTCGGCCCGTTCGTCGTGCCGCCCGGCGGTTCCGGCACCGACCCCGCTCGACCCAGGCCCGTACCGTGGCCCTGGTCCTCGCCGTGGTCGCCGGTGTCGTGACCTACGTCGCCGTGGCTCCGTCGACCTCGTCCACCCTGGGCGTGGGCGCCGCCGGGGCATCAACCGGCTCGAGCCGACGGTGAACCGGGCCAGCACCTCCACCCGGGGCATCGTCGGCAACAAGATCAACGTGGTGTTCCCGGTGGTCGCGCTCAACTCGCTGGCCGGAAAGGTGGGATTCGCCCAGGATGCCGAGTTCGGTGAGCAGGTCAAGGCCATCCACCTGTACGTCGACCTGATCAACCGGAGCGGCGGTATCAACGGCAAGAAGATCAACCCCATCGTGGTCAACTACGACCCCACCAACGAGAACAACATGCGGGCCCTGTGCAAGGACTGGACCGAGGGCAGCCCGGCCGCCTTCGCCGTGATCGACGGGGCGGGCACCTGGACCGGCGACAACCAGCTCTGCATCACCCAGGAGGGCCAGACCCCACTGATCAGTGCGTGGTCGACGGTGAGCAGCTGGACGCAGAAGGGCGCCCCCTACCTGTGGTGGACGGGGCCGGACGACGCGGCGATCTTGCAGACCACGGTGAACTGGGGGCTGAGCTCTGGACTGCTCGGGAGCGCTCACAAGGTGGGGGTGATCGCCGGCGACCGGGCCAGCGACCAGGCCGCGCTCAACCAGTACCTGCTCCCCGACCTCGAGCGGGCCGGTGTCACACCGATGGTCGAGACCATCGCGTCGGATCCCTCGGAGACGGCCACCACCAACAGCCAGGCGCCCTTGGTGGTGCAGAAGCTGAAGAGCGCCGGGGTCGACTCGGTGATCCCCATCATCCCCTTCAATGCCTTCTTCCCGGTGGTGAACGCCGAGACCGCCGACAACTACTTCCCCAAGTTGCTGCTGAGCGACTACGAGGGAACCGTCCAGTCGGCGTTGGGGATCATGCCCGTGCCCGACGAGACGGCGCTCGACGGGCAACAGGGGGTCACCACCTACACGCTGGGTGGCTTCGACGACAGCCGCCCCGAGAGCCAGGGCGGCTACGACCCGGGGGTGCGCAGCTGCTACGCCGACTGGCACAAGGTCTACCCGGAGATCGTCGGCCTGACCGGCACGAGCTCCTTCATCGAGGAGCAGGGGCCGATCCAGGCCTGGTGCACCTCCATCCGGCTGTTCGCCACCGCGGCCAGAAACGCCGGACCCAACCTCAACCGCCGAACGTTCGTCCAGGCTATGTCGAAGGTCCAGAACTTCCCCGGCGGCTCCACGCCGACGCTGACCTACGGGCCCAACAAGTACTACGGGTCCACCCAGTACCAGGTGGTGGAGCTGCACAACAACGTGCCCCCCTCGGCCGCCTGCAAGCTCAAGACCAACGGGCAACCGCAGGGGACCTGCTGGGTGGTCGTCCACGGGTTTCAGCCTCTGCCCGAGCTGTCTCCCGCGTCGGGCTAACTACTTCGACCTGAAAAAGGACATTTGAAAATGGCCCGTGACCAGCGCGTTCATCATGGGAGGGTGCTCGCGTTCTGGTCCGAATGACGCAACGATGGCTCCATCCCTCTTCCCGGAGAGAATGGAGCCATCGTGTTGCGCACCAAGGTAGACGCTCAGCAGACGTTATGGGAGACAATCCTCCCGCCCGAGTTTCTGCGCCTCCCACCAGGGCTGGCACAGGTGGACGAACTACTGGACGACCCCGTGTTCTTCGATCCGTTCGTCGCCTTCTTCGACCCCGAGATCGGCCGGCCGTCGATCCCGATGGAGACCTACCTGCGGATGATGTTCCTGCGTTTCCGGTACCGGCTCGGCTTCGAGACCCTGTGCGCTGAAGTTGGTGACTCGCTGGCCTGGCGACGCTTCTGTCGTATCGGGATCGCCGACACGGTGCCCCATCCGACGACGCTCATGAAGATCACCTCCCGTTGCGGGGACGAAGCCGTCGACCAGTTGAACGAGACGCTGCTCAAAAAGGCCATGGCCGCTCGTGTGGTGAAGCTCGACAAGGTGCGCGCTGACACCACGGTCGTTCCCGCCAACGTCGCCTACCCGACCGACTCGGGTCTCCTGGCCAAAGGGGTGGCCAAGTTGACCAAGACCGTGGGGGCGATCAAGGCAGCGGGCTTGGCCCGTCGGACCCGGTTTCGGGACCGCACCCGTTCGGTGCGCCGTCGCGCTCATCAGATCGCCGCCTGGCTGCGGAGACGAAGCGGCGATGCCAAAGACGAGGTGCTCGGCCTGACCGGCGAGCTGGCTTCGATCGCCGAGTCTGCCGTCAAAGACGCCCAGGTCGTGGCTATAAATGCCCGGCGAGGACTGCGCCGGGCCGGCGACGCGGCGACAGGCAAGGCCACCGGGCTGGTCGCCGAGCTCGAGGCCACCATCGCCACCTTGGACCAGGTGATCAGCCAGACCCGCATCCGACTGTCCGGCGAGGTCCCCGATGGCGCCACCCGGCTGGTCTCCCTCCACGACACCGATGCCCGTCCCATCCGCAAGGGTCGCCTGGGCAAGCCGGTCGAGTTCGGGTACAAGGCACAGGTGACCGACAACATCGATGGCATCGTCGTCGACCACAACGTCGAAAAGGGCAACCCGTCCGATGCCCCCATGCTCGTGCCGGCCATCACCCGCATCAGGTCGCTCTTCGGGAAGGTGCCCAAAGCCGTGACCGCCGATCGTGGCTATGGCGAAGCGAGAGTGGAGACCGAACTCGAGGCTCTCGGGGTGAAACACGTCGCCATTCCGAGACGGGGACGGCCCGGTGCGAGGCGGCGAGACTCGAGTCCTCGCGCCGCTTTCGCAAGCTCGTCAAGTGGCGCACCGGATCCGAAGGACGGATATCGCATCTCAAGCATTCCTGGGGCTGGGAACGGACCGTGCTCGACGGCATCAACGGGGCGCGCACATGGTGCGGATGGGGAGTGCTCGCCCACAACGCCACCAAGATCGCTGTGCTTATCGAAGAGCAACAAACGCGCCCGATTCCACCGGTTCAAGACAGACACACCGGCCCACCGCGACCGGACCTCCGAGCCGCCCTCCACCATCACCGAAGAAGTGCGTCAACTGATCTCGTCCCGACCTCTCCCGTCGCGCCCCACCGGCCGGAAACGGCTGGAAATAGGGGTGAAAACGACCGGAGAGGTCGGGTCGGGGCCCTATGTGGGCCCACGGCGGCTTCTACGCCGAAACGACTCCCATGTCTGAACCGACTTTTTCAGGTCGAAGTAACTAGGGTTATTAGGGGTT
>CAVQVK010000017.1:0-10361 GCA_963717035.1 uncultured Acidimicrobiaceae bacterium | reverse complement strand
ATAGGTATCGGGCTATACGCGCTCCGTGACCCAGGAATAGCCGCTTTTACGGACGTATAGAGATATCCCTATACCTGGGTAAGCCGGGTATACATTGGTTCCGTGGATCCGGTCCGGAACCCATTCAGCCCCGGGGCCGGCACGCGGCCGCCGGCACTGGTGGGGCGGGAGCGGGAGATCGAAGACATGGATGTCGCCCTCCAGCGACTGTTGTTGGGGCGCGACGGTCGCAGCGAGATGCTCACCGGCCTGCGAGGGGTCGGGAAGACCGTCCTCCTCAACGAGTTCGAGCAGCTGGCCAATGGCCGTGGGTACTTCCACGAGCACATCGAGGTGAGCGAGGACGGCGACCTGCCCGCTCGGCTGGCCGCCGCCTTTCGGCGGGTCCTCCTGTCGATGGACGCCAAGCGGCGCATCGGCGAGCGGGTGCGGCGGGCCCTCGGGGTCCTCAAGGCCTTCACCATCCGCCTTCCCAACGGCCCCGAGCTGAGCATCGATGTCGAGGCGGTGAGCGGACCGGCTGACTCCGGAGACCTGGCCACGGACCTGGCCGGGCTCTTCGTGGAACTGGGGGAGGTCGCCCGGGACCACAACACCGGTGTCCTCATCACCATCGACGAGCTGCACTACGTGAAGACGGAGACGCTCGAGGCGCTCATCATGGGCCTGCATCGGGCGACGCAGCTGATCCTCCCGATCACCATCGCCGCCGCCGGCCTCCCTTCGTTGGCCACCCTCACCGGCGAGGCCAAGTCCTATGCCGAGCGGTTGTTCACGTTCCCGGTGATCGACTCCCTGACGCCGGATCAGGTCCGCGACGCGCTCATCGTCCCGGTGGCGGACGAAGGAGTCAGCTGGACCGAAGGCGCCCTGGATCGCCTGGCCGAGGTGACGCATGGGCTACCCGTACTTCCTCCAGGAGTTCGGCAAGCAGGCGTGGGCCGCCTCGGACGGACCCGACACCATCAACTTGGACGACGTCGAACGGAGCATCCCGGTTGCCACGGCCGAGCTCGACGACGGCTTCTTCCGGGTCCGCATCGGCCGGACCGGCAACCCGGAGCGGGCCTACCTCCGGGCCATGGGGGAGCTCGGGCCCGGTCCGAGGCGGTCGTCCGAGGTGGCGGCGCTGTTGGGGAAGAAGACCACCGGCCTTAGGACCGACCAGGGACGGGCTGATCAAGAAGGCGCTGTGCTACTCGCCGCGGTGGGGCGAGATCGACTTCACCGTGCCCATGTTCGATGCGTTCATGCGGCGCTGGATACCCGACCTCGACTCGGTTCGAGCCCGGACCTAGGGGGAACTTCTAGCTTTATTAGGTATTTATAGAAATTCCACTATAAATACGTACCAGAACCTCAGGCGAGCTCGGCGCATCAAGGCCGAGACGTAAACGTCACTTCACGATCTCCCCACCGTTGATGAGGAGGGTCTGCCCGGTGATGCCGCTCGACCGGGGCGAGGCGAAGAACACCAGGGCCTCGCCCACTTCGGCGTCGGTGGACATGCGGCGCAACGGAAAGGTCGCGGTCATCTCGGCCAAGACGACGGTGGCCTCGACCCCACGCTGGTCGGCCATCATGTTCACGTACCCCTCGACGCTCGGACCCCACATCCAGCCCGGGGCCACCTCGTTGACGCGGATCCCGTCGGGACCCACTTCCTGGGAGAGATGGCGCATCGCTCCGGTGACCGCCGCCTTCGATGACGCATAGGCCATCTGGAGCACCTGGGGTGGCGGGTGGTGTTGGGTCTGGGAGGAGACGAAGACCACCGACCCGTTGGACTCCCCCAGCGCGGGCAGGGCGGACCGGGTGAGGGCGAGGGTGCCGTAGAGGTTGACGTCGAAGACCTGACGCCACTCGCTGAAGTCCCCGGCGGTCTGCAGGCCACCGAACACGGCGTCGAGGGCGGCGATGTTGATCAGCCCATCGAGCCGGCCGAAGGTCGACACGGCCAGATCGATCAGCGCCTGACCGTCCGCCGGATTTGCGACGTCGGTGCGCAGGTAGGCCGCCTTGGCCCCGGCCTTCTCGACATCGTTGCCAATCGACTCCAAGGTCGCCTCGGTGCGGGCGCCGAGCACGACGTTGCCACCCTCCCGAGCGGCGATCAGGGCGGTCTCCCGGCCCAGGCCCGGTCCGACCCCCGAGATCACGATCGTCTTGCCATCCAGATCAGCCACGTCTTCCCCCTATTTTCAATGTGCCGGCGTAGTCCGACACGTTCTTAGAGCCTCCACCCGCTTGCGCTCAAAACCTACATCCGGCTTCGGAGGGCCACCAACGGCTGGTCGACACGGCGCCGTACTCGGCACGTGATGGTGCCATCTCTAACAGGCTGGGCACATGGAGTCACCCAGCGCCGGATCTACCGGGGGACGGCTTTTTTGAACGCATCCATGTCCGCATCGGTGATGTCCTCGTCGATGTGGTAGCGGCGGATACGCCAGCCACCCTCGGTCTTGACGTGGTCGGCCTCCACCACGCCATTGGACAGCATGATGAACGTGTGCGTGTCGAACGCCTGCAGATGGCTCTTGGACCGCGCCCTTTCGCCGTCGACGTCAATGACGTGGGTCGAGATGAAGTGACGGCACGTCCCTTCGCTCATGGAAGCGTCGCCCCCCATGATCTGCTCGAACCAGCCCACGATCTCCTGACGACCCTTGACCGTGTCCTCGATGGTGCCTCCCGATGGTGAGTGCTGGATCACCTCCCACACCGCGTCGTCAGCCAGGATCTCCTGATCGAGCACGATCCAGTTGCCGATGTCGATGGCTTGGTAATACTTGGCCAGGAGCGAGGTGATGTGGCAGTGCGCCAGGGCTTCTTCTGCTGGATCGTTCGACACCGGGACCGCCCCTCTCTGCTCGGATATACGTGATGCGATCGTACCCAGATATGAATAGTGATGCTTGTAATCTTTGCCGTATCGCCCGCACCCTCGAAGGCAAGATCATGAGGCAGCAGTGCGGTCTCCGCCCACCTTTGGATGTGCTCGACGTTGGGCGAGACGACGCCGCTCCGGGGTGCCCCCGGCGTGTTCGTGCTGGTCAGAGATCACTTAGCCCTGAATAGCCCTCGTTCCCGCCTTGTTACGTAATGATTGCTAGTGTGGCCCGAAGCGGCCCCTTAGAGGGGGCGCTTGGGGCTAGCGGCGGACGACGACTTGCCTGGAAAGGATGCCGTGATGTTCGAGTTCGATCCCTTCGATCCGGCCTACTTCGCCGACCCGTATCCGCACTACCGGGTGATGCGGGAGGAGCATCCTGTCTATCGCCGCGAGGTTCCCGACCACCGGGTCTGGCCGCACTACTGGATGTTGAGCCGGGCCGACGACGTTAACGAAGCGCTTAACGACTGGCGGACCTTCTCGTCGGCCCGTGGCACGTTGGTCGATACCGACATCACGCTCTTGCCACCGAACATGTTCAACATGGACCCACCGCGCCACGACGAGCTGCGGAACGTGCTGGTCGCGCGTCCTGACCCCGTCCCGAATCGCCGGACTCGAACCGGACGTGCGGCAGTACGCCGAGGAGCTGATCGGGGAATACCGAGGCGAAGGAGGCTTCGACGCAGCCACCCAGTTCGCACAGCTGATCCCCACCATCACCATGTGCGCGCTGATGGATCTCCCCATGCTCAGAGCGGAAGACATTCCTCAAGTGGAACCTCGACACGCTGGCGGGCGGGGATTTCACCAGCGAGGCCGCCCTTAGTGCCTACGGCGAGATGGAACGCTACTGGCTGGAGCTGGTCAAAGAGCGCCGCGAGCACCGGGGCGCCGATCTCATCTCTCAGATCCTGCACACCGAGGTGAAGGGCGAAGACCTGACCATCGATGAGGTCGCAGGCTTTTGCTCACTGCTGCATGACGCCGCCCAGAACACCACCATGAACATGATCGCTCAGAGCGTGCTGGCACTGGGCCGTCTTCCCGGACGCCCGCCGAGCGTTGGCCGAGAGCCCGAGCGCTGGCCCCGAGCCCTCGAGGAGCTGCTCCGCTACATCTCCCCCGTGCAGGGCCTGGCCCGATGCACGACCCGCGACGTGACCCTTCATGACGTGACCATTCCCGAAGGGGACCAGGTGCTGGTGCTCTACGGTTCGGCCAACCACGATGAGTCTGCCTACCCCGATCCTGGCGTGCTCGATCTCGACCGAGAAGTCAAGGTGCACTGGGCCTTCGGCCACGGGATCCACTACTGCCTCGGCAACGCCGTAGCCCGCCTCGAGGTCCGGGTCGCTCTCCAGGTCCTGCTCGAGATGGTCGGCGACTGGGAGGTCGACGAGGGTGGGGTGGAGCTGAACCAGCTCGTGCCCACCAGGGGCGTCGCCCACGGCCCCATCGAATTCGCCCCCGTCAACGCCTGACTGCCCAAATCGATGTCCACGGACCCGGTCGACCGTCGCCTGCTCATCGGTCATGATCTCAAGGCCACGCACCAGCTCGGCGACAGCTTCGGGTTGCCGGTCGCACGCGCCGCCCACCCTGCCCGGACCTGCCGGCGAGGGATGGGATTGGCCGTGGCGGGACACCCTTGCCGCCTGGGGCGAGGAGTTGCGCTCGGCCCCGAGACCGGACGCCATCGTGGTGTGCACATGGGCCGAACCGACGCCGTCGGTCGCCCTGACCGATCTGGACCACCGCCACTGGATCGATCAGGTCGAGCTCCCCGTCGCCACCTGGTTCACCGCCGTCAGTGCCGCCGTCGGCCTGTGCGCCGACGGCGGATCGGTGGTCGTCGTGGCCGAACGGCCGGCGGCGCTCGATTCCCACGGGCGGTCCGACCTGACGGCTCTGGCCGACGGGCTGATGGCGTTGACCCGTTCGGCCGCCCTCATCCACGGACCGCGCCGGTGCCGGGTCAACCTGGTGACCACCGAGCTGTTCAGCGCGCCGGAGAAGCTGCTCGGCATGCAGCCGCCCCTCCCCTCGTTTCCGGGAACCCCGGGCAACGAGGTCGCCGGCGCGGTGGAGATGCTGTGGTCGCCGGCGGCCGCTGGCGTCACCGGGACCGTAGTCCGAGCCGACTGCGGGAGGGCGTGGTGAGCGGCGAGAAGCGGAGCATCCTCGTGACCGGAGCATCGGGCGGGGTCGGTCGCGGCATAGCCATCGCGTCGGCTGCGCTCGGCTGGGACGTATGGGTCACCGCCCGCCGGACGACCGAGGGGACCGCGGTGGCCAAGGAAGTCGACAGGGCCGGTGGGAGGGGGCACTTCGTGGAGTGTGACGTCACCGACGAAGCGTCCGTTGCCAGCGCCTTTCTCACCGTCACCAGGTCCACCGATTCGCTCCACGGGGTCGTCCACAACGCCACCAGCGCCCTCTCGTCTCGTTCCTTGCCTCTCGAGGACAGCACCCTCGGTGATCTGCAGGATCAGGTGGCCGTCTCGATCCGTGGCATGTACCTCATCGCCCAGGCGGCGTTCCCGTTGCTTCAGGCGGTCGGGGGCTCGTTTCTTGTCACCACGTCGGAGGCAGGCTTCGAGGGGAAGAAGCTGCTGGCGGCCTACGCCATGGTCAAGGCGGCCCAGCGCGGGATGATGCGCTCGCTGGCCCGCGAATGGGGCCCGGCCGGGATCCGGGTGAATGCCATTGCTCCGTTGGCGTCCTCTCCGGCCATGGACAAAGCGTTCATCTCTGACCCGGAGATGGGCGACCGGGTACACAGCCGCATCCCACTGGGCCGGCTTGGCGACGCCACCGACGACGTCGGCAGTGTCGCACGATTTCTGCTCAGCGATGACGCCCGGTACGTGACAGGGCAGACAGTGATGGTCGACGGGGGCAGTTGCCCGATCACCTGATCGGGACAGACGCTGCGGCCACGGTTCACGATGGGACAAACGAGTGCCGATGCAACAGGCAGAGGACAGGAGCAACACATGAGCACTACCGATATCGACGACGAGTTCGCCTTCGATCCCATGGATACCTCCAAGACAAAGGACTGGTCGCTGCTCGAGCGGATCCGAAAGGACCGCCCGGTTGTCCGGCCCGCCGAGGGTGTGGTCTTCACGTCCCTGTTCGAGGACACCAATCAGGTGTTCCGGAACTCGAAACGGTTCTCTTCGGTAGGGGACATGCGCGCCCCCGGGGTCGTCGTGCCCGAAGAGGAGAGCTTTCTGGGCGAGATCGATGCTCCGCTCCACCCAAAGATCCGCCGCCTGCTTCTCCGTGGCTTCACCCTGCGGGCGGCGAACGACGCCGAGGCCTGGACCCGGGACAACGTTCGCCGGCGACTGGCGGGCGTGGCCACGGCAGGGAAGGGCGACCTGATGGACGCGCTGGCCATCCCCCTGCCCGGCTCAGCGGCCGCCCACGCCCTGGGCATCCCCGACGAGCTCCACGACCAGGTCATGGAATGGTGCAATGAGCTGTTGCACAGCACCTGGCCGTCGTTGGGGAAGACCGAACGAGGCGAAGGAATCGCCGGCGCCTTCCCGGAGTTCGCCGCCGTGCTCGATGAGCTGATCGTGGCCCGACGCGCCGATCCGGGCGAGGGCCAGGGTGACCTGCTCGGCGTCATGGTCCGGTCTGAGGATGCAGGCGGGTGGCAATTGCCCGAACAGCACGTGCGCACCTTGGCGGTGAACATCCTGGCCGGTTCGCTCTCGGCCAGTTACATGATCGGGAACCTGCTGTACCGGTACGTGACCGACGTTGCCGACTTCGCCCGGGCGATCGCCGACGACCGGTCGCTCATCCCCGCGGCCGTCGAGGAGTCGTTGCGATTCGAGGCGCCAGTGACCTTTCTCTTCCGGAGCGCCCTCGAGGACACCGAGATCGGGGGGTGTCCCGTGCACCGCGGTGACCACGTGATGATGGGCATCGCCTCCGCCAACCGCGACGACTCGGTCTATCCCGGCGCCGGACAATTCCGGCTCGATCGGGAGAGCCCTCCCGAGCACCTTGCCTTCGGTGCGGGGCCTCACCTCTGCCTGGGCAACCATCTGACTCGCATGGTCGGCAAGGTCATCCTCGAGGAGACGCTCGACCTGTTCCCGCCGGGAGCACTGGAGCTGGCTCCGGGCTACCAGTGGCGGTGTGTCGCCCATCCGCTCGAGTACGGTCCGGAGTCGCTCGACGTAGTCCTCGGCGGAGCGGGATGACTCGGTGAAGTTCTCGCTTTCGCTGCCGCTGCTGCGGGACCTGAGCCATCGGGATCCGTACCATCAGAGCTTCGAGCTGGCCCGGATGGCCGAAGCGTCCGGATTCGACACGGCGACCACCGGGCACCACTCCTTCATGCCCGGGATCATGAGCGACCCGCTGACGTTCCTTGCCGCCGTGGCCGCTCGTACCGACATTCTGCGAGTAGGGACCGGTATCTTCCTGCTGCCTGCCCACAACCCGGTCCGGGTGGCCGAGCAGGTGGCCACCATCGACGAGATGTCAGGTGGGCGGGTGTCACTCGGCGTCGGCCTGGGCTGGTGGCCCCTCGAGTACGAGGTGCAGGGGACGAACTTTGCTCAGCGTGGTGCCCGAATGGAAGAAGCACTCGAGATCCTCCGCCTGGTGTGGGCCAAGGAGAACGTGGCGTTCGAGGGGCGGTTCACTCGGTTCCCCGAGCTCACCGTGTACCCCCGGCCCGTGCAACGACCACATCCGCCCCTGTGGGTGGCCGGCGTGGCCGACGCCGCAGTCGATCGAGCCGCTCGCCTGGGGGACGCCTGGCTGTGCGGCCCGGTGCAGTCCTTGAGCAAGGCCAACGCATGCCTGAAGACGTACCGGTCATCGTGCCAGCGGGCCGGGAAGGAGCCAGACTGGATCCTGCGCCGCTACGCCTGGGTGGCTCCCGACGGGAAACAGGTCAGGGACGAGGTGCTCCCGGCCTACGTCGACGGTCTGGTGGAGCACTGGCGAGAATCTGCTGAGGATGACGTCGAAAAGGAGCTGTTCGCCCGCATGGACGCCGGCGAGCCGGTCACCCCCGAGGAGATCGCCCGTGACCGACTGCTGTGGGGTGACCCCGATCAGGTCATCGAGCAGATCAGGTACTACGAGCACGAAACCGGATGCACCCACCTCCATGCCGCCTTCGGGGCGGGGCTTCCCGCCGGCAATTCGGCCACGTCCTCCATGGGCAGCTTCGAGGAGATGGCCGACATGATCCGGCTCTTTGGCCGCGAAGTGATCCCCGCCTTCTCGTCATGACAGCCGACAACGCCCTGCTCGCACGGCCGGGACTCGACTTCGGTGTGCCGACCGACCACGGTGCGGCCATGTGCGAGTTCTATGAGTCAACGCTCGGCCTCCGTCTGGTCCAGCGTGACGAGATCATCGAGGGTCACGAGGAGATCTTCTACGAGCTCCATGGATCCTGGTTGAAGATCAACGCGTCGAGCACTCCCCTCGATCCGGCCGTGACCGGCTATCGAGGGCTAATCGTCGCCGATGCCGCCGCCGACCGGCCGCGATCGCTCCATGATCCGGACGGGCTCGAGGTCACCGTGGTGCCGGTCGGGCACGACGGTGTCGACGAGGTCGGGTTGGTGCTCCAGGTCAACGACATCGCCGCCCACCGCCGCTTCATCATGGAGGGCATGGGCGGACGCCAGGTGGGGGACGGCTACCTGGTCGGAAATACCGTGCTGTTCCTCCAGCAGGCAGCAAAGCCCGTGGAGGTCACACCGATCATCCGGCGAGGGCTCACCATGCTCACCCTGGTGGTCAGCGACCTCCTGGGCACGCACACACGGCTGGTGGAAAGCGGCGGGGCCCACGGCATCCGCCCGTCGACCGACCCCGCCTTCCCCGAGCGGTGCGTGTTCTCGTTCGTACGGGACCCGAGTGGCAACTGGATCGAGCTGGTGCAGTTCGCCGACGCACCGGGCGGACTGCCGAGCCTCGAGGGATCGAACCCGTCGTTCGACGAGTTCACTGCGTTCCGCGACCACGGGACCCCGGTGTGAGCTGACCATGGGACCATCATCCGCCTCGCCAGATCCGAGGAGTCCGATGCATATTGAGGCATTCACCCACTTTGGCATCTGCGTCGCCGACCTCGACCGGTCACTGGCCTTCTACTGCCAGGGCCTCGGTTTCGAGCAGGCCGAGCTACAGGGCGAGGTTGAGCACTACATCGATCCGCTGGTCGAGCTGGACGATGTCGTGCTCGAGTTCCGCTTCCTCACCCGGGACGGCATGTCGCTCGAGCTCCTCCATTTCGTCTCACCCGGGACGGTCGGGGCCCCCGAGCGCCGGCCGATGAACCAGCTGGGACTCACCCATCTGGGACTGAAGGTGGACGATGTGGATGCGGCGGCACAGCGGATCGTGCAGCTGGGAGGGCGCGTGTACCCGCACACCCGGGTCGGTTACCGGGTCGGCGATCAGGCACCGATCGACTCCGTCTACTGCACCGACCCCGACGGCGTGCGCCTCGAGCTGATCCGCCAGGATGCGATTCCGGCGGGGGACGTTGCCGGCTGAGTCCACCTCGCCTCGCGGTTCGATAAGGAGAAGACCATGGCGATTGACGATGTAGGCAACCAGCTGGTGGGTACCTACCGGCTCCTGAGCATGGAGCACTACGCCGACGACGGCGAGGTTGGACGTCCGTTCGGGGACTCACCAGAGGGGTTCATCACCTACACACCGGAGGGCTACATGTTGGCCATCCTGTCCCGCCCGGACCGTGCGCCGTTCGAAGAAGGCGACATCCTCGGTGGCTCGGAGGCCGAGCAAGCCGCTGCGTTCCTGTCCGCCAGTTCCTTCGCCGGTCGCTACGAGGTACGAGACAACCAGGTTGTGCATCATCTGGAGGCGGCCACGTTTCCGAACTGGAAAGGCACGACGCAGGCCCGGGACTTCGAACTCACGCGGACGCACCTGACCCTGTTCCCGCCCAAGCTCCTGATGGAGGGGAAGCTACGGAGCTCTCGGGTGCACTTCGAGCGACTCTTGGGCTGGCCGGGCGCTCGATAGTCAGGCGTTTCCGTCAGCCCGGTCGAGCGGTTGGGGGTCCCCCCGCTCGTTCGATGAGTCGAACAGGTCGATCATCTGAATGACCCTCGAGTCGGTCGACGCGTACACGTCCGGCGTCACGATGTGGGCACGTACCAGCTCTTGGGCCAGCTCGGACTGGCCCTGTTTAATCGCCTCGATGATCGCCGCATGCTCACCGAGGCCGTGATCCCGGACAGCGAGGTCCGGGGCTTCGCCGGTGTTGGAGATGCGGTATGCCCAGGTGTCGCGTTGGACGCCCCACAGCGTTTCGAGGGCGAGAACCATGAGGATCAGGGTTTCGTTGCCACACCGCTGAGCGAAGAGCCGGTGGAATTGCCGCATGGCCGCCCCGAACGGCTCCGGATCGTGCTTGTTCGCCTGGGCGACCTCGTGCACCGCC
>CAVQVK010000016.1:0-12307 GCA_963717035.1 uncultured Acidimicrobiaceae bacterium | reverse complement strand
GGCCAAGCGGTTCATCGTGCACGAGTCGGTGGGGGATTGCGTTCACCGAAAGGCTTCGTCGCAGGCAATGGACGCCCTCTCGGTGGGCGACCCCTTCGACCCGGCGACAGAGGTGGGACCGCTGGTCACGGCGGCGGCGAGGAACACCATCGAAGAGCAGGTGGAGGACGCACGGGTCCAAGGGGGCGACGATCCTGTGCGGGGGCGAGCGGGTGGTGGGACCGGGCGGATACCGGGCACCCAGGCTTCTTCTATCGCCCGACGGTGATCACCGGTATCACCCCGGCGATGCGGGTGGCCACCGAAGAGGTGTTCGGGCCGGTGGCCCTGCTCTTCCGGGTGGCCAGCGCCGATGAGGCACTCAACGTGGCCAACGGCAAGGAGTTCGGCCTGGGATCAAGCGTGTGGAGCAACGAGCCCGACGAGCAGCTGCGGTTCGTTGAACGACCTGGAGGCGGGACTCGTCTTCGTGAACGGAATGGTCGCCTCGATGCCCCCTCTTCCTTTCGGAGGGATCAAGAGCTCAGGGTCACGGTCGCGAGCTCTCCGCCCACGGGAATCCGGGAGTTCTGCAATATCAAGGCGGTCTCGATTCCCTGACCTCGGGCCGCCGGCCGGCGAGTCGGCCGGCCGCAGGGCCGCCGGGTCGGCAGCTCGGCCGCCGGGTCGGCAGGTAGCAGGGGAGTGCCAAACTGAACCGGTGCCGCCTATCTGGATCACGCCGCCACCACGCCGCTCCGGGCCCGAGGCGTTCGAGGCGATGCTCCCCTGGCTGACGACGTGTTCGGCAACCCGTCGGGGGCCACGGGTGGCCCGGGCCCGCCAGGCCGTCGACGAGGCACGCGAGACGAGGCGGCCTGCCCTCGGCGTCGAGCCCGGCGACGTCATCTTCACCGGCGGCGGCACCGAGGCCGACAACCTGGCCGTGGTCGGCGCCCGCCGCTCGGCCGGCGGGCGGACCCCCGGCGCGGTCGTGCTCGGCCATCGAGCATCACGCCGTGCTCCACGCCTGTCGGGCCCGCCGGGCGGACCGGAGCCGGCTGGGGGTCGACGCCGAGGGCCTCGTCGATCTCGACGCAGCTGGCCGACGCCCTCGCGCCCGACACCGCCGTGGTGTCGGTGATGCTGGTCAACAACGAGGTCGGCACCGTCCAGCCGCTGGACGGCCGTCGCCGCGGTCGTCGGGCCGGCGCCCCCGGCGCGCTGCTCCACACCGACGCCGTCCAGGCCGTCGCCTGGCTCGACGTCGCCCGCCTGGCCCGCGGCCGACCTGGTGTCGGTGAGCGGTCACAAGTTCGGCGGACCCCAGGGGGTCGGCGCCCTCTGGCGTCCGGGGCGGTGTCGCCCTGAGCCCCTCATCCACGGCGGCGGGCAGGAGCGGGAGCGCCGCAGTGGCACCCACAACGTGGCCGGGATCGTGGGCCTGGCCGCCGCCCTGACGGCCACCGTGGCCGACCGCGACCGGCGACCGGGCGGCAGGTCCCGGCGCTCCGGGACCGGCTGGTCGACGGGCTGCAGGCCGCGGTGCCCGGCGTCGTCGACTCCGGGCGGCCGGCGCCCCGAGGTGGCCGGCATCGCCCACCTCCGCATCGACGGCGTCGAGAGCGAGGCGCTGCTGGTCCTGCTCGACGACGCCGGCGTCTGCGCCTCGGCCGGCTCGTCGTGCGCCAGCGGGGCCGTCGAGCCAGCCACGTGCTGGCGGCCATGGGCGTCGGGCGCGAGAGGCCCGCACCGGCCTCCGGCTCTCGCTCGGGCGACCACCACCGACGCCGAGGCGATCGACCTGGCCCTGGCCGTGGTCGCCGGCGCGGTCGGCCCAGCTGCGACTGAGCCCGCGTGAGGGTGCTGGTGGCCATGTCGGGCGGCGTCGACTCCTCGGTGGCGGCCGCCCTCCTGGCCGAGGGCGGCCACGACGGTGGTGGGGGCCACGATGAAGCTGTGGGGCGGGGCCTCGGACTCGGGGTGCTGCTCGGTGGCCGACGTCGAGGACGCCCGCCGGGTGGCCCAGCAGCTGGGGCTGGCCCACCACGTCTTCAACTTCACCGATGACTTCGAGCGGCGGGTGGTCTCGCCCTACGCGGAGGCCCACGCCGCGGGCGGACCCCCAACCCGTGCATCGAGTGCAACCGGCACCTGAAGTTCGACCGGTTGCTGGGCCGGGCCGTCCAGCTCGGCTTCGACGCGGTGGCCACCGGCCACCACGCCCGGGTCGGGCCACGCGGCCGCGGGCGGCTCCGCCTCCGCCGGGGGGTCGACCCGGCCAAGGACCAGTGCTACGTGCTGTCACATCTGGGTCAGGCCGAGCTGGCTCGGGTCATGTTCCCCGTCGGGAGCTGACCAAGGCCGAGGTCCGCGCCGGGGCCGCTCGCTGGGCCTGCGCACGGCGGCCAAGCCGGACAGCCAGGACGCGTGCTTCATCCGCGCGGACGGGGGCGGGGAGGGTTCCTCGGGGAGCGGATCCCCGTGCATGCCGGTCGGGTGGTCGACCTGGACGGCGAGCGATCGG
The DNA here is from genome assembly GCA_963717035.1 of uncultured Acidimicrobiaceae bacterium. Classification (GTDB taxonomy): domain Bacteria; phylum Actinomycetota; class Acidimicrobiia; order Acidimicrobiales; family RAAP-2; genus DASXMT01. The sequence continues at coordinate 9,801 of CAVQVK010000016.1, read as the reverse complement.
CCCGGTCCAGGCCTGGAGCTGGTCACCTCGGGCAGCGCCGGGGCATGGGCCACGGCCACGACGGCCGGCGCCGCTATGTCACCTCCGTCGACCTCGCCGCCCGTCGGGTTCTGGTCGGCCCACCCGAGTCGGCCAATGCCGCCGGTGTCGATCTCCACACCATCGCCTGGGTGGACGAGGACTGGCCAGAGGGCAGCAAGGCCATCGCCCAGTGCAGCGCACATGGTGCCCCTGTGGGTTGCGTGCTCTCCATGATGCGAACGACGGGCTGACCGTTTGCTTCGACGAACCCCAGCGCCGCATCGCGCCGGGGCAGACGGTGGCTCTCTACGACCCAGCCCATCCCGAGCTGGTGATCGGATCGGGGATCGCTCGTTGAGCCCGGCGCCACCGAAGGAACCCGAGGCGCCGAAGAAGCCCGGAGTCGATCCAGGGCCCGGTAACCCGGAGGGACCCGCAAGGGAGCCCGGCGACCCAGAGGGACCCGCAAGGGAGCCCGGCAACCCAGAGGGACCCGCAAGGGAGCCCGGCAATATCAGCCGCCCGAGATGTCGACCCTGCGGCCCGGGCCGACGAGCTCCGGGGGCTCATCGAGTACCACAACCAGCGCTACTACCAACAAGATGATCCGGAGATCCCCGACGCCGAGTACGACGCCTTGGTCCGGGAGCTGCGCGACATCGAGGCCAACTACCCCGACCTGGCCGTTCCCACTCACCGACCCAGTCGGTGGCGCGGCACCTCGACCCAGTTCGCCTCCGTCGAACACCGGGTCCCCATGATGAGCCTGGACAACGCCTTCTCGGCCGAGGAGCTCCAGGCGTGGGCCGACCGGTTGGCCAAGAGCATCCCCGCAGGAACCGCGTTCGAATGCGAACTGAAGATCGACGGGCTGGCCATGTCGCTCACCTACCGGGACGGACGCTACGTGCAGGCGGCCACCCGGGGAGACGGCCGCACCGGCGAGGACGTCACCCCCAACGTGGCCACCATCCAAGCCATCCCGAGACGCCTTGTCGGCCGACGTGGGCACGCCGCCGGCGGTCATCGAGGTCCGCGGCGAGGTCTACATGCCCATCCCCGCCTTCGAGGAGCTGAACCGTCGCCAAGAAAGCGGCCGGGGGAAAGGTATTCGTCAACCCCCGGAACTCGGCCGCAGGCTCCCTGCGGCAAAAGGACGCCAAGGTCACCGCGTCGCGCGAGCTGTCGTTTTGGTCCTACCAGGTGGGCGCCGCTGGAGGCGGCGCCGGGGGAGGCCCTTCCGGCCGAGCTGACCGAGAGCCAGTCGGGCACGTTGGCGTGGTTGGCCCGGGCCGGATTCCCGGTCAACCCCGAGGTCCGAGTGGTCCACGGGCTGGACGAGGCGCTCGAGCGCTGCCGCTACTGGGAGGTGCACCGCCACGACCTGACCTACGAGATCGACGGGGTGGTGCTGAAGGTCGACGACCTGTCGATCCAGCGCCGGCTCGGGGCCACCGCCCACGCTCCCGTTGGGCCATCGCCTACAAGTTCCCGCCCGAGGAACGGACCACCACGCTGCTCGACATCTCCGTCTCCATCGGCCGGACCGGCAAGGCGACGCCATTCGCAGTCCTCGAGCCGGTGTTCGTCAGCGGCTCCACCGTGTCGCTCGCCACCCTCCACAACGAGGACCAGGTGGCCCTCAAAGACGTGCGGCCCGGGGACACGGTCATCGTGCGCAAGGCCGGAGACGTGATCCCGGAGGTGGTGGGGCCCGTGCTCGGACCGGCGACGGGTGCTGCCAGTGGTGGGGCTGAGGCTGGCGCTGCTGCTGAGGGTGCTGAGGCGGGGGCAGCGGGGGCTGCGGGTGCTGTGGCTGCGGGTCCTGCGGGTGAGGGTGAGGCGGGGGCTGCGGCTGTGGCTGCGGGTCCTGCGGGTGAGGGTCCTGCGGGTGAGGGTCCTGCGGGTGAGGGCAAGGGGACCGGGCCGCACCCGGCGTCGGCCGAGCGTGGAAATTCCCACCAAGTGCCCGAGCTGTGGAAGCCCCCTGACCCGGCTGCCGGGGGAGAGCGACACGTTCTGCACCAACCTCGACTGCCCGGCCCAGCGCGTCCAGCGCATCGCCCACTTCGGCTCCCGCTCGGCCATGGACATCGAGGGACTGGGCGAGCAGCGAGTGGAGCTGTTCGTCGGCCTGGGCATGTTGAACGACGTGGCCGACCTCTACTCGTTCACCGAGGAGGCGCTGTCGGGGCCTCGAGGGCTTCGGCGCCCCTCTCGCAGCCAACCTGGTGTCCGCCATCGACACCTCGCGCTCCCGCCCGCTCCACCGCCTGCTGATCGGCTTGGGCATCCGCCATCTCGGCCAGGTCGGCTCGGTGGCCCTGGCTCGGTCTCTCGGCGATCTGGACGCCATCATGGCCGCCAGCGAGGAGGAGCTGGCCGCGGTGGACGGCGTCGGCCCGGTGATCGGGGCCAGCGTGAAGCGGTGGTTCGATTCCGAGGCCAACCGGGCGGTGGTGGAGCGGTTGCGCTCGGCCGGCCTGACCCTCGTGGAGCCCGGCGGTGCCGCGGCAGTGGGTCCCGGGCGGCGGGGACGTGGCCGGCGTGGCCGGGGAGCCATCGCTGCCGCAGACCTTGGCGGGCAAGTCGGTGGTGGTCACCGGCACCCTCGAGGGATTCACCCGGGAAGAGGCGGAGGAGGCCATCCTGGGTCGGGGTGGCAAGTCCCCGGGCAGCGTGTCCAAGAAGACCCTCGCCGTCGTGGTCGGCGTTGAGCCGGGGCGTCCAAGGTCACCAAGGCCGAGGCCCTTGGGGTGCCCATGATCGACGGCGACGGGTTCGCTCACCTGCTGGAGTCCGGCGAGCTCCTCGATGACCATGCTCCCGATGACATCCTCGATGACCATGCCCCCGATGACGCTCTCCGATGACCATCCAGAGCCGCAGCCAGGGCCCTGCTGGGACACCATGAGAAGGACTGTAAGACATTGAACTTCTGGACGAGAGCAGTGGACCCTCCACCGGGAGTGCCAGGGAGATCGGTACCCTAGGCACGAAGATGCCGGGCATCACCGACTCCATCGGGCGGGTCCTCGGCGACCGTTACCGACTACTCACGGCGCTGGGTACGGGCGCGTCCGCGCACGTATACCTGGCCGAGGACATCTCGCTGCACCGCCAGGTGGCCATCAAGGTCCTCCATCCCGCCCTGGCCGGTGACAGCGCCTTTTTGAAGCGGTTCCGGGCCGAGGCCCGAGCGGCGGCGGCCCTCAACCATCCCAACATCATGCAGGTGTTCGACTGGGGCGAGCAGGAGAGCGAGCCCTACCTGGTGCTCGAGTTCCTCTCGGGCGGGAGCCTGCGCCCAGATCTTCGACACCGGCGCCCTGCTCACGCCGGAGCAAGCGGTGCAACTGGGCATGGAGGCAGCCGCCGGGCTCGACTACGCCCACCGCCGGGGCCTCGTCCACCGGGACATCAAGCCGGCGAACCTGTTGCTCGGAAGTGAGAATCGGCTGCGCATCGCCGACTTCGGTCTGGCCCGGGCGCTGGCCGAGGCGGCCTGGACGGAGCCGGCCGGGGCGGTACTGGGGACCGCCCGCTACGCGGCGCCCCGAGCAGGTCGAGGGCAAACCGCTCGACGGCCGTGCCGATATCTACGCCCTGACCCTCGTGCTCTACGAGGGGGTCACCGGGGAGGTCCCCTTCTCGAGCGACACCACCATCGCCACGCTGATGGGAAGGGTCGACGCCACCCTCCCACCCCATGAGCGGCTGGGCCCGCTGAACGCGGTGCTGGCCCTGGCCGCCGCCCCGGACCCGGCCCAGCGCTACACCGCCGCCGAGTTGGCCGCCCGGCTCCAAGAGCTGGGGTTGTCGCTTCCGCCGCCCACGCCCCTCCCCATCATCGGAGGAATGCCCCGTCGTGCGGCACCCATCGCCCGGCCCCCGGCCCAGCCCACGGGCCAGTTCCCTGTTCCGCCGTCGGCCCAGCCCACCGGCCAGCCCTCGCTCCAGCCCAACGGGCCGCTCCCCGGCCAGCCCACCGGGCCGCTCCCGGGCCAGGACCCCGCTCGGTTCCCGGTTCAGGAAGCGCCCACGATCCCCGTTGCCGGCGCTGTCGCCGGAGCGCTGGCCGGCGACACGGCCGTCGATCTGCCCGGCAACGGCCTTGACCGGACCGAGCTGGGCATACCAGCTTCGGCCGCGGGGGCCACCGACGCGCGGGCCACCGGCGTGTTCGATTTCGAGGAAGGCGCACCGGGCAGCAGGAAGGCCAAGAAGGCCAAGAAGATCAAGCAGGCCAACGGGGGCCCCCGAAAGCCCAAGGCGCCGGCGAGAGACCGCGGTCGGCGGTGGCCCTGGGTGGTGGCGATCATCGTGGTGGTGCTGGCCCTGCTGGGTGCCGGGGCCGCCTGGGCCGTGCACGACAAGGTGTTCACCCCGAGCCACCCAATTCCCTCGCTGGTCGGCAAGACGGTGGTCCAAGCCCGCGCCGCGGTGGTCACCGACCACTTCACCGTGCGCCAGAGCGCCCATCATTTCGATATCACCGTGCCCGCGGGCCTGATCATCAGCCAGCAGCCGGCCTCGGCGCCAGCGAACGGCCCGCCGGTGACGGCCAAGGAGGGACTGGTCATCAACGTGGTGGTGTCCGACGGGCCGCCTCCGGTGAGCTTCCCCGACCTGACCACCTTCTCGAGCTGTAACGACGCCATCAAGGCGCTCCAGGCCTTGCACCTGGTGGGGGTGTGCCCACCGGCCAACGAGCAGTACAGCGACACGGCGCCGCCCGGATCCATCCTCAGCTCCACCCCGTCGGGGACCGCGCCCTACGGGTCCACGGTGGTCATCTCGACCTCGAAGGGCCACCAGCCGGTGGCCATTCCCGACGTGGCGGGAGATAGCTACTCGGCGGCAGCCGGCGTACTGCAGGCGGCAGGGTTCGTGGCCACCCAGAGCCAGGCGTACAGCCCGACCATCGGCGCCGGATCGGTGATCAGCACCACCCCCGATCCGAGTGCCGGGCCCCAGCCCTATGGCTCCACCGTGACGGTGAACGTCTCGCTCGGGCCTCAACCGGTCCCGGTGCCCTCGGGGCTGAACGGGCAGACGGTGGCCAAGGCCACCACGGCGTTGACCGCCGCCGGCCTGACCGTGGGCAGCGTGTTCGGACCGGCCGGGGGCAAGGTGTTCGACACCGATCCGGTGGCCGGCACCCAGGTGCTGCCGGGCGCCACCGTCAACCTGTACACGAAATGACCAGCAACCTGCGGGCGAGATGACCAGTACCGAGCTCGACCCCGAGTGTGAGCTGTGCGAGGCGGCGCGGATGACCGAGTGGTTCCACGAGGATGACGTGTGCTGGGTAGCCGACTGCGAGGTTTGCTCGGTGCCCATGGTGGTGTGGAAGCGCCACGGGACCGAGCCGCCCCCCGAGGAGCTGGAGCACATGCTGGGCCGCCTGGCCGCGGTGGCCGACCAGCGCCTGGGCGCCGACGTGTGGTCCTTCGACCGGGTCATGCGCCAGATACCCGATCATTTTCATGCCCACGCCCGAGACCCCGACTGGTGGTACCGGCGGATGCGCCGTTGATCAAGTACCTGGGATCCAAGAGACGGCTGGTGCCGGCCTTGACCGAGCTGTGCCGGGCGTCGCGGGTACAGACCGCAGTCGACCTGTTCACCGGGACCACCCGGGTGGCCCAGGCCTTTAAGCAGGAGGGCGTCGCCGTCACCGCGGTCGACTCGTCCCGCACCGCTCACGTGCTGGCCCAGACCTATGTGGCCACCGACGCCGATGATGCCGCCGTGTCCCCGGCGATCCTGGCCGATGCGGTCGACTGGCTGAACGCCCTTCCTGGTGAGCCGGGCTATGTGACCGAGACCTTCTGTCTGTCCTCGCGGTACTTCCAGCCCGAGAACGGGGCCCGGATCGATGCCGTCCGTTCGGCCATCGAGGCGGAGTTCGCGGGGTCGCCGCTGTGGCCGGTACTGATCACCAGCCTGCTCGAGGCCGCCGATCGGGTGGACTCGACCACCGGCCTGCAAATGGCCTACCTGAAGCAGTGGGCGGACCGCTCCTACCGGGCCTTGGAGCTGCGGGTGCCCGAGCTCCTGGCCGGTCCCGGTCTCGCCGTCCGCGGCGATGCCACCGCGCTGGTGTCGGCTGGGCAGCTCGGCGGCTGCGGCCTGGCCTACCTGGACCCGCCCTACAACCAGCATCGCTACGACGCCAACTATCACGTGTGGGAGACGGTGATCGAGTGGGATGCCCCGTCCCACTACGGCGTGGCCTGCAAGCGGGAGGACATCCGCGACATCGAAGGCCGGAGCCCGTTCAACAGCCGGCGCACCATGCCTGATGCCCTGGCCCTCGTGGTCGCGACCGTGGAGGCCGAGCTGGTCGTCCTCTCCTACAACGACGAGTCCTGGCTGTCGCTGGCCGACCTGCACGACCTGTGCCGCCCCCGCGGCCATGTCGAGGTGCTGGCCTTCGATTCCGCCCGCTACGTGGGGGCGAGGATCGGCATCCACGATCCCAAGGGTCGCAAGGTGGGGAGCGTGTCCCGGCTCCGGAACACGGAGTACGTCCTGGTGGCCGGGGAGCGGGCCCGGGTCCGGGCCATGGCTGAGGCGGTGGCCAACGCCGGTCTGGGGGGACCGGTTCAGCCCGGGGCGACGGCCGCTGGCGCTTGACCGTTCCGTCGGCCCGCGCTTGACCGTTCCGTCAACGCCCTGACAACGTGGGCCGCAGTCGAGCCAACGTCAGCCGCAGTCGAGCCGACGGCAGCCGAGTTAGAAGCAACGTCAGCCGAGGTCGAGCATGGGAAAGGGACCGTAGTCATGGGTGCACTGGACGGACGGGTAGCAGTCATCACCGGCAGCGGGCGAGGGATCGGCCGGGAGCACGCACTGCTGTTCGCCGCCGAAGGGGCCAAGGTGGTGGTCAACGATCTCGGCGGTTCGGTCGATGGTTCCGGTGACGATCGCTCCGCGGCCCAACAGGTCGTCGACGAGATCACTGCGGGCGGCGGTGAAGCGATCGCCAATGGCGACGACATCACCGATTGGGATGGCGGCAAGCGCCTGATCGACTCGGCCGTCGAGGCCTACGGCGACCTCCACATCCTGGTCAACAACGCCGGCATCCTCCGGGACCGGGTCCTGGTCAACATGTCCGAAGAGGAGTGGGACTCGGTCATCCAGGTGCACCTGAAGGGCCACTTCGTGCCCACCAGGTTCGCCGCCGCCTACTGGCGGGAGCAGACCAAGGCGGGCAAGGAGGTCCACGCGGCCGTGGTCAACACGTCGTCCACCTCGGGCCTGCTGGGCAATCCGGGCCAGAGCAACTACGGGGCGGCCAAGGCGGGGATCGGTGCCTTCACCATCATCGCGGCCGAGGAGCTGTCGCGGTATGGGGTCCGGGTGAACGCCATCGCCCCCGCCGCCCGTACCCGGATGACCGAGCAGACCCCCGGCCTGTCGGACATCGTGCAGGCCCCCAAGGATGCGGCCCAGTTCGACTCCTGGGATCCGGCCAACGTCTCGCCGCTGGTGGCCTACCTGTCCACCGAGAAGTGCCCGGCTACCGGCAAGGTGTACTTCGTCCAGGGTGGCCAGATCCGGCTCTTCCAGCCGTGGACGATGACGGACACGCTCGAAAAGGACGACCGCTGGACCGTGGCCGAGCTGCAGACGGAGATGCAGCGCCTCGACGGCTGACGTGGAAGCGGGGACCGGGCCGGAGCGGCCAGCCTCTCCCGCGAGCACCGCGTCGTCTGCGACGCCCGAGAGCCCCGAGCGGCAGAAGGAGCCCGAGAGCCCCGTGTCGTCTGCGACGCCGGAGAGCCCCGCCTCGCAGCAGCCGCTCGAAAGTACCGCGTCGGCTGGGAGGCTCGAAGGTACGATCCTGAGCCTCGAGTCGCGGGCGGAGGTGGGGGCGGAGGGCGGCGTCATCGTCCCCTGGCCCGTCTTGCTGCGTCATCGGGCCCACGACAAGGTCCGCTCCTCGGACCGCTACCAATGGTGGGTCCTGTGGACGGTCCTGGCCGGCTTGTTGTCGGTCAACATCACGTTCACTGTCTTCGTGGTGGCGCTGCCCCAGGTGGCCGGCCAGCTGCACACCTCGGTTTCCACCCTGACCTGGACCTCCACCGGACCCCTCCTGGCCTTCGGGGTCGCCGCCCCGGTGCTGGGGAAGATCGGCGACGTCTGGGGCCTCAGACGCCTGTACCTGTGGGGACTGGTGGGGGCTGGTGTCTGCGTGGTTCTCACCGCGTCGGCTCCCACTGCCGGCGTGCTCATCACCGCCCGGGTGCTCGACGGCGTCGAGGGCGCAGCGACCGGGGCGGCGTCGATGGCCCTCGTGCTGCAGGTGTTCTCAGCCGAGGACCGGGTCAAGGCCATGGGCTGGTGGGCACTGGTGGGCGCCGGTGGCCCCGTCATCGGGGTCACGGTGGGCGCACCGATCATCCAGTACTTCGGCTGGAGGGCGCTCTTTTGGGGCGAGCTGCCGTTGATGGCGCTCGCCATGATCCTGGCCTTGGTGGTGCTGCCCGGTCACACGATGCAGTACGCCGAGGAAGCGGTCCCGGCCGCCGACGGGGTGGTCCCGGCTGCCGACGGGTTGGTGCCCGCTGCCGACGGGTTGGTCCCCGCGGGGCCAGTCGCCGACGAAGCGGTCCAAGAGGAACCGATCCCAGTCGGGGCCGAGTCGGTTGTTCCCTCAGATGCTGGACGACCCGCAGATGCTGGACGACCAGTCGTCCGTCGACCCTCGTTGTGGAGGCTCGACTGGACCGGGTCCGGGTTGCTGTCGTTGGCCGTGGTGGCCGGGCTCCTCGGCCTGAACGAGGCTCCGACCTGGGGCTGGACCGCTCCGGCCACATTGTCCATGGCCGTGCTCTGCATCGTCGGGACGGCCGCCTTCGTCGCCCACGAGCGGCGCACCCCGGAACCGCTGATCCCCCTCCGGTACTTCTTGATCCGGAACTTCACCTTCCCGCTCGGGGCCCGGGCCCTGACCAACTTCTCCTACATGGGCGGCTTCTTCCTGTTCCCCATCCTCATGGAGCGGGTCTACGGCTACAGCGAGACGCGGGCCGGGCTGGAGTCGACGGCGCGGCCGCTGTTGTTCTCGATCGTGGCGCCGCTGGCCGGCTATGCCGCCGTGAGGGTGGGGGAGCGGCTCTCGTCGGTCGTCGGAGCCCTGATCCTCGCCGTCTCCATGCTCCTGTTCACCCAGCTCGGCCAGCAACCCTCGCTGGTGCTGATACTGGCGGCCCTGTCTCTCTCCGGTGTGGGGATCGGCATTGTCACACCGTCCACGTCGGCGTCGGCGTCGAACGAGGTGCGGGCCGACGAGCTGGGGGTGATGAGTGCCGCCCAACAGCTGGTCACCCAGATCGGCGTAGTGGCCGGCATCCAGGTCATGGAGACCGTCCAGGCATCGAGCCACTCGACTGCCGGCGCGCTCGGTTCGTTCCATCGAGCCTTCCTGGTGGGCGCGGCAGTCGCCGTATTGGCCGCGCTGTGCGCAGTGTTCATGCGTGACACGGAACGACCAGTCGCGCCGGACCCAACGGCTCGCCTTAAGGGGAGATTCACCCATCGGAAACCCGGGGCACGGAGAACGCGGCAAGGCAACGGCAGAGAAGTAAACGCGCGTCAACCTGCGGCAAAGATGAGAATCCGCGTCAGCCTGGGGCATAGAGGAGCGCGGCATAGTGCGGCCTAGAGGAGAAGCCGCGTCAGAGTGCGGCCTGAAGAGAACCCGCGTCATAGAAAGGGGGATCTGGATTATCGAGACCCCGTCCGGAAGGGCGATGCCCTATC
>CAVQVK010000015.1:0-66475 GCA_963717035.1 uncultured Acidimicrobiaceae bacterium | reverse complement strand
ACGTTTTGTGGCTTCCGGCGCAGGCGTTGTTTGAAAGCGACGGAAAAATGTATGTGTATCTTCGTTCGGGCGCAACATTTGCGCGTAAAGACGTAACCCTGGTGTGGCGCAACGAAACGCGCGTGGTGTTGAACGCATTATTGCAGCAAGGCCAGGAAGTCGCACTGGCCAATCCCACCGAAGCCGCTCCCAAGAAGGCCAAGTCTTGGAACGAGCCCATTGGAGGCCCTCCAGAAGTGAGCCCTTTTAAAACGCTCCAACGCTATACCCTGATCGGGACGTCGCCAGAATCTGTGGAATCAAAACGTGCACGGTGCTGACCGCGCTCGGCATCATTTTTGGCGTCGGCGCCGTCATCGGCATGCTGGCCATCGGCGCCGGCGCGCGCGAAGAATCACTGCGCTTCATTGAACAACTCGGCGTACGCAACCTGCTGATCGATTCTCATGATGTACCCCGACTATTACGAGCCACCCGAGACGTGGCCGTCCGAGGCCGAGGGGTCCAGCGGTGACCCCCGACGGGGGAACGGGAACGGGGGCGAGCTGGTCGAGCTGATGGCCTTCGCCAACGGCGTGGCACCGACGTACGACTCGGTAACCGGGTGGTCGACCTGGTGCTCGACGGAGGTCAGGTTGCCGGCGTGGTCGTCGACGACGGGTTGGCCTCCGGACCGATCCCTGGCCCACGGGGGAGTGGTGTTCGGATCCGGTGGGTTCGCCCACAGCCCCGAACTCCGAGAGCGGTTCCTTCGCGGCCCCATCGCCGGCGGCTCGGGGTCCCCTCGAACACGGGTGACCTGGTGGCCATGGGCACCGGGCCGGGGCCGCGTTCGGCGGGATGCACAACGGCTGGTGGAACCAACAGGTGCTCGAGGCGGTCGACGATTACGCCAACTCGGTGCTCGACGTGTGGCCGTACCTGGCGACGGCATGGTGCTGGTGAACCGATTCGGTCGCGGGCGGTCGACGCAAGAAGCGCGAGTACGAGTCCCGGGGCCTCGTTCACCATGTCTTCGCCGATGACGAGTACATCAATCGGGTCATGTTCATGGTCTACGACCCAGGCGGACGGCCGAGCGCTCGGCGGCCGGTACCCGATCCCGCCGGCCGGAGCGATGGCCGACCATGTCGTGACCGGCGGGGTGCCGGAGTTGACCGTCGGGCGCTGGCCGATCGATTGGGAGCCGGTCGAATGCCGACATGCCGCCGGGCATCGCTCCGGTGACGTTGCTCCCCTGTTCGCCGAGACCCTGAGGTCGACCCTCGGCCGGTTCAACGCCATGGCTGAAGCGGGAGCGACGACGACTTCGGGCGGGGCTCGAGGCTGTGGAGTTCGCCTTCCACGGCCCCCCCGCTCCGGACAACCGGCTACCCAATGCCCTCATGCACCCCCTCGATCTGAACGGTCCGCTCTACGCCATCTCCGTGGTGGGCACGACGTTCGACACCAACAGCGGACCTCGCATCGGGCCCGAGGGCCAGATGCTGGGCACAACCGGACCCATCGGAGGCCTCTACGGCGTGGGCAACTGTGTCGACGGCATCTTCGGCGAGGGCTACCCGGGCGGTGGCGCGACCATCGGCCCGGGCATGGTGTTCGGGTTCCTGGCCGGGGCGCACGCCGGGGTCGCTCGCGGGTCGGGTCGGGACGATGAAGCTCGCCTATCAGGACGCCCCGTCCGCGGACCCGGGCGGCCTGCGGTCGTCCTCCATTGAGAAGGCATGACCTCCATCGAGGAGCCCATGGGAGTGGCGTTGGCCAGTACCGGGGTCGGGAGGGTCGTGGCCCCCTACGGCCACTACGCGTATTACCCCAGCGGGATGGAAGTCGGTGGCATCTGCCGAACCGGGTCCTCCCGGGTTCACCGGGACCGATCCGATCTCCCTGGCCACGGCGGTGGTGCAGGTCTGCGACCTCCTCGATGACCTCGACCTCGATCGACCGGTGCTCATCGGTGGGGACAAGGGGCGTCGTCGCCCTGGGAGCGGGCCTCCTCCAGGCCGGCCGGGTGGGCTCGGTGGTCAGCGTGGATGCCCCGGCGGGACACGTGGCGCTCCTCCCGGCCCGGGCCCTGAGCGTCGACCACCCTCCGCCCATACTCTTGGCCGCGACCGACCCATCGGGCGAGGCCTCCCTTCACGAGCTGCAGACCCAACTTGGCCGTAGCGGTCCGACCCCGACCACCTGGTGGCTGCTTGGCCACCGGTTCTCCCGAGGACCAAGATAAGGCGGTGGCCGAGCGGATCGGTATGTGGCTCGAGGAGTTCAGCGGAACAGGGGAACAGCGATGACCACCACCCACCTGACCCATCTCGTCTCCAACCTGGATGTGCCCAGCCAGTGGCGGTTGGGCTCGGCTTTCGTGCCGAAGGGCCGTTATATCGATTCCGAGTTCCTCGAGCTCCAGCTCGAGCGCCTTTTCCCGGAAGACCTGGTTGAACGCCTGCCGCTTCGACGAGGTCGAACGGGTCGGCGACTACGTGGACTTCGAGATCTGCGGCCAGTCGATCGTGGTCCTCCGGACCGAGCACGGGCTTAAGGCATACTTCAACGCCTGCCGCCACCGGGGAACGGCGGCCGGTGAACGGGCAGGGCCGGATCGGCGAGTTTCGCTGTCCGTTTCATGCGCCGGCGCTGGAACCTCGACGGTTCACTTAAGTTCCAGGCCGACGCCGACCACTTCGAGCCTCGTCCGGCGCGGCCAGCTCTGCCTTCCTGAGGTCAGGATCGGAGACCTGGGGCGGATGGGTCTTCATCAACATGGACCGGCCGCCGAGCCCTTGCACGACTTCCTCGACCCACATGCCCGCGACGGCTGGAGGGCTTCAAGCTCGAGGACATGCGCTTGGCTTGGTACAAGTCGGCCATCGTCACGGCCAACTGGAAGACGGCTCTCGACGCCTTCATCGAGAGCTGGCATGTACCGGGCACCCATCCACAGGTGCTGCGGCCCGACAAGCACCCGTGCCCGCCCACCATCGCCGAGTCCGAGGAGTACGGGTCCACCTTCAACGAGCTCTTCCGCCGCACTCCCGCCACGCCGACCTCTTCCGGTACGGGCCCGACGGCGACGCGGCGCCAGTTCCGAGCCGCCTACGGCGTCGATCCGGCGGCCATCTACCGGAACGTCGAGTACTCCCTCCGCGAGCTCGGCGCCCTGTACCTCAAGTCCGACCTGGCCGCGGCGGCCGAGCTGCGCACGACCGAGGGGGCCGACGGCCCTGACGGGAACATCATCTACCAACGGCTGCGGGAAGAACACGCCCGCGCCGTGGGCATCGACTACCCCGATGTCACCGAGCAGCAGCTGAAGAGCGGCTATGTACGACTGGCACGTGTTCCCCAACACCGTCTTTCTGATCGACATGGCCTGTTGTCTGACCTACCGGGCCCGACCCAACGGCATGGACCCGAACAGCTGCATCTTCGACGTCCAGGGTCTCGAGCTCCCGCCCACCGGAGGGTTGCCCACGGCACCGCCCCGGTACTTCGACGACTGGCACGAGGGTGACATGGGAGCGATCCTCAGCCAGGACTTCTCCAACATGTCGGAAGTGACGGCGGGGATCCACTCCCGTGGTTATGACGGCCACCACCTGAACACGGCACAGGAGATGACCATCTGGATATCACCGGGCCATCGACGGCTACTTGTTCGACTGATGGCCGAGCTACGAGCACGGCGAGTGGTGTGTGGCAAGACCGAGTCCGGTCAATGGGGTGTCGTCCACGATGGTCCGGCCACCGCCGCTGAGCAATACCAGATCCAAGGGGCGAGTTTCGATCTCCTCAATTTCTGGGCCGACGACGAGCTGGGCCTCGACGTCGGCGACCGTTCGCCTCAGGCCAACCTGGCCGAGATCTTCTCGCTGGTGCCCGGGGCGAGCCGGTTCCTCATCGAGTCCATGGCGCCCACCGAGGAGCCGAGCGGTTGGCACCGCACCAATACCATCGACTACGAGTTCATCGTGTCGGGGCAGATCGATCTGCACATGGAAGACGGGAGCTCCGTTATCCTCCGGCCGGGCGACGTGAACGTGCAGTTGGGCGGGATGCACCAGTGGTGGAACCACTACGACGAGCCGTGCGTCTTCCTCTTGGTGATGATCGGGGTGGCGAACGACGAGGCGCCCGACGTGCGGGTCGACTGACCTCGAATCGCCGGGGTCGCCCGGTGATGGACGAACCAGGTGGGTTGTGAGAGCGTAGGGCGCCCGCAGTGAAATGGGCGTTTTCGGGGGACCATGCGAGACGACAGGAAATCGGAGGTTCAGATGACATCGGTGCCGGCCGACGAGGGTGTGCCGTTTGGGACGCAGATCCACCACGTGGCCACGAAAGACCCTGACGGTGTCGGTGTGATCTTCGTGGCCGAGGACGGGAGCGAGCGAACCGTCACCTGGCGAGAGCTCGATGACCGGTCCACCCAGCTGGCCCGAGTGCTCGCCGAGCGAGGTATTGAGGTGGGGGAGTACCTGGCTGTGTGTCTGCGCAACTCCCCCGAGCACTTGATGGCCTGCTTCGCCGGCTGGAAGGTGGGGGCAGTGGTGGTTCCTATGCGTTGGGATCTCCCCGACTGGGAACGAGGCCGGGTATTGGCCACCCTGGCGCCTCGCCTGATCATCGACGCCGATCACGCCGATCTCTTCGACGAGAGCCTGTCGGCATCGGTCGAGCCGTTGCCCGAGGTGACCTCCCCCACGGCTGGGGGTGTGCAGCTCCGGTTCCACCGGGACGCCCAAGGTGATCGTGATGACCAACCCAGGGATGTACATCGAGGGAAACGGCACCTCGACCGTGGTCGAGGCGTACGGACCGTTGCCGCAGCCCCAGTGGGTCCTGGTGCCGGCGCCGCTGTACCACACCAACGGGTTCACGGCCCTCAGAAACCTCATGGCCGGGGTCCAGGTTGTGCTGCTCGAGCGGTTCAACGCACCGCGCATCCTCGACCTGATCGAGCGCATCGGGTGACCGGCTTCATCGGGGCCACACCCATGCTCCAGCGGCTGGCCCAGGTCCCCGGGATCGACGAGCGCGACCTCTCGTCGCTCGAGCTGGGTGCAGCAAGGGGCTCGCCGTTGCCATCTGGCTCGGCCGGCGGTGGTGTGAGCTGGTGGGACCGGAGCGATTCTTCCTGAGCTATGGCGCCTCGGAGGGGCACGGCCTGGCCATCTGCCGGGGAGACGAGTGGCTCGAGCACCCCGGGACCTTGGGGCGGGGTTCAACGAGACGGAGATCGAGATCCTCGACGCCGATGGGCACGAGCTGCCCGCCGGCGAGGTCGGCAGCATCTACATGCGCACCCCGACCGGCCCGGCCGCGTCGTACGTCGGCGACAACGTGCGCCCCGATGCCGCGACCGAGGATGGCTTCGTCACCGTCGGCGACATGGGCTGGCTCGACGAGGAGGGCTTCCTGTACATGGCCGACCGCCGGGTGGACATGATCGTCACCGGCGGCGGCCAACGTGTTCCCGGCCGAGGTCGAATCGGCCCTGAGCGAGCACCCCGGCATCGCCGATGTGGTGGTGGTCGGCTTGCGCGACCCGGAGTGGGGGCGCCGGGTCCACGCCATCGTCCAGCCGGTGGACCCGGCCAGCCCCCCGGACGCCGACGAGGTCATCGGGTTCGCCAAGGAGCGCCTGGCCCCTACAAGGTGCCCAAGACGGTCGAGTTCGTCGAGCCCTGCCCCGGAGCGACGCCATGAAGTTGAGCCGGGCGGCGCTGGTGGCCGAGCGCGACGGGCCCGAGCCCGAGGCGGAGCCTCGCGTCCTGACCGGCCGGCCGGCCTGATCCCTCGAACCGTGGGGGCAACCGACAAGCTCGACCAGGATGCAGACGAAAAGGAACACGACAATGCCCGACTACCAAGTTCATACAGTACGAGCAGCTGGAAGAGGGGCGGGTGGTCCGCATCATGCTCGACCGTCCCGACACCCGGAATGCCCAAAACCGGGGCTGCTGGTCGAGCTCGACGACGCCTTCCGTCGGGCCGAGGAGGACGACGAGGTCCGAGTGGTCATCCTCGGGGGCACCGGCCCGCTCTTCTCGTCCGGCCACGACATGGGCTCGGCCCGAGGCCATCGAGGAGCGGCCGCCCATCCGACCAGCAAGATCAACGGGGCCACCCGGGAGGGGGCCGAGGCCCGCATGCTCCAGGAATGGCACTACTACTTCCAGAACACGCTGCGTTGGCGCAACCTGCGCAAGATCACCATCGCCCAGGTCCAGGGCACGGTGTTCGCCGCCGGGCTGATGTTGATGTGGGCCTGCGACCTCATCGTGGGCGCGGAGAAACGCTCTTCGCCGACGTGGTGGGCACCCGGCTGGGGATGTGCGGGGTCGAGTACTTCGGGCATCCCTGGGAGTTCGGGCCACGGAAGGCCAAGGAGCTCATGCTGACCGGTGACGCCATCGACGTCCAGGAGGCCCATCGCCTGGGCATGGTCAGCAAGATCTTCCCGACCGACCAGCTCGACGAGCAGACGCTGGCCTACGCCCGCCGCATCGCCGAGCGGCCCACCGTCACCACCCTGCTCATCAAGGAGTCGGTCAACCAGACCGTCGACAACATGGGCTTCTACAACGCCCTGCAGGCCTGCTTCACCCTCCACCAACTGAACCACTCCCACTGGGCCGAGGTCCACGAGAACAAGTACCCCGTCGCCGTGCCCGAGGACGGTGTGGCCGACTGGCGCAAGCCTCCACCGGTCCGGCTGGCCGTGCCCGACGCGGTCGAGGGCCCGGTACCGGCCCGCTGACCGAGGACACGCGATGTTCGTAGGGACTTCGCCGCCACCGCACCGGACCGCCCTGCGGTCGTGATGGGTGGCTCCCGGCAGGTGATCACCTATCGGGAGCTCGACCGAGCGGTCGAACCAGTTTGCCCGGCTCCTCTGGGGTCTCGGTCTCCGCCGCGGCGACCACTATGCCGTGATGATGGAGAACCACCCTTCCTATTTCGAGGTGGTCTGGGCGGGCATGCGGTCGGGTCTGTACGTGACCGCGGTGAGCTCGCATCTCAGGGCGGCCGAAGCCGCCTACATCGTGAACGACTGCGGAGCGACGGCGTTGGTCACCAGTGCCGCCCTGGCCGACGTGGCCGAGGAGCTGAGAGAGCTGACCCCGGCGGTGGAGCACCGGTTCATGATCGATGGGGAGGCGCCCGGTCACCGTTCCTACGAGCGGGAGACGGCCACGCAGTCGACCGCGCCCCTCGATGTCGAGGTGCGAGGCATGGTCATGCTCTACAGCTCGGGAACGACGGGTCAGCCCAAGGGGATCAAATTTCCGCTACCGGCAGAGGACTCGCCGCTCGGGGAGTGGGAGATCGGCGAGCACAGCCGAGCCCGCTACGGGTTCGGCGAGGGGATGGTCTTTCTCAGTCCCGCTCCGCTGTACCACGCTGCCCCCCTGCGGGTCTCCCTGGGTGTCCACAGCGTGGGCGGCACGGTGGTGGTCATGGATCGGTTCGACCCCGCCGGGGCCCTCGCCCTCATCGAGCGGGAGCGGGTCACCCACAGCCAGTGGGTGCCCACCATGTTCGTCCGCATGCTGAAACTGCCCGAGGACGAGCGACTGGCATACGACCTCTCGACCAGCGGGTGGTCACCCACGCTGCCGCGCCGTGCCCGGTGCACGTCAAGGAGCAGATGATCGCTTGGTGGGGCCCGATCATCGAGGAGTACTACGCCGGGACCGAGAACTTCGGCAGCACCTCGATCACCTCGGAGGAGTGGTTGGGCCACAAGGGCTCGGTGGGGCGACCGGCCAGCGGCGCCCGCATCCATATCTGTGACGACATGGGCGAGGAGCTCCCGACCGGTGAGGTCGGCGCCGTCTACTTCGAGGACCCCGGCGCCAGCTTCGAGTACCACGGCGATTCAGCCAAGACCAGCGGCGCCCACCATCCCGACCACCCGACCTGGCGGTCGCTGGGCGACATCGGGCGGGTGGACGAGGAGGGTTACCTCTACCTGACCGACCGGCGGGCGTTCATGATCGTCTCCGGCGGGGTCAACATCTATCCCCAGGAGATCGAGGACGTCCTCCTGGCCCATCCCCAGGTCCTCGACGTCGCCGTGTTCGGTGTCCCCAACGAGGACATGGGTGAAGAGGTGAAGGCGGTGGTGCAGCCGGTGCGCTGGGAGGATGCAGGCGATGCGCTCATCGCCGACCTCGGTGTCGGTGCGAGGGCCGGCTGGCCGGGTACAAGCGTCCCCGCTCGTTCGAATTCGACCCCCAGCTGCCCCGCCTCGACAACGGCAAGCTCTACAAGAGCCAGGTCCGCGACCGCTACTGGGCGGGCCGGGCCACCCGGGTGCTGTGAGCACCGTGCCGGAAGCTAGGCCTAGCAGCGGTCTGCAGGGAAAGTGGCGGTCATCACCGGTGGCGGCACCGGCATCGGCGCGGCGACGGCGTGGCTCTTCGCCGCCCGAAAGGCCGCTGGCGTTGTCCTGGCTGCACGCACGCCCGAGCAACTCGATGCCGTGGCCGGTGAGATAAACCGCGACTCCGACAGTCGTGCTGTCGCCGTGCCGACCGATGTGAAAGACGAGGACTCGATCGTCGCCCTGGTCACCCGGACCATCGAGGAGTTCGGTCGCGTCGACATCCTGGTGAACAACGCGGGCGGGACCCGCATGGGGCCGCTAGAGGACGTGCCCACCCGGGCGTGGGACTCGACCTTCTCGTTGAACGTTCGAGGACCGTTCATCGCCACTCGTGAGTTCGGTCAGCACATGATCCGCCAGCGTTCGGGTGTGATCGTCAACGTCTCCTCGGGTGCCGGGGTCTCAGGGGTCCGCTATGGAGCCGGCTACAGCGCGGCCAAGAGCGCCCTGCAAATGTTCACACGGGTGACCGCGGCGGAATGGGGCCGTTACGGCATCCGGGCCAACTGTGTCGCCGTTGGACTCGTGGCCTCTGAGCGCGCCGTCGACGCGTGGGCAATCGCCGGCATCGACCCGGACGTCCTCCAGGCAGGCATCCCGCTGGGGCGGGTGGGCGAGCCGATCGACGTCGCCCGGGCGATCCTCTACCTGGCCAGTGACGAGTCCTCGTACGTGAGCGGCGAGACCTTCTCGGTCAACGGCGGACCCCAGCTCGGCGGCCCGCCATCGGATTGAGCGGAGCCAGTCAGCGGACCCGATGCACGGGGACGTTGCCGTAGCCGGCCACGTTGGACATCTGGACCCGGGTGCAGCCGGCCTCGTCGACCTCGAAGGCGGGCCACCGCTTGGCCAGCTCCTCGATGGCGATCCGGCTCTCCATGCGGGCCAGGGCGGCGCCCAGGCAGCTGTGGATGCCGTACCCCAGCCCGAGGGCCAAGCTCGGGGTTCGGTCGACGTCGAAGGTGTCGGGGTTCTCGTAGAAGCGCTCGTCGCGGGTGGCCGAGCCGGTGACCAGGATGGTCGGGTATCCGGCGGGCACGGTGACCCCGCTGTAGATCGAGTCCTGCACCGAGAACCGTCCCTGGTACTGGGACGGCGGGTAGTAGCGGAGGATCTCCTCCACCGCCCCGGGGACCTTGGTGGCGTCGGCGACGACCTTTCGGTACTCGTCGGGATTGCGGTGGAACAAGACGACGGCGTTCCCCACCAGCTTGGTCACCGTCTCGGCTCCCGCTCCGCCGAGCAGGCTGGCGAAACCGGCGATCTCCTCGTTGTCGAGACGGGTCATCTCGCCATCGCCCCGGTCCACCTCCACCTGGGTGAGGCGGGTGATCATGTCGTCACCGGGATTCCGCCGCTTCTCCTCGGCCAACCCGAGCCAGTAGATGCCACCCTCCATGCCGGCCTGGATCCCTTCGGGGGTCGGGTCCATCTGCCCCGGCTCACGGTGCAGCGAGATGTCGAGCCAGTGGCGGATCTGCTGGCGCTCGCCCTCGGGCACCCCGAGCATCCGGGAGATGATCTCGACGGGGAAGGGACCGCTGAAGTCGGCCACGGCGTCGAAGCCGTCGGCGTCGTCGAAGGGGGCGAGGTAGCTCTGGATGACCTCTCGGACCATGGGCTCGAGGGCACCGACGGCCCGCGGCGTGAACACCCGGCTGACCAGGGCCCGGAGGCGGTCGTGCTCGGGCGGGTCCATCATGATGATCGACCGGTACATCTTGATCACCTCGGGATCGGTGTTCAAGGTGGACAGGTCGACGCCGTGGCTGCTCGAGAAGGTCTGCCAGTCCTTGTGGGCCGCACAGACGTCCTCGTGGCGGAACAACGCCCAAAAGCCGTACTTCTCGCTGAAGTAGACGGGCGCTTTGTCGCGTAGCCGCCGGTACAAATCGTAGGCGCCATTGAAGTACTCGTCCGAGAACGGATCGAACTCGAGTGGCGCCTCGCTCACTGCGACATCAGACATGCTGCCCCTCCCCAGATCGGGCGATCACCGAGATCAGATCGGTACTGGGCACATGGTATCCCTCGGAGAACAGCGATGCTCCCCAGGGTGCTGGTGGTGCCGTCACCCGGCCCACACGGGGCTAGACAGCACCCTGCCCACACGGGCATACGGTTTGGGGATGACGAGCAACGACGCCCCCAGTGAGCGCGCCTCCCGGCTGAGCTCGACCTCACCTGCGGCCGTCCCTCCCGTTTCTTCGGAGGGGGCCAGCGAGGCCACGCTCGTTCGCCACATGGTGGACGGGCTGACTCACCCGCAGCGCGCGGAACTTCTGGGGTACCTCCAGCGGTTGACGGCCGAGGATTTTCGTCCCAGCCCGCGGATCCAATCGGCCCGACGCTGGGTCGTGCGGTTCCTCGCCCTGTGCTGCGTCATCCTCGTTCCCTGGACCATCGGGCTTGGGGTCACGCTGCCTCGGCACTACGTGGCCGGCAACTGGCGGTTGGCATGGACCGGCTTCGACGTCGCCCTGCTGGCCTGCCTCTCGATCACCGCGTGGGCCCTGTGGAGACAGCGACAGGTCCTGGTGCCGGTGGCCATGATCACGAGCGTGTTGCTGCTGTGCGACGCCTGGTTCGACGTGTTCACCGCCGACGGGCACCGCGATCTCATCGTCAGCCTCGCTACCGCGCTCTTGGCCGAAGTGCCGATTGCCGTGTTGCTGCTGCTGATATCCGTCCGGCAGCTACACGACAGCGTGCGCGTGGCTCGGGGGTTGGATCCCCACGAACCCATTGAACCCCTCTGGCGTACGCACCTGATCACCGTGGCCGACTCGCCGGAGGGGGCCGCCCAGTTCCAACAGTTGGTGCACGACTCGAGCGGCGACGACGAGTGCTGTTGACGGGACCGGATCGATCACTGCCCGTCGCCGGCGGGGAGTCAAATCCCGGTGGGAGCATCCGAGGTGGGGTCGGGCATGACCAGGATCTCCTCGATCCGAGCCCCACTGGCCAGGACCCGGAGCACCTGGGCGGCCATGTCCTCCACCGTCATGGCCAGGGCCGACGGATAGCCCTCGGCCGACCAGCGGGTGAACATCTCCCCGGTCAGGACGGGGTCCCAGCCGTCAGCGAACTCGGACATGGTCGGTCCGACGATGAACGTCGTGAGCCGGAGCCACGGGTACTCGCCCCGCAGCCCCCGGGCCATCTCGTGAAGCGCAGCCTTGGTCGTCGTGTACGGGACGAGGCCCGGGTAGGGCCGGCCGACCGAACTGGATCCGAGGAACATCAGTCGGCCGCCGGAGGCTTCCAGATGGGGGAGGGCGGCCCGGGTCACCTGGGCCGCACCGATGACGTTGGTCTCGAGGACCTCGCGCCAGACGTCACCGGTGGCGTCGTGGCTCTTGGTCAGTGGAGACGTGCCCGCGCCATAGACCACGGCGTCGAGACCGCCGAACCGCTCGACCGCCTGGGCCACGGCCTGGGCACACTGCTCGTCGTCGCGGACGTCACAGGTGATGGCCAGGCACAGACCGCCCGCTTCGGCCACCGCGGCCTCGAGCCGGTCGGTGCGCCGCGCCGCGAAGGCCACGTGGGCACCGGCCGCCGCCGCCTGGATCCCGACCGATCGCCCGATACCCGACGACGCGCCAACGATCAGGATGCGCTGTCCCTGCAGATCGGCCATTCCCCCGTCCTCCTCCGACACGTGCTGCGGCGGACCCGTCAGCGGATGGATGGTAGCGGGCGCGTGTGCGCGGCGTGTCCGAGGACGTCCGTGTAGTTGTCCGATGTGGGCCGTGGCGGTAACGTGCGGCCGCCTCGACCGTCTGGCCGATGGGGAGGAGCCCGTGCCATGGATCTGAGACCTTCTGCCGAACAAGAGCAGCTCATCGATGCGTTCTCGGCGCTGTACTCGAAGGAGTCCTTGACCGAGCGCGTGCGGGCGGCCGAGCCGTTGGGTCACGACCCGGAGCTCTGGCGGCGCCTGCTCGATACCGGCGCGCTGGACATGGCCGTGGACCAGGGGTCGGGGGGATGGGGGGCGACCCTGTTGGATCTGGCCCTGGTCTCCGAGCAGCACGGCCGGTATCTGGGGTCGGCGCCGCTCATCGAGGGCCAGGTGACCGCCCGGCTCCTGTCCCGGATCAGTACCGATGCCGCCGCCTCCGGTCTCGAGGGCGCACTGGCCGGTGACCGGTTGACCACGGTGGCGCTCCGTCCGCCCCGCCAGGGGGTCCTGGATATGGTCCCCTCCGGCGCGGTGGCGGACCAGGTGGTGTTCGTCGACGGGGACCGACTGCTGCTGGCCGACGCCACTTCCGACCGGACCGTGGTGGCCAACCTCGGTTCCATGCCGGTGGCCGACGTCAGGGTCGGGTCCGAGGTCGTCGAGCTGGCCCGCGGGCCCGAAGTGCCGGCGGCCTTCGAGCTGGCGCTCGATGAATGGATGGTGCTCAGCGCCAACGCGTTCGTGGGGATCGGTAGCCGGTCAGTCGAGATCGGGGTGGAGTACGTCAAGGAACGCCACGCTTTCGGCGTGCCCATCGGCTCCTTCCAGGCCGTTGCCCACGGGCTGGCCGACGCCGCCACCGCGGTGGACGGTGCCGGGTTGTTGGCCCGGGAGGCGTC
Organism: uncultured Acidimicrobiaceae bacterium; assembly: GCA_963717035.1. Classification (GTDB taxonomy): domain Bacteria; phylum Actinomycetota; class Acidimicrobiia; order Acidimicrobiales; family RAAP-2; genus DASXMT01. The sequence continues at coordinate 53,493 of CAVQVK010000015.1, read as the reverse complement.
GTGGGCGGCGGAGGCCGAGCCCGAGCGGGCACGCGAGCTGGCCGCCCTGGCCTTCGCCTTCAGTACCGAGGCGGCGCGGGAGGCCAGCTACCGCAGCCTGCATTACCACGGCGGATACGGGTTCATGCTCGAGTACGATATTCAGCTCTACTTCAGGCGGGCCAAAGCGTGGCCGCTGTTGTTGGCCGAACCCGACGCGATCTATGGCCGAGCGGCCGGTCTTCGGCTGGCCGAGGAGGTGTGACCGTGGATTTCCGACTGGGCGAAGGGAGCGAATCGGTCCGGGACGAGGCGCGCGCCTTCCTGGAGGAGTTCTTCACCCCCGAGGTGCAAGAAGAGATGCACCGGACCGGCATCAGTCACAACTGGGACTTTCACCGCGCCCTGGTAGAACGGGGCTGGCTGGCCCCGGGATGGCCAGAGGAATTCGGCGGGCAAGGGCGCGAACCCATGGAGGTGCTGGCCTTCGCCGAGGAGTTCCAGCGGGTCGGCGCCCCGACCTATGCGGCCACGACCACGCTGATGGTGGCGAGCATCATCCGTCACCTCGGGACCGACGAGCAGAAGCGGACGATCCTGCCCCGAGCGCTCGGAGGCGAGATCATCATCGTCCTCGGTTTCAGCGAGCCCGAGAGCGGCTCCGACGTGGCCGCCGCCCAGACCCGGGCCGTGGCCGACGGCAACGAATGGGTGGTGAACGGACAGAAGATGTTCACCACAAACGCCCAGGACGCCGACTACGTCTTCATGCTCACCCGGACCAATCCCGACGTTCCCAAGCACCAGGGTCTGACCACGTTCCTCGTGCCCATCCGACAGCCGGGCGTGGAGATCCAGCCGGTGTACACGCTCTCCGGTGAGCGCACCAACGTGACCTTCTACACCGACGTGCACGTGGACGACGCCCTGCGCATCGGGGAGGTGGACGGCGGGTGGGAGGTCATGACCGTGGGCCTCACCTTCGAGCGCTCCGGACCGCAGGGAGGCGAGTCGATCCGCCTCCATCAGGCCATGGAGGAATGGGCCACGACGAGCACCGACGACGAGGGGCGCCCCCGGTCCGAGGACCCTGTCGTCCGGGCCCGCCTGGGTCGGGCCGCGGCCGAGAACGAGGTGAGCGTGCTGATGGCCCGGCGCAGTGCCTGGGTCCACGATTCCGGTCGGCTCCCCGGCGTCGAGGGTTCGATGGCCAAGCTGTTCTCGTCGGAGGCCCTCACCCGACAGTCGGCCGCCTTCATCGACATGATGGGCCCCGACGGGGTCAGAAGCATGGGCGATGCCACGGCCACAACGGGCGGGGCGGCCGAGTACGCGTTCCGCTTCGCTCTTGGGGGCACCACCTACGGCGGGACAAGCGAGGTGCAACGCAACATCATCGCCCAGCGAGGACTCGGTCTCCCGCGAGCCCGATAGCTCCGGCGGCTGGGTCAGTTGAGCCCGTCGGCTGCGTCAGTTGAGCCTGTCGGCTGCGTCCGTTGAGCCTGTCGGCAGGGACAGCAGGTCGGCCATGGCCTCCAGCTGCTCCAGATAATGGGGCAGCGAGTGATGCACGAACCGCAGTTGCAGGCCGGTGGCGCCGGCTTCGACCAGTCTGTCGACGATCTGGTCGGCGCCCTCTGGATCGCCGGTGGGATCGACGGCGCGACCGTTCTGCAGCACGATCTCCAACGGGAGTCGTCGAGTGGCCCATGCCGCCGTCTCTCGAGCGGCGGCGATCATGGTGCCCATCTCGGCGGTGCCGAGCCCGAAGGGGACCCATCCGTCCCCCAGCTCGACGGCGCGGCGAAGCGATCGGGCTGTCCGTCCCCCGATCCACAGCGGCACCACCGATTGCCGTGCGCAGGGGTCCACGATCATGTCGGAGAACTGGTAGTACGGGCCGGCATACTCGGGCCGCGGTTGCGATAGCGCGGCGCGCAGGGCTGCCAGCGCGTCGTCGGCCCGGGGCCCCCGGTCGTCGAACGCAGCCCCCAAGAGGTCGAACTCCTCGCGGAGCGAGCCGACACCGAGGCCCAGGATCACCCGACCGCCGGTCACCTGGTCGAGGGTGCCGTAGCGCTTGGCGATCTCGAGCGGGTGGTGGTAGCCGAGGACGAGGACGTTGGTGCTGAACCGGATCCGGGTGGTCACCGCGCCGAGGTACCCGAAGGTGGCCAGCGGATCCCAGTAACGACTCCCGCGGACGGCAGCGATGTCGGTAGGAACGATGACGTGCTCGCTGCAGGTCAGGTGCGAGTAGCCGAGGCGGTCGGCCTCTGTGGCCAGGATGGCGACGTCTTCGATGGAACCGTCCACTTCCCACGACGCATGGGCGTCGGGCAGCATGGTCAGCACCGGTGTGGTGATGCCCACGCGCAACGGTCGTCCCGCTCTGTCGGCCAGAGTCATCACGCTGTCTCCTTTGGGCCCACCCCGCCTTCGGACGGAGCGACGCTACCACCGCGGTACTTCCGTTCTCGTGGGAGCGTGCTGTGCCCCTCGCCCCTTGGCCGTGCCCCCCGATAGGGTTCTCTCGCCCATGAAGCTCCGAACGACCTACCGGCCCCCGGGGGCCACCCGCTATCGGCAACCACAGGGCGCCTGGGACGTGCCGACGCTCGACACCCTCATCAGCTCACGCCCGGTCGGAGGGGGCGCAGCGGTGGTCGACGGCGAGCGCCGGATCGACGCCGATGAGCTCGAGCACCTGGTGGCCGGATTGGCCGGGGGCCTGCGGCGACATGGTGTTCGCCGGGGCGACGTGGTGACCTGGCAGCTGCCCAACTGGTTCGAGGCCCTGGTGCTCTTCCGGGCCTGTTGGCGATGCGGAGCGGTGGCCGCGCCGCTCCACCACCAGATGGGGACGGCGGAGGTCGAGCACATGGTCGAGGTGCTCGAGCCCGCACTGGCGTTGGCATCACCGGCTCTGCCCCTGGCCGAAGGGGACGGGGTCGTCCTCGTCCGGGCCGGCGACCCCGGTTTCGACGAGCTGATGGCCGGGCCTCCCGTTCGCACGAGCCCCAACCGCCCATCCGACCTGGCCGTGGTCATCTTCACCTCGGGATCGACAGGCCAGCCCAAAGCAGTGCTCCACACCCACCGCGGCCTGGCCTACAAGTCGCTCACCATGACCGGGGTGCACGGCTTGTCCGGGAACGATGCCGTCCTCATGCCGGCACCGCTCGCTCACGTTTCCGGGTTGCTCAACGGGGTGCTGGTCCCCGGCACCGCGGCCATGCCCACCGTGCTCATGGAACGGTGGGACGTGGAGCGAGGTCTCGGCCTCATGGAGTCCGAACGCATCAGCTTCATGATCGGGCCGCCGATTATGTTCACCGCCGTCATGGACGCACCCGGCTTCAGCCCGGACAAGGTGGCGAGCATGCGGGTGGTGTCCAGCGGGATGATGGGTGTCAGCCCTGCCTTCATCGAGGCTGCCCACGAGGGGTTGGGAGCCATCGTCAAGCGCAGCTACGGATCGACGGAGGCGCCAACTGTTTCCACCTGTTCCAATCTCGATCCCCAGGATCGATGCCGGGACACCGACGGGAGAGCGGTGGGGCAGGCGGAGATCCGCGTCGCCGATCCGGTCACCGGACACCCGCGTCCGGCCGGTCACGCGGGCGAGGTGCTGATCCGGGGTCCCGAGCTGTTCGCCGGCTACGCCCACCAGGCCGAGACGTCGGCGGCCATGCACCGAGGGTGGTTCCGCAGCGGCGACCTCGGGGTCCTCGACGATCAGGGTTGGCTGACCATCACCGGCCGAATCAAGGAGCTGATCATCCGGGGAGGGGAGAACATCTCCTCCGCCGAGGTGGAGCGGGCGCTCGAGCTCCATCCCGGCATCAACCAGGCCGTCGTCGTCGGGCAGCCCGACGACCGCTTGGGGGAGCGGGTGGTGGCGTTCGTCATCGGCCGGTCCGAGATCGACGTGGCTGAGTGCCGCCGATGGTTCGCCGAGCAGGGCGTGGCCCGCTTCAAGACCCCCGAGGTGGTCGTGGCCGTGGACGAGATCCCGCTCTTGGCCGCAGGCAAGCCCGATCGGACCGCGCTCAAGGCTCGAGCGGCGGCGCTGGCCGTGACACCATGAAAGCCGTGACACTATGAGCACAGGTGTTTCCGGGCCCACGGGAGGAGGTGTGTCAGGCCATGGATCTCTCACTGACCGCAGACGAGCTGGGCTTCCGGGACGACGTCCGATCCTGGCTCGGGACCAACGTAGAAGTGCCTCCGGCCTTCGCCTCGCTCGAGGAGGAGTTCGAATGGGGAAGGAAGTGGCAAGCGCGGATGGCCGCGGACCGATGGGTGGGCATCCACTGGCCGGAGGCCTACGGGGGCGCGGGGCCACGCCGTTCCAGGTGTCCATCTTCAACATGGAGTACGCCCGCTCCAAGGCCCCCCAGCCCGTCAACCGGAACGGCATCAACCATGTCGGCCCCACCCTCTTGGCCCACGGGAACGAGGAGCAGAAGGGTCGCTGGCTGCCTCGCATCCTCGACGCCCAGGAGATCTGGTGCCAGCTGTTCAGCGAGCCGGGGGCCGGATCGGATCTCGCCTCGCTGACCACTCGGGCGATCGAGGCCGATGACGGGTGGGTCCTCCAGGGCCAGAAGGTGTGGACCAGCTACGCCCAGTTCGCTCGATGGGGCATCGCCCTGGTCCGCACCGATCTCGATGCCCCGAAGCACCAGGGGCTCTCCTATCTCGTCGTGGACATGACCACTCCGGGCATCGACATCCGACCCCTCGTCACCATCACCGGCGAGTCCGAGTTCAACGAGGTCTTCTTCGATGAGGTCTTCGTCCCCTCCGACTGCCTGGTCGGTGGACTGAACCAGGGATGGTCGGTGGCTAACACCACGCTGTCCCACGAGCGGGGCACCACCTTCCCGTTCAAGGAGCAGGTGGTCCATGAGGTCTATCTCGAGGAGCTCTACACCCTTGCTGCGGAGCTGGGCACGCTTGACGATCCCGTGGTGGCCGAGGCGCTGGCCGACGCGGCCGTCCGGCTTCGGGTGCTCCGCCTCCACAACTGGCGGACCCTGTCGCGTCTGACCAAGGGCGTCGAACCCGGTCCCGAGTCGAGCGTGGTCAAGCTGTCGTGGGCGGACATGACCCAAACGCTGTCGGATGCCGCCCTCTTGGTCATCGATGACGCGTCACCGCTGTGGGGCGAGGCCACCGGCAACCCCATGGCCGGGAAGTGGCAGCGTCAGTGGCTGTGGTCGAGGGCGGCCACCATCGCCGGCGGTACCTCGGAGATCCAGCGGTCGATCATCGGCGACCGCATCCTCGGGCTGCCCCGGTAGGGATCGTCGAACGGCAGAGGCGACGACCCCGCCTGCTGACCGGCCACCGAAAACACCTGTTTGGAACCCGGACGTTCTACTCGGTAGCGTGTGGCGTACCAGTACCGGAGCGAGGGGACGGTGATGGCAGCAACGATGGTGGAGCACCCGGACTGCCGGCCCTTGGGAGGTGCCGGCCCATGCCGCTCATTGCCAACGACGTCCTGACCTGTGCGGCCGGGACCGTTCCCCGCCGCCTGGCCGTCACCCTCGGGGACCAGAAGCTGACCTTTGCCGAAGTCGAGGGCCAGGCCAACCGGACGTCCCATGCGCTCCTCGGACTGGGCGCCGACCCGGGGGACCGCGTGGCCTGGTGGTCGGATATCTCGCTCGAGGGCGTCTTCCTCTATTTCGGGCTCAGCCGGATAGGCGTCGCCTTCGCGCCGCTCAACCCCGCCTACACCGACGACGAGGTCAAAGGGGTTCTCGAGTACCTGCGGCCCCGTCTCCTCATCGTCGATCCGACCCATACCGATCGAGCCGAGCAGCTGGTGGCCGACCTCGGCATACCGCTCGTGACCGCGGGGGCAGACGGTCGCGGTCCCGGGATCGACCTGGCCACGCTGACCCGGGCGGCTTCCCCCCGTCCCCCCGATGTGGCGCTGCCGGCCGAGGACGCGATCTGCACCATCTTTCTCACCAGTGGGAGCACCGGCCGTCCCAAGGGGGTCATGATCTCGCAGCGGGCCACCTGGTTGCGGACCCATGCCGGGGCAGCCGCCCACACCACCAGCGGCGGAGCCGGGCAGGTGGTCATGTTCCCGCTGTTCCACATGGCCGGGTGGAACTTTGCCACCATGGCCTGGTCGGCCCATCAGCCCGCGTACCTCGTCCGGCGCGCCGACGCCGACGAGCTGTTGGGCGCGGTCGAACGATGGTCGGCGGCCACCCTCTACTGCATCCCGGCCGTCTGGCGTCGGATTCTCGAGTGCGATCGCCCGGTGGATGTCAGCAGCCTGGAGTGGGCGCTGACGGGCACGTCCCAGGTCACCACCGAGCTGCTCCACGGAATCAAGGAGCGGTTCTCGGGGAGCCGGACGACCGTCAATTACGGGTCGACCGAGACGGCTCGCGCCGTCGCCCTGTCCGACGCCGACCTGTTCGCTCGTCCGGGAAGCGTCGGGTATCCCATTCCCGGGGTCCAGGCTCGCGTGGCCGACGACGGTGAGCTGTTGATGCGCAGCGATCGGCTGATGACGGGATACTTCGACTTGCCCGAGGAGACAGCCGCAGCGCTGGGCGACGGTTGGTTTCACACCGGCGATCTGGCCGACACCGACGAGGACGGGTACCTGTACATCGTCGGTCGGAAAAAGGAGGTCATTCGCTCGGGCGGCGAGACGGTTGCGCCCGTCGAGGTGGAGGCGGCGCTGGCCGGGTATCCCGGGATCGTCGAGGTGGCGGTGATCGGTGTCCCTGATCCGGAATGGGGCGAGGTCGTCTGTGCCGTCGTCGTGGTGGCCGACGGGGCGCAGGCCCCGAGCGTGGACGGGCTCCGGGCCCACATCGGCGACCGTCTGGCCCCCTACAAGCACCCTCGGATGGTGGCTCTGGTCGACCAGCTCCCACGAACGCTGGCCACGGGACAGGTCCAGCGGTCCCTGTTGGCCCGTCGGTACGGATCGTAGGAGGGGCCGTGGAGCGCGAAGTCATGTTTACCGGTGTGGGTGGTCAGGGCGTCCAGATTGCCTCGAAGACACTGGCCACCGCGGCCATCGACGAGGGTCGTCAGGTGCTGCTCGTACCCCGCTACGGCGGGGGCATGCGGGGGGGCATGACCAATGCGGAGGTGACCATCGGCGACGGACCGTTGCGCGCCCTTCCCGTAGCCACCTCGGCCTGGTCGGCCTACGTGATGGACCCTTCGTACTGGTCGACGATCCAGCCCCACCTGGCTTCGGGTGCGGTTGTCGTCGTCAACTCCTCCCTGTTCACCATTCCCGTCGACGTGCCCGGCGCCACCGTGTTCGAGGTGCCGGCCAGTGACGTGGCCACGGAGCTCGGCAGCCCGATGACGCGCGGTTTCGTCCTCCTTGGCGCCTACGTCGCCGTGACCGGGTTGGTCACAGTCGACGGCGCGGTCGAGGCCATGCAACAGCTGGTTCCGTCCTACCGCACCCAACACCTCGCGGCCAACGAACGGGCCATTCGGGCCGGTGCCGCCGAGGTCCCCGCCCTCGCCGCTCCGGCCTGGTCGACAGGGGCGCTCTCGGCGCCAAAATCGGGTGGGCCTGGGTTGAGTCCATGACCGACCGGCAGATGGAGCTCTGAGATGACCCGCCGTCTGATGCAGGGCAGTGAGGTCATCGCCGACGCCGCCATCGTGGCCGGTTGCCGGTTCTTCACCGGCTACCCGATGCTGCCGTTTACCGAGCTGCTCGAGAACATGGCCCGCAAGCTTCCGGCCGCCGGCGGGGTGTGCATCAACGCCAACAGCGAGATCGAGGCCATCAACATGGCCCTGGGGGCTGCCGCCACCGGCGCTCGGGCCGGGACGGGCTCATGCGGGCAGGGACTGGCCCTCATGCAAGAGGGCATCGCCGAGCTGGCCCTGAACGAGCTGCCGTTGGTGGTGTTCAACATGGCCCGGGGCCAACAGGACTATTTTCAGGCCACCCGGGGTGGCGGGTGGGGCGACTACCGCACCATCACCCTCGCGCCCAAGGACGTTCCCGAGGCCGCCGCCCATACCCAGCTGCTCTTCCATATGGCCGACCGCTACCGAACGCCGACCATCCTTTACGGCGACTATGTCATTGCCCACAGTTCGGTGGGCATCGAGGTGGAGCGGCTCGAGTTCGACCCCCTTCCGGCCAAGGACTGGGCGCTGGACGGGTCGATGAGCGGTACCGGGCAGGCCCGGCAGATCTGGACGTGGGCGAGGGGCAAGCCCAACACGCCGGGACCGGGTCCCAACCAAGCCTGGCAGACCATCGCCGAGAAGTACGCGGCGATCGAACAGGTCGAGCCCCGGTTCGACGTCAATCGGGCCGAGGACGCCGAGGTCCTCGTGGTGTCGTTCGGGACGACGGCGATCTTCGTCGACCGGGTGGTGGACGAGCTGAGGGCGGAGGGTGTCCGCATCGGGTCGTTCCGGCCCATCACCCTGTGGCCCTTCCCCGGTGCGGCGCTGGCCGAGGCCACGCAAGGCTGTGCCCAGGTGCTGGTCTACGAGCTGAACGCCGGCCAGATGGTCGACGACGTTCGCATGTACGGGCCGATCGCTCGGCCATACGCTCCATTGGTGGGGTGTCCCAGGACAACTCGGGCATGCGCCAGGGCGACCTGTTGAACGCCGAGGAGGTCCGCACGCGAGTGCAGCGGGCGATCGCTGAACCGGGAGCTGCGGTGCCGTCAGGGAGGATCACATGAGCACGATCGACACCACATCGGTACCCGACCGGCCGTCGCGACAAGTGGTGGGGTTCAAGCCGGACCTGCTCCAGTCGGGTGACCACGAGCTCTGTCCCGGGTGCGGCCATCCCGTGGCCTGGCGGTTGGTGCTCGATGTCATCGCCGAGCTCGAGCTGTCCAACCGGAGCATCCTCATCGCCGGCCATGGCTGTTACACGCAGATGATGAAGCTCAGCGACCTCGACTCGCTCCAGTGCCTCCACGGCCGGGCCCCGGCGGTGGCTACCGGGGTCAAGCGCATGGTTCCCGACGCCGCCGTCTTCACCCTGCAAGGCGATGGGGACATGGTCAGCGAGGGACTCCACGAGGTCCTCCACGCCGCCGCCCGGGGGGAGCGGGTCACTGCCTTTCTGTTCAACAACGGGGTGTTCGGCGACACCGGCGGCCATCTCACCGCCACCACGGTGATCGGACAGCGCACCAAGACCAGCCTCGAGGGGCGCGAGCCGGGTGCTCACGGGTACCCCATCGACGTGAGCCGGCTCATCGCCCAGATGGAGGGGACGGCCTATGCGGCCCGGGGGGCCGTCAACACCCCGGGCATGGTGGCCCGCACCAAGCGGATGATCCGCCGGGCGGTGGAGCTGCAGATGGCCGGGGCCGGTTTCACGTTCGTCGAGGTGCTCACCATGTGCCCGACCGGTTGGTTCGTGCCCACCCCTGCGGGTCCCGAGTACCTCGAGGAGTCGATGATGGAGACGTTCGGCATCGGCGAGCTGAAGACGCCGACAACTGAGTAGCCGCCTCCCGACCCGATCCAGCTGTCAATCCGACCCAGAGGCAAAGCCGACCTCTTCTCGGGGATCCTCGATCGAGACCGTCCGCACCCCGGGCACCGAACGACGGAGCCGCCCGGTGACGATCTCCTCCAGCAGATGGCGCGGGAGGATGCAATCGGCGCAATCGGCCGTGTCGATGAGCAAACGGGCCCTGACCGCGCCGGTGGCCACGTCCACTCCGGTGATCTCGATATCGCCCCCGTCGGCCCGAACAAGGTTCGAGACCTCATCGATCGCCGCTCGCAACTCAGCTTCTTGCACTGTGGTCCTCCTGACCCCGATCGAACTCGTGGTCCTCACTTGTGTCTTGTGATGGATCCGATAAGACTGATACTATTCCGCAGTTAACTTAGAGATGTAGACTAGAATGCACGAGGGGCAGGTACAAGTGGGGGGAGCGCTCGGTTTCGAGTGCGGGATGACAGGGCCAGGTCGTGCGACGCGGCCAGGCAGAGGGATGAACCCAATGAGCATCACCATCGATCTGACCGACACGAGTGCCCTCGTGACCGGAGCCGGTGCCGGCATCGGGGCGGAGATCGCCCGGTGGCTGGCCCGGGCCGGTTCGGCCGTCTCGGTCGCCGACGTACGAGCGGACCACGCCGCAGCGGTGGTGGAAGCCATCGAGGCTGAGGGCGGCCGGGCTCGGGCGATCGTGGCCGATTGCCGGCAGGACATCGAGATCGAACGCATGGTGTCCGAGGTGGTGGACAACTTCGGCGGCCTCGACATTGCCGTCAACAACATCGGGATGATGGCGGGTCGAGGCGGCGGCCCATCCACCGATCTCGACGGGGACCACTGGCGCGACATCGTCAACCAGAACCTCATCCTCACCGCGCTGTGTGCCCGGGCCGAGTCCCAGGTCCTGCTGGGTCAAGGGCGAGGTGGAGTGATCATCAACGTGAGCTCGGGCGAGTCGACCCGACCGTCACCGTTCCTGGCGCCGTACGCGGCCGCCAAGGCGGCCATCAACCACCTCACCCAGAGCCTGGCCGTCGAGCTCGGCCCGGCCGGGATTCGAGTGCTGGCCATTGCCCCGGGCACCACCCTGACCGAGACGGTGCGTCCCGTCTTCTCCGACGACTTGGTGGCGGACATCGTCGCCTCCAATCCGCTCCGGACGATGACCGATCCCGACGAACTAGGCCGGCTCACCGTCTTTCTGGCCTCGGACCTGGCGCGGAGTATCACCGGCCAACTCATCATCGCCGACGCCGGCGCCCACCTGTCGCGGACACGCCCGCCCGCCGAGCGCGGCACGAGCCCCGGCGACACACTGACTGCTAGCGATGTCTGTACAGATCAACTGTAAGTCTGTTGATACAAGGTAGATATCTACGTATAGTAGACGAGGGGAATGGGGGTTCAATGGCAGAGTTCAACCTGTCGGAGATCGATCGACTGCTCAGCACGACCAAGGCCGTCCGTCGGCGTCTCGATCTCAACCGCCCGGTGCCGCGGCACGTGGTGGTGGAGTCCGTCCGGCTCGGGTGCTTTGCTCCGAATGCGTCCAACGCCCAGGAATGGCGGTGGGTCGTCGTCGATGACCCCGAACAGCGTCGACTGGTCGGCGAGCAATACGCGAAGGTGACCCTGCCAACGGTCACCCAGATGCTCGAGTCCAAGCTGTCGAGTGGAGACGAAGTCGGGGCCCGCATCACCCGGTCGATCATCTACCTGGCCGAGCACATGGCCGAGGTCCCGGTCATCGTCTTTCCTTGCTACGACGTAGAAGCAGCCGACCACCGCTACCAGCGGTTGATCACCGACCCGGCGTTGCGAGCAGCGCCATCGGGGATGAGCTCAGGCATGTACGCGTCCATCTACCCGGCGGTGTGGAGCTTTCAGCTGGCGTTGCGCAGCCGCGGCCTCGGTTCGGTGTTTACCAGCGCCCACCAGAACGACCAGCCGGCGATGGCCGAAATCTTGGGCATCCCCGAATCCTGGGACCAGACGTGCATGATCCCGGTCGCTTACACGACCGGCGGGGATTTTCGGCCGTCGAGACGGGACGACGTCAATGAACATATTTTCTGGAACTGCTACGAGGCCTGATCAACCACCAACGTTGCCGAGGAGAGACTGTGCCCCCTGAAGACCGATACGCCGACCGCCTCCACTACGAACCGGGCCGGTTGGTCCGCCAGATCGACGAGCCCATCACCGTCGGCAACATCCTGTGGGTGTTCACCGATCCCCACCGCGGCTACGAGTTCTCCTATAACCGGTGGTACGAGCGGGACCACTATTACGCCGGCTGCATGATCGGTGCCGCCGACTTCGCCGGGAGTAGATGGGTGGCCACCCGACGGCACAAGGATGCTCGCGTCGCTGACGCCGGGAGCTGGCCGTTTGAGCCGGCGGACGGGTCGTACGCGTGTGTGTACTACATACTGGGCGGCGCCTTCGACGAGTGGCTGCCGTGGGCCGATGACCAGGTGCGCCGACTGTACGAGGCCGACCGGGGATTCGCCCACCGGACCCACTACAACACGGCCATGTACGACTACGACTGGCGCGCCTACCGGGATCCCGACCCGGTGCCCCTCGAGCTGGCCCTCGATCGCCGCTTCGGCGGCCTGATCGCCCAGTTCGTCGAGCCGGCCGCGGGCTCCGACCATGGGGCGGTCGACCGATGGTTCGACGAGACGCTGCCCGAGTGGTTGCCGGGATCGTCGGTGGCCAACGTGTCGTCGTGGGCGCTCCACGCGGGCGGCGTGCAAGACGACGTCCCCGTACCCATCCCTGGCGATCCCAGTGCCGCCGATCGAAGGCTGCAGCTCTACTTCGTCGACGGGGACCCGTTGGAGTCATGGGAACTGCAACGCCAGCTGGTGTCGTCCCTAGAAGCCTCGGGCGTCGGCCATGCTGTCATCGCCATGCCGTTCATCCCCACCGTGATCGGCACCGACCAGTACATCGACCAGCTCTGGTAGTGGAACAGGAGTAACGGTGGCTGCCCGAGTGGGACTGGACAAAGCCGATGTCCTCGAGATGGCTGCGACGATCGCCGACGAGCTCGGAGCCGACGAGCTCACCCTCTCGCGGTTGGCCGAGCGGCTCGGAGTCCGGAGCCAGTCGCTCTATGCGCATATCGACGGCCAGTCAGGACTTCGCCGAGATCTGAAGTTGTACGCACTTGAACGTCAGGCCGTCCACCTAAGCCGGGTGATCATGGCCAAGTCGGGCCGAGACGCGCTCATGGCTCTGATGGAGGAGCTCGCTCGTTCGCACGACGAGCATCCAGGATTGGCGCGGCTTATGTCTTGGAGTCAGTTCGACCCGACCGATGTGGCCATGTTCGAAGCCCTGCAAGCGGCGGCCGAGCCGTGGACGATTCTCCTGGCCACGTACGGGTTGGCTGGGGACGACCTGGCTCATTGGTTTCGGATCATCTGGACTTCGTTGGAGGGCTTCCTGGCCTTGCGAACTGCCGGCATGATGATGCTGCCGGCCGATCCCGACGAGAGCCTTCACCTCTTGATGGAGCATCTGGCCGATGGCGTCGAGCGGGCGGGGAGGGGATCGGATCTCTCAGCAGGGAGTGACCAACCCAGCTGAGATAGGTAAAGGTGCCAGTTTCACCACGCCTGGCCGTAGCGGTCCTTGTGGGCCGCGTTCGCCCACGGGCAGACGCCGAGGCGGACCGGGCGTCTTCGCCGGCCATCCGATCGGCACCACGGCCATGGGTCGGACCGAGGGGGGAAGGGCGAGCAGCTCACCGAGCTCGTCGGCGAACAACGTGGCCAGCGTGGTCATGGCCGACCCCAGGCCGAGCGCGGTGGCCGACAGGAGCAGGTTCTGGGTGGCGGGGAAGACCGACGCCGGAAGGGTCGGCTCGAGGCCGATGGCGGAATCGCCACAGACCACCACGATGACCGGCGCGGACTCGATCCCGCCTTCGGCCCCCCGGTCCACCTCTTCCAAGAGCGCAGCGGGGAGCCGGCCCTCGGAGTGCTGGCGCCCGCCTCCCCGCCAGGCCCGACGGGTCAGATCACCCACCTTCGCCCGGACGTCGGGATCCCGAAGGACGATGAACACCCAGGGCTGAAGGTTCTCGGCGCTCGGTGCGTGGGTGGCGGCCCGCAGGCAGAGCTCCACCAGCTCATCGCTCACCGGCCGGTCGGCGAAGGCTCGGCAGGCACGCTGGTGCAGGACGACGTCGAAGAACTCGCTCGACCTCGCTCCCTCCCCATCAGTCATCCGGCCCCCCTCGCACTGGTCAGTCCATCGGACATGACGCCCGGTCGCGCCGTGCAGAATCTAGTCCGATACCGAGCTGGGCCAGCGGGCGAACGAGGAGATGTTCGCCTACGTTGGGCTCATGATCCGCTACACCGTTGGTGATGACAGCGTGGCCCGCCTGGTGCTCGACCGCCCAGAGGCCAAGAACGCGTTGACCATTGAGATCCGCGATGAGATCGTGTCGCGCGTTCGCCAGGTGCGGGCCGACAACGACGTGCGGGCCCTCTTGATCACCGGCGTCGACGATGCCTTTTGCGCCGGCATGGACCTGCGGGCCTCGACCGTGTCCCAGGCGGGCGGGACCGGGTTCGACCCCAGGGCCACCAGCGAAGCCCTCCGGATCGGGGTCCAGTCGTTCATCCGCGAGCTGTGGGAGCTCGACAAGCCCACGGTGGCCGCGGTCAACGGCACCGCGGTGGGTCCGGGCGCCCACCTGGCTTTGGCCTGTGACTTCGTCCTGATCTGTGAGGCGGCCCGGTTCGTCTGGTCGTTCGCCAAGTGGGGGCTGGTCGTCGATGCCGGTGGCGCCTACTTGCTGCCCCGTCTGGTCGGCCTGCCTCGAGCCAAGGCCATGGTCATGCTGGGCGAGGGCGCCACGGGGGCCGAGGCGCTCGAACTGGGCCTGGTCTACCGGTGCGTCCCCACCGGGGACGAGTTGCAACGGGAGGCCTCCGCGCTGGCGGCGAAGCTGGCCGCGGGTCCGACCCGATCGCTCGGGCTCTCCAAGCAGCTCCTCAATGCCACCTTCGAGACCGACCTTTCCGCCTCGCTCGACCGCGAGGCCAACGCTCAGGCCATGGCGACCGTATCGCCGGAGATGGCCGAAGGGATGGCCGCGTTCGCCGAGCGCCGCACGCCCGACTTTCGTGGCCCTCGCTGAAGGCCGCGGCCAACCTAACGGCTATGGCCGCTCGCACCCGCGAGCCGCCTCGAAACCGGCGCGCCACCGCCGACCCAAGGGCCATTTGATACGCGAGCCGTACGGAAGGAGAATCGGACCATGAACACCGAGCAGTCGACCGTGCCCCTGGTCCCACATTGGATCGACGGGGCGGCGGTGAAGCGGTCGTCGGAGCGGTCCGGCGACGTCTTCGATCCGAGCACCGGGCAGATCACCAAGCACGTCGCCTTCGCTTCGCCCTCCGATGTCGACGTCGCCGTCGCCGCCGCCGGCCGCGCCTTCGCTTCCTGGCACCAGGCGTCTCTGGCCAGGCGGACCAAGGTGCTCTTTGCCTTCCGGGAGCTGATCCACCGTCGGGCCGACGAGCTGGCGGCCATCATCACCGCCGAGCACGGCAAGGTGGCGAGCGACGCCGCCGGCGAGGTGGCCCGGGGGATCGAAGTGGTCGAGTTCGCCTGCGGGATATCCCAGCTGATGAAGGGCAGCTTCACCGAAGGGGCCTCGTCCGAGGTGGACGTCTTCTCCATCCGCCAACCCCTTGGCGTGGTCGCCGTCATCAGCCCGTTCAACTTTCCGGCCATGGTGCCGTGCTGGTTCTTCCCCCTGGCCATCGCCACCGGGAACACGGTGATCCTCAAGCCGAGCGAGAAGGACCCGTCGGCGGCCAACTGGATGGCCGAGCTGTGGGCGGAGGCCGGCCTTCCCGCCGGGGTCTTCAACGTGCTCCACGGCGACAAGGTGGCGGTGGACGGCCTCTTGGCCCATCCCGACGTCAAGGCCGTGTCCTTCGTGGGGTCGACGCCCGTCGCCCGCTACGTCTACGAGTCCGCCACCAGCAGCGGCAAACGGGTACAGGCGCTCGGTGGGGCCAAGAACCACATGGTGGTGCTGCCCGACGCCGACCTCGACGTGGCCGCCGATGCTGCAGTCAACGCCGGGTTCGGGTCGGCGGGCGAACGCTGCATGGCCATTTCCGTCCTGGTCGCCGTGGAACCGGTGGCTGACGATCTCATAGCCCGGATCACCAAGCGCATCTCGGCGCTGACTGTCGGCGACGGACGGCGGGGAACCGACATGGGGCCGCTGGTCACCGGGGCCCATCGCGACAAGGTGGCGTCCTACCTCGACGCGGGCCAGGCCGAGGGGGCCACCTTGGTCGTCGACGGCCGAGACGTGTCGATCGACGGCGACGAGTCCGGCTTCTGGTTGGGCCCGACCCTCTTCGACCGGGTGACCCCGGACATGACCCTGTACGGCGACGAGATCTTCGGGCCCGTGTTGTCGGTGGTCCGTGTGCCCACCTACGACGACGCCCTGGCCCTCGTGAATGCCAGCCCGTACGGAAATGGCACGGCGATCTTCACCAACGACGGGGGCGCAGCCCGGCGCTTTCAAAACGAGGTCGAGGTGGGCATGATCGGGATCAACGTCCCCATCCCCGTCCCGGTGGCTTACTACTCCTTCGGCGGCTGGAAGAGCTCATTGTTCGGCGACACCCATGCCCACGGGACCGAGGGCGTGCACTTCTTCACCCGCGGGAAGGTAGTCACGAGCCGATGGCTCGACCCGAGCCACGGCGAGGTCAATCTCGGGTTCCCCCGAAACGACTGACGAGGCTAACCACACCCGAATCCGCCCGCTGGTGCCCATAGCGAAAACACGCGCTTCTAATGTGGCCTATCCTGGGCTCGCACCTGGTTCTGGCCTCGGCCACCCAGGTGAAACGGCGATTTCTAGGGGGAGTCCATGACCATTGAGCTCGACCCGGTGAGGGTCATCGATGCCGACACGCACCTCACCGAGCCCCATGATCTGTGGACGAAGCGGGCACCGGCGGGGATGTTGGACCGCATGCCCCATGTCACCCAGGTGGACGGGGCGGCCACGTGGGTAGTGGACGGCGAGATCCTGGGCCGTGCCGGCGGCGGCGGCGTGATCGGACGGGACAACGTCAAGGTCCGGGCGTTCGAGGGTCTCTACGAGTGGGACATCGAGCAGATCCACCAGGCGGCGTACGACCCGATGGCCCGGGTGGAGCTCCTGGACGAGACCGGGATCTGGGCCCAGGTCATCTTCCCCAACGTCATCGGGCTCGGCGGCCAGGGACTGGCCGAGGCCGTCGACGACCTGGCCCTGCGCACGATGTGCCTCGAGATCTTCAACGACGCCATGAGCGAGATGCAAGCGGAGTCCGGCAATCGCCTCCTCCCCATGGGTGTGCTGCCCGCCTGGGACGTCGACGCCTGTGTACGCGAAGCCATCCGGGCCGACCAGCTCGGGCTCCGCGGTGTGAACATCACCTCGGACCCCCAGGACCAGGGCTCCCCCGACCTGGCCAGCAAGGCGTGGGACCCGCTCTGGGAGGTGTGCAGCTCGCTCAAGCTGCCGGTGCACTTCCACATCGGGGCCAGCCTCACGACCATGAGCTTTTTTGGGAATTACCCGTGGGCGTCACACAGCGAGGACACCAAGCTGGCCATCGGCGGAACTCTGTTGTTCATCGGCAATGCCCGGGTCGTGGTCAACATCATCTGCTCGGGAATGCTCGATCGCTTCCCCGAGTTGAAGATCGTCTCGGTCGAGAGCGGGACGGGATGGATCCCGTTCATCTTGGAGGCACTCGAGTACGAGATGCGAGAGAACGCCCCCGACGACTTGGCCAAGTTCTCGTTGACCCCGGCCGAGTACTTCAAACGCCAGATCTACGCCACGCTGTGGTTCGAGCGCAACAAGGTGGCGTCGCTGATCGACTCGGTCGGCGAGGACAACATCATGTTCGAGACGGACTTCCCCCACCCGACGTGCCTCTACCCCGACCCGCTGACATCGGCCAATGAAGTCCTGCGCGAGGTGAGCCCGGCGGTCCGCCGCAAGATCCTGGGTGAGAACGCGGCGAAGCTCTACCGCCTCTGAGAACCGCGGTTGATCTCTGACCGCCTCGCCGCGCCCGCCTGATCAGGACGGGACGGACGTCTCGGCGAACTCGAGCAGCTGGGGGGCCAGCAACGGCCAGTGCTCGAAGAGGAACCCGGTCCCGCTTCGGGCCTCATCCGAGCGTTGGTTCCACTCGTCGTCGCCCCACGGCGGCTCCACCAGGCGAGATCCGACCATCAGCTCGTGGAGCCGCTCGGAGGTGGCCCGGGTGTGGTGGGGGTCGCTGGCGCCGCTGCGGAAGATCAGGGTGGGCACGGTGACCTTCGAGTACTGGTCGTCAGGCATTCCCGGAACCAGCTCGTCGGCACCGACGCAGTAGACCTGCATCCAACGCTCGAGCGTCTCGATGAACGCTCTGGGCTCCAGGCTGAGGAATCGCTCCCGGTTGGCCGGGTTGCGCTCCAGCACCTCTTGCCACTCGGGCAGCTCGACCACCGCTTCCATCCCACCACGCCACGCCACGCGGATGGACTCGCCGCAATAGACCAGAGCCAGTCCCATCAAGCCGTAGGTGCCGCCGGACATCCACACCATGGCCAGGCCGGCGGCCACCTCGGGGTGCCGGGCGGCGGTGAGGAGCGAGATCCGAGAACCCCCCGAGCCCCCGAAGATCACTGCGGGTTTCATGTCGAGCGTTTGCAGCAGGCCGGCCAGCCGATCGGCCTGCATCTCCGATTCGGACGACCCGGTGAACACGACATCCGATGCGCCAGTGTTGGGGCGGTCCCAGATGAGAACCTGCTTGCCCTGCTGGGCCAAGGTCTCGGCCAACTGGCGGAGTCCCGGGGTGTCCTTGCTGAACCGCCCGCCGGGGGTCAGAACCCACGGTTGGCCGCCATCGCCGATGATCTCGTAGCTGATGGTTCCGTCCTCGATCTTCACCGTGGCCATGGTGCCCCTCCGTCCTGGTTCCGGTCTGCCCGGCTCACCCTATGTGACTTCGTTGAATTGTCACTCCGTTGAATTGCCCTTGATCGAATTGCCGTCGAATGGCGTCGCGGTCCGGCTTGCCCAGGCTGAGGAGAGGAAAGGCGGCGACTTGCATCACCCGTTCGGGCGTCTTGAACCGGGCCATGCCCCGTTCGGCAAACCACGACCGGCAGGTGTCGAGGTCGAAGGGCTCGGTGGCGATCACGCTCGCCGCCAGCTCGCTCGCCCAGGCGCTCGTCGGGATAGCCGACGACCACGGCCTGGAGGATGGAGGGATGAGCCTCGAGCACTCGTTCCACTTCGGCCGGTGCGATGTTCTCGCCGCCGCGGATGATGAGCTCCTTGCTGCGTCCGACGATGGTCAGCCAACCCTCGTCGTCCAGCGTGGCCACGTCACCGGTGCGGAACCAACCCCGATGCATTGACGCGCTTGTTTGACCCGGGTCCGCATAGCCGGCGAAGAGCTCGGGGCCCCGTAGCTCCAGCTCGCCAACGTGGCCCGGGGGTACGGCGCGTCCCGTGTCGGGATCGACCACCCGGAGCTCGGCGTCGCCTACCGCTCTGCCGTCGGTGTCGCGGGCCCGGTCGGAGGGGTCGCTCCACGTCGAGGTGGTGATGGTGGGGGCCTCGGTGGAACCGTAGGTTCGCTTCACCGTGGCTCCGAACGCACGCGCCGTGACCTCCACGAACTCGGGGCTGATGCTCATCGACCCACACGAGATGATCCGCAGGCTGGACACGGCCTGCGCGCTGAAGCTCGATGCGCCGGCCATCCCCGAAAAGAACGTCGGTGGGCCGATCATGAAGGTCACGCCCTCGTCCCGCACCAGGTCGATGGCCCGCTCGGGATCCCAGCGCTCCATCAGCACGGTCCGCATCCCGACGGCAGCCGGGATCAGCACGCCGCTGAGCAGCCCGGAGATATGGGACAGGGGGGCCGGCATCAAGACGACGTCGGAGGGGTGCAGGCCGTGGGCCGCGACCATGGCGGTGGCCTTGTAGGAGAGGGCCCGGTGGGTGTGGAGCACGGCCTTGGGCTCACCCGTCGACCCCGAGGTGAAGAGGGCGACGGCCAGTTGGGAACCCGGCACCGACCTCGGGCGCACCGGTTTCGACGCCAACAGCCTCTCCCAGCCGTCGTCCCCTCTTTGGGCGCCGAGGACGCCAGGGTGATCATGGAGGGGCAGGCCCGTTCGAGAGAACACCGCCTTCGGACCGACCACCTCGACCAGGCGGGCGGTCTCGGATAGTCCCAGCTGATGGTGGACGGGAGCAGCGATGGCGCCGATCCGCCAGCAGGCCCGGTACAAGAGCAGCGCCTCGGCGCAGTTGGGGAGCTGCCAGGCTACGGCGTCACCGGTGGTCACCCCGGCAGCGCGCAGCCCGCCGGCCAGCGCGGCGACCGAAGCGGACAGCGCCTTGGCGTCGAGCCGGGACACCGAGTCGGCGACGGCGGCGCCGTGGGCGACGGGATGGTCGGCGGCCAGCTCATCGAGCGAGGGCACATCCCAGCATCCGCCGGGCTGCAGATAACGCGAGGCTGGCCAGCTGTCGATGGGTGGCCCGGAGCCTCATCGGCGTGCTCCCGGTCTCGCTGTCGGTCGCCGCCGGCCGACGCCACCATGGGCTCAACCGATGTTGGTGAGCAGCAGGCAGCCACAGGTGTTGCCGCCGCCCGCAGCCACCGCGGCCACCTCGGGTCGGGAGGCGACCTGGCGCTCGCCCGCCTCGCCCCGCAGCTGCACGCAGGCCTCGTGGAGGAACCCGTACCCGTGGAGGCGGCCGCCCGAGAGTTGGCCGCCGTTGGTATTGAGCGGAAGGGGCCCGTCGCGGGCGATCCGCTTTCCGCCCTCGACGAACGGACCGCTCTCGCCCACCGGGCAGAGCTGGAGCGCCTCCAGCCACAGCATGGTCAAGTAGCTGAACCCGTCGTAGAGCTCGGCGATGTCCACGTCGGCCGGGGTCAGCGACGTCCGGGACCACATCTGGGTGGCGGCATCGGCCCCCACCGTGCGGGTGAGGTCGTGGAGCTGGTCCCAGCTGGGCCGGTCGTGCATGGCCGCACCCATGGCCTCGACGTAGATCGGCGGCTTGGCGCAGATCGACGGCTCAGCTCCCGCCGGGAGACGATCACCGCGGTGGCGCCGTCACAGGGGACGTCGCAATCGAAGAGCCGGAGAGGCGTGGTGATCATCCGGGAGTTGAAGTAGTCCTCGAGCGACATGGGGTCCCGGTAGATGGCGTTCGGGTTCAGCGCCGCGTTCCGCCGGGCGTTCAGTGGGATCTGGGCCAGCTGTTCGGGGGTGGTGCCGTACCGGTCCATGTGGGCCTGGGCGAACAGGGCCACCCAGCACGGCGGCCGAGGCCGAGCCGAATGGCAATGTCCACTCGCTGAAACCCGGAGGCGTAGTACTTGCCCCCGCCCCTCCGTCGCCGCCCATGCCGATGCTGGCCCGGCCACCGCCTCCTTGGGCGCTGCCCTCCCATACCGATCGGAAACACAGCACGTGGTTGGCCATGCCCGCGCCCACGGCCATGCACGCCTTCATGACCGAACCCAGCTGCCCCGAGGTCTCGACCCCGCTGTCGTACCAGTTCACCTCGAGCCGGAGGGCGTCGATGGCCTCGAAGGCACTGGCCCCGGTGAAGCCCTTGGGCACGGCCATGCCCCCCGGGTAGGTCGACAGTCCGTCGATGTCGGCCAGGGTGAGCCCGGCGTCGTCGACGGCGGCCAGGCAGGCGTCCAGGGTGAGCTCGAGCGGGTCCCGCCCCAAGCCGCCGCCCGATCTCCGACTGGCCCACACCCGAGATGACACAGCGTTTCTCGATCAGGTCGTCACTGGGTGACACCTGTACCTCCGATCGGTTCGAAGAGCGGCAACCACACGTCGCCGTTGGGATCCTCATGGTGCTCGAAGACGACCTGCACAGTCCATCCCGATGCGCACCGATTCGGGAGCGCAGTTGACGATGTTGGTGGTCAGCCGGAGCTCGGTCCTGTTCGACGATCTCGACGATGCCGATGACGTAGGGCAGCTCGACACCCGGGCAGCCAGGGATGGTGGTTGACCGTGTAGCTGGCCACGACGGCACGACCGCTGACCGGCTCGGGGGCCAGGTTCTTCGAATGGTCCCGCGGGCAGATCGGCGTCGGCGGGTGGAGGTAGTACCCACAGTCCTGGCACCGGAGGAAGACGAGGTTCCCGTCCCGTCCCCCCTGCCAGAAGTGGCGGTTCCGATCCGTGAGCGCAGGCAGTATGCGAAACGGTGTCGCGGCTTCGGTCATCGATCCCCTTTGGTCGTCTCACTGCTACGGACTGGGCAAGCAGCTCGGTGACAGTCGTCTCGTCCAGGCCCACCTCGGACAGGACCTCCCGGGTGTGCTCACCCAGCGCCGGTGGCGCCCGGTCGAGACTGACCTCGAGGTCGCCCAGGCTCCAGAGCGCGCCCACCTGTTCGAGCCGGCCCCACTCGGCGTGGGGGTACGAGGTGACCAGACCCAGCGTCCGGATTGAGCTCGATCGTCGAGAAAGGCCTCGCCCTGGTCGATGCGGACCGGCTCGCAGGGCACGCCACCTGGCCGCGAGGTCGCGTCAGCGCTGTCCTCGCACCGCAGTCCGCCGAGGCGAGCACCGATGTCCTCGGGCCCCGATGCGCCGAGCCGTGGCGCAGGCCGCGGCGAGCTCGGCGTCGTCCCGGGCACACAGGGCGATCCATCCGTCGGCCAGCGGGTAGAGCCGGTAGCCGGGGGAGAGTGCCCATCTGCTCGTGGTCGAGTGGTGCCGCGGCGACCGCCAGCTTGCCGTCTTTGAGGAAGGTCTCGCTGTTGGTCAGCACGCCGCCTCCGAGGAGCGAGCCGGTCACCCGCTGACCGTGCCCGGTCCGGTCCCGATGCCAGACGGCCAGAAGCGTGGCCACCGACCGAGGCCATGGCACAGAGGTGGTCCATGAACCCGAACCGGAACCACATGGGATCGTTCCCCTCGCCGCCACCCAGCACCTCCCAGCCGGCGGCGGCCTGGAACAGCTGGTCGTACCCGGGCCAGTCGGCCCGTTCGCCCTCGGGACCGTACGAGCTGGCGTGGCAGTAGACGATCTCGGGGTTGATGGCCCGCAGGGACTCGTAGTCGAGGCCCGAGGCGGCGGGCGGCCGGCATGCGCAGGTTGTGGTGGACCACGTCGGCCCAGCGGACCAGGGCCTCGAGGGCGGGGCGGGCCTCCGGTGCCTTCAGGTCCAGAGCCACCCCCGCTTCCCACGCTGGCACGAGGCGAACACCCGCTGGACGGGCCGCATCTGGTCTCCGGTGGTCGCTTCGACCTTGACCACGTCGGCGCCGAGGTCGGCGAGCAGCATGGGACCGAGCGGGCCGGCCAGGAAGTTCCCGAAGTCGAGCACCTTCAGTCCCTCGAGGGGCGAGCGCACCGGGGCGCTCACCGACGGGGTCGGCCGGCCGCTGGGCCGAGCCGCACGCGCCGAGCACTTCCTCGGTGTGCTGGCCCAAGTCGGGCGCCGGTCGGGTTACCCGGGATGGTGGGATGGTCGAAAAGGGCGTGCCCGCCTGGGTGATGGGGCCCCGCTCCGGGTCGACCACCTCGGTGACGTACCCGTTCCGCCGGGCCTGTTCGTCGGCCAGGATGGCGCCGTAGGGCGCAGCGCCCTGGGCCGGGATGTCGTGGGCCCAGAAGTCGTCCAGCCACTGCTGGCTGGGAAGGGTGCGAAAGGCAACTCTGGTTGGCGCCGAAGTTCGGGTAGCCCGGGCATGATCAGGCCGGTAGGCGGCGTTGGCCTCGGCCACCCCGTCCTCGCCGAGGTCGGCCAGGCCTGGACCATGAGCGGGGAGTCGGTGTCGGCACAGCGCATCAGGTGGACCCACACGCCGTCGGCGCACTCGAACAGCGAAGGCTCGAGGTCCTTGGGCAAGCCGAAGGCGAACATGGGACCGGGGGTCTCGGCCCGGGCCCAGTGCATCATGGTCGGCACCAGCGCGCCCTGGGCCATGCTGGTGTGGGCCGGCCCGCCGCCGGCGCCGCCGCGCTGGCGTTGGATCAGCCGGGCCATCACTCCGATGGTCGCCAGGTAGGCCGCGCACCAACTGCCGAAGGGGAACCGGAGGAACACCGGGCCGTCCCGGTGGCCCTGCTGCTCGTCGCACAGACCGAGCCGGGCGCTGACCAAGAGGTCGTCGATGGCGCCGTCGGCGCTGGGGTGGCCGGCCGGCCAGCCCAGCACGGCACAGGGATCAGCTGGGGATGGCGCGGCGGCAGCTCCGTCGTCGGTCAGCCCGAGCTCGCTCGGCCTTGGTCGGCCCGAAGCCGTGGATGAAGACGTCGGCCCCGTCCAGCAGACGATCGAGTCGGCGCGCCCCTCTCCGGTGGCGAGGTCGAGGACCACGCTGCGCTTGGATCGGTTCCAGGTGAGGAAACCCTCGGACGTCTCGACGGGTCCCCGCCGGGTCGCTCCACCTTGATCACGTCGGCGCCGGCCTCGGCCAGCATCATGCGCGGCCACCGGCCCGGCGATGCCCTCGGAGCAATCGACCACCCGGATCCCGTCGAGGATCCTGCGGTCCTTTCCGGCACCGGCGCTACGCGCCCGTGCTCGCCTGGCTCGTTGGCCATCCCCCGTTGCCGATCTTCCTCGTGCTCCCCGTCCGTCCGGCGTGTACTGCGCTGTCGAACTGCTCTGTGATCTCCGACTGCCCGCCCGTTGCTCACTTCGTAGCAGCTTCCGCGGCGAGACGGGAGTTGGCCGTGGTGTGCACACCGTCGCCCGGCATCCGTCGGAGAGCCGGGAACGCCGGCGCATCCAGCCCGAGACTCCGGTTCTCCCGGCGCCGTGGCACCGAGAACAGACGTGCTACGTTACGTGAATATAGCCACGCACAGCCGGTAGGACCGTGTTTTTGCGGCTGGGTGCGATCGCCAAGGGGGTCCGAGATGGACGTTGATGATCTGATCCTGGTGAGTGTCGATGACCATGTCGTCGAGCCACCCAATGTCTTCGAGGACCGGTTGCCGGCCAAGTACGTGGACCTGGCCCCCCAGTTCATCACCCGGGACGACGGGACCAGTGCGTGGCGCTACGAGGGCCAAGCTCGGCAACATCGCCCTGAACGCGGTGGCCGGCGCCCGCCCGACGAGTTCGGCATGGAGCCGACCTCCTTCGACGAGCTGCGCCCGGGGTGCTACGACATCAACGAGCGGGTGAAGGACATGGACGCCAACGGCGTGCTCGGCTCGCTGTGCTTCCCCTCCTTCCCCCAGTTCTGCGGCCAGCTGTTCGCCCGCACCGAGGACAAGGACGTGGCCCTGGCCATGGTCCGGGCCTACAACGACTGGCACATCGACGAGTGGTGCGGCACCCACCCGGGCCGGTTCATCCCCTGCTCGTTCCCGGCCATCTGGGACCCCGAGGTCTTGGCCGCCGAGGTCCGGCGCACGGCGGCCAAGGGCGCCCACGCCGTCACCTTCTCGGAGAACCCGTCCAAGCTGGGCTGGCCGAGCATCCACTCCGACCACTGGGACCCGTTCTGGCAGGCGTGCAGCGAGGAGAACGTCGTCGTCTGCATGCACATCGGCTCCTCCTCCGAGCTGGTCATCACCTCCCCCGACGCCCCCATCGACGTGTTGATCACCGTGACCCCGATGAACATCGTCCGCGCCGCGGCCGACCTCATCTGGTCGCCGGTGCTGCGCAAGTTCCCCGACATCAAGTTCGCCTTGTCCGAAGGGGGGATCGGCTGGATCCCGTACTTCTTGGAGCGCATTGACTACAACTACCAAAAGCACCACGCCTGGACGGGCCAGGACTTCGGCCACCAGCTGCCGAGCGAGGTGTTCAACGAACACGTCATCACCTGCTTCATCGATGACGCCTTCGGTGTGGCCAGCCGGGACTTCCTGAACATGGACAACGTGACCTGGGAGTGCGACTACCCCCACTCGGACACCACCTGGCCCACCGCGCCCGAACAGCTCTGGAAGTACATCGGGGAGCTGCCCGCGCACGACATCAACCGCATGACCCACCTGAACGCCATGAACCACTTCAGCTACGACCCCTTCTCGGTCATCCCCAAGCAAGAGGCCACCGTGGCCGCACTGCGGGCCCGCCAGGCCGGACGGGACGTCGCCATCCGCTCCACCCGCCGCACGCCCAAGGCCGCTCACGCCAACCGGTCCTCCGACCTCGGCACCCTCACCAACAGCTGAGCCATGACCGACACCCAGGATGTGACCAACGCGGAGCCGTTCGACCCCTCCGTGTTCATGGACATGACGCGGGCGGGCAATCCCCAGGCCCTCTACAAGGAAGCCCGCGACGCGGCGCCTATCGTGCCCGGTCCCCTCGGAGGGTTCCAGGTCATGCGGCGGGCCGAAGTGGACTTCGCTCTCCAGCACCCCGACATCTTCTCGTCGGCCATGGAGGCCGTGGACCTGGGCCAGACCGTCCCCCTCATCCCCCTGCAGGTCGACCCGCCCGACCATTCCAAGTACCGGAAGCTGCTCGACCCGATCTTCGCCCCCAAGCAGATGAACCTGATCGAGCCGGACATCGCCCGCCTGGTCAACGAGCTCATGGACTCCTTCATCGACCAGGGGTCGTGCGAGTTCACCACCGCGCTGGCCGAGCCCCTTCCCTCCTCGGTGTTCCTCCGCCTGCTCGGGCTGCCCCTGTCGGATCTCGACATGTTCCTGGACATGAAGAACGGGATCCTCCGCCCGCAAACAACTGACCTGGATGAGATGCGGACATTGCAACGGGCGACGGCCGCCGAGATCGAGGGCTACTTCGCCAAGGCCTTGGACGATCGCCGACGCCAGCCGCAAGAGGACCTGCTGAGCCGATTCCTGGCCGCCGAGGTCGACGGGGCCCGTCTGGAGCAGGACGAGATCATTGGCATCTGCTTCCTGTTCATCCTGGCCGGTCTGGACACGGTGACCGACACCCTTGAGTGCTTCTTCGCCTACCTGGCTCAGAACCCCGAGCAGCGTCGGGCCATCGTCGCCGACCCCACCATCATCCCTTCCGCGGTGGAAGAGCTCCTGCGCTGGGAGAGCCCGGTCACCGGGGTGGCCAGGGTGGCGGCCCAGGACGCCGAGGTCGGTGGGTGCCCGATCCACAAGGGCGACCACGTGGGCATCAGCATCGGGTCGGCCAACACCGACGAGCGGGCCCTGCCCGACGCCGAGACCGTGAACCTCACCCGCCAGCCCAACAAGCACCTGGCCTTCGGCGGTGGCGTCCACCGCTGCCTGGGCTCGCATCTGGCCCGGCTGGAGCTCCGGACCACCTTGCGGGAGTGGCACAAGCGGATCCCCAACTACGAGATCGTCCCAGGGACCGAGCTCGAGTACATGGTCGGTCTGCGCCAGATCGAGACGCTACCGCTCATCTGGTAGTCCCGGGGCCCGCGGCTTCCGGGGTCAGGCGATGACCACGCCGCCATCGACGGGGATGGTCGTCCCGGTGACGAACGAGGCGGCGTCGGAGAGCAGAAATGAGATCACCGCCGCGGGCTCGTCCGTTTCGCCGGCCCGTTGCAGCGGGTAGGCACGGCGAACGGCGGCCAGTCCCTCGGGCTCGCCAGCCGGTGGAGTGCGGCCGAGTCCCGGTCGAGGGCGATGACGTTTGCCCTGTCGCCCAACAGCTGGAGGGACAGGGCCTTGCCGATGCCGCTGGCCGCGCCGCTCACCAAGGTCCGTTCGGCGTGCTTGACATCCTCCCCAGGGCCGAAGCCCGGGGATTCCTGATCCGGCCCGGCGTTCACGCCGCGACCTTCCCAGAGGTTCCCGCCGCCGCACGAGGCGGACTTACGCGGGCAGCCCTGTTACCAGGGCTTGCCCGTGTCCCGGGGTGGGCGCGGGGGCGAGCCCCCGGGCCACGATGTTCTCCGCCGCGTTGATGTCGGCGTGGTTGGCATGGCCACAGTTGACGCAACGAAAGACCGCTTGGCTCTGGCGGTTCTCTGCTGCCTTGTGGCCACAACGCCGGCATTGCTGCGAGGTGTATTTGGGATCGACGAAGCGGACCTTGACCCCGCTCGCGTGGCCTTTGTCGTCGAGGCGGCGGGCAAAGGTGGACCAACACGAGCGATGAATAGAGCGGTTGAGCCCGGCCTTGGCTGCGGCGCCATTGGGTAAGAACGCCCCGGGCCTCTCCGGGTCCGCCTTGGGCTTGGGTTTGCGGACCATGTTCTTGACCTTGAGGTCCTCCAACACGACCACGTCGTGGTCGATGACGAGCCTGGTCGTGGTCTGTTCCACCCAGTCTCGCCGGCGGTCGGTGATCCGGGCGTGGGCCGAGGCGATCTGTCGACGGGTCTGCGCTCGTCGCTTGGACCCCCGCTGCTGGCGGGCCAGGCGCTGTTGGAGCCGGACGACCTTGGCCGCTTGCTTCGGGCTGGTCGGAGCCCGCATCATGGTGCCGTCCGAGACGGCCAGGGTGGTGGCCACCCCCCGGTCTATCCCGACCGCCGAGCCGGTGGGGACGCGTTCAATGCCTTCTTGGACGGCGGCAAAGCTCACATGCCAGCGGCCGGAAGCATCGAGGGTGACCCGGGCCATCCCGAACTTGGCCGGCAACGGCCTCGACAGGCGGAAGCGAATCTTGCCCACCTTGGGGACGCTGACCTCAGCGCAGTGCCGGTTGAGGCGCTTCACGGTGACGTCGCGGATACAGAACCCCTCGTCTTGTCCCTTCTTTCGCCATCGGGGACGGCGATGGGTGCCACCCCACCAGTTGGCCAGGGCCCGGTCGAATCTCGCAGGGCTTGTTGTTGGACCGACGAGGAGCCTCGGCGAGCCAGGTGTCCGTGCGGGCCTCGGCCAGCTGGCGCTGGCGTTCGGCCGGTCCCGGTGTCGGACGGCCCGGCCGGTAGTAGTCGGCCTGCTCCAGAGCCAGGTTCCACACGAACCGGGCATCGGCACAGTGGCGCAGACAGCCCGCTTCTTGGCCTGGGTCGGGGTAGAGCCGGTAGCGGTGCGACATCTACGCCGCCAGCGTCTGGTTCTCGACGTAGAAGCGCATGATGTCGATCAGTACGCCGGGGCTGGAGCAATAGGGCGGTCTTGCCATCAACATCGACCCTACGCTCGAGGTGTAACACCATGAGCGGGGCTACACCCCGAACTCGCTCGACCCCATGGCTGAAGCCAGGAACTTACGCTCGCGTCCTCGGTCATCCGATTCCCTTCCCCGGGGCTTACAGGCGTCAATGGCTGTCGAGCAGTGTGTAGGACAGAGTCGATGAGGCCACCAGCTTTCGGTTGTCACCGACGTCGATCACGTTGGCCTGGACGATGACGTTCCTTCGTCCCTGCCTGAGCACCTCGCAGACCACTCGGGCCGGGCCTACCGTCACCGCGCTGAGGAAGCGGATGAACATGTCCGAGGCCACGATGTTGACCGAGCCGGCGGCCCGGACGGCACACCCGGCGGCGCCGCACTCGATCAGGGCGCCCATCAACCCGCCGTGCAGGCTCCCGTGCGGGTTGACGACCTCGTCGCGAAGCTCCATCTCGAGCGCCGGGCCCATCTCGGGGTCCTCCACCTGGTGCATCTCCATGAGCGAGAGGATGTGTGTGGCGCCCACGTCAATTGATGCCATCTGGTGGGTGCTACTACGAGGACAGAGACGTCGTACCCGGGAGGTTCTTGCCGCAGAACGGCTGGGTGCTGCTCGCCACGAAACCGTTCGTTTGGGCCTGCATGTACCAGCCACAGGCGATCGGTGCCGCCTTGCCGAAGCCGGTTGCGTAGTTGATGGGAACGGGTAGGAGACCGTTGCCGTTGTAGGACTTCACCGTGCGCAACGCGGTGATGACCGAGGCCGATGTGGGGTTCTTGCCCGCCAACTGGATGCCCTTGATCATGAGGTCCGCACCCAGCCAGGCCTCATAGATGTTGAACGTGGGGAAATCTTTCGGGGCCCGACCCGCGTACTTCTGCAGAGCCGAGGCGAACTGCACAGTGCCGGCATTGGGGATGGCCGTGGGTCGGAAATTGGATTCGAAGTAGACACCTTGGACCGACTGCCAGGCCGGGGTGTTGATGATGTCGGGCTCGTAACCGGTGGGGAACACCGTCACCTTCGGTTTCACCCCTGCCTGCTTCAACGCGGCGACGAGGGCGAAGTTGGAGTTGTTGTCCATGCTCCCCCAGAGGGCATTGACGTGATTGGACTTGGCCGTCAGCGCCTCGGTGGTGAAGTCCACGCCCCCGAAGGGGACCGAGGTGTCGAGCACGCCCACCTTCAGGCCGGCCAGCTGGGCCGACTTGGCCGATCCGATGGCCGAGTGGGCTGAGGTAGGTGACACGCCGTATCCGTAGGTGCCGGCGACCGTGCCGCCATGGGCCTTGAAGAACTTGCCGATAGCCGTGTTCACCGGGACCGCGGCGCTGGTTGCCGTGCCGTCAGAGGCAAACATGTTGGTGTTGGGCTGCTGGCCCCACTCCGGACCGTCGAAGGCACCGCCGGTGACGGGAATGCCCGCTTGTTGCGGGTACTTGTATGCCGCGAAGAAGAAGGGCGTGGCGTTCACGATGCCGATGGCGCCATCGGAGATCGCCTGCTGGGTGGCGGTGGCCACCGTCGTGGTGCTGCCCTGGTCGTTGAGCACGATGGGCACGATGGGGTGACCGTTGACGCCACCCTCCGCATTCTGCAGCTTGATGCGGGCCAGGAACCCCTCTGGCGAATCTTGGAATTCGGCGGCGGCAATACCCGTCTGCGACGTGATCAACGCGATCTTGATGGGCGAACCCGACGCGGCCGCCGAGGCCGTGGTGGCCGGCACCCCGACCGATGCAGCCAGTCCCGTCACTGCGACGGCCGCCGTTGCGGCCTTAACCAGCTTAAAACGCACGTGTTCCCCCCGATACTGCTCAATGTTGGCCCGGCACCGACCCCCACTTATGGCGGAACCTCCAACTGAATATGTTACGAGGAGCTTACGATCCGGCACGTGGGCGGTCAAGTAGGTGCGGTCGAGAAGGGCAAATATAGTTGCGACGTCAGGGAAAAATACGGGGTGGCAGTCGGCGGTATGGGCCACTAATGTTCGGGCCACTGGGTCATCCCCCAACGAAAA
Source organism: uncultured Acidimicrobiaceae bacterium (assembly GCA_963717035.1). GTDB lineage: Bacteria > Actinomycetota > Acidimicrobiia > Acidimicrobiales > RAAP-2 > DASXMT01. The sequence goes on along the minus strand of CAVQVK010000015.1, from coordinate 22,867 downwards.
GGAGGGGGCGAAGCCGTGGCCACGTGCTGTGGTCATCTGACGATTCGGTGCGGTGACGCCGAGCGTGGATCGAGAGCGGTATCCATAGCAGGGGCTATGGCACCGATGCAGGGGAAGGGGGACGCGCTTCATGCTGCAATACGTGATCGCCGGGCTCGTGCTCGGTGGCATCTACGCCATCGCCTCGGCCGGCCTGGTCATCACCTACGTCTCGTCGGGCATCTTGAACTTCGCCTTCGGCGCGCTGGCCTACTTCGTGGCCCGCTTCTACTACTACCTGCACACCCAGCAGAGCTGGGGCATCATCCCCGCCGCGGTGGTGTCGATCGTGATTGCTGGCCCGGCCATCGGGGTCTTCTTGTACTTCGTGCTCTTCCGCTTCCTTCGCCTTTCCTCCCCGCTGATCAAGGTGGTGGCCACCCTGGGGCTGCTGGTCACCATTCCGGCCATCGCCACGCTGATATTCGGCAGCGGCGCCATCCTGAAGGCGCCCGGCCTCGCCCCCGAGCCGGTCAGGGTGTTCAACTTCTTGGGCGTGCCGGTGACGATGGACCAGATCATCGTTTACATCTGCGTCGTGGCCACGGTGGTCATCGGCGCGGTAGTCCTCCGGTATACCGACGTGGGCCTGAAGGTGCGGGCCATGGTGGACTCGCCGTCCATGACCGCGCTGTCCGGCACCAGCCCCAACGCCGTGTCCGTCGGCGTGTGGGCCGTGAGCACCTTCTTCGCCGGGCTGGCCGGCGTGCTGGCTGCACCGATCATCGGCCTGGACCCGGGGACCTTCACCTTGCTGATCGCGGCCGCCTTTGCCGCCGTCATCGCCGCCAAGCTGAAGAGCCTGACCATCGCCGTCGTGGTCGGCCTGCTCATGGGCGTGGTGACCTCGCTGATCCAGAAATACCTCCCGCCGTCCAGCAACTTGACGACCGAGATCGTCGATGCCGTGCCCTTCATGTTCATCGCCGTGTTCCTGATCTACAACTTGGTGCGCCGAGGCCAGGTGTCAGAGACCGAGCGGGTGGGCGGCGCGTTGGACATGGCCATCATTCCCCAAGGCGAAAGCCAGCTGGCCGGCTCCACCGCCAACGCTCTGGACAGCGGCTCGCTCGGTCTGATCAGCAAGTACGGCGGACCCGTGGTGATCATTGCCGTGGCCGCCCTCCTGCCCGTCCTGGTACAGGGACTGTGGGTGCAACTGATGTCCGAGGCCTTCGCCTACGCCATCATCTTTTTATCCTTCACCCTGGTGACGGGCGAGGGGGGCATGATCTGGCTCTGTCAGATCACCTTTGCCGGAGTCGGCGGGCTGACCGCATCCCAGTTGGCCACCAACCACGGGTGGCCGATCCTGGCCGCCATTGTCGCCGGCGGCATCGTCGCCTTGCCGATGGGCCTCATCATCGGGTTTCTGACCATTCGGTTGGGGGGGCTCTATGTGGCGCTGGTCACCCTGACCTTCGGGCTGTTGATGGAGAACCTGGTGTTCACCATGGGCATCTTCCAGAACCAGGGGCTGGGGGTGAACGTCCTCTTGCCGTCGTGGGCCAGCACGCAACGCGCCTTTGCCTACGTGTGCCTAGCGGCCTTCGCCATCGTGGCCCTGTTCATCGTGAACCTCCGCCGATCGACCACCGGGTTGGCTCTCAACGCAGTGCGGTGGAGCGAGCCCGGGTCGCGCACGCTCGGGATCAGCGTGGTGCCCATGAAGATCATCGTGGCCGGCCTGGGCGCCCTCGTGGCCGGAATCGGCGGCGGATTCCTGGTCACGGCGATGACTTCCGCCCAGCCGGCCAACTTCGCCACGTTCCTGGGTGTCATATGGCTCGCCGTGCTGGTCACCGTCGGGGTTCGCTCCAACGTTGCCGCACTGGTCGCCGGTCTCGCCTTCACCTTGGTGCCCGCCCTGTTCCTGGCCTACCTGCCCAGCTGGACGGCGAATATCCCCCCTGTCCTCTTCGGGCTGGGCGCCATCGGGGTGGCCAAGTTCCCCGATGGGACCCTGGCTCAAAACGGCCAGCATCTGCGCCGGGTGCTGCTGCACCTGGCCAACCGGCGGCCGTCACTGCCCGGCGGCCCTATCGCCGGTGGCGGAGTCCTTGCCGCCGCACCCAGTGGTGCCGGTGACCCCTCGCCCGTGGCCGAGGAGGTCTCCCGGTGAGCAATGGGACACCGGTCAACCGAGCCAATGCGAGCGGCGCCCCGGCGACATCCGAACCGGGCGCGGGTACGACCTCGCCGGTCAAGGCGGTGCTGTCGGCCAGTGAGGTCACCGTGCGTTTCGGAGGCCTGGTGGCGCTGTCCGACGTGAGCCTCGAAGTGCCGGCTTCGACCATCGTGGGATTGGTGGGCCCGAACGGTGCGGGTAAGTCCACCTTGTTCGCCGTGCTCTCGGGGCTCTTGTCGCCGGCCGCCGGCCGGGTGTGGCTCGGCGACGAGGACATAACCCGGTCGAGCCCGCAGGTCCGGGCCCGCAAGGGTATGGCTCGAACCTTCCAACAGCCCGAGCTGTTCTTGGGACTGACCGTCCGCGAGCACCTGGTGCTGGCCCACCGGGTCCGCTTCGCCCGTCGGCGCCTGTGGCAGGACATGGTGAACCCGCGATCCCTGCTGCGTCCGCCCCGGTTCGAAACCGAACGGGTCGACGCCCTGTTGGAGCAGCTCGATCTGACCCGCGTGGCCCGGGCCCCGGTCGCGGCGTTGCCGCTCGGCACCAGTCGCCTGGTCGAGGTGGGCCGGGCGCTCGCCACCCAACCCGACGTGGTGCTGCTCGATGAGCCGCTCGCCGGTCTGGACATGCGCGAGTCGGAGAACCTGGCGTCGGTGTTCAGGCGGGTGGTGGACGACCACGAGCGCCAGGTGTCGTTGCTCATGGTCGAACACGACGTCGCCACCGTGCTCGCCCTGTCGAGCCGGATCTACGTCCTCGACTTCGGCGAGCTGATCGCCTCGGGCACGCCCGAGGAGGTCCGTAGCAATGCCGCCGTCCGATCGGCCTACTTGGGCGATGAGGACGCCACCGCCGCGGGCGGGGCGAAGGCGGGCCGATGACCGAACCGATCTTGTCGGTCGAGAACCTCGACGTTCGCTACGGGCCGTCCCAAGCCCTGTTCGGCGTCTCCTTGTCGGTGGCGCCCGGATCGGTGCTCGCTGTCCTCGGCGCCAACGGGGCGGGCAAGTCCACGTTGGCCCGCACCGTCTCGGGGCTGGTCCCCGCGGCCGCTGGTCGCGTGGTCTTCGACGGGGTGGAGATCACCGGGCGACAGACCCACCGCATTCGCAAGCTCGGTCTGACCTACATCCCCGAGGGCCGCGGCATCTTTCCCGGCTTGTCCGTCGTCGACAACCTGCGCATGGCCGTCGGTCAGGAGAAACGGAACGAGCGGGCGCCCGCCATCGACCGGGCCATCGAGCTCTTTCCCGTCCTCGGCCACCGGCGCACACAGCGGGCCGGCAGCCTGTCGGGCGGTGAGCAGCAGATGCTGGCTCTGGCTCGGGCCCTGGCCGTGCCCCCCCGGCTCATCATCGCCGACGAGATGTCGCTCGGGCTGGCCCCCCTGGTGGCCGAGTCGGTGTTCCAGAGCCTGGACGTGGCCCGCCGCAGCGGCATCACCATCGTGCTCATCGAGCAATTCGTGCACCGGGCCCTCCAGCTGGCCGATAGCTGCATCATCCTCACCCGGGGGCAGGTGGGCTGGTCGGGACCGGCGAGCGATGCGCAACAAGAGGTCCTGGACCGCTACCTGGGCGAGGCCGACCAAGGGGCGGTGGCCGCTCCCTAGCGAGGGCTCGGCCGGCGGCCTTATAGGTCGGGGAGGCCCATGTCCAAGTTGGGGACTTGGAGCCCACCGTCCACCTCCAAGATCTTGCCGGAGATGAACGAGCCGGCCGGTGAGCTCAGGTAGACGACGGCAGCGGCGATGTCCTCGGGGTCGCCGATGCGGCGCAGTGGCGTCGCCGATTCCATGGCCTCTCGAAGCTCGGGGGTCTGGGTCACGATCTCGAGCGAGGAGGTGGCCACCGAGCCCACACCGATGGCGTTCACCCGGATCCGGGGGGCGAGGTCGGCGGCGGCCAGCCGGGTGTAGTGGGCCAGCGCTGCCTTGGCCGTGCCGTAGGCGGCAAAGCCGCGCCCGGCGATGCGCCCATCACCGACGAGATGTTGACGGCCGAGCCTCCGCCGCCTTCGAGCATGAGGGGCACGGCCGGCCCGAGCAGAGCGTGGGCCGTGGCCACGTTGAAGTGGAACGCCGCTTTCATGGTGGCCGGCGAGGTATCGGCAAAGGACTGGGGCATCGACCCGCCGACGTTGTTCACCACCACGTCGAGCCGGCCGAACTCCTCGCGGGCGGTGTCGACCAGGCCGGCCACGGCATCGAGGTCGTTCAAGTCGGCGACCACGACCACGGCCCGGCGGCCGGCCGCCTCCACCTGGGAGGCCACCAGGCGAAGTTGGTCCTCGCTGCGAGCCGAGATGACGACGTCGGCACCCGCCTCGGCCAGGGCCACCGCGCTGGCTGCGCCGATGCCCCGCCCCGAGCCGGTCACGATTCCCACGTGATCGGTCAGTCGGAATCGGTCCAAGATCATGATGGGCTCCCCCTAGACGTGAACTACTCGGACAAGTTTGCGGCCGACACGATATGGGTCGGGTGCAGGCGGACCACGAGCTCACCGGCCACGCCGTTCCGCTGGCCGAACTCCTCGGCCCGTTCGCGTCCCATGTACCGGCCCCCGATGATCGCGGCCCAACGACGGAGCTCGTCGAGGTCCTCGCTGATCGTCACCGTACCCTCCACGATGACGAAGGAGTACGGTGGCCTCTCGTCGTCGACGCAGAGGGCCGCCCGAGGATCGCGGCGGAGCGTTCTTCCCTTCAGCGTGTCCTCTCCGGTGTTGAAGACGAGGTCGCCGAGGCCATCTCGGTCGTCGACCTGATCGACGACGAACCAGATCGGGGCCACGTGGGGACGGCCGTCGGACCGGACCGTAGCCAGCTTGCCGGTGTGGGGAGGGTCGCCGGTCAGAAAGGCCTTCACCTCGTCGTCACTCATCGGATGGTAGGGCACGGCACCTCCTCGGCCATCCGGGCCGCACGGGATCGGACCAGGTGGGTCAGGATCGGGTGGGTCAAGGTCGGGTGGACGGCATGCCCAGCTTCCGGTGGTCCCACGACACCACCCGGTCGACGTGCAGCTTGATCACCACGCGCTTGTTGAGCATGGTCTCGACGAACGGGCGCAGGTCTTCGGTGTAGGGGCTGTAGTACCGCTCGAACACACTGACCCCGAGCTCGAACATGCGCTCGGGGTCGTCGATCACTTCGGCCCGGCCCACCAGCTCCACCCCGCGCAGCTCCTCGTAGTAGTCGCCGTCTTCGAACATACAGGTCAGCCTGGGATCCCGCTGGAGGTTCTGTGCCTTCTGCGCTTTGGCCTTGGTCTCGACGGCGACCGCCCCGTCCACGAAGCCATACCACATGGCCACCGCGTGGATGGAGCCGTCGTGGTTGATCGAGCACATGGTCATGGGCCGGCGCTCGTGGATGAATGCGTCGACCTCCTCGGGGGTCATCTTGATGATGTCCCGCTGCTTCACGCCGTGGCCCATCTGCTCGGTCATGGGTTCCCCTCCGATCGGGTGCACCCGGCCAGGTGCACGGGACCGAGCGTACCGTTCCGCCCGAACGACGAGGGCGAGGAGGAAGCAGAACCCGACGGAGGATCAGTCATCGCCCTCTTCGGCCGGGATGTCATCACCGGTTGCCTGTTCAGACCTTCTGCCGTCGGGCCCTGCCTGATTGCTGGGTCGGCATGGTCAACGAGGCCGGAATGGTGAGGCTGGGGGCAGCGGCCAGGAGCGATGCGGGGTCCTGGTTGTTGGGGCACTCGGCCGCCAGCACCGCTCCGCCTTGGGCGGTGGCCGGCATGGGCGGGACCGACGCATTGGGCGTGCCCTTCACGTTGAGGGTGGAGGTGAGGTCGCCCACCGTCTTGCGGCGCCAGGCCGAGATGTTGTCCACCTTGATGTCGAAGCGCTCTTCCAGGAGCCGGAGCTGGGACGTGTGGTCGAACCGGTCCGAGTTCACGTAGCCACCGCGGCTGAAGGGCGACACCACCAGCAGCGGCACGCGGAAGCCGAGCCCGATCGGCCCGGCGATGCCGCCGGCCGCCGTGGGGAGAGGTTTGGCCGTTACGTACTCGCCCTTCGTCCCCTTGGGCGCGGTCGGCGGGGCGACGTGGTCGAAGAAGCCGCCGTTCTCGTCGTATGAGACGATGAACGCGGTCTTCGCCCATACCGTCGGGTTGGCGGTCAGGGCCGAGAGCACCTGGCTGATCATGAACTCGCCGTTGAGGGGAGCAGCCGACGGGTGCTCCGAGTCGACAATGGTCGGGGTGATCCAGCTCACCTGGGGCAGTGTGTCGTTCTTGACATCGGCCACGAACTCGTCCGGCCACACCGGGAGAAAGGCCTTGTTGTAGAGCGAGGTACCCGGGTTCAGGAGCTGCTTGAAGTACAAGAGCGCATTGAACCCGATGGCCAGGTTGTCTGGTTGGAGCGAGCCGACCGAGCCGCCGGCCGGCTGGTACACCTTCCAGCTCACCCCTTTGTCCTCGAGCAGCTCGGGCACCGTCTCCCAGCTGCAGCTGCCCACTGCCTCCGGCGATTGGCTTATCGACGGCGTGGACAGGACGGGACCGCCATGGGCGCCGGCCGGATCGAGAGTGCCGGTCAGCCACATGACCCGGTTGGGCATGGTCGGCCCGATCACCGAGCAGTAGTAGGCGTCACCGATGGTGAAGGCGTCGGCCAACGCATAGCGGAACGGCATGTCCTGGCGATCGAGGTAGCCCATGACAATGGGCGCTTGGGCCGGCCCGTCGTTGCCTGCTTGGGCGTGGACGCTGACGAACTTGTCCATCTTGCCCCCGTTCCAGCTGTGGTGTTGGGGTACCCAACCGTGTACGGGAATGTCAGAGTTCCCGGCGCACTGGGCCATGGTGGTGGCCACGTCGAGGTGATAGGGGATCAGTTTGCCGGCGTGGGCCGGCTGGGAAGCAGCTTGAGGCCAGGCCTGGCTGAACACGCCGAGGCTGCCGGAGGGATGATCGTCGTAACCCTTCACCCCTGGATAGACGCCGAAGTAGTGGTCGAAGGACCGGTTCTCGAGCATGAGCATGACCACGTGCTCGATGGCCCCGAGATCGGAACCGGCCGGTGCCGTGGCTGCGGCCCGGCTGACCAGTGACGATCCGCCGAACGATTCGAGCAGCGCGGCGGCCCCAACCGTCAGACCGCCGGCGATGAATCCGCGTCGAGATACAGACGGACCTGGCATGGAGGGCCCCTTTTGGTCGGACGACACCGGAACGAAACTGCCGTCACCCTAGCCCCCGGGCTCTCTGGCTGAAGGTGCTCGGATGCGGGATTTGGCCGTCACGACCATGGGCCCCGACCGCGGCCCGTAGGCTGCCGCCATGTCTCCTACGGTTGCGGCGTCGGATCCGCGGGTTCCTCGGGTCCACGCCCGGCGGCTGCCCCAACCGACGACGAGCGAGCTCTTGCGTCGAAGCTCGCTCATCGCCACCGTCGGTGCCCGGCGCTTCTCCGGGTTGGCCCTGCGCCAACTGCGTCACGCTCGGTCGGGCCCCCTGCCCCTGGCCGTCCTGGCCCGGCCGCTCCGCCGCACCTTTGAGGACCTGGGCGGGACCTACATGAAGTTCGGACAGCTGGTGGCCTCGTCCCCCGGCGTGTTCGGCGAGGCCTTCGCCGACGAATTCCGGACGTGCCTGGACACGGGACCATCGGTTCCCTTCGAGACGGTTCGCGACATCGTCGAATCCGATCTGGGGATGGACCTCAGCGACGCCTTCGCCCGGTTCGACGAGGTCCCCATCGGGCGGGCCTCGATCGCTGTGGTCCACCAGGCCGCCCTCCACGATGGGCGCATCGTGGCCGTGAAGGTCCTGCGGCCCGGAATCGAGGAGGTGGTCGCTACCGACCTGGATCTCTTGCAGCCCTTGTTGGAGCTGGTGGCTCGGCAGACCGGGGACCAGGCCGCGGGGACGCTCATGCAGATGTTCCACGGGTTTCGGGAACAGATCGGTGAAGAGCTCGACCTGCGCAACGAGTCCCGGGCCCTGGCTGCCTTTGCCCTGCTGCTCGATGAGGTTGACCTTCCCTCGCTGGTGGTGCCGACGCCCTTCCCCGAGTTCTCCGGTCCCAACGTGTTGACCATGGAGTTCCTGGACGGCGTGCCCATCGACGACCTGGCCGGGGCAGCCGAGTTCGGAGTCGACCCGGGTCCCCTGGTGGAGGAAGTGGTGAAGGGCTTCTTTCTCACCGCGGTTCGGTGGGGTGCGTTCCACGGCGACGTGCACGCCGGCAACATGCTGTTGTTGCGCGACGGGCGCATCGGGATCATCGACTGGGGGATCGTCGGTCGTCTCGACCCCGAGACCCACTACTTCTTCATCCGGATGCTGGCTGCCGCGCTGGGCGACGAGTCGGCCTGGGAGGACATCGCCGCCCATCTGACCAAGACCTACGGTCCGGCCATGCAACAAGGGCTCGGCCTGTCCGACGAGGATCTGGCCCTGTTCATCCGTGGCCTCATCGAGCCGGTGCTGTTGCGGCCGTTCGGCGAGGTGTCCTTGGCCACCTTGATCCAAGCCCCACAGGTCCAAGCGGCCAAGGCTCAGGGAATTGAGGCCCACAACCGTTCGGTGCGAGCCGTGTTGGGAAGGCTCCGGGCCCAGCGTCGGCTCCGCCGTCTCGCCGAGGAGTCCGGGGGTACCGATTCCGACTTCGATCGGGGCACCTTCTTGTTGGGGAAGCAGCTCATGTACTTCGAGCGTTACGGCAAGATGTTCCTGGCCGACGTGCCCCTGCTTCACGATCGTGCCTTCTTCGAGACGCTGCTGAAGTCGACCCCTGTATGACCCGGGCCCCCGATTCCGAGGAGAGCTCCGTGGATAGCGGTATTTCTGTCTGCTTCGTCTGCACCGGCAATATCTGCCGGTCCCCGCTGGCCGACGTCGTGTTCAGCCACATGGCCCGGGAGACCGAACTGGCCGACGGCACGGCGCTCGCCGATCACCTCCGGATCTCGAGCGCGGGGACCGGACCGTGGCACGCAGGCGAGCCCATGGACCCGCGGGCGCTAGCCGTGCTCAATGAGCACGGCTACAAGGACCACGGCCATATCGCCCGTCAGTTCGCCGTCTCCTGGTTCGACCACGAGGATCTGATCGTCTGTCTGGCCCGACGGCACCAGCAGACCCTCCGCAGCCTGGCCGTCGGGCGGGCCATGGACGACCGCCTGGTGTTGCTCCGCTCCTACGATCGAGGCTCCGGGGGCGCGGTGGACGTGCCCGACCCCTACTACGGCGAGGCGGTCGACTTCGAGGAGTGTCTCACCCTGATCGAGGCGGGATGTCGAGGTCTGGTGTTGGATCTGGTGCCGCGCATCGAGGATCCCCCCAACTGAGCGGCAACCGGTCCGACGAGGTTCGGACGATAGATTGACGGCCATGACCGAGCGCCCCGACCTATCCGGCCACGTCGTCCTGGTGACCGGTGGCAGTCGCGGGCTGGGCGCCACCATCACCCAAGCGTTCCTCGAGGCCGGGGCCGACGTGGCCATTTGCGCCCGCAAAGAGCCCGAGAAGCTGCCGTCGGCCGACGGCCGGGTGCCCTTCTTCGTGGCCGGCGACCTCCGTGAATTCGAAGAGGTCACGGCCATCATCGACGCCGTGGTCGAGCACTTTGGCCATTTGGACATCGTCGTCAACAACGCCGGCGGCGCTCCGCCCATCAATTCGGCCACGGCCTCGCCCCGCTTCTCCACCTCGGTCATCGCGTTGAACCTGCTGGCCCCGCTGTTCGTGACCCAAGAGGCCAATCGGGTCATGCAGCTCCAACCCGATGGGGGCCTGGTGCTCAACATCTCGTCGTTGTGCGGCATGCGGCCGTCACCGACCACCGCGGCCTACGGTGCGGCCAAGGCCGGACTGTTGAACCTGTCCGAGAGCCTGGCCATGGAGTTCGCGCCCAAGGTGCGGGTCAACTGCGTCACCGCCGGCGCCCTCGAGACCGAGGAGCTCCACGAGCGGTTCGGCGGTGACTCGTACTTCGACGCAGTCCGCGCCACCGTTCCGCTCGGCCGGATGGGGAACCCGGACGACGTGGCCAATGCCTGCCTCTTCCTGGCCTCTGATCAAGCCACGTTCATCACGGGAAGCAATCTCGTCGTGCACGGTGGAGGCGACCACCCCCCACTGATGATCTGAGCCGAAGGCGCAGCGGGGACCGGGTCGCCCATGGACGTGGTGAGCTCGACGCCGGTCGGTGGCGGGGACACGTGCACGGCCAGCCGACTGACGTTGGCCGACGGCATCGGTGTTGTTCGCCAAACAGCGCCGGGCCGCTCCAATGGATACCGAGCGCCGAGGCGCTCCAATGGATACCGAGCGCCGAGGCGCTCCAATGGACACGGAGCGCCGAGCCGGATGGGACGCGGTGCTGACGTCCGAAGCGGCCGGGCTGGCGTGGCTCAACCAGGCCGAGGCCGAGGGCGGTGCACCGGTACCCGAGGTGGTCGAGTCGTCCGAGTCGCGGCTGGTGCTGGCCTGGATCGAGCCGGGGCGGCCCACGCGCGGAGGCCGCCGAACGGTTCGGTCGCCAGCTGGCCCGTACCCACCACATGGGTGCTCCCGGGTTCGGGGCGCCCTGGGCCGGCGCCATCGGACCGTTGCCCCTCGACAACCGTCTCGATGGAGCCCGAGGGTGAGCATCGATGGGCCTCCTTCTACGCGGCGCGCCGGGTCGTGCCCTACCTCCGGCTGGCCGCCGATGCGGGGTCGATCGACCAGGAGCGACCGCCGGGCGGTGGAACAGGTGGTCGATCGCATCGCCGAGCTTTCCGGCCCCGAAGAGCCGCCCGCCCGGGTCCATGGCGACCTGTGGAGCGGGAACCTGGTGTGGGCGGCGGACGGCAGGGTCTGGTTGGTCGACCCGGCGGCCCACGGCGGCCACCGGGAGACCGATCTGGCCATGCTCGCCCTCTTCGGGGCACCCCACCTCGACCGGATCCTCGGTGCCTACGCCGAGGAGCGGGCCCTGGCTCCCGGCTATCAGGACCGGGTGGCCCTCCACCAGTTGCACCCCCTCCTGGTGCACGCCGCGCTGTTCGGTGGCTCCTATGGAGCGCGGGCCGGGGCGGCCGCGGGCCAGGCGCTCCGCTCGAGCTGAACGCCCGTGCCCGCGGGCTCCGTCGGAACTGAGCGCAAGCACCCGGCATAACCCGGTGACCTGGTCCTGGGCTTGGCTGGCGCCCAAAAGTGAAATGTGTTCTACTTTTTGGCGTCCACGATCAGCGGTGACGAGGGGGAGGTCAGGGTGCCCGACGGCGAAGTGCTGCACGCCCGACACGTCTTGGACTACCCGTATTCGCGCTCGGTGGGGCCGATCATCGGCGCGTTTCTCACCGGACTGCGTAACGGGAAGATCCTGGGGGCCACCGGGTCCGGCGGGTCGGTCATTGTCCCGCCCACCGAGTACGACCCGATCACCGGCGAGGACGTCGGCGAACTGGTCGAGGTCGGTCCCGGCGGGGTCGTGGAGACATGGTCCTGGGTCTCGAACCCGATGCCCAAGCATCCCCTCGACCATCCCTTTGCCTTCGCCCTGATCCGTCTCGACGGCGCCGGTACCTCGATGCTGCACGTGGTGGATGCCGGCACGTCCGACGCCCTGGCCACGGGGGCCCGCGTCGTGCCCCGTTGGAAGGGCGAGTCCGAACGAGTGGGCCACGTCCTGGACATCGAAGCGTTCGTCCCCGACACCGGAGCAGCATGATGGCCGAGGCATCGAAGGCGCCGGAGACCGAGGACCGGGGGCCGGTCACCACTCTGACCACCCCGATCCATCTCGAGTACTCGTTCACGCCCGGCATCGCCCAGTCCCGCAACCTCCGGGGTCTGGCCGAGGGCAAGTTCATCGGCCAGCGCTGCTCGGTGTGCGGCAAGGTCTACGTGCCCTCCCGGGGGTCGTGCCCGACCGACGGGGTGCCGTGCACCGAGGATGTGGTGCTGCCTAACACCGGCACCATCACCACCTTCTGCATCGTCAACGTCCCCTTCGCCGGCCAGTCCATCGAGATCCCCTACACCTGTGGCCAGGTGCTCTTGGACGGGGCCAACATCTCGTTCATGGGCCTGATCCAAGAGGTGGCCGCCGACCAGGTCCACATGGGCCAGCGGGTCGAGGCGGTGTGGGTGGCGCCCGAGGACCTCACCCCGTCGATGGCCTCGGTGAAGTACTTCCGGCCCACGGGCGAGCCCGATGCCGACTACGAGACCTACAAGGACTATTTATGAGCCCGGCCGCAGCCCGGCGGCCGGTGGCTGTCGCCTCGTTCGCCCAGTCCCAGAACGTACGCCGGGACGAGGAGCGCAACGAGGTCGAGGGGTTGATGCCCGTCATCTCCGAGGTGTTCGCCAACATCGGGATCACCAAGGACGACATCGACTTCATCTGCTCGGGTTCGACCGACTACCTCATCGGCGGCCCCTTCAGCTTCGTGGCCGCCCTCGATGCTGTGGGGGTGTGGCCGCCCCGCAGCGAGAGCCATGTGGAGATGGACGGCGCCTGGGCCCTCTACGAAGCCTGGGTTCGCCTGCAAGAGGGCGACATCGACGCCGCGCTGGTCTACTCGTTCGGGCGCTCGTCCATGGGTGACCTCAATGAGATCCTGGCCCTCCAGCTCGACCCCTACTACCTGGCTCCGATGTGGCCCGACCCGGTCAGCGTGGCGGCGCTGCAGGCCCGCGCCCTGATCGATTCCGGGCGGGCGACCGAGGCCGACCTGGCCGGCGTGGCCGCCCGGAACCGCAAGTCGGCTCTGTCCAACCCCAAGGCCCAGGTGGCCTACGACCGGTCGGTCGAGCAGCTGTTGGCCGAGGACTACGCCGTGGCCCCCCTCCGAGGCACGCCCTGCCGCCGATCACCGACGGCGCCGCGGCCATCGTGTTGGCCGCCGGGGACAAGGCGCAACGGACGGACCGACCAACCGGCATGGATCACCGGCATCGATCACCGGATCGAGACCCACTCGCTCGGGGCCCGCGACCTGACCCGCTCGCCATCGACCGTCAAGGCAGCGGAGATGGCCGGCGTGGGCGATGGCCCGGTCGACGTGGCCGAGCTGCACGCGCCCTACGCCCACCAGGAGCTGATTCTGGCCGAGGCGATCGGGCTGGCTGACAGCGTGTCGATCAACCCGTCGGGTGGAGCGCTGGCCGCCAACCCGTTGATGTCGGCCGGACTCATCCGGATCGGGGAGGCCGCGGCCGCCATCGCCTCGGGATCGGCGCAGCGGGCCGTAGCCCACGCCACCTCGGGTCCCTGCCTGCAACAGAACCTCGTCTGCGTGCTGGAGGGTGAGTGATGTCAGAACGTTGCGCCGTCATCGGCGTAGGCCAGACCAAGCACAAGGCCAAGCGGGATGACATCTCCATCGCCGGCCTGGTTCGTGAGGCAGCCAAACGGGCCCTGGAAGATGCCGAGCTGACCTGGAGCGACATCGACGCCGTGGTGGTGGGCAAGGCTCCCGACATGTTCGAGGGCGCCATGATGCCCGAGCTGTACCTGGCCCCCGCCCTGGGCGCGGTGGGCAAGCCCATGTTCCGAGTGCACACCGCCGGTTCGGTGGGTGGGTCGACCACCTTGGTCGCCGCCCACCTGGTCACCGCAGGCATCCACGAGCGGGTCCTGGCCGTGGCCTACGAGAAGCAGTCCGACTCCGATGCCATGTGGGCCCTGTCGGTGCCCCAGCCCTTCGCCGCCCCACTGCTGGCCGGAGCCGGCGGTTACTTCGCCCCGCACATCCGCGCCTACATGCGACGCTCGGGCGCTCCCGACCACATCGGTTGCATGGTGGCGGTCAAGGACCGGCTCAACGCGGTGAAGAACCCCTACGCTCATCTGCGCCTGCCCGACATCGACCTGAAGACGGTGCAGGAGTCGGTGATGCTGTGGGACCCCCTGCACTACCTGGAGGCATGCCCCTCATCGGACGGAGCGGCGGCCATCATCCTGTCGGCCGAGGACGCCGTCACCGACACCGCTTACCCGCCCGCCTGGGTCCACGGGATGGCCATGCGCTCGGAGCCGACCATGTTCGCCGGGCGGGACCAGGTGAACCCCCAGGCTGGTCGGGACTGTGCCGCGGACGTGTTCGCCCAGGCCGGCGTCACCAACCCGAGAGCCGAGATCGACGTGGCCGAGGTCTACGTGCCCTTTTCCTGGTACGAGCCCATGTGGTTGGAGAACTTGGGATTTGCCGACCAAGGTGACGGCTGGAAGCTCACCGAGTCCGGGGCCACCGCCCTCGACGGTGACATCCCGTGGAACGCCTCGGGTGGCGTGTTGTCCTCGAACCCCATCGGCGCCTCGGGGATGCTCCGGTTCTTGGAAGCGGCCATGCAGGTCCGGGGCCAGGCCGGCGAGCACCAGGTGGACGGGGCCCGTCGCGCCCTGGGCCAGGCCTACGGTGGCGGGTCCCAGTTCTTTGCCATGTGGGTCGTGAGCAGCGAAAAGCCCTGATTTGATCGGATTGCCGCTGTGGCTGCCGATAAGCTTCGTGGCGTTCGCCGAGACACCGGAGGTCACATGAAGGTCGTCGTCGACTACGACGAGTGTGCCAGCAACGCCGTTTGCATGGGAATCGCTCCGGAGGTATTCGAAGTCCGAGATGATGGGTTCCTCTACGTGCTCGACGAGCACCCGGGCGAGGAGCTGCGTGAGAAGGTGCGTCAGGCGGCCAACGGCTGCCCGACCGGCGCCATCACCATCGTCGAGGACGAGTAGCCCCCGGCGTGCCCGGGGATACCCCGAGGGTCCGCTTCGCCCCGTCTCCAACCGGTTTCCTCCACGTGGGCAGCGCGGGGGCCGCGCTGTTCAATTGGGTGGTGGCCCGCCAGTCGGGCGGCACGTTCGTGCTCAGGATCGAGGACACCGACACCGAGCGCAATCGCGAGGAGTGGGTCGACGGCATCCTGTCCGCCCTCCATTGGCTGGGCATGGACGCCGACGAGGGTCCCTACCGGCAGTCGGAGCGTCGCTCCCGCTACGACCTGGCTGTCGAGGCGCTGTGGGACGCGGGCCATCTCTACGCCTGTGACTGCACCCGGGAAATAGTCGACGCCCGGACCAAGGGCAACGCCATCCCCGGTTATGACGGGTTCTGCCGGGAGCGGGGCCTGGAGCGGGGCGAGGGTCGGGCCCTCCGCTACAAGACCCCGGATGACGGATCGACCATCGTCGTCGATGTGATCCGCGGGGACGTCGAGTTCCCCCACGCGGCCATGGAGGACTTCGTCGTCGTGAAGTCGAACGGGCAGCCGCTCTTCGTCCTGGCCAACGTGGTCGACGACATCGACATGGCCATCACTCATGTCATCCGGGGTGAGGACCTGTTGCCCACCACCCCCAAGGGGCTCTTGTTGTGGGGGGCGTTGGCCTCGTCCGGCTGGCAGACGGACGGGCTGGTCGCCGGCGCACCCAGCCCGACCCTCGGGCTTCCCGTGTTCGCCCACCTGCCATTGCTGGTGAACGCCCAGCGAAAGAAGTTGTCGAAGCGCCGCGACTCGGTGGCCGTCGAGTCGTACCGGGAACAGGGGTACCTCCCGTCCGCCTTCGTGAACTACCTGGCCCTATTGGGTTGGGGCCCGCCGGGGGGCGAGGAGATCTTCGATGTGGAGCAGTTGCTGTCGGAGTTCCGGCTCGAGCACGTCAACCACTCGCCCGCCTTCTTCGACGTGGACAAGTTGAAGCACATGAACGGTGAGTACATCCGGGCCCTCTCGGTGGATGCGTTCACCGAGGCGGCCCAACCGTGGCTGACCGGTTCGGAAGCCCCCTGGCCGGTGGACTTGTTCGACGAGGCGACGTTTGCCCAGATGGCCCCTCTGATCCAGGAGCGGGTGGCCCTGTTGTCCGACATCCCAGCCCTCGTCGACTTCTTCTTCTTGGACCAGCCGGTGATCGATCCCGACTCGTGGGCCAAGGCGTACGGGGACGAGGTCGCCCCCGCGATCCTGACGGCCGCCATTGCCGCCTACGAGAAGTTGGCGGCGGGGGAGGGGGCGGGGTGGACGGTTGACGCCCTGCACCAGGCCACGCTGTCGGTGGGCGAGCAGTTCGGTCGCAAGCTGGGCAAGGCCCAGGCCCCGATCCGGGTGGCGGTCACCGGTCGCCGGGTGGGACCGCCGCTGTTCGAGTCTTTGGTGGTGCTGGGCCCCGACCGGGTCCTGGCCCGGCTGCAATCCGCACTCGAGCGGTTGTCGGCGCCCTCCTAAGACGTGGGTCTTCTGGCCACGCTGACCGGTATCAGCCTGCTGGGAAAGATCATCCGACTGATTGTGCTGGTCGTGTTGGTCATCGTGGTCTACCTCGGAGTGACCCTGGTCCAGGTGTGGCTCACCGGGCGCCACTACGACCCGCGACCGGCCCAGGCCATCGTGGTCATGGGAGCGGCCCAGTACAACGGGTTGCCGTCGCCGGATCTCGCCGCCCGGCTCAATGAGGCCGAGCTGCTGTGGCGGGACCATCTAGCCCCCTTGGTGGTGGTGACCGGATCGAAGGAGCCTGGCGATGCTTTCACCGAGGCGGAGGCGTCGGCCCGGTACCTGGAGACGACCGGGATCCCGGCGGGGGACATCGTCCAAGTGGGTGGGCGTGACTCGTGGGAGAACCTGTCCCTGGCCTCGGGGGTCCTCCTGGCGAGGGGTGACCACCAGGTCCTGATGGTCACCGATCGGTTCCATGAGGACCGGTCCCTGGCCATCGCCACTGCCGTTGGGCTGCAGGCGTACCCCACGCCGACCACGACCTCGCCGATCCAGGGCTGGTCGTCGGTGCCCTACTACCTGAAAGAGGCAGTGGGCGTGGGTCTCGGGCGGATCATCGGCTTCAATCACTTGAGCTCGGTGCACAGCTCGCTGGGGGTGAGCTCGGGCTAGATCGGCACGGTAGGGGTGAGGCCGGACCGATTGTGGTGCTGGGTCCCCCGACGTCGGCTAAATTGGCCCTCGCCCAATCGGGGGTGGCGCAACTGGCAGCGCGGATGATTCTGGTTCATGAGGTTGGAGGTTCGAGCCCTCCCCCCCGAGCGGAGATGGCATCCTGTGGCTGGGACGTCATCGCTTGGTCCCATCGTCTAGAGGCCTAGGACATCACCCTCTCAAGGTGGAGACACGGGTTCGAATCCCGTTGGGACTGCCAAAAAAGGTGACATTGGGCGAACACCCACTGTCATTATGGGACTATCGATGCGTTCGCCTGCCGCCGGCTCGTCATGTGCTACGCCGATGACTTTGAATGTCAGAATCACGCATTCGCGTGTTTCGACCTTGAGTTCGTGGACAAAGCTTTGGGCTAGTGCCTTTCGGATCGGTGGGAGGGCATGCTTCGCCGCCGTTTCCAGTTCTTCACGGCATTCTCTCCACGCTTGGCCCATGAGCCATGACTCGGATCGATGCCCATCGATTCGGACATGAGGCCAGCGAGGCGGACTACCTCGGCAGCGTCATCGGGCATCGCCAGGCAGGGCTCCATGACACAAGGCTACGGCGCAAAGTGGCTGGTGAACGTGACAGCGGTCTGATCTTTGTCGAACAGGCGAGCGCCGCCTGGATCGTCACGGTGTCATCCGAATCGTCCGGCGCGATGCGGTCCAAGCGCTCGCACGGCTGAAAAACTTGTCCCGCTCACCGATCGTGGAGTGCACGGGGGAGGCCTCGGCGTGAGGTGATCTGAAGTTTGAGGTAGGCATTGGAGAGGTGCATCTCAACGCTTCGCAGGGTTACGAACAACGCTTGGGCGATGTCCTTGTTGGTCATTCCTTCGGCGGCCATCTCTGCCGCGGTGTTCGCTGGGCGTCAGGGCTTCTATCCCGGTCAACGC
Source organism: uncultured Acidimicrobiaceae bacterium (assembly GCA_963717035.1). GTDB lineage: Bacteria > Actinomycetota > Acidimicrobiia > Acidimicrobiales > RAAP-2 > DASXMT01. Next base: position 4,900 of record CAVQVK010000015.1, on the reverse strand, counting down.
TACGCGTCGTGGCCGTGCGCCGGCGAGGATCAACTGCGCGTGGGCGGTCTCCAGAAGAGCTGTGGCTCCGCACTGCTGGGCGAGGTCCATGCCCTCTGCTAGCCGCTGGCGGGCCTCTCGGATTCGTCTCTGGCGTCGTAGGGCAGACCCCAGCTCCACGTGGGCCCGGGCGGCTCCAGTCGATCCTGGCTCTGCCTGAGGGGTTCAACAGCTGCTTCCAGATACTCGATGCCTTGATCCCCGGTGTCCAGGCTCCCGAGGATGCGCATGGCGACGCCGACCGGTCTGGGCGCTGCGAATCGTTGGGCCAGCACGAGTTCTTCTTCGGCGAGCCCGTGTGCGGTTTCTGTTTCGCCGAGCGCTTGGTGTGCGAGCGCCGCCGTGGAGCGCCACGGTACCGGGACGACCGTGCCGGGGATTTTCATGGCTTGCTCCCAGCGAGCGACGGCGAGCAACTCGTCCAGCGCCGCCTGCGGGTCGCCCCTCGCCATGTGGAGCTTGGCGTGGCTCTCGCGAAGGACTTGGCTGGTGGTCAGCTCGGGATCGTAGGTTCCTTCCAGCCGGTCGAGCACCGCCTGGGCGCGCTCGAGGTCGCCGCGCTCGACCAGCACTGAGACCATGGTCGCGGCGGCGATGTGTACCGCGATGCCCCAACCGATCTCGGGAGCGAGCTCGAGGCAGGTGTCTGCGGCGGCCTCGGCGGGACCAAGCTCCCCCACGCGGTGTCGGGCGAGGGAGGTGAAGGCTGACGCCAGGGCGACGCCGAACGGAGTGCCCCTGAGCCTGGGTCTGAGCGACGGCTTGGCGGAGCGTCGGCTCCACGACGTTGAGGTGGCCGGCGTAGATCAGCACCCACAGCAGCGGGTAGAACACCGGCTGGTCCTTCTCGATCTGCTCCCGGAGCAGGACGCCGCCAGCCAGCGCGTGCTCCGCAATCCTGGCGGCTTGGGTTGCCGGGCCACCGGTTATCACGGTGTCGGTCGCAGCGGGCACGAGGAGGACGGGGGCGATCTCATCGGGCAGCGTCGCGGCCCGAAGGCGAACCTCGCGCAGCCGCTCAGCGACGGGGGCTCGGCCTGGTGGCGTGGTGGCCCCGGACTGCAGCAGCATGGCCTCGATGTGAGCAGCCACGTCGGCCTCTGGGGCGCTCTCGAGGGCCCGCTCGCAGACGAGCATCGACTCGTCCATCCTGCGGGCGTCAAAGTGAAGCGCGGCGCCCAGAGCGAGGCCCGCGGCCGCCCGCCGTTGAGGCTCACTGGTCAGCTCGAAGCCCTCTCTCATCAGCTCGAGCCCATGGGCGTCTCCGGCTCGGGAGGCGGCCGATCCCAGCTCGAACAGCAAGCCCGGGCGCTCGTCGTCAGATGGCGGCTCGGCCAGGGCGGCCGCAGGTAGCGGGCCGCGGCCTCCGGCGCCCCGCGGGAGAGCGCCATGCCAGCTGCATCTCGGAGGGTGGCGACCCTGGCCGGGTCCCCCGCTGGATCGCAGGACAGAAGATGCAGCCCGATCGACTCGGGCTCGGCTCCTCGATCGGCGAGCAGGCGGGCGGCCCTGGCGTGTAGCTCGGATCGGTCGCCGGTGGAGGTGTCCTCGTAGATCGCCGTCCGGACGATCGGGTGGACGAACCGCAGCGGCTCGCCCGGTTCCATGACCCCGGCTTGGCTCAGGGCGCCGGTTGTCGCCCGGGTCTGGGCGAGATCGAGCCCGGCGAGCTCTGCCGCCTCTGCGATCTCGGCCTGCACGCCCAGCACTGCCACCGCACGCACCAGCGCGGCTGCTTGTGGGCCGATGCGGCCGACGCGGAGTAGCACGGCACGCGCGATCCGCTCCGGCCCCAGACGGCTGACCGTGGGCGGACTGATCTCACCAAAATGGCCCGAGGTGTGCCGAAGCTCCTCGAGCAGCTCGATGAGCAGGAACGGGTTCCCGCCGGTCGCCTGGTGGCAGGCGGCGAAGAGCATCGGCCCGGCGCCGTGGCCGAACGCTTCGCGGACCACCTGGCCGACCCGGCCTCGCTAGCGGGCTGGGGCGGATGATCGGCGGCCGGGCCTCCAAGGCCAGCGAGTCGAGGACCTGGGGTTGTTTGGCCTCGCCGGTCCGGTTGGCGATGGCGATCGCGGCGCGAACCCCGTCCAGGCGTCGAGCCAGGTAGGTCAAGAACCGCAGGGATGGTTCGTCCGCCCACTGGACGTCATCGACCGCTAGCAGCAGCGGGGAGGCCTCGGCGAGATTGGCCACGAGCCAGTAGAGCCCATGGAGCAGAGCCTGGGCGTGGTCGGCAGGCAGGTCCTGCTCGGTGGTGGGGCTGCCAAAGACCGGCTCGGCCAGGCGGGCGGCGCCCGAGAGGAGTTCGGCCCGCTCGCCGGCTCCGGTCCTTGCCAGGGTGGACTCGAGCAGCTGGCGTACGATCCCGAACCCAAAGTTCCGCTCCAGTTCACCACCACGCGCTGCCAGCACGGTCATCTCCGACAGGCCGGCGCGCCGACGGACCTCCTCCAGCAGACGCGTCTTTCCGATCCCCGCCGGCCCCTCGATCAGCGACAGCCTCCCTCGCCCCGTGCACGCGTCCCGCAGCAGCCCCTCAAGCTCGGCGAGCTCCTGTTCGCGCTCGAGCAGGACCGGGGGCCTTCGGTCAGGCTGAGAAAACTCTTCGGTTAACACTTCGGGCGCCCCCCGTTGGCCAGGGCATCACAGGGGGCCATAGTGACACTAATCCCTCTACCCGACGGAAAGGACTCCGAAATGACCACACCCGAGACCACCGCTAATAGTTCCCTACACAGCCGTGAACACGCAACCATCCCGCCTGAGCGCCGCGATCATCGAGCAACCACGGTGAGCACTGCCGGGTCCGGCGTCGACACCCACGAGATGGTTCTGATCCACCGCGTCATCCGGCGCGAGATCGGTCAGCTCCCCCGACTGTTCCGCTCCGCGGCCAATGACCCTGCGCATCCAAGATCATCGGCGGGCACGCCCGGGAGATGTTGGACTTCCTGCACACGCACCACACCGGCGAGGACTTGCTGCTCTTTCCCCTGCTCCGCGAGCGACGTGTGCTCGACCCGGAGCTGATGGACCGAATGGATGCCCAACACGCTCAGGTCAACGACGCCGTCTCGGCTATCAACGCGGAGCTGCCGACGTGGACGACGAGCGCGGACGCCGCCGCCGGCGAGCGGATGGCGGCCTGCATCGACACGACGATGCCGACACTGATCGGTCACCTGGATGAGGAGGAGCAGAAACTGCTCCCGGTCGTCTCGGTCACTCTCACCCAGAGTGAATGGGACGCGCTCGGCAAGCACGGCATCAGCGTGATCCCGGTCACGCGTCGCCTGCTGACCCTCGGATACATCACCGAGGAGACCGATGACGCGGAGCGGCAGAAGTTCATGCAGGTCCTGCCAGCCCCGGTTCGTCTGGCCTACAAGCTGATCGGCCACCGCCAGTTCACCCGCGAGACCACCGCCATCCGCACCTGACCCATCTCGCGACCCGCCTTCAACGCTGCCGGTGTATCAGCGGCCCCCGCAACCGCCTACCCATCCTCAACGTGCCAACCGACAAGGAGATTCAGATGACATTGTTGCATCCGGGCGAGAAGTTCCCCAACCTCGCCGTCACCTCAATCGATGGGGCCGCCCTGGAGCTGCCCGACGTACGGCGACTGCGGCGTGATTATCGCCCTGTCGGCTTGGGAAGGAAACTCATGACCTCGGAACAGGAGGCCGGTCTCCAATGAGTGCGCTTTCCGAGCCCCAGACGTCCCCCCTCTACACCCCCCGCGCGAAGAACCTCGCCCTTCTCCTGCTCGCGATGACGCAGTTCGTGATCGTGATCGACGCCTCGATCGTGAACGTCGCGCTGCCGTCAATCGGACGAGCGCTGAACGTCTCGCGGACGGACCTCTCGTGGGTCGTGAACGCCTACGCTCTGACCTTCGGCGGCTTCCTACTTCTGGGCGGCCGGATGGCCGACCTGCTCGGGCGCCGGCGCATGTTCATGGTCGGCCTCGTGCTGTTCACGCTCGCCTCGCTAGCCGGCGGACTGGCGCAATCGGAGCCATGGCTCATCGCCGCCCGCGCCGCGCAAGGCCTCGGAGCCGCGATCGTCTCGCCCGCCGCGCTGTCGATCATCACGACCACTTTCTCCGAGGGTGCCGAGCGCAACCGCGCACTCGGCATCTGGGGTGCCGTCGCCGGCGCTGGAGGCGCAGCCGGGGTCCTGCTCGGCGGCATCCTCACCAGCGGACTGAGCTGGCGATGGGTCCTGTTCGTCAACGTACCGATCGGCCTCGCGGCGGCAGCGCTCGCGCCCCGGATGCTGGTCGAAAGCCGCGCCGACGATGGCACCAACACGTTCGACATACCGGGTGCGATCACCGTTACCGCGGGCCTATCGCTGCTCGTCTACGCGATCGTCAACGCCGTTAACGTGGGGTGGAGATCGTCGGAGACGCTGCTGCTGATCGCCAGTGCGATCGTCCTGCTGATCGCCTTCCTGCTGATCGAGTCCCGCCAGCGCCAGCCGCTCATGCCGTTCTCGATCTTCCGCCTGCGGACCCTACGGGGCGCGGACATCGTCGGCCTGCTGCTCGGCATGTCGCTGTTCTCGATGTTCTTCTTCATCTCCCTGTACCTCCAGGAAGTCCTGCACTACTCGCCGATCAAGACAGGAATCGCGTACCTGCCGCTGCGCTCGGAATCATCATCTCGGCTGGGCTCGCGTCCCAGGTGGTCACGCGGATCGGGTTCAGGCCGACGCTGATCGCCGGGCTGCTGCTCGTCGCCGGCGGCCTGGTCTGGTTCTGCGAGTGCCCGCACCGGGAGGCTCATACGTCGCTAACGTCCTCGGCCCGTCGCTGCTGGCGGCCGTGGGGTTCGGGTTCGCCTTCGTGTCC
>CAVQVK010000014.1:0-20921 GCA_963717035.1 uncultured Acidimicrobiaceae bacterium | reverse complement strand
GCCCGAGACCGATCGAGATCGCGAATTGCAGCACCACCGCTCGACGATCTCGGCCGAGGGGACTTGCCTCAGGATCGCCTTCCGGAAGCATCTGCCAGGTCCACCGAGTACGGGTCATGCGGGTTGACGACCAGGAAGACCTGCTCGGGCGGCCTCCGGGGCTCCTGCTGGATCAGGATTTATGACCGACTCGGCCAGCCTCCGGTTATTGGGCAGACCCGCTGGATGCGTCCGCCCCCGGTCGATCGCGAGCAAGGGGGCCTTCCCGTCGGCCAGGACGGCGGTCGCCCAGGGGACCAGCAGGACCGGGCTGCCCGGCCCCCGGTCGCGGAGCGTCTCGGCCAGGGCGATCGTCAGGACGGTCGTTGACGACCCCGATCACGCCGATCGGCCTGGGCTCCCGCACCGGCGATCCGCTCGACCTCGTCCCGCGTCTCCCGAATGCCCCGGGTCCCGTGCCAGCCGAACCGGACCCGTTGACCCCCATGGCCCGGCCGTCTCGACCACGGCCTCATCGTCCGTCACGGCGACCGGCTGGGCAGAGGCCTCGACGGGGCGCAGGCCTCGACCGCCCGGCGGAAGTGCGACCAGTCGCGGAGGTCCGGGAAGAACACCGCGACTTCCCCCGCGACGACCGAGTGGCCCGGTCCCGGCGGGTCCGGCCCCGCACAACCTTCATAAGCCAGCGTGTAGGCCATCAGGCCGGCCAGCGCACAGGCCGAACGTCCCGAGCAGGCCGGTCCCGACGCGGCTGGTTGACGCCATGAGCGTGGTCCTCCCCATCGGCGGTCGCGACGACACGAGGACGGCGACCGCCCCCCCGTCATTATGGAGTAAACCCGCCGTACCACCAACCGTTCTGACGGCCTTCCGGGAGGACCGGGGATTGGGCCCAGGACCCCGCCCGCCCGCGGGGCGGGCCGGATCGTCATGGAGTTGCTGCATCCCTGCAACTCCTACCGCCATGTCCCGCCCTTCGGGCCCTCGATCCGGGCGACTGCGGGGTGGCGCCGTCGTCGAGCTTCCGCCCGGCAGTCCCCGCGCCAGACCTCCGATGATCCATCGCCTTCAAGGCAGGGCACGAGTGCCTGCCGCTTCTGCACCCGCCGGTGCTTCCCGGATCGACAGGGATCGTCGTGCCCAGGCGACACCCGACGCACTGGGCGAGATCCTGGACATGGCCCGGGGGCGAAAGTCTGCGCCCTGGTCGAGAGCGCAGTCGGGGTGCTATCCGTGGCCGCGATCGCTGGCCTTCGTGGGGTCAGCCGGTTGGCGCTGGGTGAAGTGGATCTTGTCGCCGACCTTGCTATGACACCCTCGTCGGACGGGGAGAGCTGTCGCCGATACGCCTGAGTGCGGTGGTGCGTCGGCTGCTCACGGTCCGCCCTCCCGTCGGCCGGTGTGGATCGACGTCTGGGATCTCGATGGGCTCGAAAGCCCCGACCCAGGCGCTTCGCCGAGCGGTCTTCGGTGCTCGTCAAGCCATCCATCCGGCGACCAGGTGGAGTCATCAACGATGCGTTGTTGCCTACTGCCGAAGAACCCGAACGGGCCGCTGATGTCTTGGACCTTGCCGCCGAGGCCGGTGGGGGCGCCTGCGTCGACGAGAACGGCTGGACGATCGACGGAGCCGTCCTTCGTTTTGCTCGCTGGCTCATCGAAGGCCAGCGCTCAGCTGTTGGAGCCATGGGGCAGGCAAGCCGCGCCAGCAAGCGCTGAGATCGTCGGCTCCGAACGCCGGCTGAGCCGGACGACCATCTCGGTACAAGGGATTATCGGTAAACGGCTACACGTGGCGGACGAGCGTGACCCGCATGGGCGGTGAGTTCCTGCTTGGCCTGAACCGGGAGGTGCGCCGAGGTGCAAGGGTCAGGCTGCCGCGGGTGACCAGGTCGATGTGAGCATCGAGCTCGACGTCGCGCCGGGTGAGGTCGAGGTGCCCGAGGCGCTCGCGGCTGCCCTGGCGACCGACCCGCAAAACCCAAGCCAGCCTTTGAGGGCATGTCCTTCACCCACCGCAAGGAGTACGTCCGCTGGATCGCTGAAGCTAAGCGGGACGAGACTCGGGAAGGTGTCGTGGTCCAAGCAGGCACTCGACATGATCCGGGCAGGGAAGGCCCGCACCTGACCGATCCAATAAGCGATTCGTTGACACGGACTGATCTGCGTGGCTCACGACCTTTCGCCGGCGAGTCCCAGCATGGTTCACCGGCTACCGGCACGGTCACCTGGTAGCTGAGCGCGGCATCGCAGTCGCAAACTAATGATCCTCGTGGTTTTGTCGCCATCGGCCGGGCGGCTGACCATGGTGGCGGCGGAACGCGGCGGCGAAGGCGTAGGGGAGGTGTAGCCAGTGCGGTCTGGCTATCTGGGCGAGGCTGAGGTCGCCGGTAGCGTAGGTGGTCTCGGGCGAGGGTCATTCGCCACTCGGTGAGGTACTGCATCGGCGCTTGCCGAGGGTCTGCTGGAATGCTCGGGCGAAGGCCGCCCGGGAGAGGCCGCTGAGGGCAGCCGGTTCGGGCACCGTCCAGGCGGGCGGCGTCGGTGTGGATGGCGCGGAGCGCGGGTTAGCCGCGGGATCCGTCGAGGCTTGATACCAGCCTGGCCCTTGTGGGTTCTGGCGGAACGAGGCACGGAGGGCGTGGACCAAGACGATGTCGAGGAGACGGTCGAGGACTGTCTGCTGGCCAGGAGCCGGGGTCGCCAACTCGCGGGAGAGCAGGCCGATGGCGTCATGCAGCGGGTCGTCATCGGTGTGGGGAAGATGGAGGCGGTGGGAGCGCTTGACCAGCTGGCTGGCCCACGTCTCCGGCGAACTGGTACGCGCCGCAGAGGAACACGGTCGCTTCAGGGTCACTGGCGTGCTCGTCGTTCGAATGCTGACGCGTCGGAAGTCGTCTGCGGTCAGGCAGAGGGCGGTCGGGGCTGTCGGCGACGCGATGGTCGAGACCACCCCGGACGAGCGCTACGTCGCCCGGGGTTGAGCTTGAATGCCGCCTGTGGATCGTCGAGCCACAGCCAGGCGTGGCCCCGGACGACGGCGTGGACGGCGAGCTGGATCGTACCGGGCAGGCACAGGCCCCAGGGAGGTCGTGCGACGGAGCGAGCGAAGACGCCGCCGGAGCACGTGCGCGGGCGAGGTGTTCTTGGAGCACATCCACCCTTTGAGAGTATCGCGTAGTGATTAGAGCGCGATGACGCATTGATACGCTCGTTCCGGCCGGGAACGATGGTCCTATGACAGAGACGAGCAATACGACCCTCGTGCTCGGCGGCACTGGCAAGACCGGACGCGCGTCGCCAGCAGGTTGACCGGACTCGGTCTTCCGGTCCGAACCGCGGCCCGCCTCGGCGGCGATGTGAGGTTCGACTGGGACGAGCCCGCGACGCACCGGAAGCGCCGTCGAAGGTGCGGATCGTGTCTACCTGATCGCACCGGTCATGCGCACCCGCTTCGCCCCGCAGGTGTCAGCATTCCTGGATCTGGCAGAGGCCGTGGGAGTGCGGCACGTCACCTATCTCAGCGCTTACGGCATCGAGTTCGCTCCGGCCGAGATCGCGCTCGAGGGCGGTCGAGTTGGATCTCATGGGTCGTTCCTCGTTGACGCACTCGATCGTGCGGCCCGCCTGGTTCATGCAGAACTTCAGCGAGACGTTCCTGATGCCGGTCGACGGTTCCATCGTCGTGCCGACTGGGAGCGGCGGGGAAGCCTTCATCGACGCCGAGGACATAGCGGCCGTGGCCGCGGCGACCCTCGCCGACCCGGAAGGTCATGCTGGCGCCGAGTACGCCCCGACCGGTCCTGACGTCCTGACGGTGAGCGAGGCCGCCGACATCATCGGCAGCGTGACCGGCCGACCGTTCCGACACGTCGACATCGACCGGCTCTCCTGGCTCGACCGTGTGATCGCGTCGGGGTGCCCGCCGAGTATGGCGAGATGCTCCGGATCCTGACCGAGACCGTCGCCTCCGGGCGCGGCTCACGACCCAACGACGATGTCGAGAAGGTGACCGGAGCGTCGCCTAGGAACTTCACCGACTTCGCCAGGCGTACGGCGGCGGCGTGGAGCGGAAACGTAGCACCGTGACGACCATCGACAACCTGGACGACTTCGGAGCGCTTGACCCGTTCTTCCGCATCATCGAAGAGGGCCTCAGCGGGCTCGCCGACGGGGACCACTTCTTCGACTTCCTGGCCGACGGTGTCGTCTTCGAGTACGTCATCACGGTCCCCGGCTATCCGCGGCGCGTCGTCGGTCGCTCGGCGGTGGCGGAGTTGTACCGACCCTATGGCGACACCTTCGTGCTCCACCGATGCTTTGACCTGGCCGTCCATCACGACCGGGAATCCGGCGTGGTCGTCCTTGAGTACGCCTCCGAGGGTCGTGTCGTCGCCACCGGGGCTGCCTACGCAAACCGGTACATCTCGGTGCTCACGATCGTCGACCGCAAGGTCACCCGATGGCGCGACTACCTTGACCCGATCGCGGTCTTCGAAGCGGTCGGGTGGCCGCCTCGCTCCTGATCTAGCGACTTAGTTGGCTGTCTGCCCGGCGGCGAGGCGTCCTGAGCATGTCGCCGATCCTTGACAGCGCCAGAAGGTGAACTTGTGAATTGAGGTCAAACCTTAGATCTGGGCGAGGCCGCCGTCGACGAACAGTTCGGCTCCGTTTACGAAGCTCGACGCGTCGGTAGCCAGGAATACTGCGGCTTTGGCGATCTCATCGGGATCGCCGACGCGGCCCAGTGGGATTTGCGAAGCGAAGTAATCGAGAAGCACCTTCTGGCCTTCAGGCGGAGAGAGACTGAGGAGCCCTGGCGTCTCGGTGGGCCCTGGGCTCAAGACGTTGACGCGGATGTCCCGTCCTTTGAGATCGATGATCCAGCTGCGAGCAAAGTTTCGCACCGCCGCCTTGGCCGCCGAGTACAAACTTAAGTTGGCGCCACCCGTGATCGAGTTGGAAGAGCCAGTGAGGATGACTGAAGCTCCCCGCGCCGAGTAGCGGGAGGGCCTTCTGCACGGTGAATAGAACGCCCTTGACGTTGATAGCAAAGGTGCTGTCGACCTGTTCCTCGGTAATGGCGCCGAGGGGCGCGGCCCCCGAGCCGCCACCAGCGTTGGCGACCAACACGTCGATGCTCCCCGACTGTCCTTTGATGATCTCGTACAAGTCGTCGAGGTCAGCCAGGTCGGCAACATCTGAACGGACGCCAGTTGCGTTCTTCCCGATCACCGTGACCGCCGCGTCCAGCTCAGCCTGTCGCCGACCAGTGATGTAGACCTGAGCGCCCTCGGATACGAACCGTTTGGCGATGGCCAGGCCGATACCACTGGTCCCACCGGTGACGACGGCCACTTTGCCCTGTAGTGCGTTGGTCACGTTGACCCTCAGATCATTCCGGACGGTCCTTCGTGACCGCCGGTTCCACAACCTAGACATTCTGGACGATAGAGTCAAGAACTGGACATCCTCAGGCTTAAGTCCCTGCAATCACGCCGTCGACACCATCCGAGTCCGGGGCCTCATCCTCGAGTCCGACCTCGACACCATGCGCGCCCATGGCTAGACCATCGCGGCAGCGCGCCGGCGCTCCTCGGCGCGGCGGACCTTCCTCGATTCGACGCTGCCGCCAGGGCCTTGGGGGGAACGCTCTTCACGCAGAACGGCGGCCGGCGTTCGGTCGCAGCCAATCAGCAGCGTGTGAGGACGGCGGCGATCCGGTTGTAGCGCGGGTCCTCGTCACCGGCGATACGTGCTACCCATCGCAAGACTTCGGCTGCGTCGACATCGGCGTGAGCGGCAAGCATCGCATCGATGTCGACCCAATCCTTCGGGCGATTGAAGATCACCTTGCATACGATGAGGTGGTCGGCGGCGAGGATAGGGATGGTTCCGTCGCCAAATGGCACCGAGTGGCGAGCTGCGCCCGCTGCGTCGTGGAAGGCGTCGTATGAGAAGAAGAGGTCGATCGGCGTCGCATCCCACATAACCCTGACCTGGCCATCACGTCGGACGAGTGCTTCGATCGACGGATCATCGACGGCCGCACCGAGCTGAAGGAAAGGCGCGGCGATCTCGGAGAATCGTTCGGGCGGAACGAACACGTTTAGATCGATGTCGATCGTTGCCCGCGGCTCCGCGTAGTAGGCCAGGGCCAATGCACCTCCGAATGCGTGAGGAACGTCGGACAGAGCGCCTTCGATGGCCAGCACCCGTTGGGCCAGCGTCACTGCGCTCATATCGAAACGATCCGAGGCGCCTTCAGCTCCGAGGTACGTCGACGAACGGGGATGGCGTCAGCCAACGACAGCACCTCGAGCAGGCGACGGGCGTGCTCCCGGGCGTCGGCCGGCGGCGGGGTGTCGGACCCGGCCGGTACCGCGTTCATGTGCAGCCGCTCACCCCCGGCCTCCACCAGCTTGCGCAACGTCTCCACCGTCGGGTCGCGGCGCCCATGTTCGTAGGCGGAGATAACCGGCTGGGATGTGCCCGCCCGCCGGGCTGAACTCAGCCTGAGTAAGCCCTTGTCGACGTCGAACGCCCTGAATGATGATGCCCGCGGCCACCCCATCAATATATCGGATTGTCTATGTACTCTGCGGCCGTTTATCCGTCGGTGTCACCCGATTTCGCCGCGGGAGAGAGCTGCGACGGTTTCGGCGTGCCGGTGAGGGTAGTCTTGGGGTGTACGGGCAAGACCACCGGCGGGCGCCGGTTCTGACTGAAGTTGAAGTCATAAGTCAGGTTGCCGAGGATCTTCTCGTTCTCGCGGACGTCGGGTCTGGGGTCGGGTCGGCCGTCCGTCGCCGGGTTGATGCGCTGCCCGTTGAGGAAGTCGTCTTCGATGAACTTGTCATAGGCGTCGAAGCTCAGGGTCTGGTGGTCGACGAAGCCGCTCTTGGCATAGGGGCTGATGACCATGCCCGGCACCCGGAGCCCGTAGCCGTTCTGATCGACCGTCGGCGGCACCACGTGGTCGTAGAAGCCGCCCCAGTCGTCCCAGGCCAGGAAGATCGCCGTCGAGTTCCAGTCCGGGCTCTTCATCACCGCATTGATCAGGCTGGTCACGTAGCTCTGCCCGTAGCTCACCGGAGCGGGGGGATGCTCGCTCACCGCGCCCGAGGGCACCACCCACGAGACGGCCGGCAGGGTGCCCTTCTTGGCCGCGGCGTAGAACTTGTCGACATCTTGGATGTTCCCCAGTTGGTGGTCGGCCTTCACCGTGTCGAACCAGGGCAGCGGGTTCCAGATGCCCGGGGTGCTGGCGTTCTGGTTGACCGGGGCGCAGGTCTCGGCTGCGTCGTTCTCGCAGTCGGGCTCGGTCCCACTCACTACGTAGTACCCCCAACTGACGTGAGACTTGTGCAGCAGATAGGTCAGGTCCGTCCACGCGTAGATGGGCTGGGCCGCCTTCGCCGGGTTGGTGCCGTACTTCGTGTTGGCGCTGTTCTTCGGGCCGGCCTGGCCGCCATAGACAGGAGGAGAGGTCTGGGGCCGCTCCGCCGGCTTCGTCTGCAGGGCGTTCACACAGCTCGACGGGTTGTCCACCAGGGTGCAGTACGCCGACCACTCGGACACCAAGAACAGGTGCGAGGGAAGGCTCCACGAGGCGTTCGGCTCGAACATGTGGTCCTGGAGGACGAAGTCCTTGGCGTAGGTCCAGTAGTTGGGGATGTCGCTCTCGGTGTGGTAGCCCATCACGTCCGGCGTGGCCGAATTGGTACAGGCGGGGTCGGTCGGATCCAGGCACCCTTTCCGACCGGACTCGGCCTGTCCGATGAACCCGTCCATCTTCCCGCCGTTGACGTCGGCGGTGGCGTTGGGGGCGGAGTGGGGTCCTCCTCCGTTCACGTCGGCGTGGTCGACATAGGGAGCCACACAGGACCCGGTGGAAGGGTCATTCACGCACACCGTCGGCTTGCCATTGTCCATGGGGATGCCGTCGGCCCCCGGGAACGTGCCGAAGTAGGAATCGAACGACCGGTTCTCCTGCTGGATCACGATCACGTGCTTGATCTTGTGGATGCCCGTCGGCACGATGTAGCTGCCCGTCGGCCCACCCGACACCCGCTCCGCCGGCGACGCCGATCCGCTGCCGCAGGCACTGGTAACCAGAGCCAAGGCGACGAGGACGCCGAGACTGACAGGCAGCTTCGGCTGGATTGCATTGAATACCCTGGGTGGAAGTCTCCTCATGAGGTCGTTCCTTCCTTGCCATTGGCAATGTGTAGAGCGCTTTCGGTCGAGGACGCGGTCCACGCCGTTCCGTCGGCCGGGTAAAAGTTGCAGTCGTAGCCGCCGTAGTAGATGCGGCCATTGCCGAACGGTGACGCCTTGATGGTACGAATCGAGACGAATGCCTGGCCCGAGCGGATCGGCCGAGCCGTGGGGCCGGACGGGTTGAAGCTGGGCCCGCTGAGGCAGCGCAGCACGTAGCTCGGAGATGATCCAGAGTCGGTGCGAACAGCGAAGCATGCCGCGGCGTCAAAGGTTGCACCCCCAAACGCGGTGGGTCCACAGGTCCGAGTCGCCGGGCAACCAGCCAAGTAGGCGTGTTCGATACCGAAGAACTGTCGAGTGACCCCGCCGATCTTGATCGTCTCGAAGTTGTTGTAGGCGGCGATGACATAGTCGATCGATCCCTTGCCCTTTGCCGGAACCGTCGTGCCCTGAGCGGCCAGCATCTGGCGGAGAGCAGGGACCGGGGAGAACTCCAGGGTCGAGACCAATCCGGATAGCGGCTCACCGGGGCTGACCGCGGCGGCGCCGATAATCTGCCCACGCGGAAGGTGGTCGAGCCGGTACACGTCCCCGCTGCCCTCAGCCGAAAGGAGGAGGGACGGTGCGCCTTCATGAGTGACGCAGGTCAGTCCTCGCAGCCCACTGTTGAACGCCCCCACCGGCGGCTCCTCGTAGACGAGCACCCAGCGCCCAGCTTGAGGCGGGAGCGCTCCGTCACTGCGGCGGTAGAGCTTGGTGTTGATAGTTACGTACGCCGCCCCGCTGCAATCGGCAAAGGCCGTGACTTTCTGCGACCGCAATCCGGGAGATCCGGCTGCCGCCGCGGTCAGCTCGGGCGTCGGGTTGAACACCAGCGTGTGTCTCGTCTTCGACCAGGTACCCCGGAGGACCCCAGTTGGTTCGGCCCCCGCGTAGATCGACCACACCCCGCCGGACTCGTGTTCGCCGAAGGCTCTTACGTCGACCTCGGTCGATGGCAACTCGTACGAGTTGGCGGGAGCGAAGGACTTCGCACCATCGAGCAGCCATTGGATTTCTGACCGTCCGTTCACTATCGCCTGGGTGACCAGCAAAGAATGCCCCGGTCCAAGGCCCTGATCCCTGGGGACCGGAAAGGAGTCCACCGCCTGCACCCGGATGGACTGGGTCTGCTCGAAGACCGTCCAGGGACCACGACTTGAGTCCTTGACCAGGATCTGGCCATATGCCGAAGGACCCGAGTACTCCCACTGGTCGGTGGCTGCGAAAAGACGTCCGTCGTGAGGGGCGAGCGCCATCAGCTCGTTGTCGTGGACGACCGGGGACTGGCTGTTGGTCGATAGAGGCTGTCGCACCGCGGGTACGGAGGTTGGGCTCGATGAACTGGTCGCAGCCGTGCTCGTGCCCGTGTTGCTCACGATTAGAAGTCCGGTCAGGACCAGCGCGACCAGCACAGGCCGCCATCCCGGGCCGCCAGGCCACAGGGGCGAAGCACGCATCGCCCAAGTATGGAGGTGGTCGACTAACATGTCAACCATGGTTGTCATTATTGCCACCGGATACGCGTGAACCCGCCCGGCACCCTGTCCGAGTCACATGAGCGGGACAGGCCGGCGGAATATCAGGCAGCCGAAGTGGGACTTGGCGGCGCCTTGCGTCGGGCGTGGGTTGGTTACCAGCGCCGATTGGACGAGGAACTGGCTACCGCCGGCTTCGGCGATCGTGGTTTTCCCGATGGGCGAGTATTGCGCATCTGCTCCCGGTCCGACGAGGTAACGATCTCCCAGATCGGGCGAGAGTTGGGGATCACGCGCCAAGGCGCGAGCAAGATAGTCGCCAGCCTTCGTGATCGCCGGTACGTGACGCTCACGGCTTCACCTACCGACGGCAGGGAGAAGATGGTGAGGCTCACGGCGCGGGCCGTCGACTTTCTTGTCACGCAGCGAAAGGCAGCTCGAGCCATCGAGCATCGATTGCGAGCGGAGATTGGAGCCGATGCCTTCGACAGCCTCTCTGCGCTTCTGGACGCCTTGGGGGGAGATGAGCAACCTCTCTTGCGCAACTACTTCCGCGAGCGGCACCGGCCCTGACCCTGTCCCTCGGTAGCACCGGTGGTCGGTGCCGTACCGACGAACGAGACATCAGGCGTCGAGGGCGAGGCATCCTCGAACCGCAGCCTCGGCCGCCAGCCGGGCCGCCAGAGTGGTGTCGTGGGCCAGGCGCTCCAGTGCTGTGGCCAGCTCGGGTTCGGCGGCGAGGAGCTGTTCGAGGCCAGCCAGGTTTCCCGAACCATCGGGGTGGGTCAGCGCCACGATCCTCTCATCGAGCAGGCCGTCGAAGTGCCGGTCGCTGATGCACCGGTAGACCGACCAGGGGCAACCCTGTGCCTCGCATACCTCAGCGACGGCCGAGGACTCCATGTCCACCCCGATGTAGCCGTCGTGCCACCAACGGATGCTCAGCTCGGGCTCGAAATTGACCCCCTCGGTGGTGAGGAGCTTTCCCGACCGGGGCGCGTCCCCGGTGGGGTATGGCGGTAGGCGACGCCGCTGGTGTGGTCGACGACCATCTCGGGATTGATCAGAGTTCCTACGTCGAGGTCGGGGTCGAGCCCACCGCAGATGCCGGCGATCATCACATGGTCGACGGGCACATGGCCCGGATCCAACTGGTCGAACAGGCGGGAGGTCGCCGCTCGTGCCGACGCCGGACCCATGCCGATGTGGACGGCGGTCACGTTCGAGGTGCCGACGTGCCCGGTCGCCGGTGAGTCCGGTGCGTCGCTAGTGCGGTTGAGCCCGAAGGCGGTGACGATGGCATCCATCTCGAGGGGCATGGGCGCCAGGACCACGACCTGGCGAGGGCCAACCTTCTCGGCCCGGCCGAGGTCAATCATCGTCAGGCGAGCGTCCGAGCACGTCACCGTTGCGAAGCACGGAAACCGGTCCGTCCTCGCTCACCGCGATGACGGTGGCCGTCGGGTCGTCGTGGCTGTAGCGGCGACCCGACGTGTGCCGGGTCCCTCCGAATGCCTCGACCGTCGCTTCGGCCGCTTTGCTGGGTATCAGCCGCACTCCCAGCTGGCGCAGCGCCCCCTGGGCGTCGAAGATGGCGGCCCCGTCGACCTGGGACAGCGCATGGCGGATCGGGGCGAGGTGTGCCGCCCGGCGGATTCGCAGTGATGGCGGTGTCGGGAGCCGCTCTTCGACCCGAGGACCGGGTTCGCCGTTGGGCCGGTAGATGAGCAGCGAGCCGATGCCCATGGACCCCAGGTCGTGCACGGCGAACTCGAGCATCGCCTCGAGCACGTCGGCGTCGCCATGGGCCCCGCTGGCGGTGACGGTATCGATCCAACTGCCAACCGGGGGCTCGTGGTGCCAGCGGAAGCCCTCCCAGCGGAGCACGCCGAACTTCCCCACGACCCGGACCGACCCGGCCGGGTGCCGCTGCACGATCGTGGCCCCGAACACGTTGGCCAGTACCACGAGGTCCCGCTCCGATCCGGCGGGCCGGTCGAGAACGATCCACTCGGACGCGCCGTTCGTGCGGCGCAGGATCCAGCTCGAAAGCCCGTCGGCGAAACGGCGGGCGGCAGCGAGAGGCTGCTGGTCCAGAGACTGGCGGGTGATATCGAGTTGCGTCCCCGACGCCCACGTCGCCGGATCCGAGAGGGGATCGAGGATCGTGCCGCTGCTCACAACCCGACGCTCGTGAACCGGTGGGCGGAGGGCATGGTCGATCTCCTCCATCAGCATCGCCGGGTAGGTCTCCGATCCTTTCGGGCGGAGGCCGCTTTCCTCGAGCTCCTCGGCAAGTCGTCGCAGTCGTCCGGCACCCGGCTCTGGCATCCAACTGACGCTACCGCCCCACGGCATCGCGCCGATCATGGCCTGGGTGGCCATCGGGTCCCGATGGCCCGGCGGCGGCTGTGAACCCGTACAGTGCGAGTACGGGTTCCCGAACGAGAGGAGTGGGCGTGCTGCTCAAGGGCCTCAACCACGTCGCCGTGATCACCAACGACGCCGCTCGACTGAACGCGTTCTACCAGGAGGTGTTCGACGCCGAGATCGCCCGGGACGGCTCGGAATTCCCCGACGGCCAGGGTCCTCGGCTCTCGGTCATCAAGATCGGGGACTGGACCGAGCTCAACGTGTTCCAGATCGAGGGGAACACCGAGGCCGATCGGCAGACCCCGATGTTCGGACGTGGTCGTCTCGACCACCTGGCCGTGCAGGCCGCATCGTTCGACGCGTTCGAGACCATCCGGGATCGCCTCATGAGTCGGGGTGCAGCCGACGACTTCGTGACCGACTTCGGACCCATGCTCAGCCTCTTCTTCCGGGACCCTGACGGGCTCGAGTGCGAGGTCTGCGTCGAGAATCCCGACGAGGTCCCCGGTGTCTTCAATCCTCCCGGGACCCGGGCCGCCCGCTATTCCTGAGGGGCCGCGAGTTGTTGCCGCGACCGGGCCACCCGGCTCACGCCGTACGTGGCCACGATGAGGGCCACCAGCATCAGGGTCATGGTGACCACCAGTTGCTGGTTGAACGGTGATCCCCCGGACCCGGCCGGGCGGCCCTGGAGAAACCAGGGCGCCGACGATGCCATCACACCCCACCACAGCGCTGCGGCCGCCGTCATCGCCACCATGGCCGCGGCCACCGCGGTGGCCAGTACCGACTCAGCGGAGAGGACGGGTCGAGACAGGTCCAAGCGGCGAACGGTGACGACCGCGGCTGTGGTCCAGAGCGCGAGCGTGACGGCCAGCGCGAGCACGGTGACGATGAACTGGACGAGGTAGTACCAGACGACCGGGTGGTACAGAGCTCCGCCATTGCGCTGAGCCGGCGTGAGGGTGTGGGCGACGGCCACGAGCGCCATCATGGCGACGAGGGACACCACGGTCGAGGCCACGGCCCGGATGATGTGTCCCCGGATCGACACCCAGCCACCGTTCCGGAGGAACCGGAGGAAGGCGGGCAGAGCAATGGCGATCCCGGCCACGACCAAGAGAGCGCCAATTGCGCCCACCACGAAGACCGTCCGGTATGCGTCGGTCGAGAGGGACCGCGGTGATCCGGGACCGTCTTTCTGAACCCCTCCGCCAGTTTGGCGAAGCTGCTCCCGGCGACCACGAAGACGGCCCAGGCGCACAGCACCAGGAGCGATCCGGCCCGGGTGCGGTCAGGCGCGGAGCTCGTGCCGCCGATCATCCCCGCCTCGTGGCCGCGCTCACGCAAGCCGGCCCATGCGATGGCGACACGGAACCGGGGCGTGGGCGGCCCACCGCCCAAGGTGTCCTCCATCAGCGCGCCGAATTCCTCGCCGTACCGCTCACGCCAACCGGGCGGGTACCAACCGAGCAAGCCGAATGGGTCTGGCGGCGGGCGCCTCACGCCAGCTCTCCGGCAATCAAGCCGAGGCGCGAGGCGCCCACGTCGGCGATCCTGCGCATGTCGTTCACTGCATCAGCGAGAGCGGCTGAGCCCGCCGCGGTGATCCGGTAGGGGCGCCGCCGGTCGTCGCTCTCGAGAGGCTCGATGAGACCACGCTCCTCGAGCCGGGTGATGGCGCCGTACAGGGCACCAGGTCCGAGGGCTACTCCGCCGAAGTCCTCGATGTCCTTGGCCAGGGCGTGTCCGTGCTTGGGCCCGGCGGCCAGGCTGGTCAGGATCAGGATCGGTGGGTCGTTGTGCCGTCGGAGGCCGGTGGGTCGATGTGCTCGTGCCATGGGGTGACGATACTACGTACTACGTAGCTACGCAAGACGTAGATGAGCGGCCGTCCCTCCCGACGTGATCGGCAGAGCCTTGGACCTGGGTCGGCTCGCCGCAGGCTGAGATGATGGCGGCGTGCAACTGCTCGGACGCATGTCCGCTCGGGACCCGAGCCAGACCCACCGTGCCTCAACTCCTCTGGAGCTGTTCTTCGACCTCACCTTTGTCGTAGCCGTCGCCCAAGCCGCGGACGGCCTCCAACAGGGCCTGGCCGATGGGCACGTGCGCAACGTACTGATCGGCTACCCGCTCGTCTTCTTCGCCATTTGGTGGGCGTGGATGAACTTCACGTGGTTCGCATCGGCCTATGACAACGAGGACGTCGCCTATCGGGTGGCCGTACTCGTGCAGATGGCCGGGGTACTGATCCTCGCCGCCGGTGTGCCCCGGGCGCTGACCGGGCTCGACTTCGCGGTCATGGTCGTCGGGTACGTGGTCATGCGGCTGGCCATGGTCTCCCTGTGGATCCGGGCCGCCCTCTCCGTTCCCGACACCCGTCGATGCTCCCTCCGGTACGCGATGGGCATCGCCGTGGTCCAGATCGGATGGGTGGCATGGTTGGTCCTGCCCAGCGACCTTGCTCTCCCGGTGTTCTTCGTGCTGGCGGCGCTGGAGTTGGCCGTCCCCTTGTGGGCTGAAGCCGCCGGGCGAACGTCATGGCACCCACGACATATTGCCGAGCGGTACGCCTTGTTCACCATCATTGTGCTCGGTGAGTCGCTCCTCGCCGCCTCACGAGGCGTACAGACGGCGCTCGATGCCAAGTCCACCTTCGGCGGGTTGGCCTATGTCGTAACCGGTGGCCTCCTTACCGTGTTCTCCATGTGGTGGATCTACTTCGACCTACCGTCGGGCCGGATCGTGGATGAGGCCAGAGAGGCGTTCGCTGAGCGTCTTTCCGGTGCGTTCAGTTGGGGCTACGGGCACTACTTCGTGTTCGCCAGCGCGGCGGCAACGGGGGCGGGCCTGGCTCTGGCCATCAAGCAGGTCACCCATCGGACCGATCTCTCGGACCTGGCCGCCGGGTTCGCCATCACGGTTCCGGTGGCCATCTACGTGCTGGTCGTCTGGGTTCTCCACTATCGGTACAAGCCGCCGAGCGTGACCCGCAACCTTGCTGTGCCCGTCGGTGTCGTCTTGATCCTGGTCTCGAGCGCCACCCCCGAGCCCGTCCTGTTCACCGGCGTTGTCATGGTGGTGCTCGTGGCCATCGGCGTGGCCCTGAACGGCAACGTCTCGGCTCCCGATCCGGCGTGACGGCGCAATGGTCAGTCCGCGGCCCGATCCAGGGTCTCGACCGCGGCCTCGTCGAGCTCCAGATCGGCGGCGGCCAGGTTCTCTTCCAGATGGGCAAGCGAGGAAGTCCCGGGGATGAGCAGGACCGTGGGTGCTTGGGCCAGCAACCAGGCCAGGGCCACCTGGGCCCGGGTGGCGTCGAGGCGGCGAGCAGCATCTTCGACTGCTGGTGCGTCGAGCACGGGATTGTCGGCGAAGAAGGCTGATCCGAGTGGGAAGAACGGCACGTACGGCACCTGGTCAGCTCGACAGGCGTCGAACAGCGGTTGATCGCTGCGGTCGGTCAGGTTGTAGGCGTTCTGGACACAAGCCACGTCCGTCCGGGAACGGGCCACGAGGTAGTCGTCCAAAGCCACATTGCTGAGCCCGATGGCGCCGATGAGTCCCTCGTCGCGAAACGCCTCCATGGCATCGAGTTGCTCGGTGAAGGGTACGTCGGACTCGGGATGTCGCCGGAGATTGACGACCGGGACCTGATCGAGCTCCAGACTGGCCAGGTTGGCTTCGACCCCGACGCGCAGCTCCTCGGGGCGCTGGGCGGGCAGCCACTGGCGCTTCTCGTCCCGTTTTGCGCCGACCTTGGAGACCAAGACCAGCTCCTCGGGGTACGGGAACAGCGCTTCGTGGATCAGCTCGTTGGCTACGTCGGGCCCGTAGAACTGGGCGGTGTCGATGTGGTCGACTCCGGCTTCGACCGCCCGGCGCAATACCGATAGGGCCTGCTTGCGGTCGGCGGGCGGCCCGAACACGCCCGGCCCGGGCAATTGCATGGCACCGAACCCCATCCGGTGAACCGGGCGGCCGGCTAGTAAGGCGGTATCGCTAGGCATGTCCCCATACTTGACACGAGGCCCCCAAAAGTCCAGTCGTCGTCAGCATGACCGGCGCGAATCAGACTTGGATCACCTCTCGATCACACAGGGACCGTCCATCCCGGTGAGCTCCAACACGGTGCGGGTCAACGGGCGAGGATGGCGCAGGACCACCTCGAAGCCATCGGGTGACTCACGAAGTGCGTAGGCGATCACCGAGACCCCGGAGCAGTCCATGAAACTCATATCGGCGAGATCGAGCGTCAACCGTTCCGGGTCGTGAGCGAGGATGTAGCGCACCCGCTCCGCCATGAGCGGGGCGGTCACCATGTCCACCTCGCCGTGGATGAAGACGGTCGACGGCGTCCGACGCCCCATGTTGGCCGAGAAGACAGGGCTGATGGCCATCCCCTCGGAAGTATCCGTGGGTAAGGCCATAGCAACTCAATTCGTTCGAACGGCCAGTCTTCGTCCTCCAAAACCAGGAGATCTGTAGGGCTGGGCTCAACTGCAAACCTATAACCGTTCATCCGGGCGTGACCGAGCCCTCCAATAGGGAGTCAGTGGTCGTGGTCCCGGCATTCGATTGCTGCCCGACGGCCCCTCTGGGGGGACGGGCAACGTCGTTCGAGGTGCCCTATTCGATCGCCGCCTAGTACCGTCTCCTAGTACCGTCTCCTCGAAGCCCGCCCCTTCGGAAGGTACGCACAGAGCATGACGACGACCGGTGACGTGGAGGCTCCGGGCGAGTCGGCGCCTTTGGGCGATCCCGATTTGGCGTCGGCCGACTGCGGCCGCGGCTGCCGCCCAGAAGGCGGCGGACCGAAGCGGGTCAAGTGGCTGCGAATCGGTCTGGCCTCTTCCTCGTCGTGGTGGTCATCGGTATCACGCGGCATCGTTTTTCGCCAGTTCGGCCACGGCAAGACAGAGATCAGCTGCCCCGGGAGATACGTGGGCATCGGCGCGAGCGGAACCCCGAACTACGTGGAGGTCGATGCCCGAATCGGCAAGATCGACCCCCTCAACAACCAGGTCACCGTGCGGCTCGACGTGATCCCGCACGGCAAGTACGCGATAAACATCTGGGCTCTGGCCCAGTCCATGATCATGGAGGTCGATGGCGTCGCCGGCGGTCACGTCTCCTATAACGCCCAGCAATCCCCCGAGCCGGTCGACGCGTCGATGGAACTGCATCGGCAATCTCAGCCAGTACCCATTTGACTCGTACCGGTGGTTCCTGGCCGTTTCGTTGCTGCGGGCTCGAGTTCCAGCGCGGCGACCACGAATACGTCCGACGTCGTCCCGATCACCGTTGTCCTGTCGTCTACCCAGCACGACTGGCGGGTGGTGCCCAAGCTCGCCAGCGTCCGTGACCGACGGGACGGTTGACATCAACCTGTTCGCCAATCGGGCGGTCGGAACGGTTGGGTTGGCCCTCTTCGAGATGTTCATCATGCTGGCGGTCGCCGCTATCGCCCTGTGCATCTCGCTACACCGCCATTGCCGGACACCACGAGTTGTCCTGGGGGCTGTTCGGGTGGCTGGGTGCGATGCTCTTCGCTCTCCCGGCCATCCGCAACACGATGCCCGGCGTCCCCGGTACAGGCACGCTGGCCGACTACACCGTCTACTTCTGGGCGATACTCACGGTCGCGCTCTGCCTGCTGGTCATCGGGATTACCTACATTCGGCGCACGATCAAGGTGGAGGAGCACGGGAAATAGCGACCGGGCCGCTACCGGCTCTGGTGCCCGCTCCCGGTACCGAGGTCAGCCGGGCTGGTCACGGAGCTTGGCCACGCGGTCGATGAGCGAGACGTTGAGCTTGGTCAAGGCCCGCCCGAGGTCACGCCGGTCATCTTCGGCCCAGTCGTCGAACATCTCGAGCAGCATGTGCCGTCGCTCCAGTTCGACGGCCCGCATGATGCGGCGCCCCTCAGCCGTGAGGACCAGCGTCGACGAACGTCCGTCCGCAGGGTCGGGTCGGCGGGCCACGAACCCGCCGGCCACCAGGGCGGTCACTTGCCGGGTGACCGTCGATGCGTCCAGGTGCAGCGCCTCGGCCAACGCGTTGGTGCGGACCGGACCGAGACGCTCGAGCGTGCGCAGGGCCAGGTAGCCGGCCCGATCGACCTGGACATACAGCGAACCCCTCCGTCCCAGCGTGTCGAGTTGACGAACGAGCGTCATCAGCTCCATCTCGATGATGCTGATCGAGTCGGTGTCCTGGTCCATGTCTAGAAATTCCCTAAAACTCCGCACCCATATAAACTAGCGATATATACCTGTATGGTACACATATATACCTGTATGGTACATGTAGTTCATGGTACAGGGAGTCGAACCGCCTGACCAGTGGGGACGGCAGCGAGGAGGCCGAGGTGCATGGACCGATCGTGGTTGGGACCGACGGGTCCGAGACGAGCCGGCTCGCCATCGAAGAGGCGGGGTCGATCGCCAAGGCGAGCGGACAGACGGTTGTCGTGGTGTTCGTTCGTCATGTCCCGTTCGTGGGACTCAGCGTCTTCGCCAACGGAGGGCTCTGTCTCGGCGCCGTGCAGGACGCGCTGAACGGGGACGAGGCCCTGGCCGAAGCCCAGAGCATTGCCCTCTTGGACATGGCCGCCGTGCGTTGGTATTTCGAGGTGCGAACCGGTGATCCGGCGGTCGAGCTCATGCGGGTCGCCACCGAACTGGACGCCGACACCATCGTCGTGGCCGGGAGGCGACACGGCGCCATCGGCGGGCTGGCCCATGCCTCGGTCTCCGTGCGCCTCCTTCACCGGTGGCCTGGCACCCTATTGATCATCCACCCCCGTCCGGCCACGTCCACCACGCCCACTGCCCACTCGGCTGCTGGGAAATGACGGTCGCCGATGGAGCCAGCCAGGGGGTAGAAGCCAGCAACGGGGTAGACGACCGGTACAAATGGATCGCCTTGTCCAACACCACTCTCGGCGTCCTCATGGTCACCATCAACCAGTCGATCCTGCTGATCTCGCTGCCCGCCATCTTTCGGGGCATCAAACTACAGCCGCTGGCGCCGGGCAACACCTCGTACTTCTTGTGGATCCTGATGGGTTCTTGTTGGTGACCGCCGTCTTGGTCGTCAGCTTCGGCCGGGTGGGGGACATGTACGGCCGGGTGCGCATGTACAACCTCGGCTTCGCCGTCTTCACCGTGTTACTGCAGATCCCCGCCTGGCTCGGCTGGGCCTGTCTGCTCGGGTCGGTCGTCGGACTGCCGTTCACGTTGCGGCAGTGGTGGTGGCGCGCATCCGACTCGCGGTGGGGGCTGTACCTCGTCCCCTGGACAGGGGCCAGCAGGCTCATGCCGCCGTGTTGGGGCTGCTGTGCCAGGTCGTGGTCGGGAGTGGGTGGCGAACCACGCGCGCCGGTTCCTGGCCCTGTGGCGCCTTCGAGATCGCCACCGCGTCGGCAACACCGTCGGCGGCGCGCTCGGCGATTGGCTGCCGGCCACTCGTCGCGGCGGCCCGGTCTATGGCCGGACGTCGGCCTGGTGCGCGTTGTCGATCAGATTTGTCAGGATTTGCCGAACGCTATTCGGATCGGCGTTGACCGGAGGAAGATATCCCAGTTCGGCTATTTCAATGCCAACCCGCTTTGCATCCGCCTGGTCGCCTGTTTCCGGACCGCACAGTCTCAACGACGAACTGGAGAAGCCGATGCGGATTGCCGCTCGATGACGAGTTTACCGGTTCTGCGCGCGTAACGTCCAGAAGATCACGAATTATTATTCGGAGTTGGTTAACGTTGCGAAGCGGGCACCTCAAGGCAGTCACGCTGTTCGGGGAAGCATATCGCCTGCAACACTGTCGGACAGCAGACTGGTTACAAACTGGTAGACCGTAATAAGCGGAGACCGCAGTTTATGCGACACATGTGATAGGAACTTGTCCTTCATTCGAGCTGCTGGCAGGGTAGCCTGCTCCAACTCTATCGACATGCGCTGCCGCTCCATCGGGATCAAAGTGTAATCAGCCAGGAGCGCCGACATCAACTTCGCCCGTCGCGCCGTGCGGCAAACGCGTTCGTGCCTGCCATGATCGAGCGTGGGTACGGCTGGGTGATCACATTCAGCTCGCTGGCCGGGGATCATGACCTATCCGGGGGCCGAGGGTTCTGGGCTGTACGTCACGTTCCAGCTTCGCCCGCGACGGCGCAGCGAGTCGCGGCAACGGGATCGGCGGCCGCCGGCATCGGCGTGGACCCGCGCCTTCCCGGGCTGGGGCTGCCCACCGGTTTCGGCACCCGCGGCCTGCTCGCGGGCACGTCCCGGACACCTCGTGGCACCGCGTGCCGGACTGGGCGCCGATCGATACCGGCGTCGCGGTCGCCCGGGTCGTCGAAGCAATGACCGAGGGCCGTTTTTGTCGCCTTCACCGAGGACAAGCACGCCAGCCGATCAGCTACCGCCATGGTGGACCTGGAGGTCGCCTACCACCGCCGACGTCGGCGCCTGACTTGAGAGGCGGCCTCGCCGCTCATCCCGGGCACCTGCACGATCAGGCGTGCACCGCCATCGAGTAACGCCACGCGTAACTATCCTGTTAGACGCTCACAATAGTTGTCTTTCGAGGAAAGGCCGGACTCGTTATAGGCGCGTTGGCTGCGTAATGGCGCCGGCTGGCTAGCGGAGATCGGTTCGGTAGGAAAGGGGAGGCCCGGAAGTGTCGGAGAAAGTCGTCACCGTGATTATTTATCGGAATTCGCTGCATGATGCCCGTGGTTTTATTCACGATGGGTAGTGTTGTCGAGGACCTGGGGTCGCATCCCCGGTTTGCGCTCGGCGGT
>CAVQVK010000013.1:0-94217 GCA_963717035.1 uncultured Acidimicrobiaceae bacterium | reverse complement strand
TGAATCCACTCTTCTGCCTTGGTCAGCGCGTCGGGTTGGAT
This sequence comes from uncultured Acidimicrobiaceae bacterium, assembly GCA_963717035.1. Lineage (GTDB taxonomy): Bacteria > Actinomycetota > Acidimicrobiia > Acidimicrobiales > RAAP-2 > DASXMT01. Next base: position 94,176 of record CAVQVK010000013.1, on the reverse strand, counting down.
GGACAGCCAGTGGTTACGCCCCCGGATCTCACGGTGGACCAACCCGGCCAATTCCAACACCCCCAGATGACGTGAGACGCCGGCAAAGGTCATCGAGAGCGGCGCGGCCAGGTCGGTGATGCGAGCCTCGCCGGCCCGTAGGGCCACGAGCAGCGCTCGCCGGGTCGGATCGGCCAGGGCCCCGTAGGCGCGGTCGAGAACTTGATCTTCAACCATTGTGTTGACCTTATCACTCGGCCGTGATAGTAAACAGAGTGGTTGAATGTTTGCTCGAGGTGGGGCGTGAGTCGACAAAGCTCGTGCCCACCGCGGTCGAGAGGGAGGATTGGGATGGAACGGCACGACATCGTCTCGCAACCCGAATGGCTGGAGGCACGACGTGCGCTCCTGACAAAAGAAAAGGAGTTCTCTCGGCTGCGCGAGGACCTGGCCCAGCAACGGCGCGACCTGCCGTGGGTGGCAGTGTCAAAGCAGTACACCTTTGAGGGACCACATGGGCCCGAGTCGCTCTCGGATCTGTTCGATGGTCGAAATCAGCTGATCGTGTATCACTTCATGTTCGATCCCAGCTGGGACGAGGGGTGCTTGCACTGTTCGTTCTGGGCCGACAACTTCGAGGGCGCCCCCGTTCATCTCCAGGCCCGAGACGTGACCCTGACGGTGGTCTCTCGGGCGCCCATCGCCAAGATCGCCGCCTATAAGCAACGCATGGGCTGGACGTTCCCATGGGTCTCGTCTCTCGACACGGACTTCAATTTCGATCTCGGCGTGTCGTTCCCTGAGGATGCTCTGGCCGAGCACCGCGCCGTCTACAACTACGGCTCGTCCGAACCCGGCTTTCCCGAGCGAGAAGGTCTCAGCGTGTTCGTCAAGAACGAGGCCGGTGAGATCTTTCATTCCTACTCCTCCTATGCCCGCGGCATCGACATGATCAACGGCACCTACCAGCTTCTCGACCTGGTACCCAAGGGTCGAGACGAACCCGCGGGTGAAGTCCAATCCTGGGTGCGGCGTCATGACGAGTACGTCGCCTGATCGTCTGCAGTGAGCGGATGCCACCAATGCCGGTAGAAGGAGCCGTCGGGCGCGAGCACGCCGAACAACGACAGGTTGGGCCAGAGAGCGAGTCGCTGGATCCCCGCTCCGCCGTGACGAGCGTTACGACGTCGGCGACGGCGGCGGCCTTGACGGCGACGCTGGGGGTCGCTGCGGCATGCTGGGTCTTCGCCGTCCGGGACATGAACGGAATGGACATGGGGGCAGCAACCCAACTCGGTTCCTTCGCATTCTTCGTTGCCCTGTGGGTCTCCATGATGGCGGCGATGATGCTCCCGGGGCGCGACCCCATCGGTCCTGAGATATGCACACGCAAACGGTCGTATACGCGCCGTACCGCTGTTCGTTGGGTCGTACCTGGTTGTCTGGGCACTCGTGGGTGTGGCGGTGTATGGGGCAGACCGGCCCCACGGGACGATCGCAGCCGGCGCGGTGGTGATCACGGCAGGTGTCTACGAATTAACACCGCTCAAGCAGCACTTCCGTCAGCGCTGTCGCGAGAGCGTCCGCTCCGGGTTCGAGTTCGGGCTCTGCTGCGTCGGCTCGAGCATCGGACTCATGCTGATGCTGGTGGCGTTGGGCGTCATGAGCGTTATCTGGATGGTCGTGGTCGCCGTCCTCGTCCTCGCCCAGAAGCTCTTGCCCGCAAGAGCCGCTGTCGACATGCCGGTGGCGCTGGCGGTTGTCGGGCTTGGAGTCCTGATCCTCATCGAGCCCTCGGCGGTACCTGGGCTCATGCCACCGATATGAGGCGTCGTCCGCGCTGCCGGCCTGTGGGCGCCTACTCCGGGCTTGGATTCAACTACTGGCCGACAACGAAGTCGACCGAGATCTGCCAGAGCCGGGAAGCGGCGACCGGATCGAGTGCGTAGGTGGCAACGCCCGATCTACTGCTATCGGGAGCGTTGGGATCGAGCGTCACCGCTTCATTGCAATCCTCGAAGTAGCGCCCGCCGATTCCCTTGAGCTGGGATGAGGTTGCGACGAGGACGCTTGTCGCCGCGCCCTGTTCCAGTGTCTTGGGGCTGAACATGCCTGAGCCGCGAAGGTCAGCGAGCTCTTGTGGGGCCATGTGGCGTGAGAGGTTGGAGGCCCAGATGGCGCCCGGGTGGACCGCGTTGACGGTGATGTCGTCACCGCTCCATTGCGCGCGTGGCCTCGACCGCGAAAAGAACGTTGGCCGTCTTGGACTGGCCGTAGGCGAGCCACGGGTCGTAGGGGCGTGAGGCGAAGTTGATGTCGTCGAAGATGACCGGGGACCGGAGATGCCCGCGGGAGCTGAGCGAAACGATCCGAGCGTCATCCGCCGCCGCCAGTGCGTCGTGCAGGCCAGTGGCGAGGGCGAAGTGGCCGAGGTGGTTGGTGGCGAACTGAAGCTCCCACCCGGCTCGGGTCAGCTGGAGGTCGGGCAGGGCCATCACACCGGCATTGTTGATGAGTAGGTGCAACGGGCCACTCCAGTTGGCGACGAAGGCGGCGACCGACGTCTGGTCGGCAAGGTCGAGGCGATCGACAAGGACGGCATCGTTGCCCGTGGTGGCGGTGATGTCGGTGGCGGTCCGCTTTCCCGCGTCGATGTCGCGGACCGCCAGCGTGACCTCGGCGCCCGCTCCCGCCAGCGCTCGTGCCGTCTCGACCCCGATGCCCGACGAGCCGCCGGTGACGATGGCCCGTCTGGCGCTCAAGTCGATACCGGAAATGACTTCCTCGGCGGTCGACTCGGCACTGAAGGGCGTGGTGATGCGATCACTGCTCATGGCTGTATCTCTTTCTTGATCTCTTTCTTCCTGGCTGGAGGCTGGTGTTCAAGGTCGGACATTCAGGGAACGCAGGATCCGCCGTAACGGGCGATCTTGTGTTCGATGGCGTCGAGTGCCACCTCCAGCTCCCGGAGCCGGGTATGGACCCCGATCCGGTGCGCCTCCAACAGGGTCAGGCGTTCGCCTTCAGTAGCCGGACCTCCGGCCACCAGGGCGAAATAGCGCTGGATCTCCCGGATGGGCATGGCGGTCGCCCGGAGTCGGCCGATGAAGACCACCCGGGCGACATCATCATCGGTAAAGCGGCGATGGCCGCTTTCCTGGCGGCTGACGTCGAGCAGCCCGATTCGCTCGTAGTACCGGAGGGTGTGGGCGCTCAAGCCGGTCCGGTCGGCGACTTCGGCGATCGTGAAGGTCTGGTCCTGGACGGCGGTCGAGCTCATGAGACCACCCTAAGACTTCGAGCGCACTCTAAGTCAAGGGGCTCGGCGAGGGTGGTCGAGACGAATAGGGCCTGACTTCGGCCTCATGTCGACTCCAGGTCCAAGAGCTGTCGCTTGGCCTCCGGGCCGCCCCGATAGGAGCCGATGAGCCCGTCGGTCCGGATCACTCGATGGCAGGGGATGATCAACGGAAGTGGGTTGGTTGCGCACGCCGTGCCGACGGCTCGGACCGCTTTCGGGTTGTCGACGCCGGCGGCCACGTCGCCGTAGCTGGCGGTCTTGCCGTACTCGATACTTGGGAGGTAGCTGAGCACGGTCCGCCGGAATCCGCTGGACAGGCTGAAGTCGAGGGGCAGACCGAAGTGGTGGCGACCACCGCTGAAGTACTCGTCTAGTTGCCGGGCGGTGTCGTCCAGCCGCCTGGGGGCATCAAGGATGCGGGGGCTCACCTTTCGGGCCAGTACCTCCAGCACGGTGTCGATACCCTCGCTCTCGAAGGCGACGCGGACCACGCCGGTCGGGGTCGCAGCCAGCAAGAGCGTGCCGACCGGGGTGTCGAGGGTCCGGTAGGCGACGTCGAGCAGCCCGTTTTCCTCGGCCCTGGCCACGAGGCTGTCGTGGAGGACTCGCAGCTTGGTGGGAGTAGGCGGTGTCGCTCGACCAAACATGTCGTCAGTTTCGTCATTGACTCGGTCTCTGTCTGTCATTGGATGGTTCCTTGGTTTTTGCGCAGGTTGGCGATTCCGTCGGCTGCGGCCCTCCGGGCGGCCTCGACGCTGCCGCCGATGACGGCCGCCACCTCGCGGTAGGGAAGTCCGCCGAGATAGTGGTACGTGACGGCGAAACGTTGTTTTTCGGGGAGGGCGGCAAGCGATCGGGACAGGTCGAGATCTCGATCGTCGGTCCTGATCCTTGTGGCTTGGTGAGGGATCTCGGCTACAGGGACCGCACCTCTGGCCGCACGCCGGGTGACGTCGATGGCCTTTCGGTGAGCGATGGTCACCAACCATGCCTCGACGTTGGCGTCAGCCGGTAGCTGCGGGTAGGCCTTCAGCGCCGACAGAAACGTCTCGGACCAGGCGTCGTCAGCGTCGACCGGTCCCACGACCGCTCGACAGACCCGAAGGACGGTCGAACCATGTTGGGAGACCACCTCCTCGAATGGCTGCTTGACTAGCACGCCGAGTAGCTGCTCGGGCACGACACATCATGAGCCGACACTCTGTTCACAATGGACATGGGTTCACAACAGACATGGCCGTCGTCCTCGCTCTTCTCGCTCTTCGATGTGCTGTTGCATCCGGTAGACGCCGTAGCCACCCGTTTCGTGAGGTCGCCGCTGCCATGTCGAAGTCAGCTTCCCCTCCTTGTCACCGGCTGATCATCGCCTCTCAATCGGCACGGCGTAGATGCCGTTCCTCGGGTTGGCCGAAGGTCACTTCGATGTGGAGGCCCCCTTCGGGGCGGGGCACTGCGATCACCGTGGCACCGTGACCTTGCGCGATCGCATTGACGATGGTCAGACCGAGCCCGTGTCCGTCGGCGTGGTGGACCCGCTCGCTGCCGATCTGCCGGAACGGCTCGAAGAGCCGCTCGACCTCATCGCTCGGGACGACCGGACCAGTGTTGCTCACCGAGATGGTCGCTCGCCTAGGAGCAGAACTCGTCGAGATCTCGACCCTTCCTCCCATCACATTGTGGCGTATTGCGTTGTCCACCAGGTTCGCCACCAAGCTCTCGACCAGCCTGCGGTCTCCCAGTGCCGGGGTCACGACGATGCTGGTTTCGACGCGAATCCCTCGGCGTTCCGCCTCTTCCTTGCGGCCGAGGAGCACGCTATCGGTGACCTCGCCGAGATCGAACGCCTCCCGCTGCTCGACGCCGCGTTCGCTGGTTGCCAGGGTGAGGAGCGCATCGATGAGCCGTTCCTGTTGCGCGCCGAGCTGGAGCGCCTCTTCGCAGGAGGCTCGCAGGCTCTCCACGCTGGCGTCGGGGTCAGCGAGGGCGACTTGCAGCAGCGTCCGTTGACCCGCGAGCGGGGTCCGTAGCTCGTGGGAGGCGTTCGCAACGAAGTGGCGCTGCGACTCGAACGAGGATTCGAGTCGCCCGAAGAGGTCATCGAGGGTCCTTCCGAGCTCGGTCAGCTCGTCGTCGGGGCCGTCGAGACTGAGCCGTCGGTGCAGGTTGGTGGCGGAGATCTGCTGGGCGGTGGTGGTGATGGCGCGAAGCGGCCGGAGGAATCTGCCGGCGAGCCACCAGGCGCCCGCCAACGCGACGAGGGCGGCGATCAGCCCGATGGCTGCGGGACCGAAGTTGAATTGGTGAGTGGTGGCGCCCTGTTGGGCGGTGGCGTTTGCGCCGGCCCGCGCACTGCTCCTCACAAACAGGATGTTGGTGGCGAGCAGCACCGCGGCCAATACGCCGAGGAAGAGTCCCGAGTAGAGCAAAGTGAGCTGTACCCGCAAGATAGGCCGCCCTCGGTTCCCCTTGGACTGATCCTCTCGCGTCCGCGGAAAAGCCCTCCGTGGAGGGGAAACTGTTGGTGTCTAGACAACAGGCTTCCGACCGAGGAGGGCACTTCCAAAGTGAACGGTATCAGCGCGTCTCGCGTGATTGTTGAACCCGGTGGAACCGGCGTTGTGGCCCACGTCGGACTCCACGCTCTTGGGTGTTTTGCCGACCGTTTGGGGCTCGGTGATACACTCTCGTCCCGCATCCCTCCGACCGGCGAGCGGCTCCCGGTGCACGACCGGGGCAAGGTGCTCGTCCACACTGCGCTCATGTTGGCCGGCGGTGGAGAGAGCTGTGCGGACATCGAGCACCTGCGTCTCCAGTCTGACCTGTTCGGATCGGTCCCTTCGGACTCTACGGTGTTCCGGACCTTCCACGAGCTGACTGCTTCGACGAGGGCGGGCATCGCCGGCGCCATGGCTGAGATGCGGGACACCGTCTGGTCCCGGTCATCACTGACGACGGGGACCGATCCAGTGATCCTCGACATCGACGCATCCCTGGTCGAGGTCCACACGGACGGCAAAGAGCTGGCGGCCTCCACCTTCAAGGGCGGGTTTGGCTTCCACCCGATGTTCTGTTTCGCCGATGCCACCGGTGAGGTCCTCTCGGGTGTGCTGCGCCCGGGGAATGCCACAGCCAACACGGTGGCCGACCATGTCACCGTCCTCGACGCGGCCATCGCCCAACTCCCCGCACAGATCGCGGCCGGACATCGGGCCGGTGACGATGCCGAGACAGCCACCAGAACCGTCGTGGTCCGGGCCGACTCGGCCGGGTGCACCGAGGGATTCCTTTCTGCCTGTCGGGCTCGCAACGTCACCTTCTTTGTCACGGCACGCTCGAATCCCCAGGTAACAGCAGCCGTCTGTGACGCCATCGGCATCGACCAGGCCTGGGAGCCGGCCCGCACCCAAGGCGGTGAACCACGGGAGGGGGCCTCGGTCTGTGAGCTGACCTCGCTCATCGATGACCACAAGCTGCCCGAGGGGACTCGACTAATCGTTCGGCGCGAGCCCCTCCACCCCGGGGCCCAACGGAGCCTGTTCCCGAGCCTCGAGTTCCGATACTGGGGCTTCTACACCGACGCGGAGGGACCGCCCGTCGACCTCGACGCCACCATGCGGGCCCACGCCCACGTCGAACAGCACATCCAGAGGCTGAAGGACTCCGGGCTCTGTCGGATGCCCTTTTCCAGGTTCGAGGCCAACGCCACCTGGATGATGGCCGTCGCCATCAGTGCCGATCTGGTGCGCTGGTTCCAGTTGCTCTGCTTCGATGGGACCTGGGTCAACGCCCGACCCAAGGCCATGCGCTGGGGCGTCTTCCACGCCCCGGGACGCCTGATTCATCGAGCACGACAGCGCGTGGTGCGCATCATCGACGGATGGCCCGGCACCGATGCACTGCTCAATGCTTACGAACGCATCGACCTCATCACCTGAACGACCTCAGCACCTCGCCAGACGGCACCAGGTTGACGACGCGCGCCCCGGCAGGCCCACCGGTCATTTCAGCCCCCGGAATTGGCCCAAATGGGAGCGCTTCAACCTCGACGGAGACAACTATCAGCCCCTGGTTCGCTCACGCGACCTGATTCATTGCCTCACGAGAACCCTCCGCTTTCTCGTGAACGAAGGTGGAATATCGACGTGACCTTCTTGGGCAGTCGCTTCACTGTTCTCCGATCCGGTAGCCGCCCTCGCGAACGGTCTGGATGATGGGCGGGTCGCCGAGCTTGCGCCCGTAGCCGGCGGATGGTCGTCTTGACCGCGGTGGTGAAGGGGTCGGCCGCTTCGTCCCAGACCCGCTCGAGTAGCTCCTCGGTGGAGACCACCCGGTCGCCCGAGGCCAGGAGGCATTCGAGGACCGAGAACTCCTTCGGGCTGAGCTCCAGACGCCGCCCGGCACGGAACGCCACCCGGCGACTGGGATCGAGCGTGAGATCGCCCGCCTCGAGCGTCGGGGGCGTCGCCGGCGTGGAGCGACGTCCGAGGGCGCGCACCCGGGCGACGAGCTCGGAGAAGTCGAACGGTTTCGGGAGGTAGTCGTCGGCGCCCAGTCCGAGCCCATCGACCCGGTCCTTGACGGTACCGGCCGCGGTCAGCATCAGCACTCGGCTGTCCGAGCTTCCCGGCCACGATCCTTCGGCACACCTCGTCGCCGGGCACTCCGGGCAGATCCCGGTCCAACACCACGACGTCGTAGCGGGTGGTCGCCAGATGACCGAGCGCGTCATTCCCGTCGAGGACGACGTCTACCGCCATGCCCTCACGGCGAAGCCCGGTCCCGATCGAGCGGGCCAGGACCTCGAAATCCTCGACGACCAGCACTCTCACGACGTTTCTTCCTTCCGCTTCCTATGGATGGGGCGACGTCCAGTTCGGCTGTAGGTCGGGATGACATCAGTCCAACCATGACATGACCCAGGTGTCAGCCCGGTGTCAACCGTTGACACCGTGCTGGCACCCGGCCATGTCGTACAACTCCCTCGAACGCCCTCGCCAACCAAGAAGGACGGACGACCACGTGAACGACGCAACCATCGAAGTCACCGGCCTGCGCAAGCGGTTCGGGTCCGACCCTCGCCCTCGACGGCATGACCTTCACCGTCATGCCCGGCCGGGTGACCGGCTTCGTCGGCCCGAACGGGGCCGGGAAGTCCACCACCATCCGGGTGATCCTCGGCCTCGACGCCCCCGACGAGGGCCGCGCCTTGGTCTGCGGGCAGCCCTACCAGGACCTCCGGCACCCGCTCCGCCACGTCGGGGCGCTGGTCGACGCCGCCGCCCTCCAACCCAGCCGCTCGGCCCGCAACCACCTGCTGTGGATGGCACGCTCCCAGGACATAGCGGCCGAGCCGGGTCGACGCCGTGATCGAGCTCGTCGGCCTGGGCTCGGCGGCCCGGCGCAAGGCGGGCGGGTACTCACTCGGCATGCGCCAGCGTCTCGGCATCGCCGCGGCCATGTTGGGAGACCCGCCGGTGATCATCATGGACGAGCCGTTCAACGGCATGGACCCGGAGGGGATCATCTGGATGCGCCGGCTCCTTCGCTCTCTCGCCGCCGAGGGACGGGCCATCCTCGTCTCCAGCCACCTGATGAGCGAACTGCAGGACATGGCCGATCACGTCGTGGTGGTCGGTCGCGGCAGGGTGCTGGCGGACGCCAGTGTCGACGAGCTGGTTGCCCGCGCCTCGGGCGACCAAGTCCTGGTTCGCACGCCAGCGGCGCCCGAGGCGGTGTCGGCGCTGCAACGAGTCGGTGCCGCCGCGACGGTCATGGGCTCCAACACCCTCACCGTGTCAGGGCTCGAGGCGCAGCACGTCGTGGAAGTCCTCGGCCAGGCGCGCCTTCCCTTCTCCGAGGTCACCGCCCAGCGGGCGACGCTCGAGGACGTCTACCTCCAGCTCACCAGCGGCGAGGTCGAGTTCCGGGGCGGCTCGGACAGCGAGGCATCACGATGACCGCCACCAGTGCACCGCCGCGCCCGACCGACGAGCCGACGACGCAAGGGCTTCGGGCCCGTGATCCGGGCGGAGTGGACCAAGTTCCGGACGGTCCGGGGCTGGGTGATCGGCCTCGTCGTCACCGCGGTCCTCTGCGTGGCGTTCACGTTCCTTGTCGCCAACGGCAGTCACGTAGGTGATTGCACCAGCCCGCCGCCGCCCGGTTCTGGCCCGAACTCGCCGGGGTCCAACTGCCACGCTGGTCATCCCTTTGTCCCGACCGGACCGGACGGAGAAGCGGTCGCCGACAGCTACTCCTTCGTCGACCAGCCGCTCACCGGCAACGGCACCATCACCGCCCGCGTCACCTCGCTCATAGGCCTGACCTCGAAGCAGCCCGTGAACGCCGCCGCCTCGCTGGCGGACACCCGCCCGGGGCTGTCAGCCTGGGCCAAGGCCGGGATCATGCTCACGCCCAGCACCAAACAAGGATCGGCTTACGCCGCAGTGATGGCGACCGGCAGCCACGGCGTCCGCTGGCAGTACGACTACACCCACGACAGCGCCGGCCGGCCCGGATCGGTCTCCGTTCGCTCCCCGCGCTGGCTGCGACTGACCCGCACCGATGACACGCTCACCGGCTACGACTCGACCAACGGCACGACCTGGACCCAGATCGGCGCCACGCACCTGGCTGGGTTGCCCTCGACCGTTTTCGTCGGTCTGTTCGTCACGTCACCGGTGTCGTTTCAAGGTGCAAACGGCGCCGCCACCCGGGCTACCGCCACCTTCGACCAGGTCAGCATCCAAGGCATAGGCGCATCGGATGCCTGGCACGGCCAAAGCATCGGGAACGGTTTGGAGAGTTTCTACCCGACCCTCGGCTCCGGCGGCTACCACCGCTCCGGTAGCGCGTTCGTCCTCAACGGGTCCGGCGACATCGCCCCAGCTGTTGTCGAAGGGATTCTTGGTAACGACACCCCCGGCAGCACCCTCCTCGTCGGGCTCCTCGTCGGGCTCATCGTGATGATCGTGGTGGCGACGATGTTCATCAACCACCGAGTACCGGCGCGGCCTCATTCGCACCACGTTCACGGCCACCCCCAGCCGGGGCCGCGTGCTGGCGGCCAAGGCCGTCGTCATCGGCGCCGTCGCCTTCGTGACCGGAGCTTTGGCCGCAGCCGTCGCCATCCCACTCGGCGAACACATCCTCATTGCCAATGGCAGCTTCGTCTTCCCGGTCAGCACCCTCACCGAGTTTCGCATCGTCGCCGGCAGCGCGGGCCTCGTCGCGGTCACCGCCGTCGCCGTGCTCGGCCTCGGCACCATCGTGCGCAAAAGCGCTGGTGCCGTCGTGGCGAGCATCGTCGTCTTCATCCTCCCCTACATCATCGGCTCGTCCCTCTCCGGTGGGGCCGAGCAATGGGTGTTCCGCCTGACGCCGGCCGCCGGCTTCGCCGTCCTGGGCGCCCTGCCCCACTCCGCGCAGGTCAACTACCCCTACACCTTCGGGAACGGCTACTACCCGCTCGCTCCGTGGGCCGGCCTTGCCGTCCTCTGCGCCTACGCTGCGCTCGCCCTCGGCGTGGCCACCATCCTGGTGCGCCGGAGAGACGCATGACCGACGCGCTGCGCGCCGAGTGGACCAAGCTGCGCACCCTGGCCAGCTCCGGCTGGCTGCTTATCGGGACCGTCATCCTGACGGTGGGTGTCAGCGCCGCGGTCGCCGCCGGCGTCCACGTCACTTCCGGGAGCGGCGAGGACCCCACCAAGCTCAGCCTGACCGGCATCTACCTCGGCCAGGCGGTCGTCGCTGCGCTCGCCGTCCTCGCCATCTCCGAGGAATACGCCACAGGCATGATCCGCTCCACCCTCTCCGCCATGCCTCGCCGCTTCGTCCTCCTCGCGGCCAAAGTCCATCAACGTGGCTGGCCTGGCCGCCGTTGCCGGTCTCGTCGCCGTCGCCGGTTGCCTCCTCGCCGGGCGCTTCATGCTCCCGGCCGACGGCCTCAACTCGGCCCACGGGTACGCACTCGTGTCAATAACCGACGGCCCGACGCTGCGCGCCGCTGCTGGCAGTGTGCTCTACCTCGTCCTCATCGCCCTGCTAAGCCTCGGCGTCGCCACCGCCATTCGCGACACCGCCGTATCGATCGGTGTCGTGCTCAGCCTGCTCTACCTGCCCCCGATCGTCGCCCAGGCGGTCGCCGACCCGTTGCGTCGACATCTCCTGCAGATCGCCCCTATGACCGCCGGGCTCGCCATCCAAGCCACTACCAACCTCCGCACGGTGCCGATCAGCCCGTGGGCGGGTCTCGGCGTCCTCGCCGTCTGGGCCGTGGGGGCGCTTCTTGTCGGCGGACTGTTGTTGCGGTTGCGTGACGCATGAGTTCCCCGGCAGGTTCGCTTGATCCCCCAGCAGGTTCTCATGGCGGTCAACAGGGCCGCGGCTACAGGTGTCGCCATGTCTCGAATCGGTACTTGATGCCTCCGTCTTCGTGGTCCTCGCTCTGGGTCGCGAGTACGAATTGGGCCGAATAGGCCGGGAAGAACTTGGTGCAATTGAAGTCGGCGAGGACTTGGGTTATGAGCAGTTCTGAGGCGTCGTTGATCGTTTCCGCATAGACGGCGGCGCCACCGATCACCCAGATGTCTTCGCCCGGGTGATCGGTGCTGAGCTGGTCGAGGCCGGCGACCGATCGGAAGCCAGCTCGCAAGGACCCCGGCTGGGTCGTCAGCACGAAGTTGTCTCTCCCGTGAAGCGGCGCGGCGAACTCGTCGTAGGTAGCCCGGCCCATCACGATGAGTCCGGTCGCGCGTCTTGGCACGGAAGTAAGCGCTGTCGCCCGGGAGGTTCCAAGGGATGCCCGAATCGTTGGCGATTCCCCGTTCGGTGTCGATGGCGGCGATGAGACGGATCATGTTCGCATTCCAGTGTGGCCTACCACTACTCGTTGGTGAGGAGATCGTCCCTGCGATCCTACGGACGCGTTTGGGGTCGGCAATCGCGTCGATCTCGACGATCTTGCCGTCGGCGATGGTGAAGCCCATCGCGTTCACGGGCTGTCCATCGACGGTGACGACCACTCCGGCGGCTCCGTTCATGAGGGCCGAGCGGAGGTGGGTGGCCGGGCGTGAGAGCCATGACCGCAGGCCACTTCGGGCTTGCCGGGCCACCGCGGCAGCGCCATGGACCACCATGGAGGCTGCGGGGAGCGTGGGTCCGCCGTCGATTCGCAGCACGACGTCGGGGTCGAGCACGGCGACCAGGGCGTCGAAATTGCCGCTCCCGCGCCGCGAAGAAGGCGTTCACAACCTCTCGTTGATGAGCGAGGTCGGCATCTGGAGCCGGTATCTCGGCGCCTTTGACCCGTCGGCGTGCTCTGCTGGCGAGCTGCCTCGCCGCCGCCGGGGTCCGACCGACCATTGGCGCGATTTCATCGAACGGCAGCTGAAACAGGTCATGGAGGACGAACGCGAGCCGCTCGGCTGGGGCCAGGGTGTCGAGTACGACGAGGAGGGCGAGGCCGATCGAGTCGGCCAGCAACGCCTCCTCCTCGGGATGGACATCCCACCCGGCGCTGATGACGGGATCGGGGACGTGGACTTCGAGGGGCTCCTCCCGTCGGACGCGGCGCGAGCGCAGGATGTTCAGGCACACCCGAGCGACGACCGTCGTGAGCCACCCGCCGAGGTTCTCGATCTCGTCCGCCCCTGACCGGCTCAGGCGCAGCCAGGTGTCCTGAACGGCGTCGTCGGCCTCGCTGAGCGAGCCCAGCATCCGATAGGCAACCCCCCGCAGGTGGGCCCGGTGTTCCTCGAAGCGGTCAGCCAGCCACTCGTTCTCGTCCATCAGTCACATCCTTGGGCCATGAAGCATCATCCTCTATGACCCGCGGGACACCATCGATGTGACTACGGGCGTCGGAGCTGGTCATCTCCTGGTCATTTGGCACTTCGTTTTCGTCTTCTGTCACATTCGTCTGTGGCCCCGTGTCATACCAATGACCCGCAACAGTCGGGCATCGGTTGACCAGAGAGGAGGCCAAGGCATGGCCACGTACCTTCCCCCCGTCGAGAGGCCGCGGGGTCTCATCGATGAAAATGGTGTACTACTTCAGTCGTCGACAGGTGGGCAAGGTGATCGCGCCGCTGGCCGTCTCGCGGCACGCATGCCCGTCGGATTCGGCAACTTCTACGGCAAAGTCTCCAAATTGGACAAGAAGCTCCAGCTACCGTCGCACACCGCCGTGGTCATCCGCGAGCAAGTCGCGAGCATCAACTCCTGCCTCTTTTGCATGGATGCGGCCAGGTGGTACACGATGAAGGAGTCGACGGACAACCTGGCCCGCTTCGATGCGCTGGGGGAGTACCGAACCAGTCCACTGTTCACCGAGGCCGAGCGCGCCGCACTGGACTATGCGACGGAGCTCACGAGGGACAAGTTGGTCGAACCCGAGACCTTCGCTCGACTGGCGCGCTGCTACGGCGAACGCGAGATCTGCGACATCGTGTGGCTCGTCGCCAGCGAGCACCTGTACAACATGAACAACATCGGCCTCAACGTCGGTTCAGACGACCTCTGCCAGCTGAGCAGCGTCAGAATGCGGCGGCGTAGCGCCAGAAGTCGAGCACCAGCGGGGTTGGGGCAGGAGAGCTGACTCCGACCTGGGTGAGGAGGAGGGCCACGGTCCCAGAGGAAGGGACGAGGTGGGCGGAGGTGCCGGTACCTCCGACCCAACCGTAGCGACCGGGGACGTTCCACGGCTGGGTGGGGGCCACGTCGACCGACCCCCCGAATCCCCACCCTTGCCCTTCGAGGAACAGATCGACCGGATGACGCTGGGCGTCGGTGAGGTGGTCAGAGAGCATCTGCCGCACCGAAGTGCTTGACAGGAGCTGCCGGCCGTTGACGCTCCCATCGGCGAGGAGCATCCGAGCGAACCGGAGCCAGTCGTCTGAGGTGCCCAGGAGGCCCCCGCCACCGGACTCGAACGCTGGCAGGCTGGTCCACACCTCTTGGGTGTCGGCCGGTCGGAGGGCGCCGGTCGGGTCGGGCACGTAGTAACGGGCGAGACGATCCAGTTTGGCCGTGGGGATGGCGAAGGCGGTATCGACCATGCCGAGGGGCATGAAGAGCCGCTCGGCCAGGAAATCGCTCAGCGACTGGTCGGCGACCCGGGCGATGAGCACGCCGAGGATGTCGAAGCTGGTGCCGTACAGCCACGCTTCGCCCGGTTGGGCGACCATCGGGACCCGGGCGAGCGCGGTGAGCCACTCATGAGGCGGCTCGAAGAGGTGAGGTGCTCGCCCGTCCTTTTGCACAGTTGAACAGCAGCTGGATGGCGGGCAGGGTGAAGTCGGCCGGGAACCCCCAGCCGCAGCGTGAGGTGAGCAGGTCGAACAGGGTGATCGGCCGGGCCGCGGGGACGACGTCGTCGACCGGGCTGGTCGGAGTGCGGACAACCACGGGCGAGGAGAGCTCGGGCAGCCAGTCGGTGACGGGATCGTCGAGCTCGATCCGCCCGTCGTCGACCAGGAGCATGGCCCCGGCCGCGGTGATGGGCTTGGTGATCGACGCGATGCGGAAGATGGAATCTCTGGCCATCGGTGCGTCATGATCCAGGCCCAGAGAACCGACGACCTGCACCTCCGTTTGGTCACCACGAGCCAGCAGCGCTACCGCACCAGGGAGCGATCCATTCCCCACAGAGGTATCCAGCGTCGCCTTCAGGTCAGTCACGAATCCTCCTGGAGCTTCTGGATCGGGACGTCCCCAACGAGGCTTGTGAGCACCGCTGGCGAGACAACTGGCTACCGTACGCCGCGGTACGCCTCGAGGTGCTCGACCAACTCCTCCGGATGAGCGAGAGCGGGAAGGTGGCCGCCGCTCATCTCGTCTGGGACTATCCCCAGCCGTTCCTTGACGACGCGACGTTGGAAGTCGGGCGGGAAGAAGCGGTCATCGCGGCAGAGCAGGAACCGGGTCGGGACGTCGGGCCACGCCTCCAACGGCCATGGCTTCTCGAACGGGGTACCTGACTGCTCGCGGAGGTGTGCGGGCAGGGCCGCGGCGAGCTCGGGTGATAGGTCGTGGGCGAAGATGACCTCCGGGTCGAACGGATCGGGGAAGTGGTGGCCGGTGTTGGTCCACCATTCCCCGGGCGACTCACCGGGTCGCGGGTGTCATTGCCGCGACCAGTACGAGCATGGTCACTGGGAGACGATCACAAACCAGTGGTGCGGTGAACCCGGCCAACGACTGAGCCACCACGATGATGTCGCGTCGGTCTCCAACCGCGTCGACCACGACGTCGGCGTATTCGGCCAGGCCGGCGGAGTCATCGTCGCAGGGCAGGTCGACACACACGACGTCATGGCCAAGGGCCTCTAACCGGGGGGCGACGAGGTGCCAGTACCAGGATTCCGAACCAGCGCCGTGGAGGAGAACGTAGGTAGCCATGCCAACTAGACGATAGAAGCCACCCAGACTCATCGGTTGCTCCGGCAGCGTCCTGACCCGCTCCACTTTGGCGACTGGACGTTGATGGCACCAGTTTGGCTCATTTGTTCTTGCTTTGGCACAGCAAATGGTGCCATAGTGGTGCCATGGACTTGCGCCCTTACGTCGAGAACCTTCAGCTGCAGCTTGCAGTGGCCGCAGAAACAGGTGGCGATGAGACTCGAGCGCTGGCTGAACGGTTGACCGCACCCCTTGATGCATCGGTGCGCCTTATGTTGCTCGAGGTGCTGGGGGTGGCGGCCGAAGAGATCACCTGTGACCTCGCTCCGGGATCGGTCGAGGTTCGCTTGCGGGGCGGCGACCCGGAGTTCGTGGTGACGTCACCGCCCGTCGATCCTTCCCCGGACGACCTGGCCTACGGCGATGAGGTGCCATCACCGAGTGGCCGGGCGATAACGGGCGTCGGACCGTCCGCCTCAGTCGAAGACGACGAAGGCGCGATGTCGCGGATCAACCTTCGCATGCCCGACCACCTCAAGGCTCGGATCGAGCACGTAGCCGGAGCCGAGGGGCTATCGGTCAACGCCTGGCTCGTGCGAGCCGCCGCCGCTGCATTGCAACGAGTGGACCCAGACCGTCGGCGCGATCGGCGCGCTCCACAGGGCGCCCAGCACTACAAGGGTTGGGCTCGCTAACAGCTAACGAAGACACCAGGGCAACGCCTCGCACCGCGAAACGTCAGCCACGAATCACTCACAACCGAACAAGGACTTGCTATGACCACTTTCGATACTCCTGTACCCATCCTCGTGACGCTGGAGCTTGGCGTCGGTGACATCCGGATCGAGGCCAGTGAGCGCTCCGACACCCTCGTCGAGGTACGCCCGAGCGACGAGGCCAATCAGGCTGACGTGACCGCCGCCGAGCAAACTCGCGTCGAGTTCGACAACGGGATACTGGTCATCAAGGCGCCAAAGCGATGGAGGCAATGGACTCCACGCGGAGGCGGCGACTCCATCGAGGTACACATCGACCTGCCGGAGGGCTCTCAGGTGAGGGGAGAGGCCGGGATAGCGGCATTTCGGTGCACGGGCCGGCTCGGCCAGTGCGACCTCAAGACTGGGATCGGCGAGATCAGACTCGAGGAAGCGGGACCGGTACAGCTCAGCACGGGCGTGGGTGACCTCACCGTGGACCGTCTCGTGGGCCGGGCCGAGGCTCACGACGCGTTCTGGTGCGCTGCACGTGGGAAGCATCGACGGTGCGGCTGTAGCGAAGAACTCCAATGGCGATACATGGATCGGCGATATCACCGGCGATCTGCGGGTGAACGCGGCCAACGGCAAGATCGCCGTCGACCGGGCCCATTCTGCCGTTGCGGCGAAAACGGCCAACGGCGACATCCGGGTTGGCGACGTCGCACGTGGTGCCGTCGTTGCCCAGACCGCCTACGGCCAGGTCGACATCGGAATCCGCGACGGCGTTCCTGCTTGGCTCGACCTCAACGCGCGCTTCGGCGTAGTCGAGAACGACCTGGATGCCGTCGAACGCCCACAACCGGGCGAAGACGCCGTCGAGGTACGGGCCCGGACCGCCTTCGGCGACATCACCGTCCGGCGCACCCCTGAGAACGACATGGCCCACACGGCGCCATGATCACCGCTCGAAGGCAAGGCCAAGGAGCCCTCGACTACCCGACGAACTTGATGAGGGCTTGTTCACCTCGTCGGGGTGCGTCCACCCGATGTTGTGCGGACCGCCCTCGACCTCGATGAACTCGATGTTGCTCACCAGATCGGGGAGGCGTCGGCCGGTGGCATCGATCGGCAGGATGCGATCCTCGGTGCCTTGGACGACGAGCAGGGGCACGTCGATCTTCGGCAGGTCGCCGCGAAAGTCCGTCAGCCAGGTCGACACGCAGGCCAAGGTCGCATAGGCAGACGAACCGGCGGCCACCTGGAAGCTGGCGTTCCAGGCCTCGTCGCTGATGCGGGTGCCGTGGAACTTGTCGACGTTGTAGAAGTTGTCGAAGAAGAACTTGAACCACGCGTAGCGGTCCTTGGTGATGGTCTCCGTGAACCCGTCGAAGACGCTCTGCGGGAGCCCTTTGGGGTTGTCGTCGGTCTGGAGGAGGAACGGAGGGATCGGTCCGAACAACGCCGCCCTCGCCACCCGATCAGAGCCGTAGGTCCCGAGGTACCGGGTCACCTCGCCCGTCCCCATCGAGAAGCCGGCCAGGACGACCTCGCGCAGGTCGAGCATGTCCACCAATGCCTTGAGGTCGCTGGCGAAGGTGTCGTAGTCATAGCCCGTGGTGGGTTGGCTCGAGTGGCCAAATCCTCGCCGGTCATAGGTGATGACGCGCTTTCCGGCCTCGAGGAGCACAGGAACCTGCTTCTCCCAGGAGTGGCCGTCCAAGGGGTAGCCGTGGATCAGCACCACGGGCTGCCCCGAGCCGTGGTCTTCGTAGTACAGATCGATGGGGGCCGAGTTCTCCTTACCTACGCTGATGTAAGGCATTGCACTTTCTCCTTTGTCGGGGTGTCTGATTTCCATGATGCACCCCTGGCCACGGCTACGTAGTCTCGATCTGAGAGTCCGGTGACGACGGCGAAAAAGCGCATCTAGTCAGGCAAAAGGCAATGCCCGATCACTCACCCCGCCTCGGGTGCATCAAGGTCCTCGAGCGGACGGCCATGAAATTGCCGGGGTCCGCTCGGTGACCCGACCGGGATCGTCGAGGCGAGGTAGAGGGGCTCCTCCGGTGATGGCTCCGACGCAAGGTGCATCTCCGCCGCAAGGTGGACCTCGCTTGAAGCATTGGGGTCACTGGCGCTCGCCGGTGCGGTCCTGCGAATTGCGATCGCCACCAAAGCCCCGAGGACCGAAAGACCGGCGGCAACGGCGAGGGCCGGCTTATATCCGCTCGTGACCGCGGCCGGACTGGCGAGGCTGCCCTTCGAGTTGAAGACCGCCGTCACTATGGCGACGCCGAACACCGCACCGAATTGCTGGAGTGTGTTGAGCGTGCCCGCAGCTTTGCCCAGCAGTGGCGGGGGAACCGCGTTCAAACCTGCCGCAGTGACGCATGGGAGGGCCATCGAGATCCCGGTTCCGGCGATGACGAATGGGAGCACATAGCTTCCGTAGCCTGAGGAATTGCCGGCCAGCCACACGATCCAGGCAAAGCCCGCTCCCTGCATCAGCAGACCGGGGACCACCAGCGCACGAGCCCCGATCTTGTCCGAGAGATAGCCGGCGATCGGCGCAATGATCAGAGGCGTGGCCGTCCAGGGCAGGAACCGAAGCCCCGTTCCGAGTGGCGAATCCCCCAGTGCGAACTGGAAGAACTGGCTGGTAAGGAATGCTGCTGAGAAGATCGCCGCGCTCATGAGAAATTGCGTGGTCACTGCGGCCGAGAATGCGGACCGGCGAAACAGGCCCAAGGGGATCATTGGTTCAGCAGTTCGTGACTCCCGCACGACGAACCCGAGGATCATCGTGATCCCGAGGGTCAGTCCGATCAGGTTCTGGGCACTTCCCCAACCCATTTGTCCGCCTTGCACCAACCCCCAGATCAGCACGCCGATGCCGCCCGAGACGAGTGCGAGTGCCGGGATGTCGAGACGGGTCCGTGGGCCAAAGCTCTCACTGAGGCGTGACCGCGCCCCGATGGCCGCGACGACCCCGATCGGAACATTCACCCAGAAGATCCAGTGCCAATTCAATTTCCTGAGTGAGCGCCCCACCGACCAGCGGGCCGCAGGCCACGGCTAGCCCGGCAATGCCACCCCAGATCCCCACGACCGCCCCTCGCCGCTCTGACGGAAAGGCCGCGGTAAGAAGGGTCAAACCGAGCGGCATCACGATCGCGGCACCCATGCCCTGAAGCGCACGGCAGGCGATGAGTGCTCCGGCTGTGGGTGCCAAGGCACAAGCGGCCGATGCGACGGTAAAGAGTGCGAGACCGGACACGTAGACGTGCCGTCGGCCGAGCCGGTCGCCCACGGCGGCAGCGGTCAGTATTCCCGCCCCAAATGCGATGGTGTACGCGCTGACCGTCCACTGGAGCGTCCCCACCCCTCCGCCCAGATCACGATGAATGGACGGCAGAGCAGTGACGACCACCAGTGCGTCGAGGGTCACCATGAAGTACGCCACCGACGTCAACAGCACGGTCAGCACCCGACCCGAGGGTTCGGAGACCGCCGGGTCCACTGTGGTCGCCGCAGTTCGATCCTGAATAGTCATGGAGTGCTCCGTTCCGATGATGTCCGTCACGTGAATCCGTTCGCCGACGGCACGACGGTTGGTCCGTCGCCGGGAAGGCTTGTCTATGTAGTCCCCGGAGGACCCTCCAACTGGGCGGTGGCCAGCGCTGAATTTCCTGAACGGGGGCCCTGGCTGCTCCTCAGGTGCCGAACGGGGTTCCTTGCCCTGACTCGGCATAGGCAACGATGCTGGCCAGGTAATGGTCCCAGCCTCGTTCACATTGCCGATAGCAGCTGAGATCCGGTTGCAGCCCGACATGGCAGAAATCCAGGACACACTGGTTGTCGCCCAACCCGATGATCGTGAAGGTTGGCCGTGTGCCGATCCATTCCGGATGGCCCGTGTTCTCCGCACAGGTCCACCGCACGGAGCTGGGCGTGACCGCCTCATCCACGTGCATGACGATGAACTCGTCGAGCCCGTCGAATTCGAAGCGCAGATCGCCACCGGAGTCGGCGGAGCCACTGACCAGCGGTGTCCACCATCGCTGTAGTCCTTCGCGCGATGCAATGGCGTGAAAGACGCGCTCGCACCCGGCGTTGACCCTCACCATGTTGGTGTAGTCGGTTGTCTCCGTGTCAGCGGATTTGGCTGGGCTCATCGAGACTCGCTCCTGGTTCGTGTGGCCTTCGGCAGTGTGACGACGTAGCCATAGGCGTCGGCTACCAGACGCTCCCAGTGCCGATCCGTACAGGACCGCGGGGGGTCGACAGCGATCCACTCCTTCATCTGCCGACCCTTTCGGGGCTCGAAGGCAACGGCGTCGCCGCCCGCGATCAGCTCAGAGGCTTGATCGGCGCGCAGCTTGACGACCAGTTGGCCCCGTACGACCATGGCGAAGATCTTGTCGTTGACCTTCAACACATCGTTGTGGAACGCCTTCCCCAGGATTACCTGGGGCTTGTCGAGGTACATCGGTACGATCTGGTCGAACAGGTCGTCGGCCGCGGCCGGATCGTGCCGGTTCGTCTGGGTCATCGGGGTTTCGCCTCGCCCGGCGCCATTGGGGTCCACGAATCGGGTCCGGGAGGTGTTCCGGCGGCGGCCCGTTCCAGGCGCTCCAGAAAATGCTCCCAGCCCGTGCCATGCGTGGCGGTTCGACTGTCGGGCAGACCAGTGTGAGCGAGCTCGACATGGGTTCCACCAGATCGGGCGCTCAGAGTGAACTCGACTCGGGACGAGCCGGGCGGGTGATCATCGCTGCCGGCCACCCCCCACGACACCACCACCCGGTGAGGAGGGTCGACCTCCAGGTACGACCCGCGAATCGGCGTCCCGTTGATATCTACGGTGAAGGTACCACCGGCGCTCGGCTCGAGATCGGCGTATTGACCCATCCAGGCGACCATGCCGTCAGCCGTCGTCAGATGGGCGAACACCACGTCGGGCGGAGCCTCGATGTCGATGGACGTCGTGTACTCACCCATTGGCGTTCTCTCGGGCCGTCTTCTCGGCCGCCGTCTTCTCGGCCGCCGTCTTCTCGGCCGCCGTCTTGAGCGCCGCGAGGTGATGAGGCCAGAAGTCGGCTAGATAGTCCTCCACCACCTCGAGCCCGGCGGTCCGCACCATGAAGAGATGCCTGGTCCCTCGACGTTCCTCGGTCACCAGACCCGCGTCACGGAGCGTTCGAAGATGGTGTGACACGATCTGTTGCGACATCGAGACCGTCTCCGCCACCTCTCCCACCGAGTGAGGTCGGTCACGGACCACGCTCAGGATGGTCCGACGACTCCCGTCGGCCAGCGCCCGGAGTGTTGCGTCCAGATTCGGAGCGGCCTCGGTGCTCATCAGACAGCCAGGAGGGCGGGGAGTTGCCGTCCTGCCATTGGCGTGAAGCCCTCGAGATACCGGTTCACCGCACCTGACGCGACACTCATGTCCATGCCTCCTGTTTGGTCCTCAACAACACTAACTCACATTTGTACAAATGACAATTGGATTATGGAGCCGGGACTCGCACATCTATTGCCGCGACGCCCGCTTTTCTGCATCTCGTAGCCGGTACCGGCATGGGGCAGAATCGGGTCGTGTTGACGCTGAGGACAATGGAGGCCTCTGACCTGGACCTGGTGGAGTCATGGCTAGGTGAGCCCCACGTGGCTCAGTGGTTCCTGGCGGGTTCGACGATCGAGCAGGAGGTCGAGGACCTGCGCCAGTGCCTCGACGCCGATGAACCGACAGAGGCTCTGGTCGTTGTCGAGGAGAGCCAACCGATCGGCTGGTGCCAGTGGTATCGCTGCTCGGAGTATCCAGACCACGCCAACGGCGTCGGCGCAGGACCGAGCGATATCGGGATCGACTACGCGATCGGTGATCCCACACGCAGGGGCCACGGGGTGGGAACGGCACTGATCGCGGAGCTGGTCACCTACATCAGGCAACGGCATCCCCACGCAGGCATCATGGCCGATCCAGAGGCGTCGAACATCGCTTCGAGACGGGTGTTGGAAAAGAACGGTTTCCAGCTTCGTGGGGAGCGGCCCGTGGCTTCCGAACGAACCCAGGTGCCGATGGCGATCTATCGACTACGACCCTGAGAAATAGCCGATACGAGACCCATCTCCAGGACAAAACCGACGCGTTCGGGGACCGATCGGTTTCTGTCTTTGCGCTACCGGGTACATCGTGGTGCGTCCTTGTATGTGTCGGTCCACGAACGGACAGGATCTTGTCAGGTGGCGCCCGCGAAACATCTTCCAGCTGAGGTGAGAAGTGCCAGTGCTGCTCGACACTTCGTCCGCCCGTTCCTCAACCATTGCCCGCCGGACTTCGTCGATACCGCCGTACTCCTTACCAGCGAGCTGGTGACAAATGCTCTGGTCCATGCTCGCTCTGACGTTGAAGTCGAATTGACCAGTCACGATGGACTGATCCGAATCGCGGTCACGGATGACACTCCGGACTGCCCGACAATCGGGCCGTCTGTCGTCCTCAGCGAGCACGGACGGGGGTTGCCCCTCGTGGCCTCGCA
This sequence comes from uncultured Acidimicrobiaceae bacterium, assembly GCA_963717035.1. Taxonomy (GTDB): domain Bacteria; phylum Actinomycetota; class Acidimicrobiia; order Acidimicrobiales; family RAAP-2; genus DASXMT01. Next base: position 71,251 of record CAVQVK010000013.1, on the reverse strand, counting down.
GTCCCAGTGTTGGGGTGTAGACGATTCGGGACCCGGTAAGACGGTCTGGTTTGTTCTGCGAGTACCCAGCTAACGGTTTGATCTGATCAGCCCGATTCGGGACCCGCGGTCTCAGCGGGACCTCAGGATGATGACCGCGCTGCCGTGCCCCTCAGATTCAGGCTCCGAGCTGGCGATTGAGCCTCCCACCTGGCCCCCAGGTTTGCGGCTACCCATGGCGGGATGCTGTTCTTGACGCTGTGCGAGGTCGACCCTCGTGCCTTCCCAACGCGAAGCGGAGCACCGGTGACTGACTCGACCATCATCTACACGCATACGGACGAGGCCCCAGCCCTGGCCACGTATTCGTTCCTGCCTGTGGTCCAGGCGTACGCCTCGACCGCTGGGGTGCGGGTGGAGACCCGCGACATCTCCCTGGCCGGACGCATCATCGCCAGCTTCCCCGAACGTCTGGCTGAGGGCCAGCGCATCGACGATGCCCTCGCCGAGCTGGGCGCGCTGGCCCAGACCCCCCAGGCCAACATCATCAAGCTGCCGAACATCTCGGCCTCGAGTCCGCAGCTCAAGGCGGCGATCGGGGAGCTGCAGCAGCACGGCTACGCGCTGCCCGACTACCCGGAGGATCCGAAGACCGACGAGGACCTGAGTGTCCGCGCCCGGTACGACAAGGTGATGGGCAGCGCCGTCAACCCGGTGCTGCGCCAGGGAAACTCCGATCGGCGGGCGCCCGCCTCGGTCAAGAACTACGCCAAGGCGCACCCGCACCGGATGGGGGCGTGGGCACCCGACTCGAAGACGAACGTCGGTCATATGGTCCAGGGCGACTTCCGTTCCACCGAGCAGTCCGAGGTCATCGCCGAAGCCGGCTCGTTGCGCATCGAGCTGGTGTCCGACGGCGGGACCACGGTCCTGCGCCAGTCGGTGCCCGTGCTGGCCGGCGAGGTCGTGGATGCTTCGGTGATGCACGTGGCCGCGCTGCGCGAGTTCCTCATGTCCCAGATCGCTCGGGCCAAGTCCGAGGGCGTCCTGTTCTCCGTGCACCTCAAGGCCACGATGATGAAGGTCTCCGACCCGATCATCTTCGGCCATGCCGTGCGCGCCTTTTTCCCGAAGACATTCGCCCAGTACGGCGGCGTGCTGGCCGCGGCGGACCTGAGTCCGAACGACGGGATCGGCGCCATCTTCGAGGGTCTGGAGTCGCTGCCCGAGGGCGCGGAGATCAAGGCGTCCTTCGACGCCGAGATGGCCGAAGGACCCGCCTTGGCCATGGTCGACTCCGACCGCGGTATTACCAACCTGCATGTACCGAGCGATGTCATCGTCGACGCGTCCATGCCCGCCATGATCCGTTCCTCCGGCCACATGTGGGGCCCGGACGGAGAGGAGGCCGACACCCTGGCTGTCATCCCGGACAGCAGCTACGCCGGCGTCTACCAGGTCGTCATCGACGACTGCCGCCACAACGGTGCCTTCGACCCGGCCACCATGGGCTCGGTGTCGAACGTCGGCCTGATGGCCCAGGCGGCCGAGGAGTACGGCAGCCACGACAAGACCTTCGAGATATCGACGGACGGTACCGTCCGGGTCGTCGACGAAATCGGAACCGTCGTGCTCGAGCAGCCGGTGGGTGCGGGCGACGTGTTCCGCATGTGCCAGACCAAAGACGTGCCCATCCGCGACTGGGTCAAGCTCGCCGTCAATCGCGCTCGGGCCAGCGGTGACCCGGCGGTGTTCTGGCTCGACGAGAGCCGAGCCCACGATGCCGTCCTGATCGACAAAGTCCGGACCTACCTGCCCACGCACGACACCGAGGGGTTGCAACTCGAGGTCATGGCCCCGGAGCAGGCGACCGCGTTCTCGCTCGAGCGCATTCGTCGGGGCCAGGACACTATCTCGGTCACCGGGAACGTGCTGCGCGACTATCTGACCGACCTGTTCCCGATTCTGGAGCTCGGCACCAGCGCCAAGATGCTCTCCGTCGTCCCGTTGCTCAACGGTGGCGGCCTGTTCGAGACGGGCGCCGGTGGCTCAGCACCCAAGCACGTTCAGCAGCTGCTCAAGGAGAACTACCTGCGCTGGGACAGCCTGGGTGAGTTCCTCGCCCTCGCGGTGAGCTTTGAGTTCCTGGCCCAGAGCACGGGCAATAGGCGCGCCCAGGTGCTGGCCGACACGCTCGACCGGGCGACCGGCACCTTCCTCAACCAGGACAAGTCCCCGACCCGGCACCTTGGCGGTATCGACAACCGAGGGAGCCACTTCTACCTAGCTCTGTACTGGGCCCAGGAGTTGGCCGAACAGACCGAAGACCGGCAACTGGCCGAGGCGTTCGCCGCTCTGGCCCAGGCGCTGTCCGACCAGGAGCAGGCCATCGTCGACGAGCTGATCGCCGTCCAAGGCTCGCCCGCTGACATCGGCGGCTACTACCAGCCCGACCCGGCCAGGGCGGCGGCCATCATGCGGCCCTCCAAGGTCTTCAGCGAGGCCCTCGCCATCCTGGGCTCACGGTGAGGATCTCACCCGCGTCGGTGTGAGCACAACGTAGCGTTGGATCGTGGAGTTCAGCCGGGAGTTCCGCGACGACGTGATGTCGGGCGATATCACCGTTTCCTTCCGCCTGTGGCGCCGGCCCAAAGTCAAAGTGAGAGGTCGTTACCCGCTCGGCCGGGTGCACATCGAGGTCGACTCGTTGGAGCTCCTGCCCTTCTCGGCCGTCACCGCGTCAGATGTGCGCCGCTCAGGCGAGACGGATCGGGAGTCACTGCGCCGGCGGGCCGCGCATGCGGGACCTATCGGCGACGATACGTTGCTCTACCGCGTGGAGTTCCATGTCGTCGAGTGAGCCTGAGGTATTGGAGAGCCTGTCGGGCTGGCTGGCCCAGCGTCTGCCCGATCGCGGCCGGCCGACGTTGGTGGCTCTGGGGAAGCCCGGTAGCGGCTATTCCGCCGAGAACCTGGTGATCAGCGCCCGGTGGGACGGGGGACCGGACGAGAAGCTCGTCCTTCGCCGCGACTCCGCCGACCCGCCCATCTATCCGGCCCAGTCGCCCGACACCACGACCGGTGTGCTGTTCCAGCACTCGGTCATGGACGCGCTTCGACGTACGGGTCGGGTTCCGGTGGCCGACAGCCTCGGTCTCGAACCGGACCCACAGGTGCTGGGCGCCCCGTTCTTCGTCATGCGCCACGTTCCCGGTGACGTGCCCGGCGAGGCGCCGCCGTACACCCGGAGCGGGTTCTTCGTCGAGGCCTCACCGGCCGAGCGGGCCCGCATGCTCTCGGCCGGACTGCGGGTCCTGGCTCGGGTCCACGAGACCGATGTCAGCGATCCGGGGCTGGTGGCCTTGCGTGCCCCCGGGGTCCGGCCCGGAGCGGAACGCCAGCTCGAAGTGTGGGAGGACAACCTCCGCGGCGGGCTGGCCGGTCGGACGTCCCCCTTGATCGACGACAGTCTCCTGTGGTTGCACGATATGTTGCCCCCGCCCGCCCCGCTGGTGCTGTCGTGGGGCGACGCTCGTCCGGGCAACATGATCTGGGAGGGTTTCAAGGTGGTCTGCATCACCGACTTCGAGGGCACTGCCCTCGCCCCCCGGGAGCTGGACGTGGGCTGGTGGCTCATGGCCGACCGCTGGATGCACGAGGGTTCCGGTGTCGCCCGGCTATCGGGTGAACCGGGCCGCTCTGAGCAGCGGGCGCTCTACCAGCAGGCGGCGGGTACGTCGATCGGCAGCACCACTTGGTATGAGGTCTTCTCGGCTCTGCGCTTCGCCACCACCGTGGTGCAGGTCATGAACCGATGGGTTGCCCGGGGAGCGGTACCCGAAGACCACACCATCTGGCGTGACAACCCGGCGACGGACGTTCTGGCCGACCTCTTCACTGAGGCGACCGCATGAGCAGACCCGAAGACCCCGGCGATTGGGCGGGCTAGCGTGGCCACCGTGGCGATGTCGAACGGGTCGCTCGCCGGACGCCGGCTGCTGGTGGTCGGGGCCTCGTCGGGCGTGGGGCGGGCCATCGGGCTCTCCGCCTCCGCCGAGGGCGCGCAGGTCGCCTTTGCCGCCCGTCGTCTCGAGTTGCTGAAGACCGCGGTAGACGCTGCCGGACCTCCCGCTCTCGCCCTCGCCTGCGACGTTACCGACCAGAGCTTCGTCGACCAGGCTGTCCAAGGGGTGGTGTCGGCCTTCGGGGGCCTCGATGCCGTCGTCTACGCCACCGGCATCGACCCACTGGCCCGGATCGAGAACGTGGACGTCGTCGCCTGGTCCGATCTCTTCGCAACCAACGTGATCGGAGCGTCGCTGGTTACCCGGGCCGCCCTCCCGCACCTCCGTGCCGTTCGGGGTCGGGTCTTGTTCATATCGGCCACGTCCGTGGGTCGGCCCCTGCCCGGGATGGGCGCGTACGCCACCAGCAAAGCGGCCCTCGAAGAACTGGCCCGGGCTTGGCGGTCCGAGCACCCCGAGGTGTCGTTCTCTACCGTCGCCATCGGGATGACCTTGGGGACAGAGGTCACCGCCGGCTGGGACAACGGGCTGTTGAGCGAGCTGGCCTCCATCTGGGATGGACGGGGCCACCTGTTCGACAACGGCCCCGGCTACATGGGGTGCGACGAGGTGGCCGACACCGTGGTCTCGGTGCTCGGGGCACCGACCTGCCTTCCCTATGTCTCGGTGCTGGCCGATCCGGCACTGCAGGGTCCGGCGAAGTGAAGCGCGTGCCAGATTCAGCCCGTATCGCCGCCCACGGGCCAGACAACTTGGCTAGTGTTTCTGCGACGGCGGGCCTGGGGGGCCGCATCGGTCCTGGCAGCCAGTGATCTGGTTGCCCACGCCGGCGTCAAGCAAACAAGGGGGAACACATGAAAAGGTCTAAGCGGTCACGACGGTCACGAGTAGTGAGTGCCTTGCTGGCACTGACACTGGTCGGGTCAACGGCCATGGTCACCGCGGTGGCCAGCGGCGGTGCGGCGGCATCAGCGGCCACGACCTCGTTCGGCACCCTGGCCTCGCCCTGCGGGCCGGGCAATGCGAAAGGCGCCACCGAACAGGGAGTGACGAACACCAGCATCAGGATCGCCTACGGCGACGACCGCGGGTACTCGGGTGACCCGGGCTCGACCAGGAGATGGGCAACGCTGTGAAGTCCTTCATCGCCTGGTGCAATACCCAGGGGGGCATCAACGGTCGCAAGGTCATCGGGGACTACTACGACGCCGCCGTCCTCAACGTCAATACCGTCATGACCCAGGCCTGCAAGACCGACTTCATGTTGGTGGGCGAGGGCTTCGCCCTCGATCAGTCGGCCGAGCAGACCAGGCTCGGCTGCAACCTGGTCCAGGTGCCCGGCTTCGCCGTGGGATCCGACGTCGCCAACGCCTACGAGTCCTACCAGCCGACGCCGAACCCGGTGAACATGAGCCCGGTCTCGTCGGCCTACCAGGTCAAGGGGCTGTTCCCCTCCAAGGTGTTGAAGACCGGCGAGTACAGCGAGAACCTTTCCCCGGTGGAAGTGTCGATGGCCAAGGCCAAGCAGGCCTTCCAACAGACGGGGTGGCAGTACGTCAACTGCCCGTTCCAGATCCAGTACACCGGCGAGCCGGACTACACGCCCTTCGCCCAGAAGCTCCAGAGCTGCGGCGCCCAGGTCGTCTACACCGATGTCTCGCCCAGCCCCGAGCTGTACGGGATCCTGCAGTCCGACAACCAGCTGGGCTACAACCCGATCTGGGTCGGCGACACCAACTTGTACTCGCCCCAGTTCGCCGCGTGGAACACGAGCGGCCTGGCCAACAACTTCTACGTCCGCTCGGCCTACGCGCCGCTGAACGCGGCCAACGCGGTCCCGGCCGTGAAGCAGTTCCTGTCGATCGTTAAGTCGACCGGCCCCACCAATCAGCTCGGCGAGCAGGCGGCGTCGGCTTTCCTGCTCTGGGCGACACAGGCCAAGGCCTGCGGCTCGACCCTGACCCGGCAGTGCATGGTCAACAACCTGTCAAAGGTGACGGCCTGGACGGGCGGAGGCTTGTCCGCTGCCGGAGACGTGGGCAAGAACACGCCCCCGCAGTGCGGGGTGCTCCTCCGGCTGCAGAACACCAAGTACGTTCAGGTGGTGCCAAGAAGCTCGGGACCTACCAGTGCTCGTCCAAGTTCGTCGTGCCCAACACCGGGGTGGTCCTCGGGACGACGCTGAACGCACAGGGCTACTCGACCAAGTACGTCACCCCGTCGGTGATCAAGCCCCAGGCCTAGCACTCGACGCCCCGTCGGTCAGGTACCGGGCGACCTGAACTGACGGGGCGAGGGAGTTCGACATGCATCTGTTCCTCGCATACACCATCACCGGGTTGGTCACCGGCGCGGTATACGCCATTGCCGCCTCCGGGCTGGTGCTCACCTACACGACGTCGGGTATCTTCAACTTCGCTCAGGGCGCGCTGGCCATGCTCGGCGGCGTTCGTGTACTGGCAGTTCCGCTACGGCTGGAACTGGCCGGCCCCGGTGGCCCTGATCCTGGTCCTGCTCATCCTGGCTCCGCTGGTCGGTGCCCTGCTCTACGTCGGCATCATGCGAGGGCTGCGCAACACGGCCGAGGTCACCAAGATCGTGGTCACGGTGAGCGTCATGCTCGGGATCATCGCCCTGGCCCAGTGGATCTGGAGCCCGACCACGCCCCGCAACGACATCCCGTTCTTCGGCGAGTCGGCCAAGTTCAAGTTCCTGGGCGTCTACGTGACCGACCACGAGGTGATCGCCCTGGGGCGGCGGTGCTCATCGGCCTGGGCATGCGCTACCTGTTTCAGCGGACCCGCACCGGCGTGGCCATGCGGGCCGTCGTCGACAACCCGGCACTGCTCGAGCTGAACGGCGGGCGGCCCGAGCGCCTGGCCGCCATCTCGTGGGCCATGGGCGGGGCGCTGGCCGCGCTGGCCGGCGTGCTGATCACCCCGATCAGCGGGGGCGCCCTCGACGTCAGCACCCTCACCTTGTTGGTCCTCGACGCCATCGCCGCCGCCATGTTCGGACGGCTACGCAGCCTGCCCCGCACCTTCATCGGGGCCATCGTCCTCGGCCTGGCCAGCAACTATGTGCTGGCCTACTTCCCCGACCACCTGGGAGTGGGCGTCCAACTTCCGGATCTCGCTGCCGATGATCGTGCTGTTCGTAGTCCTGTTCGTGCTGCCCCAGGACCGTCTGCGGGGCGTCGCTCCTGCGCAGCCGCGAGCGCTTCAAGGTCCCGAGCCTCCGATCGGCCGGCCTCTGGGCGGCCATCCTGCTCGCCGCCATCCTGTTGCTCGAGCAGATCATGACCACCGAGGCGATCACGGCCCTGACCGTCGGGATGACCTTCGCCATCATCGCCCTGTCCTTGACGCTGCTCACCGGCTATGCCGGGGAGATCAACCTGGCCCCGGTGGCCTTCGGGGCCATCGCCACCATCTTCGTCTTCCACCTGGGGCTGTCCGGCATAGGTCTCCACTCGCGGGTCACGCTGGGGGGCATTCTGATCGGGGTAGCCGCGGCGGGGGTGATCGGTGGGCTGATCGCCCTGCCCGCCCTCCGGCTGCGAGGGCTCTACCTGGCCCTGGCCACGCTGGCCTTCGGGGTGTTCGTCTCCGACATGATCATCGGGGACGTCAACCCGCACATCCTGCCCATCTTCCACACCCACTTCTCGATCTTCACCAACGGGACGCTGAACGTTCCCAAGGTCAAGGTCGGCCCGCTCGATCTGTCCGCACCCAAGGCCTTCCTGACCACGGTGACCGTCGTCTTCGCCGTGATCGGGATCGGGCTGATCGCCCTCCGCCACAGTGCCTACGGACGGCGGCTGGCCGCCATGAAGGACAGCCCGGCGGCGACAGCCACGCTCGGCCAGAACCTGATCAAGCTGAAGCTGTCGGTCTTCGTGCTCTCGGCCGCCATCGCCGGGCTCGGCGGCATCCTCATGTCGTCGGCCTCGATCTCGGTCAATCCGAACTCGTACCTCATCTTCATCAGCCTCACCTTGGTGATGTTGACCGTCGTCGGCGGCATCGGCAACGTCGCCGGGGCCCTCATGGGCGGCGTGCTGGCCGGCGTGCGGCTTCCAGGCCATCACCAGCACCTTCCAGAACATCTACAGCGCACACGGTGGTATCTGGAACTTCCTGGCCAACCTCTCGCTGGTGGCCCCGGCCCTGATCGGGGTCAGCCTGGGCCGCAACCCGAGCGGGGCGGTCGGCCAGATCGTGGAGGGGTACGCGCCGCTGTGGCGGGCCAAGCCCGTGCTGGCCGGGGGCATCCTGCTCGAGGCCGCCGCCTACCTGCTCGTGGTGACGAAGGCCATGTCCAACTGGTGGTTCGTATTGGCCACCGCGATCATCGCTTTGGGGCTCCCGTTGGTGGGCAAGCTGCTCATGCCCGGGGCGTTCGCCCCACCCGCCCCGCCAGGGTCGCCCGCCACCTCGGCTGTTCCGGTCGTCGAGGCGCCGGCCAGCCTCACCGGTGCTGCGGCGGCGAGTGGAGCGGTGCGGATGAGCATCGAAGGGGGGTCCGACAGTGGCCGTCCTTGAAGCCTTGGGCATCTCCATGGCCTTCGGTGGCAATCAGGTCCTTGACGACGTGTCCCTCACGGTCGACGAGGGCACGGTCACCGGGCTCATCGGTCCGAACGGCGCCGGGAAGACCACGCTCTTCAACGTGATAAGCGGCCTGCTCGACCCGATCCGAGGCCGCATCGTGATCGACGGCACTGACGCCACCAAGGCCACGCCGGCCGGACGGGCCCGGCGGGGGTTGTCCCGCACCTATCAGCAGCTCGAGCTGTTCACCTCGCTGTCGGTCCGCGACAACGTCCGGGTCGCCGGCGACATCCGCAACGCCTGGGGTCGCCGCTTCCGGATCAACGTGAATGCCGAGACCGACCGGGTCATGGGGTTGCTCGGCCTGGAGGACGTGGCCGACCGGGAGGTGGGGGAGCTGCCCACCGCCCGGGCCCGGATCATCGAGGTGGCCCGGGCCCTCATGACCAAGCCCCGGGTCCTCTTGCTCGACGAGCCGGCGTCGGGCCAGACCGAGGCGGAGACGGCGGAGTTCGGCCAGCTCCTCGTCCAGCTGGCCCGAGATGACGGCGTGGGCATCTGCCTGGTCGAGCACGACGTCTCGCTGGTCATGGGGGTGTGTGCCACGATCCACGTCCTCGACTATGGCGAGATCATCGCCTCGGGCCCGCCCGAGCAGATCAAGGTCGACCCGGCGGTCATCGATGCCTACCTGGGCACGCCGGAGGGCGTGGGATGACCGACGCGACCACCCCGCTGTTCGAGGTGCGTTCGATCCGCGCCGGCTACGGGCCCATCGAGGTCATCCACGATGTCGACCTCCAGGTCTATCCGGGCAAGGTGACCGCGCTGCTGGGACCGAACGGCGGTGGCAAGACGACGCTGCTCAACGTGTGCGCCGGCGTGCACCAGGCCGACCAGGGCGAGGTCTGGTACGAGGGCGACAACGTGACGAAGACCTCGGCCGGCGCGCTGTCCCGCCGCGGCATCTGCACGGTGCCCGAAGGGCGCGGCATCTTTCCCAACCTGACCGTCCGGGAGAACGTCCTCATGGCCACCCAGGTGGGGGCGGAGATGGCCCACCTGGAAGAGGTCACGTATTCCCGGTTCCCCCGGCTGGGCGAGCGCCGTAAGCAACTGGCGGGCACGCTCTCGGGAGGGGAGCAACAGATGTTGGCCCTGGCCCGGGCCTTCGGTACGGAACCCAAGCTCTTGCTGCTCGACGAGCTGTCCATGGGGCTCGCCCCCATCGTCGTGCGTCAGCTCTATGAGCTGGTTACCGAGCTGGCCGCCCAGGGGCTCTCGATCTTGATCGTCGAGCAATTCGCCCGGACTGTTCTTCCTATCGCCGATTCGGTGGCGGTCATGCTCCAAGGCCAGATCGTGCGGCGGGGAACGCCGGCCGAGCTCGCGGACGAGCTGTCCTCGAGTTACCTCGGTTCCTGAGCAACCGCCGCCTCGCGTTCGCAGGAGGTTCCCTCGAAGAACCGGGGATTGGCTCCGGCGTGGAGCCGGACCGGGTTGGTGAAGGTGAACTGCTCGAACTGCTCGGGGGTGACCGACCCCCGCTCCACCAGTTCATAGGCCTCGACCATCACGTTGCTCATCACCGGCGCGTCCCAGTGGGACACGTCACTCCCGAGCATCGGTCGTAAGGCGACCTCGCGTCCCTCGAAGTTGAGGTGGAAGCCGAAGGAAATCAACGGATCGTCCGCCTCGCAACCGAAGTAGAGCCGGGTCTCGAAGGGCTCGATGATGTCCTCCACACTCGAGACGGCGGCAGCCGCGAACTCATCGAGCATCGCCGGGCGGCCGGGGCGCCGGGACAGATGCTCATCCAGCTCGTCCAAGTTGGCGATCATGTCCGGGCTCCCGTACCGCTGCACGAGGGCGAGCACCGCGGCCACGTCGAGCTTGGCCGGATCGAGGTCGTCGATGGCGTGGCCGCCGCGTTTGTCCCAGTGGCCGATGAGGTCGGCGAGCAGGGAGCATCCCCAGGTGACCCCGCCTTCGAGAAAACCGATGTGCAGGTCGGGAAATCGACGGTACACACCCCCAAGAAAGAGGGCCTTGCACAGGGCCTCGTGGGCGCCGGCGATCCCGTTGACGTGGTTGAAGACGTAGTTGGTGATCGATCGGGCCGGATGTACCTGCTGCAATGAGCTGTGGAACGCCGGGGCGACCTTGTTGCGCACGCAGGCCGCCCACACCGGGTCGTAGTCGTAGGGGCTGTCGAGGCCGAAGACGTCGAGGCGCGAGCCCACCGGCGGGCCACCTTTCGGCCCCACCGGCCGGAACGCGTGCCCGGCCAGCACCACCGACTTGAAGCCCAGCTCCTGGACGGCGAAGTCGATCTCGGCCACCGCTTCATCCGGGTTCTGCATGGGAATGAGCGCGCCGGCTCGAGGCGATCCCGGTAGGGGGCGAACAGCTTGGCGAAGTACCTGTTGGTGGCCCGGCAGGTCGGGGCGCGGAGCTCGTCATCGGTACTGGTGAGGAAGCCCAGCGTCCAGGAGGGATAGATGAGCATGAAGTCGATGCCTAGTTCCTCCAGGCGGTCGTACATCAAGCGGGGGAGCTGGGCCGTGGCCCGCTCCCGTGGGTCAGAGACAGGGTTGCCCCACCACGAGGGCATGGCCCGCCAGGCATCCACGACCGCGGGAACGGAGCGGTCGGCTTCGAACACGGCGGTGTCCATGTGGGTCAGGGCGTTGGCCCGGAAACGATCCGGGAGCGAGGGGCCGCCCGCCTCTTCGAGGTAGGACAGCACCTCGTCGTCAACCAGGGGCATGAACTCCATGAAGTGCCCGTCGGCGTCCACGATCGGGTGCCCCACCTCGGAGCGAACATCAGCAGCCGTCAGATTCCTTGTTGTCGTCATTGGTGAACCACCTCGAGCTCGTTCACGGTCGTCATACCAACTGTCCTCCATGGGCCGGTGCCCGGGTTGCCGCGACTAGTCGGACCGGCCCAGGTCGCGAGCCCAGGCCAAGTTCTTCCTGGCCGACTCGACGTGGGCGAGGTGGATCACGTGGCCCTCGCCTTGGTTCTGGTCGCCGTAGATGATGCGATCGGATTCCCGGCCCTCGGCCTCGGTCGCCAGTCGATCCAGGTCGTGCCAGAAGGCGAGCTCGTCATCGCTGGGAGAGAAGACCTCGTGGACCAGGGGAATGTGATCAGGATTGCCGATCATCATCCCGTAGTAGCCCAGGTCCCGAAGCTCGGTGGCCCAGGTCCGCAGACCGTCGAGGTCGTCGCTGTCGCCACCCCACATGCCGCTGATCGGGTAGCGGATCCCTGCCGCCTTGGCGTCGAGCAGTACCTTGGAGCGCAGGAAGAGGGTCTCCTTTCCCTCGGCCGACCACCGGAACCCCACCGCTTGGTGGATGTCGCCGAACCGGGACACGGCACCGCCAATGTACAGGACCCGTTCGGACGCCATGGCGATGTCGTATGCCAGCCGAAGCCCCTGGGCGGTCTCGAGGATGGGATAGATGATGGTGGACCCGAGGGGCAGGCCGGCTTCCACCTCCATGCAGGTGAGGAGGGTCTCCGCGCCGTGCACGTCCCGCGGTCCCCGCACCTTGGGCAGGAGGATCCCGGCCAGCCTCGGGTTCATGACCGCCCGCAGGTCCTTCAGCGTTTGACCGGTGTCGATGGCCTGTACCCGGGCGAACCACAGGGGAGCCGCCGGGTCGTCGGAGAGGCCGGCGAAGAACTCCGAGACGATCTGGCGCGCCCGCTCACGGTCCCTCTCCGAGCATGGCGTGCGAGGTTCCTCGATGTCGATGACCACCGCGTCGGCACCGTGAAACCGGGACTCTTCGACTTGCTCCCGCTCGCTACCGGGAACGAACAGAACAGTACGGAGCGGTCTGCTGTGCGCCCTCTCGTCGGTCACGGTCCCCCCTTGATCCGGTCAGCGGTTATGTGAGCCAGCTGACCTTCGAAGAGTAGCAATACAAGACCGGACCGGTCATTCGCCGCCTCGGCAAGCAGAACGGGGACGGACAGGACTACGGGCGAACCAACCGCCGAAGCTCATCGAGCTGGCCGATTCGACGACGGGGCTGGTGCGCTCGCCGCGGGGCCGTCGCCGCCCATCATTGGTAGCGTGGCCGACGGTGACTCTGTCCGATCACGACAACCCCGTCTCCGCCGGCGAGATCGCCGCGACCTTCAAGCTCGTCCATGACCACGCCGATCGGATCTACCTGTGGGACTACGAGCGAAGCCGGACGCAGCTGGTCACGTTGTACAACAGGGCCATGGGCTCGCAGTGGAACAGCGTCACCGATCTGGACTGGGACACCGATGTAGACCCCGAGCGATTGGTCGACCAGAATTCCCCGTCGATCCAGTTGTTCCGGGCCACGGCGGCTGAGCCAGGCTCGCCCATCGCCAGCTGGGGCGAACCGGAGTTCACCGCCCTGGGCATCGAGATGTTCAAGGCATCGATCAGCCAGTTCATGCACGGCGAGCAGGGAGCCATGCTCACCGCGGCCAAGATCGTCGAGACCGTTCCATGGATCGACGCCAAGTACTACGCCGCCACCCAAACCATGGACGAGGCCCGCCATACCGAGGTGTTCGCCAAGTACCTCGATCTGAAGGTGGGCGAGGCCTACCCCATGAGCCCGTTCCTCGAAGAGCAGATCACCGTGCTGCTCGAGGACAGTCGCTGGGACATCGCCTACTTGGGCATGCAGATCGTGATCGAGAGCCTGGCGCTGGCCGCCTTCGGTGACATGTTGCGTCGAACGGAAGAGCCTCTGCTCCGCAAGCTGCTTCGCTACGTGATGTCCGATGAGGCTCGACACGTTGCCTTCGGGATCCTGACGCTAAAGGAGTTCTACGCCGGATTGACCGACGCCGAGCTCAAGGATCGCCAGGAGTTCCTGCTGGACAACACGCTGCGCAACCGGGCCCGGTCGACGACCCCAGAGGTGTGGCAGCGGCTGGGCGTGGATGTGCAGGCCCTCGTTCCCCACCTCACCGCGGCCGCCGGCAAGATGCAGTCCAGCCCCTTTGCCGGGTTCCAGCGCGGGTTCTTCTCCAAGCTCGTCCCCAACGTGGCCAAGCTCGGCCTGTTGGATGCCAACCGGGGCTACCTGCGGGACCGGTGGGGCGAGGCCGGCCTGCTCGAGTTCGAGCACGCCGACGACACCTTGTCCGACTACGACTGCTACAACGAGGTGGCGAAGGACCGGAGCCTGGCCAGGTGAAAGTCGATCCGGAGGGTGCCGGGTTTGACGCGGAGCGTCTCGAACGGATCACCGAGCACTTCGAGACCCGGTACGTGGCCACGGGCAAGATCGCCGGCTGCCAGATCGCCGTGGCCCGGGGGGGAAGACTCGCCTACTGGCGCTCGCTCGGCCTGATGGACGGCGAGCGATCCAAGCCGGTGGAGGACGGCACCATCTGGCGCATCTACTCGATGACCAAGCCGATCACCTCGGTCGCCCTCATGCAGCTCTACGAGCAGGGCTGTTCCAGCTGACCGACCCGCTCCACCGCTACATCCCCGAATGGCGCCACCTCCGGTGGGAGAGCTGACCTCCGACGGGTCGATGCGCATCCGTCGACCCGATCCGGCCGGTGTCGGTGCGCGACGCCCTCACCCACATGACCGGTCTGGCCGGCGGGCTGTTGCCCGGTCATCCGACCGACGACCGGTTCGCCGAGGAGCTGCGGGCAGCCCGCCAGCGGCATGACCCTGGAGGGGGTCTGCTCGCTGCTGGCCGACTACCCGCTCAAGTTCCAGCCGGCACCCGGTGGAACTACGGCCTCTCCACCGACGTCTGCGCCCGGTTGGTGGAGATCCTCTCCGGACAGCCTTTCGACGACTACCTCCACGACCACGTCTTCGAGCCCCTTGGCATGGTCGACACGGGTTCTCGGTTCCCGACGAATCCGCTCGACCGCCTCGCCGCCTGCTACAGCTACCAGCCCGGTGGTCCGCCCCGGCTCAGCGACGACCCCGAGCCAGCCGCTACCGGCGCCGCCGCTCGTATCACTCGGGCGCCGGCGGGCTCGTCGCCACCCCGGGCGACTACCTCCGCTTCTGCCAGATGCTGGTCAACCGGGGCGAGCTCGACGGCCGCCGGCTCATCGGCCGCAAGACCCTCGAGCTCATGACCGCCAACCACCTGCCCGACGACGGCGACCTAGGCCGCTGGCCACCGGCGGCTTCGGCGAGGCCGAGTTCCCCGGTGTGGGGTTCGGGCTCGGGCTTCGCCGTCGGCAAGGGGCCCGGAGCCACCGCCACGGCCGGGTCGGTCGGCGAGTACTACTGGGGCGGCGCGGCCAGCACCGCCTTCTGGGTCGACCCGGTCGAGGACCTGACCGTCGTGTTCATGACCCAGCTCATCCCCTCGAGCTCCTACCCGTTCCGGGCCCAGCTGCGCGCCCTGGTGTACCAGGCCCTGGCCGACTGACGATGGGCGGCTTCGGTCCGGGTCGGAACGCCCGCTTGTCCGACCGGCAGTGAGCAGCGTTCGCGCCGACGGCGTCGAGCTCTATTACGAGAGACAGGGATCCGGCCCGCGGCTGCTCTTCCTCAACGGGTCCGGATCGACCATCGAGACATCGAGGTTGCTGTTCTCCCTGTTTTCCTCTGCCTTCGACTTCCTGGCCTTTGACGCCCGAGGCCTGGGTCTGAGTGGCTCCGTCGGGCAGCCCTACGGCATGTCCGACTGTGCCGCCGATGCGCTGGCCGTGATGGACGCCGTGGGCTGGGAGAGCGCACGGGTGCTCGGGGTCAGCTTCGGGGGCATGGTCGCCCAGGAGGTGGCGGTGACCGAACCCAACCGGGTTGAACGTCTGGCCTTGCTCTGCACCTCCCCGGGCGGCCCCGACCGCTCCTCCTATCCACTCCACGAGTTGGAACAACTGAGCGTGGGCCAGCGCTCGGAACTCCGACGCCGCTTGATCGACACCCGCTTCGATGACGCCTGGCTCGCCGTACATCCGAGCGACAGGGCCCTGGTCGACATCATGGATCGACGAGGCGCAGAACCGGACCCGGAACGGAGGCGCGGCGAGCTCGAGCAGCTCGATGCCCGTCGCACCCACGACGTCTGGGACCGGCTCTCGAACATCACCAGCCCTACATTCGTGGCCTGCGGGCGCTACGACGGCATTGCCCCTCCGCGGAACAGTGCCGCCATCGCCTCACGCATCGCCGGTGCAGAACTGCACGAGTACGAGGGCGGTCACGCCTTCTTCGCTCAAGATCCCCGCAGCGTTCCCGACGTCACCCAGTTCTTGTTGGGAGTCGGTAGACAGTCCGCGCTCAGGGCTCCATCATCACTTTGATGCAGTCGGCCGTCCGGGCCGCAGCCGAGGCGTAGGCCTCCGACGCCTCGGCCAGAGGGAACCGGTGGGTGAAGATCCCGTCGGTTCGGATCCGGCCATGGGCGACCAGGGGAACCAGCTCCTTCCATGTCTGGTGCACCGGGGCGGTGGTCATTCGCAGGGTGACGCTTCGGAATAGGCCCATCAGGATGGGCAGCGGGTAGGGATCCAGGTTGTGCACTCCGATGACCGAAATGGTGCCTCCGGCCCGAACGCTCTGGAAGGCGTCGGTCAGCGTGGCGTCGAGTGCCACTGCGTCGATGACCGAATGGGCCCCCCGCCCGTGGGTGGCCTCCAACACCGCCGCCACCGTCGGCCCCTCGATGGGGATCGCCCCGGAGTCGGCGGCCAGGTCTCGGCGCCCGGCCACGGGATCGGCCGCCAGTACCTGGCCGGCACCGAGGGCAAAGGCCGAGCGCACCGCACACAGCCCCACGGCACCCAGGCCCAGCACGACGACCGTCCCGCCGGCGGGGATGTCGGCCCGCTTGGCCCCGATCCAGCCGGTGTTGAGGTTGTCGGTGAGCAGGAGGGCCGCCTCGTCGTCGATTCCCTCCGGGATCCGCAGCATCTGGAAATCAGCCGACGGTACGGCGACAGCCGAGGCCTGCCCACCGGGCAACGCCCCCGAGCCGAACACCTTGGGCCCCTCCACACAGGTGACCGGATCACCGGTGGCGCAGCCGTCGCAGTGACCGCACCCGGCCACCGACGCGGTGAGCACCCGGTCGCCGGGCCGGAACTGCTGCACGCCGGAGCCCACCTCGATGACGGTGCCCAAGAACTCGTGGCCCACCGAGAACCCGTCGCCCACCGGGATGTCCCCCTCGTAGAAGTGCAGGTCGGACCCGCAGATGGCGGCAGCGTCAACGGCCACCACCGCACCGTTGGCATCAGGCGGGACGGCGTCGGGCGCCTCGACCACCCGGACCTGGTGCGGACCATCGATGACGACCTGGAGCACGGATCCCCCCTGACGAGAGCTCGGTAGACACGTATTTTGCCCAGTAGACACAAAATCTTGTGCCGGTAGACACAATGTCGATCTTGTGTACTGTGACACAGCGGGCGTGCCGGCGCCCGTGTCGAGAAGGGGCCTCACGACATGCGCAACCCGCACGCAGGCGAGCCATTCGACACGGCCGACGAGGACATCGCCGAGGCATTGTTGGACGTCAGCATCCCGACTCTGATGCTCTCGCTGGTACATATGTCCGGTGACCCCGAGCTCATCCGCGGCCGGCTCAAGCCGGCCGGGCTCTTCCTCAACGAGGTCCAGGGCTACATGTCCGAGGAGGACAAGGCCGAGGTTCGCTCCCTCGCCCTCGAGGTCGTCCGCGCCTACCGCGACCGGGGCTGCCCCGAGCCCGAACCCGTATCCGCGGAGCTGCTGCACGAGATGATGACGTGGCTCGTCTGCGAGGACGTCCCGGCCGAGTACGTCCCCATGCTCATGGAAGAGATGGAGCTCGACGGGACCGACGCCCGACGGGTGAACGCGCCCACCGATGCCGCGGCCCGTGAGGCCTTTCCGGTCGTGGTCATCGGGTGTGGGCAGTCAGGCCTGCTGGCCGGCATCCGGCTGCAAGAGGCGGGCATCCCCTTCACCATCGTCGAGAAGAATGCCGGCGTCGGCGGCACGTGGTGGGAGAACTCCTACCCCGGGGCTCGGGTCGACGTCGGCAACCACTTCTACTGCTACAGCTTCGAGCCGAGCCATACCTGGACGGAGTTCTTCGCTCAGCAGCCCGAGCTCCAGTCGTACTTCCAGTCGGTCATGACCAGGCACGGCATCGAGGCGCAGGTGCGCTGGGAGACCGAAGTACTCGGGGCCGAGTGGGACGACGAGGATGGCACGTGGTCGGTCCGGGTCCGAGAGAAAGACGGTAGGGAGACCACGGTGCTCGCTCGAGCCATCATCTCCGCCGTCGGCCAGCTGAACCGTCCGCACATCCCGGAGATCAAGGGGCAGGATACCTTCGCCGGGCCGGCGTTCCATTCGGCCCGATGGGACCACTCCGTGGACGTAACCGGAAAACGGGTCGCCATGATCGGTGCGGGGGCCAGCGGTTTCCAGATCGCCCCGACCATCGCCGCCGATGTCGGGCACCTGACCGTCTTCCAGCGGACGGCGCAGTGGATGTTTCCCAACCCGAACTACCACGCCGCGGTGGGACCGGGCGTGCGCTGGGCCTTGCGCCATCTGCCCTTCTACGGACGCTGGTACCGCTTCTTGCTCTTTTGGCCAGGGTGCGACAAAGGACTCGCCGCCGCCCGGGTCGACCCCGAGTATCCCGACCAGCAACGGGCGGTCAGCGAGTCGAACGAGCTCACCCGCCGGATGTTCACCGACTGGATCACCAGCCAGGTCGGCGAGGACCCCGCTCTGATCGCCAAGGTCGTTCCCGACTACCCCGCCACCGGGAAGCGCACGCTGCAAGACAACGGCAGCTGGCTGCGGACGTTGACCCGCGACAATGTCGAGCTGGTCCGCACCGGGATCGACCACATCGAGCCCGACACCATCGTGACCGACGATGGTGAGCGACATCCGGCCGACGTGATCGTCTACGCCACCGGGTTCCACGCCAATCGCGTGCTGTGGCCCATGGAGATCACCGGTCGCAACGGGGCCGACCTCCGTTCCCTCTGGGGCGAGCGACCGGCGGCCTATTTGGGCATCACCGTGCCCGGGTTCCCCAACCTGTTCTGCATGTACGGGCCGGGGACCAACCTGGCCCACGGCGGCAGCCTCATCTTCCATTCCGAGTGCCAGATGCGGTACATCACCCAGTGCCTGGAGGAGCTCATCGACGGTGGTCACCGCTCGATGGAGCCTCGCCAGGAGAAGTACGACGACTGGCACGAGCGATCGCAGCGCGAGATCAAGAAGCTGGTCTGGTCGCAACCATCGGTGAAGCACTCGTTCTTCAAGAATGCCTACGGGGAGATCCACGTGCTGAGCCCCTGGCGGCTGGTCGACTACTGGAGCTGGACGAAGGAACCCGACCTCGGGGACTTCGTCGTGCAGTGAGCGCGACGACGATCGCCCCTCCGATCGCCCCTCCTGTCGGGACCGGCGACCGCCTGCTGGCCGCCACCGAGCAATGCCTCCGACGGTCCGGCATCCGGCGGACGACGGTGACCGCTATCGCCAGTGAGGCGGGGATTTCTCGGGCCTGGGCCTACCGGCTCTTCCCGAACAAGGCCTCGCTTGTCGTTGCCGCGGTGGCCCGGACGGACGAGACCTTCTGGGCTCACGCCCACGCCCGGGTACGAGCGGCGCAAGGAATTGCCGCCCAGGTGGCAGAGGCCGTGCAGTTGTCCCGCGAGCACGAGCCCGGTGCCCTCCTCCTCCAGCTGAAGGCCGCGGAGCCCGAGGCGTTCGGCGAGATCGTCGGGACCGGTTTGCGGGAAATGATGCCGGGCCTGGCCGTCTTCTGGCACCCCTACCTGGAAGCTGCTCGCGTTGCCGGTGAGGTTCGGGCCGACCTGGATATCGGGCGAGCGGGCGAGTGGGTCATGCGGATGGTTCTTTCACTCATCACCGTTCCCGGGGACGCCGTGGATGCCGACGATCCGGCCAGTATCCGCTCGTTCGTAGACGAGTTCCTCGTGACCGGCCTGCGTTAAGCAGCAGGCCAACGACCGTGCCGGCGTGTTCAATCCTGAGGATTTCTCAGGTACTGACTTGGTACGGCCCCTGTCCCGCGGCAAGCTTCTCCGATGGCTGAGAACGTACGCCCCTCGTCGTTTACGGCCCGGGGGGCCCTCAGGGTTCCCGAGATCACGGCCTACTTCTGGATCGTCAAGGCCCTGTCCACCGCCATGGGCGAGTCCACGTCGGACTATCTCGTCCACCGACTCGGCTCTGTTCCCGCCGTGCTCCTTGGCTTCGTTGGTTTTGCGGTCGCCCTGGTGCTGCAGTTCTCGATGCGCCGCTATCTGGCCTGGACCTACTGGTTCGCCGTGGTCATGGTCGGGGTCTTCGGCACCATGGCCGCCGACGTGCTCCACGTCGGGTTTGGGGTCCCGTACATCGCGTCGGCCCCGATGTTCGCCGTGGTGCTCATCGCAGTGTTTGTGATCTGGGAGAAGACGGAGAAGACGCTCTCGATCCACAGCATCGACACGGCGCGCCGAGAGGCGTTCTACTGGGCCGCAGTCGTCGCCACCTTTGCCCTCGGTACTGCCGTCGGCGACCTGACGGCGATCACCTTCCATTTGGGCTACGGCTACTCCATCGTGTTGTTCGCCGCTCTGATCCTCGTCCCCGCCATCGGCTATTGGCGCTTCAACTGGAACGCCATCTTCGCCTTTTGGTTTGCCTACGTCGTGACCCGGCCGCTGGGCGCCTCGTTCGCCGACTGGATGGGCAAGCCGACCAACCTGGGCGGTCTCGGGTGGGGCAGTGGCCGGGTCAGCCTGGTCCTCACCGGCCTCATCATCTGCTTTGTCGCCTACCTCGCCATCACTCGCAAGGACGTCCAGAGGCATCACGCTCATGCCCGCCACGCGGTGGTAAATGCTCGGCCGACCCGACCGTCAAATGATCGGGACCGTGACTGACGTGGCCTTTCGCGGTGGTAGTTGTGAACACTCGGTCGAGCTGGCCGAGGAGAGTGAGGTGACCGGCGTCTTTGACGACGCTCGGTTGGCGAGAGGCGATACGGTCGGGCTCATGATCGAGCCCGCCGGATGCATGGCCTTCCCGGTCCGATGCATGGCCTTCGGGGTCCTCGATCCCTTCGCGTCCGAAACTCCAGAGGATGGCTCGGGCCAGGAGGTCGGCGTGTCCGTGCGCGCCCAGGATCTTGGGGCATTGGCCGTGGCCAGGTGACGTCCTCGGCCATTGTCTTGGCCCTCGCCGTGTTCGGTGCCAGCGTGGTCGAGGCGGTGGAGGCTCTGACCATCGTGCTCGCCGCCGGAACGACCCGGGGCTGGCGCTCAGCTGCCGAGGGCGTGGTCGCGGCCCTGGTGGTGTTGGTGGCGATTGTCGCCGGTGTGGGCGTACCGCTCGTTCGCCTCGTACCTATCGACGTGCTCAGAGTGGTCATCGGCGGCTTGCTCTTGGTCCTCGGTCTGCAATGGCTCCGCAAGGCCGTCCTTCGGGCCAGCGGGAACAAGGCCCTCCACGACGAGGACGCCATCTATGCATCGACCGTGGCCCAACTGAACGAAGACGGCGAGCCGGCACCGACCAGGTCAGTTCCCGGCGGGGGCTGGCGCGGAGGCCTGGCCGGCCCCCGGGACGCCATCGGATTTACCGTGGCCTTCAAGGGTGTCTTTCTCGAGGGGTTGGAGGTCGTCCTGGTCGTGCTCACCTTGGGCGCGAGCTCTCACCGGCTCGGCCTGGCCGCCGGCGCCGCCGGGGCCGCCATCGTGGTGGTCACCGCCGTCGGGTTCGGGGTGGCCCGCCAGCTCTCCGAGGTGCCCGAGAACACCATGAAGACGGTGGTGGGGATCATGTTGACCAGCTTTGGCGTGTTCTGGGTGGGCGAAGGGGGCGGACTCCACTGGCCCGGCAACGACCTGGCCATCCTCGGCCTCATCGCCTGGTTCGCCGTCGTCACCGGCGCCTTGGTCATCGGGATGCGGCGGATGTCTTCAGGCGCATGGGTGGGTGGTCCCGCGCCCCAATCGCAGCCCGCCGTGGCTGCCGACCAAGAAGTCGGGGGTTCCACATGACCGTCATCAAACGAGGGCTCGTCGCCTTCGGCCGGTTCTGGTGGGAATTCCTGGTCGGTGATACCCCCGAGCTCCTCGTGGCCACGATCGTCATCATCGGCGTGGTGCTGGCGCTCAGGCACGATCGCACCGCCGGGTTCATCGTGGTACCGCTGATCACCGCCATCGCCCTGGCCCTCAGTGTTCTCCGCGGGCGCGATTCGTGTTCGCGGCGATCGTGACCCGGTGACGTCGACGCCGACCGAGTGCCCGTCTCTGTCGCGGAGACGAGAAGGACTGACCGATTAGCATTTGCCGATGGCACTGATCGAACCCGGTTACCTCCATCGTCTGGCCCTCGCCGTCGACGATGCCGCCACTGCCCACGAATGGTTCACCCGCGTCCTGGGCGCCGGCGCGCTGAACAGCGACCGGCACCCAGACGACATCCGTTCGGGGGGCGAGGCCGACCTCGAGGGTACTGATGTCCGCCTCTTTCGTCTTGGTGGCTACTCGGTCATCCTCCTTTCGAAGGGCACACCAGGGGGTCCGGTGGCGAAGTTCATCGAGCGCTATGGGCCCGGAGTCCACTCGTTGGCCTGGGAAGTCGACGACATGTGGTCCGCTCAGAACCTCCTGATGGAGCGCGGCATCCGGCTTGGTGCCGTGAACATCCCGGGTCGCCACTTCTTCATGCACCCCAAGGACACCCGCGGCGTGTTGATGGAGTGGACAGACGACTCGTTCGGCGGCAATGAGCGCCGAAGCGACGAAGGGGGCGGGCGCGTCGACGTGGAAGGTCTGGCGTGGGTTACCGCCACCGTGGCCGACGCGGAATCGACGGCGGCTTTTCTCACCGACCTGGCTGACGCCAGCCCGGTGAGCGGGAACGCTCAGGGACCCCCGGAGCGAGAAGTAACGATCGACCTCGAAGTCGGTGACATGACCTTGCGCCTGGTCACCCCGCTCTCTTCCGAGAGCCCCTATTCCCTCGAAGGCGAGGGCTCTCGGCTGTGCTCCTTCGCGCTCCGAGTGGCTGATCTGGATGATGCCCTGGCCGAATTGGAAGCGACGGGAATCCCCACTCTCCGACGGGAGAGCGGGCTTGCCGCTACCGACCCCAAGGCCACGTTCGGACTGCCCATCGAGTGGACGACCTGAGGTAGGGCTGGTCCGGTTCAGGAAACCGGCGACACCAGCTTGAACAGCGCACCCGTCGGATCGGAGGCCTGAGCCAGACGCCCGAAAGGAGTGTCCTCTGCCTTCATGACGACCGAACCACCGAGCTCGCCCACCTGGGCCAGGGCGGCATCCGCATCTTCGACGGCGAAGTAGACCTGCCAGTTGGCCGGGACACCCTCGGGCAGAAACGAGCTGGCGTCGATGATGCCGGCAAGCGCCGAGTCACCTTCGCCGAGCGTTGTATAGCGGAACTCGGGCGTGTCGCTCATGACGTGGGCGTCCCACTTGAAGACATCCTGGTAGAAGCGGACCGAGGCGTCATAGTCACGAGTGTGGAGCTCAAACCAGGCGGGGGCGCCGGGCTCGGCGAGGATGCCGAAGCCCTTATGGAGCCCGGGCTGCCACAGGCCGATTCCGGCTTGACCGGCGTCGGACAGGACAGCCATGGTCCCCAGATCCCCGACGTCCATCGGCGGCACCATGACCTGAGCGCCATGAGCCTCGGCGGCAGCCACGGTCGCGGGGCGTCGGGAGTGGCCAGGTAGACGGTCCAGAGATCGGGAATTCCCGATTCACCGTCGTTTTTCATGCCGCCGGCGACCAGCTGCCCGTTCTTGGAGAAGTTTATGTAACCGCCGAATTCGTCACCGGCGGTCTCCGACGTCCAGCCGAAGAGCTGACCATAGAACTCGGTGGTTTTCTGTGGATCTGACGTGAAGACGTCGACCCAACAGGGGGCGCCAACGGGGGCTGATTCACGTACCGGCATCGCATTCTCCTTCGACGATAGGAACCTTGTCGAAGAGTAGACGGTGCGGCGTTTCGAAACTCATCTGTCTTAGCGCCGGCCCAGGGCCGCACTGGGGCGAGGGCTGTTCTAGAGGGAGGGAAGAACGCGGCGCCCGGCGAGCTGGGCCGCCGTTGGCCAGCGTGCCTTCGATGCCCATCCCATGCACTCGAACATCCGCAGGAGCCGAGCCGATGAGTCGAGCTGACCAACGTCGCACCCGTGCCGAGCAAGTGCGGGGAACGCGTGGTGCGTGTTGTGCCAGGAGTCGCCGAAGCTGAGCACGGAGAGGAACGCGATATTGCCGCTGTGGTCGTTGGTCTGGTACGGGTGCTTGCCGAACATATGTGCGAGCGAGTTGACGCTCCAGGTCACGTGGTGGAGCAGGGCGATGCGTACGCCTCCGGCCCAAAGCAGGGCCAGGAGCGCACCCGCGATGCTCTGGGTCACAGCCCAACCCAATCCGAACGGCACGATCAGAGACAGGGCAATCCACACGGGTGTGAGTTTGGAAACGATCACCATGTCCCGATCGGCCAGGAGGTCGCGGTCTCCATTTCTCCGGGTTCGACTGGGTCCCCGAGAAGAGCCAGCCCATGTGGGCGTGGCCCAGCCCCCGGAGCTGGGGGAAGAAGCCTCTGCCGAAGGCGGTGGGTGAGTGCGGGTCACCCGGTTGGTCGGCGTAGACGTGGTGGCGCCGGTGATGCGAGACCCAGCTGATCACCGATCCTTCGACGGCCATCGAGCCGGAGACGGCGAGGGCGATCCGAGCCACCGATGGGCTCGGAAGCTGCGATGGGTGAGCAGGCGATGAAAGCCGAGGGCGATTCCATGTCCGGTAATTGCGTACAGGGAAACGGCCAGAACGAGATCGAACCAGCCGATACCGTGATGCCAGAAGTGTTGGGCTGCCCAGACCAGCGCGGCAAGAGGTGCGACCACGACGAAGGCAGTGATGAGCCTCTGGGACCAACCCGGGGTTACCGTCGGATCGGGAGTCGGGACCGCCGGGGAAACCGGTTCCGCACTGAGTACCGAGGTGTCGGTCATTGGTCGGAACGGGCCACAAAAGGCGCGGCAATAGAAAGATGAAAGAAGCCAGGCATTTTCGAGCTCCAGTCGAGTGGGATTTTGAGCCAACTCGGGTAGGACTCGAACGGGCCGCGCCAACCATGCGCTAGCGGTAGTTACACCGTACCACGACGGCGTTCATTTTTATAGGCGGGCCGTCTCTTATTTAGACTTATTTAACCGGACTCAACCGGACCGGCCGTTCAGTCGGGAACGATGCGGATATGCGATGCCTGGCTCGAGGGCGTCCGATGGACGACCATCTCGTCGGCCAGCCGGCTGGGGGCCGAAGCGATGCGGGGCATGCCCAACGGCGTCGTCGGTCGGCTCGAGGCCAGGTAGGTGCGGACGCGGTTGGCCAGGTCGGCGATGCGGTCGGCATCGCCGGGATCGTCGCAGGCACCGGCAGCGGCCTCGAGCACGCCGGCAGCTTCGAGGAGAAGCTCCATCCCAGTAGCTCGTTCCGCGACGGTCACGGGGTGCCGAAGAATTTCGTGCGGCACGCCGGACAGAGCCACCATTTCGCCTCGAGGGTTGGATCCGTGGAGGTGGCAATGGGGAAGAACTCCCGGCACCGACCGCACTGCCGAGAAGCCGGCTCCGCTGCGCCTTCGGGTGCCATCTGCATCGTCGGGGACTGGGCTGATGTCTCGGTTCCCATCATGGGATCTTCGATCCTGTCCCCGGAAGCGGGGACGCTCGGGCTCTCGGTGAGCCACACCGACCGTACACCGCAATGGTCGATGGACCGGAAATCGGGCCACAGATCGTCGGTCGTCGTACGGCGGGACGGCGACCGTCAGACCCGGGGCGAAGCCAATCGCCGCAGCGGCGGCAGGGTGGGTGGCGGCTGCCGGCGGGGCGGCAATTCGGCCAAAAGCTCCGTCGTCGCCTCGAGGACGTGGCGGACTGCTCGCTCGACGGCCTCCTCCGTGCGGGCGAGGACGATTGCACCCCGCTGACCTTGCGGACATACTGGCGGGCAGCCGCCTCGATCTCTTCTGGCGTGGCCTCGGGCTGAAGACCACGAAGGGTTGTGATGTTTCGACACATGAGGACCAGGCTACGGGGACCGGCTCCTACCTGCCACCGCCGGTCAGCGAGTGGCCGCATACGCCTCCTTGATCCGGGCCCGACGCTCGGGATCAAGGTGCTTGACCGCTTCTCGCACCGTGACCCCCGAAGCCCGGCTGTCCGGGGCTCGATCCAATCGGCGACGAGCTCGGGCCGCCGCCGGCCGGTGTCGCGGAGGATCCAACCGATCGCCTTGCGGATGAAGAACTCCCGCTCGTCGAGCATGGCGTCGGCGTAACGAGAGAACCGTTCGAAGTCTCCGCCTCCTTGCCGGAGGGGAACCAACAGGGCCAGCAACGCCGATCGCCGCAACCAGAAGTCACGGTCCGATGCCCAGGTGTCGAGTATCGGGTTCCACCGGTCGGCGAGGCGACGACCAGGGCGCCGACAACGTCTGCGGCGAGGGAGTCCACGTAGGCCCACGTACGTGCCGTACGCAACAACTGCTCGAGCATCGGCTGATCGGCGATGTCCAGCCCTCCGGGCGGGGCCAACTTGAGCAATTCCACGACGGCCATTCGCTGTTCGTGGACGCCGGACTCCCACAAGCGATCGACGGTGACGATGAGGTCCTCGTGGTCGAGGCCACCGTGTTGGTTCCAGGTCATTCGAACGATCCGGCGAGTGGCCGGCACGCCGATACCGAGGAAGACGAGGTCACTCTTGAGATAGGCCCGTTCCTTCTCCGCTCGATGTGGATCAGCACCGGGCTCAGCTCGGACTCGATGCGTCCTACGAATGCGACCGGATCACCCACCGGAGGGAGCTTCGCGCATCCACGTCGGTAGGGTTGGGCCCATGGCCCGGTTGCTCGTGGTGCACCACACGCCCTCGCCGGCCATGCACACCATGTTCTTGGAAGCGGTGGCCGGAGCCAACGACCCCGCCATCGATGGGGTCGACGTGGTGGTCCGGCCGGCCTTGGCCGCCACCGCCACCGATGTCTCTGGAAGCCGACGGCTACCTCCTGGGGACGCCGGTCAACCTCGGGTATATCTCGGGCGCACTCAAGTACTTCTTCGATCAGATCTACTACCCGTGCCTGGAAGCGACGACGGGCCGGCCCTTTGGGGCCTACCTGCACGGGGACAACGACACCACGGGAGCGGTGCGGGCCATCGACGTGATTACCACCGGACTGGCCTGGCGGCGAGCACAGGAGTACGTGACCGTCGCCGGTCCGGTCGACCACACGGCCCTGGCCGAGTGCCGGGAGCTGGGCGCTTCCCTCGCGGCCGGGCTGTCCCTCGGTCTCTAGTCTCTGTGGATGCACGTCGACCTGACCACTGAGGAATTGCTCACCACGACACGGGCCGTGCGGAAGCGTTTGGACTTCGAGAAACCGGTGGAACGATCGGTCATTGAGGAATGCCTCTCGGTGGCCGTTCAGGCCCCGACCGCCTCCAATCGGCAGGAATGGCACTGGGTGTTCGTGACCGATGCCGAAACGAAGCAGGCGCTGGCCGACATCTACCGTTCCGAGGAGGGGGAGTACCGCCGCCTCCCGTTCCCCGAGCTCGACGATCACGATGTGCGGGCCCAGCGGGCGGACGCCGTCGGTTCGTCCGCCGACTACCTCACCCGGCACATGCAGGATGCGCCCGTCCTGTTGGTCCCGTGCCACCTGGGTCGGGTGGACGACGTGCCGGTGGCAACGCAGGCGGCTCTGTGGGGATCGCTGCTGCCGGCGGTATGGAACTTCTTTCTCGCCCTGCGAACCCGAGGGCTCGGGGCGGCGTGGACGAGCGTTCACCTCCGGCACGAACGGGACGCGGCCGAATTGCCGGGGATCCCCGACGAGTCCTACACCCAAGGTGGGCTCTTCCCCATCGCCTATACCAAGGGAACGGAGTTCCATCCCGCAGCTCGCCGGCCCCTGGCCGAGATCGTCCACTGGGACCGCTGGTAGAGCCTGGAGGCGGCACCGCCGGTAGAGCCTGAGGGCGTGGGACATCTCGTCCGCCTAAAGTCAACTATCTCAATACGTACGGGGCAGAGCAGGATGAGGCATTGAGCGATACGACCGCAGTTGACGGGCCGACCTCAGGGGGCGGGGACCGAACGACCCGTGTGCTCTCGGAGCCCGCCCGACGCCTCCTCAAGGCGGCCGACGCGCTCTTCTACTCCCAAGGCGCCCCGACCACGACCGTTCGGGAGATCACCAACGCCTGCGGGCTCACCCCGGGGGCGATGTACAACCATTTCACCTCGAAGGACGAGCTTCTCTACGTCTTGGTGCGTTACCGACACGCCCGGCTCGAGGAGGACGTTGTCGCCGCTCTGGCCCCGTTGGACGGCGATCCGGTCGCCGGGCTGACCGCCATCGTCGGGGTCTACGTCCGGATGCACGTCGGGAGGAAGCAGAGTGCCCAGGTTGCCAACCGCGAGTACCGGCACCTGTCGGGGCCCAACTCGATGAGGTGCTGGCCATCCGCAGGCGCCTCCGCGACCGGATGGTGGCGGTTCTGGCGGAGGGGGCGCGCACCGGCGTGTTCGGCATCTGGGGCCGACCGAACCAGCTCGATCACCATCACCGCCCGACCATCCTGGACATGTGCATCCACAGCAGCCAGTGGCTGAACCAGGGGGGCCCCTTGGGCATCGACGAACTGGAGCAGTATTTCGTCGCCATGGCCATGCGCATGGTCGGTTGCGACGACGGGGGCCAGGTCCCAATGGGTTAGTTCAGGGCGAGGTGCGGAGCCAGGTACTGTGACTCGTCTTGCCCAAGAACGTGCGACGGTCGGCTCGGCCCCTGGTTCCCAGCCGGTTCCTCGAGGGACTGAACCCCCGGCAACGGCAGGCGGTTGAACACGGGTCCGGGCCGCTGCTGGTAGTGGCCGGGGCCGGTTCGGGAAAGACCAAGGTGCTCACCAGTCGCATCGGGTATCTGATCGCCACCGGCCAGGTCAGCCACGACCGGGTCCTGGCCATCACCTTCACCAACAAGGCGGCGAGGGAGATGAAAGAGCGCCTGGGCGCATCCCTCGGCTCGCTGGTCTCAGAGATGTGGGTGTCGACCTTTCACGCCGCGTGTGTGCGGATGTTGCGGCCCTACGCCGATCGGGTCGGGCTGAAGCGGAACTTCACCATCCTCCAGGAGGACGATTGCAAGCGCCTCCTCCAGGACGTCACCGACGACGTCGGCTTCGATCACAAACAGGTGCCGGTTGGGGGGACGAAGGCGGCCATCAGCACGGCCAAGAACGGCCTCATCGACGAGCGGGCCCTCTCCCTGGCCGCCACCGACACCGTGGCCAGCGCTCGGGCCCGCATCTTCCGCGAGTACCAAGTCCGGATGCAGCGGGCCAACTCGGTCGACTTCGACGACCTCTTGGTCCACGTGGTGACGTTGCTCACCGAACACGACGACGTGCGGGAGCACTACCAAGGCCTGTTCGACTACGTCCTGGTCGACGAGTACCAGGACACGAACCGGGCCCAGAGTGCCATCGTGGAGCTGTTGGTCGGAGGGCACGGCAACCTCTGCTGCGTGGGCGACGGTGATCAATCGATCTATGGGTTCCGGGCCGCCGACGTCGGGAACATCTTGAATTTCCACCGCACCTTTCCCGGCACGGTGACGGTGACCCTCGAACAGAACTACCGCTCGACCGAGACGATTCTGGACGCCGCCAACGCGGTGATCGCCCGAAACGAGGGCCGCCCGGACAAGACCTTGTGGAGCCAGGCCGGCGAAGGAGCCAGGATCGTCGTGCGCGAAGCGGACGACGATGCAGACGAAGCGTCCTGGCTGGCCGACGAGGTGGCCTCCCTGGTAGCCGGGGGTCCCGACCCGGCGATATAGCCGTGCTCTGCCGGGCCAAGGCCCTGGCCCGTCCGGTGGAAGGAGCCATCGTGCGCCGTGGCCTCCCGCTGCAAGACGGTGGGGGGCACCCCCTTCTTCGAACGCCGGGAGATCAAGGACCTCATGGCCTATATGGGGATGGCCGTCAACCCCGACGATGAGCTCTCGTTCCGCCGCTGCGTGAACGTTCCTCGACGCGCGGTGGGTGACAGCAGTATCAAGCCACCGCGGGCCTTCGCTCGGACCTATGCGCTCCCCTTGAGCGAAGCCCTCGAGCGTCGAAGCGAGATCGACGAGATGCCCAAGCTTGGCCGCCGAGGGCCTGGGCCAGTTCATGACGCTGCTCGATCGCATGCGGGCCGCCGATGCCACCGAGGGACCGGCGGCGGCCATCGACGCCGTGCTCGCCGACGGTCGCTTCATGAGCGAGCTCTTGGACAAGGCCACCGATGAGGAGGAGGAGCTGTACCGCACCGAGAGCGTCGAGCAGCTTCGGGCCGTCGCCGCCGACCACCGCACCGTTCCCGACCTGTTGGAGATGGCCAGCCTGCTCACGCTGGCCGACGACATCGATGAAGACGGGTCTCGGGTCCTGTTGATGACCATCCACGGGGCCAAAGGCCTGGAATTCCGCAACGTGTTCGTGGTCGGGATGGAAGAGGGCATCTTCCCTGATCGCGCTGCCTGGACGGCGACCAACTCGAAGAGGAGCGTCGCCTGGCCTATGTGGCTATCACCCGGGCCCAGCACCGTCTCTATCTGTCACACGCCCGACGCCGTCGCACCTTGCACCAGGTCAACGAGAACGAGCGCAGCCGGTTCCTCGACGAGATCCCCGAGGAGCTGATCGACGGACTGGACGAGCCCATGGCACCGGCGGCCGAGGGCGCACCGGATCGGTTTGCGCTGCTCAAGGCGGATCTGGGTTTGTAGCCGGCTTAGTTGCTAGCCGGCTTCGTGGCTTTCGGGTCAGCCGGCTTGGTCGCCGCCGGCGCGTATATCGGCTACGTCGATGCCTGCGGCGCGAACGGCATCGGCCGCCTCCTCGCTGCGATAGGTGGCGGGCTCCAGCCCGGCGGCGTCGAGGAGCTCGTCGAGGGCCTGCGGGATGGCGGCGGCGAGATGCCACACCTTTGGGATCGTCTCGGGGCAGGCCATGATGCCCCAGTAGAGGACGCCGCGGTAGCTCATGATGGTGATGTTCACGCCCATGCCCTCCATGACCGGGCCCAGGGGGAAGCCGGCCTGAAGCTCGGCTCCTCCGAGATAGAGGGGGAAGTCAGGACCGGGGACGTTGGAGATGACCAGGTTGGCGATGGGCCGGTGCAGGTCGGCCAGCTTCATCCGGCTGTAGAACCGGGCGCCGGCAGCAAAGAGGTTGGGCGTGGCGTGCTCGGCCCAGTTGACGAGGGTCTCCGCGCCCGAGCGCGTTGTGCTCTTCCTTCGCTCCCTTAGTCCCCTCGTGAATGGTCTGCAACCGAACGAGTGGGTCCGCCATATGGGCCGGTAGTTGCACGAACATCGACGACACCTTGTTCGAGCCGGCCATGTCGGGATTGGCGGGCCGGACCGACACCGGGACGACGGCCACCAAGGGCTTGTCGGGAAGCTCGTCCCCATCGATCAGAAATCGTCGGAGGGCGCCGGTGCACATGGCCAGCACCACATCGTTGACCGTCGTGCCCATGGCATCCTTCAACCGCTTGACGTCGTCGAGCCCGATGGCCGAGAGCGCCACCGATCGGCGCCTGGTCAGGGCCCCGTTGAACGAGGTGCGAGGAGCCGACAGCGGCAGTGCCGCCTTGCCCAGGCCGGGTCGGCTCTCAGATCCCTGGCGCACCTGGCGGACGTGGAGGATGCGCTGCCCGGTGGTGAACGTGCGTCCTTGACGATCTCGAAGGGGCGCATGGTCCGGGCCACCATGGCCAGGGTGATCAGCTCGAGGCTGGAGGGTATGTGGGTGTCGACGATGCCCGCCTCTGGCGGCGGGCGGGGAGCGGGATCGGGCTCCAGGTCGAAGAGCACCGAGAGCAGTTCAGCCCCGGAGACACCGTCGACGGTGGAGTGGTGCATCTTGGCGATGAACCCGATGCGATCGCCGGCCAGACCCTCGACCACCCACATCTCCCACAACGGCCGGGCCCGGTCCAAGGGCCGACCGGCGATGTCACCGGCGATGGAGGCCAGCTCGCGCAGGCCGCCTGGGCTGGGCACAGCAGCCAAGCGCACGTGGTAGTCGATGTCGAAGTCGGGATCGTCGACCCAGACCGGGTGGCCCAACCGGAACGGGACCTCGACCAGCCGGCGCTGGAAGACCGGCGCATACGGAACCCGCTCGGCGATGAACTGCTTCAGCGCCGGGAACGAGTAGCCGCCGGGAATGGTCGACGGGTCGAACACAGTGGTCATAGCCACGTGCATGTGGAGGCTTGGTGTCTCCAGGTAGAGAAAGCTGGCATCCAACCCGGTCAGTCGTTCCACAGTCCCCCCCGGAGTAGTTCCCCCACGAGCCGTTCCCCCAGAGCAGTGCTGCACAACGTGTGGCCGCACGAAACGATGCCCAGCCGTTGTCGCCGTGCTGACGTGTTCCCCTCGGTCGTCGGGTGCGGTGCTTTGATGGTGTCGTGCCTTGGATCTTCGTGGCCGTCAGCTTGGTCGGTGCCACGTTCGCGGTCAACGCCTATTTCCCGTTCCGACGGGAGCCGTTGACCGTCGTCAGCTTCGCCTTCGGGTGGATCGCCGGTGAGCTTCCGATCCAGATGATCGTGGTCCAGGCCGCCCTTACCGCCGTCTTTGCCTGGGCCGGGGCCCTTGCCGCCTGGCCGGGATGGCTCGGTTTGGCCATCACGGTGATCTCGTGGTGTGGCCTGGCCGGCCTGGCCGTCATCAGCCATCAGGCCGGGGATCTGGTCACCGCGTCGCTCGACGGGGCCACCGGGGATCCGGTTCCGGCCGCGGGCATCGACCTGACGCCGGCGTGGAACTACTGGTGGCGCCTGGCCATCGCCGTACCCTTTCGGTGGCGTTCGATCCGGCGGGTCAAGAACATCGACTACTGGGGCGACGGCAACTACCGCCACAAGCTCGACATCCTCCAGCGCCGGAGTGGGCACCCCGAGCGGGGCCCGGTCCTCGTGTACATCCATGGTGGCGCCTGGATGATCGGGGACAAGAAACAACAGGGCATCCCCCTGATGCACGAGCTCATCGAGCGCGGCTGGGTGTGCGTCGCCATCAACTATCGACTGAGCCCACGGGCCACGTGGCCCGAGCACATCGTCGACTGCAAGCGGGCCCTGGTGTGGGTCCATGAGCACATCGCCGAGTACGGCGGAGACCCGGACTTCGTCGCCGTGTCGGGTGGATCGGCCGGTGGCCACCTGTCCTCGCTCCTCTCGTTGACCCGCGAACGAGCCGGAGTGGCAGCCGGGGTTCGAGGAGGCCGACACCACCGTGCAGGCCTGCGTTCCCTACTACGGGGTCTACGACCTCACCGGCGACCCGTCGACGTCGGGCGCCTATGGGCCCGGGCTGGTGGAACTGCTCGAGAAACGAGTCCTCAAGACAACCATCGGCGATCACCCCGAGCGCTTCGAACAGGCATCGCCCTCCTACCGGGTCAGCGCCGCCGCTCCGCCCATGTTCGTGCTCCACGGCATGAACGACACCCTCGTCCCGGTCACCATGGCCCGGGACTTCGTGGCCCGGCTGCGAGCGGTGTCCCGGTCCACCGTGGCCTACGTCGAGCTCCCCCGGACCCAACACGCCTTCGACGTGCTGGCCTCGATCCGGTGCCGGCACACCACGATGGGCGCCGTCCGATTCTTGGAGGCCGTGCGGCGCCGATCGGGGGGCGAGACCAGGGACGAAACCCCAAGAAAAAGCGCCAGAACCGAAGATCCCCAGCGTGATACAGCCCGGTGATGCGGTAGGACCGCCACCTCGCGCTCGGGGCGGGCCCCCGATGGTCGAGTCCGAGCTCTACGAGTTGGTCGGACGGCTGGCCGCCGGGGGCATGACCGTCGGGCGTCGGGGATGGTGCTCAGTCTGCGGGTGCTCGGTCCTCGTCGGCCAGGACCACGTCGACGGCGGGATCGCCCTCCACGATGACCAGATCGATGACCCCACCGGCGTCGCGAAGGTTGTCCTTGGCCAACGAGAGTGCGGCCAGCCGGGCGGGATCGTCGGTGACGGTCAAAACGGCCACCGGGGCCCGCATGGACCGTTTGGCCCCGGTCTTGGCCCGCCGGACCTGGCCCAGCACCTCGGACACCACGTCGAGGACGGCGGGGTCCCCACCTTCTCCCGTGCCGGTCAACTCGGCCTGCTCGGGCCAGGGGGCCTGGTGGACCGAGCCCGGCTGCCACCAGGACCAGACCTCTTCGGTCACGAAGGGGAGGAAGGGGGCGAGGAGCCGGAGCTGGGTGGACAGGGCCAGAGCCAGCGCACTCCGGGCCGAGGCCGGCCCCGGCTGGGCCGGGTCCCCGTAGGCCCGAGTCTTGACCAGCTCCAGGTAGTCGTCGCAGAACGACCAGAAGAAGGCCTCGGTCCGCTCCAGCGCCCGGGCGTAGTCGAAGCCCTCGAAGGCGGCGGTGGCCTCGTCGACCACCCCGGACAGCCGGGACAGCATGGCCCGATCGATGGGCGCGGTCACCGCGGCGGACCGATGCCGTGACCGCACCGTCCTCGTCGAGAAGCCGGCCGAGGGCGAACCGGGAGGCATTCAACACCTTGATGGCCAGCCGACGGCCCACCTTCATCTGCCCCTCGTCGACGGCGGTGTCGGTGCCCGGGCGGCCGCTGGCCGCCCAGTAGCGAACGGCGTCGGCACCGTGCTGCTCGAGCAACGGCAGCGGGGTGATCACGTTTCCCTTGGACTTGGACATCTTCTTCCGGTCGGGGTCGAGCACCCATCCCGAGATGGCGGCGTTGGCCCAGGGAAGGGCCCCGAGCTCCAGCTCGGAGCGCACCACGGTCGAGAACAGCCAGGTCCGGATGATGTCGTGGCCCTGGGGCCGGAGGTCCATGGGAAAGACCCGGCCGAACAGGTCCGGATCGTGCTCCCACCCGCCGGCGATCTGGGGGTGAGCGAGGAGGTGGCCCAGGTGTCCATCACGTCGGGATCGCCCACGAACCCACCCGGCTGCTCCCGCTGGGCTTCGGTGTAGCCGTCGGGGACGTCGGTGGAGGGATCGACGGGGAGCCGGTCCTCGTCGGCGCAGCATCGGGGCGCCGAAGTCGACCGTCCCTTCGGCATCGACCGGGTACCAGACCGGGAAGGGGACACCGAAGAACCGTTGCCGGCAGATGTTCCAGTCCCAGCTCAGACCCTCGACCCAGGATGCGAAGCGGTGGGCGCATGTAGGGCGGATGCCAGGACAGCTGCTCCCCCCGCACCAGCAGCCGTTCCCGTAGGGCCGAGCGTGCGCACGAACCATTGCCGGGACGAGACGATCTCGAGGGGTCGCTCGCCCCGCTCGTAGTACTTGACCGGATGGGTGATGGGGTTGGGCTCGCCGATGAGGGCACCGGCTCGCCGCAGGAGCTCGACGATGCGATTCTGGGCCTGTTTGACCGTGCGGCCGCCGAGCTCGTCGTAGTTCCGGGCCGCGGTCACCGGATCGTCCGACTCCCAGCCCGGCTCGCCCCAGGGCACCGCCTCGAGCCGGCCGTCCCGCCCGACGATGGTCCGGGTGGCCAAGTCGAGCTCTCGCCACCACACCACGTCGGTGGTATCGCCGAAGGTGCAGACCATGGCGATGCCCGATCCCTTCTCGGGGTCGGCCAGCTCGTGGGCCACCACCGGCACCTCGCACCCCGAACAGGGGCGTGACGCACCGTCGGTGCCGAACAGGGGCCGGTAGCGCTCGTCGTCGGGATGGGCGACCAGCGCCACACAGGCGGGGAGCAGCTCGGGTCGGGTGGTCTCGATGTCGACGCCCTCGCCGCCGACGCCCGGTCGAATCGCAACCGGTAGTAGGCGCCGGGTCGCTCCCGGTCCTCGAGCTCGGCCTGGGACACCGCGGTCCGGAAGTCGACGTCCCACAAGGTGGGAGCGTCTGTTGGTAGGCGTGACCGCCGGCCACCAGGTGGAGGAAGCCCCGCTGTGAGACCCGCTGGGAGCTCTCGGAGATGGTGGCGTAGGTGTGCGACCAGTCGACCGACAACCCGAGTGTCCGCCACAGGTGCTCGAAGGCCGACTCGTCTTCCCTCGGTCAGCTGGTGGCACAGGGCGACGAAGTTGGGCCGGGAGATCGGGATGGGTCCTTCCACCGGCTGGTCCGGCGGGGTGAAGTCGGGGTCGTAGGGGAGCGCAGGGTCACAGCGCACGCCGAAGTAGTTCTGCACCCGACGTTCGGTGGGAAGGCCGTTGTCGTCCCACCCCATGGGGTAGAACACGGATTTGCCCGACATGCGCTGGTACCGGGCCACCGCATCGGTGTGGGTATAGGAGAACACGTGGCCGACGTGCAGTGAGCCCGACACGGTGGGGGGAGGGGTGTCGATGGAGAAGACCCGTTCCCGAGGAGCCGACCGGTCGAACACATAGGTCCCGTCTCGGTCCCAACGATCGGACCAGGTGCGCTCGAGGCCCTCGAGCCCGGGCTTGTCCGGCACGCCCGCAGGACGGTCCCCGGTGGGGCGCGGCGTTGTCGCGTCGGCACTCATGTCCGGGTTACCGTACCCTGCGTGCTGCGCCTTCACGACACTGCCACCGGCCAGGTGTCCGAGCTCAGGTTCCGTGCGCCCGGCGAGGTGTCCATGTACGTGTGCGGGCCGACGGTGTACGACGCACCCCACCTCGGCCATGGCCGGTTCTCGCTGGTCTTCGACGTGCTCCGCCGCTATCTGCTGTTCTGCGGCCACCGGGTGACCTACGTCTCCAACATCACCGATATCGACGACAGGATGATCGAGCGGGCGACCGAGCGGGGCGTGGGCACGGGCGAGCTGGCTGAGCGCTACGAGGGTGTCTGGTGGGAGGCGATGGATGCGCTGGGCGTGCTGCGTCCCGACGAGATCCCCCACGCCACCGACTACGTGGACCGCATGGTGGCGGTGATCGGCGAGCTGGTGGGCCGGGGCGTGGCCTACGAGACCTCCGACGGGGTCTACCTCTCGGTGGCCGAGGTGCCCGGCTACGGCCTGCTCGCCCACCAGCCGCTCGAGTCGCTGCGGTCGGGTGCCCGGGTGGAGACGATCGAGGAGAAGCGTTCCCCACTCGATTTCGTCCTGTGGAAGAAGGCCAAGCCGGGCGAGCCCACCTGGGAGTCGCCGTGGGGCCCGGGTCGGCCCGGGTGGCACACCGAGTGCGTGGTCATGTCCCTCGACCTCTTGGGGGATGGCTTCGACGTGCACGGCGGAGCCATCGACCTGATCTTTCCCCACCATGAGAACGAGCGGGCCCAAGCCGTCGCCCTCAGTCGCGACTTCGCCCACCACTGGGTGCACAACGGGTGGGTCACTGTGGACGGCGAGAAGATGTCGAAGTCCCTCGGCAACTTCACCTCCCTCGACGACCTGTTGGAGCGCAGCGATCCCCGGGCCTACCGCCTCTTGGTCTTGCGGTCGCACTACCGATCACCCATCGAGGTGACCCCCCAGACGGTGATCGACGCCGAGGCCGGGCTGAGCCGGCTCGACGAGCTGGCCCGCCAGACCCGCCCGGTGGATCCCCTGGCCGATGGGCCGGTGGTCGAAGGACAGGGAGCAGCCACGAACCTGGATGCCGAGGCCGTCTCCCGCTTCTGCGACCGGATGGACGACGATCTCGATACCCCGGGGGCCCTGGCCGGCCTCTTCGAGCTGGTGCGCCGGGCCAACCGCGCCCTCGACGACGGTGACGACGAGACGGCGTCACGGCTGGCCACCACCGTCGCCGTCCTGTGCGGCGCCCTGGGTCTGGCCCTGCCCGTCGGGGGTGACGACGAGGTCGATGCCGACACCAGGGCGGTGATCGTCGAGCGGGACGCGGCCCGATCTGCCGGCCAGTGGGCGCGGGCCGACGAGCTCCGCGATCAGCTGGTGGCCCGGGGGTGGGTGGTGGAGGACTCGGCTACCGGGACCCGGGTTCGGCGCCAGTGAACGCTCGGGTTCGGGGCCCAATGAACGCTTTGTGAACGGGGCCACGAATTGTGGGTTGATCGGGTCAGGGCTGCTAGCGTTTCTCGCCGAGAAGGTCCGAGAAGGTTCAGCGTCGTCGAGTTGCTCGAAATTTGGGTGGCATCGCATCGCCCTCCGAGGCGGTCCTCTCTGCAAGAGACACGTTTGCAGAAAAAGGAGAATGCCACCGTGGCATCCGGAACAGTTAAGTGGTTCAACGCCGAGAAGGGCTTTGGCTTCATCTCGCAGCCCAGTGGCGGGCCTGATGTCTTCGTACATCACTCCGCTATTCAGATGAACGGCTTCCGCAGCCTTGAAGAAGGTCAGGCGGTCGAGTTCGACGTGCAGGAGGGCCCCAAGGGCCTGCAGGCCGTCGACGTCCGCCCCGCAGCGGGCTAGCAACATCCGGTCCGGACGGGCCACCGGCCCGTATTCGGACCACCGGGCAGCTCTCCGCCCGTCGTCGTCACGGCGATGGCGGCGGTGAGGCCCCGGTTCCACTCCCGAGATCGAGCCGCACCGCGGGCCGAGCCCGAGTCAGGCGAGGGTGCCCGTCGGCGTGCGCCACCGGGCTTCGGGATCATCTGGACCACCGTCGCCGTCGACCTCGTCGGCTTCGGCATGGTCTTCCCATTGCTCCCGCTCTACGCGAGACGATTCGGCGCGTCACCGGCCACCATCGGGTTGTTGGTCGCCTCGTTCTCGGCCGCGCAGTTCGCCCTGGCCCCGGTGTGGGGGCGCCTGTCCGACCGGATCGGTCGCAAGCCCGTCCTGATCATGTCCCTGGTGGGTACGGCGCTGGCCAGCCTGGCCACCGGTCTGGCCGGCAGCATCTGGCTGTTGTTCGTGGCCCGGATCATCGACGGGGGATCGGGGGGCTCGCTCGGGGTGGCCCATGCCGCCGTGACCGATATCGCCGAGCCGGCGGAACGGCCGCGCCTGTTCGGGCTCCTCGGTGCCGCCTTCGGGGTCGGGTTCGTGGCCGGGCCGGCGCTGGCCTCGCTGGCCGCGCTGGGTGGCCCCCGACTCCCGTTCCTGATCGCCGCCGGCATCGCCGCGGCCAATGCCGTCGTGGCCGTGGTCCGGTTGCCCGAGACCCATCCGGCGTCGGCCCGGCATCGGGCCAACGCGGCTCGTGTCGCCCCCTCGGCGGCGGTGAAGACCTCGCAGCGCCGGGTGCTCCTGGCCCTGGGCATCGCCACCGTGTGCAGCATCAGCGCGTTCAGCGCCTTCGAAGCCGTCTTCGCCCTCTACGCCAACCATCGGGCCTCGCTGGGGCTCTCCGGTACCGGGGGCGTGTTCGCCGTCATCGGGGTGCTCATCGTGGTGGTGCAGACCCAGCTGGTCCACCGGGTCGTCGCCTGGCTGGGCGAGGCCATCGCCCTGGTGACGGGGCTGGTCATCCAGGCCCTCGGCCTGGCCTTGCTCCCCACCGCCCACTCGCTGGCCGGGCTGGCCCTGCCGCTGGTGGTGCTCACCGTGGGTCAGGGATTGGTGAGCCCCACCTTGTCCCTCCTGGTGGCTGGACGCGCTCCCTCCTGGCGGCGGGGGGGTGCCCTGAGCATCCAACAGGGGCTCTCCAGCCTGGCCCGGGTCATCGGTCCGGCCTTCGGCGGGTGGCTGTTCACCCTCCGCGGGGGCACCGGGGCCTTCCTGGTCGGAGCCGGGGTTACCGTGGTGGCCGTGGCCGCCTCCGTGCTGGTGGCCGTGGACCGAGGGGTGTCAAGCGGTCCTGACCTGGGGAAAGGACCATCGCTGGCCGCCGACCCCCCCAAGGGTTACCATTGAGTAACAACGGGGTAGGAAGAGCTGGGGCCTGACCAAGGTGCCCGGAGACTCCAGTCCTGACGAGAACGACCAGATGAGACGACCAGGCCCCCAATAGGGCCGAAACAGGAAGGGGACGCAATGTCCGACTTCTCCATGGATCTCAACGAGGACCAGCTCCAGATCCAAAAATGGGTTCACGACTTCGCCGAGACGGTGGTCCGTCCGGCCGGCCACGAGTGGGACGAGCGGGAAGAGACGCCCTGGCCCATCATCGAGGAGGCAGCCAAGATCGGGCTGTACTCGTTCGACTTCATCACCCAGTGCTTCCTCGACCCCACCGGCCTCTTGCTGCCCATCGCCAACGAGGAGCTGTCCTGGGGTGACGCCGGGATCGCCCTGTCCATCTTCGGCAGCACCCTTGGTCTGGCCGGCATCGCCGGCAACGGCACCCCCGAGCAGCTGATGGAGTGGGGCCCCCAGTGCTTCGGGACCCCCGACAAGATCCAGATGGCGGCCTTCGCCGTCTCGGAGCCCGACGCCGGCTCCGACGTCTCCTCGCTGCGCACCCGTGCCGTCTACGACGAGGGCAAGGACGAGTGGGTCATCAACGGCACCAAGACGTGGATCACCAACGGCGGGATCGCCGACATCCACGTGGTGGTGGCCTCGGTCGAGCCCGAGCTCGGTTCCCGTGGTCAGGCCAGCTTCATCGTGCCTCCCGGTACCGCCGGGCTGACCCAGGGTCAGAAGTTCCAAAAGATGGGCATCCGTGCGTCCCACACCGCCGAAGTGGTGTTGGACGACGTCCGGGTGCCGGGCCATTGCCTGCTGGGCGGGAAGGACAAGCTCGACGAGAAGCTGGCCCGGGCCCGCGAGGGGAAACGGTCCACCAGCCAGGCGGCCATGAAGACGTTCGAGGCCTCGCGGCCCACGGTGGGGGCCCAGGCGCTGGGCATCGCCCGCGCCGCCTATGAGTACTCACTCGACTACGCCAAGGAGCGCAAGGCCTTCGGCCGGGCGATCATCGAGAACCAGGCCATCGCCTTCAAGCTGGCCGACATGAAGACGCGGATCGACGCGTCCCGGCTGCTCGTCTGGCGGGCGGCGTGGATGGGGAGCACCGGCAAGCAGTTCACTGCCGGCGAAGGGTCGATGTCCAAGCTGTTCGCGGGCGAGACCGCGGTGCACGTCACCGAGGAGGCCATCCAGATCATGGGCGGCTACGGCTACATCCGGGAGCACCCGGTGGAGCGCTGGCACCGGGACTCGAAGATCTACACCATCTTCGAGGGAACCTCGGAGATCCAGCGGCTCATCATCGCCCGGGCCATCTCAGGCGTCCACGTCAACTAACTCTGAGCCCGCTGGCTCGACGACGAAGGTTCTGGCCGCCTACGGCGTGCCGCATATGACATAGGCCTGCACGGACATGGCCGTGCCCGCCGTCAGCGGACCGGTCACCACGCCGACCGCCTTCCACAAGTGAGCCGCCGTCGGGTACGAAGACGATACGGCCACGCCCGTTCCGCTCGTGCTCGTGGTGGTCGCGGTCGTGCTGCTGGCGCCCGGGCCGTCCGTGACCTGACTGCCGCCGCCGAGGAGGATTCGCCCGGTCGGACACGTCGCGGTGGCGGTGACGACCGTGCCGACGGGCGGATCGGCGGCCGAAGCCACCGGCGTCCCCGGGACAACGGTGCTGGCGGCGACGGCGGAAGCGCCCTTCGGTCCGGCCGGACCCTGGGGGCCGGTGGCGCC
This sequence comes from uncultured Acidimicrobiaceae bacterium, assembly GCA_963717035.1. Lineage (GTDB taxonomy): Bacteria > Actinomycetota > Acidimicrobiia > Acidimicrobiales > RAAP-2 > DASXMT01. The sequence goes on along the minus strand of CAVQVK010000013.1, from coordinate 30,139 downwards.
CTTGGCCCCCGGTGCCCCGGCTGGGCCGGCAGGGCCCTGGGATCCGTTCACACCGGGTACTCCGCGTACGCCCTGGGGACCGGGAGGGCCCTGGGGCCCCTGCGCGCCCGTCGAGTAGATCGTCTTCGCCGGGGCCGGGGAACTGGTTAACGCGACACCCAGCCCCACGCCCACGCCGGCGAGCACGATGCCGGCGACTGCGCCCAGGACGAATTGCTTATTGGGACGACGCTCGGACATCTCGCTGCCCGCTTCGACACCCGATTGGTCAGTAGAAGGTGGGTCTTCGGTGGTTGACATGTATGTGGTGTAGCAGCCCGACGAGCCGGCCGCTGGGACACCCGCGCCCGGTGGCCCACGACGAGCAACGACAAGCCCGATGAAGAGCCCACGACGAGTAACGACGAGCCCAGTGTTGAACCCACGACGACGGGCCCAGTGATGATGAGCTCAGTGCGGCGGCATGAGTACCACCCGCCTCCTGGCGATCTTCCATGTGTCCTCTTCGCGAACGAATCGGTCGTAGTAGCGGCCGGCCACAACGATCTCGAATCGGCCCGGGGCGGCGCTCTCGGCCGGGTCGAGCTTGATGAAGTCGCTACTGACCTCTGCGCCCACGCCATCGTCGGCGACATCGATGATGCTGTTGCCGCAGAGGTGCTTGCCCCGGTCATCGCGCAAGAGGGCCTGGACGTTCTCCCGAATGGCGGTTCGACCCACGAGGACATTGGCCGGGTACTCGAACGTCGCGTCCTCGGTGAACAGATCGACCCACTCGCCGAAGCGCTTGTCGTCGCGAAGCTGAACGAACTGGGCCAGCACCTGTCTGATGCGGTCTTCGTCGTTCATTCCCGTTCCTCCCTGGAGCATCCCCATCCCCGGCAATAGTCTCTGTGATTGCCGGCTCGGTACCGGCAGTCGTCGCTGTCAAGCTTCCCAAATGCCACCACACATAGGGCACGGGCGGCGCAGAGGGGACAGTCGGTGAAGAGGGGGACAGGCGGATCGGGGACCTTCATCACGCTACGAGGAGCGTGAACGGCAGAGGTCGACGAAAGGGAGCGTTATGGGAGAGGGCGAGCGACCGGCGGTGCTCATCGTGACCGTCGAGGTGGCCGAAGAGGATGTCGACGAGCTGAACCGCTGGTACGAAGAGGAGCACCGCCCAGAGAAGCTCTCCCTGCCGGGCTACCTGAGCATGCGCCGCTATCGCGCCGCCGATGGCTCGCCCACCTTCCTGGCCATCTACGAGCTCGACGATCCCGACGCGGCTGACGCCCCGGCGCGGGGTGGCCCCGAGATGTCGGAGTGGATGAAGGCGGTGATGGCCACGTGGAAGCGCTGGGACCGGGCCGTCTGGACCGAGCTGAGCCCCGGCACCTGAGCTGGCGACGGAACCGGGGGAGCTCGATGGAGGATGTGCTTGGCCTAACGGGAAGAGTCGCCGTGGTCACCGGCGGCGGTGGGAATATCGGCTCGGCCACGGTCCGCCTGCTCGCACAGGTCGGAGCCAACGTCGTCGTCGTCGACTCCGACGGCGAGAGGGCCGAACTCGCCGCGCTGGCCGCCCGGGACGTCGGTGTCGACGCCTTCGCCGTACCCTGCGACGTCCGCCGTACCGACGAAATCGAAGCCATGGTCGATGCGGCCCTCGAACGCTGGGGCCGCCTTGACGTTGGGGTGAACATCGTCGGCGGCGGCTCGGGCATAGGCAAGAGCACCCTCGAGTTGCTCGATGCTGAATGGGAGGACTCGGTCGAGACCAGCCTGTACACGGCCGTTCGATGCTCGCGCTGCTTCGCCCGAGCCATGTTGGACCGGAACCTGGCCGGTTCGATCGTGAACATCGCCTCCCCGGCCGGGTTGCGAGCCGCCCCGGGCATGGTCGCCTACGGAGCAGCCAAAGCCGCACTCATCAACTTCACGTGGACCCTGGCCGTCGAGCTCGCACCGCACGACATCCGCGTGAACATGGTCGTGCCCGCCTTCGTTCCCCATCCCGGGATGTCCTGGGGCGGGTCTGAAGAGGAGCAAGCCGCGTTGGCCAAGCGCACCGTCCCGATGGGCCGGGTGACCCGGGCCGAGGACGTCGCCGGCGCAATCGTCGCCTTCGCGTCCAACCTGACCAGCTTTTCGACAGGGCAGATGATCGTCTGCGACGGCGGACGTCTACTCATCGATCCCATCAACACCGGTTCATCGCCCGAGCCGGGCTAGAGCCGGTGTATGGGCCTGGCCATGCCCGCTGACCTGGTCAGCGAGAAGCCGCTACGAGGTAGCGTGACCCGATGTCCCCCGATCCATCGGCATCCGGCGCCCCGTGTGTCATGACCCTGTGCACGGGAAACGCGGCCCGATCGGTCATGGCCGGCATCCTGTTGGCCCACCTGCCGGTGCAGGCTCATCACCGCGGGCACCTTCGTCGTCGAGGGGCAACCGATGAGCCGGCGGACGAGGGATGCCTTGGCGTCAGTAGGGGTCGAGACGATCCCACCGCATCGGAGCCACCAACTGACCGATGCCGACGTCGACGAGGCCGACCTGATCATCGCCATGGCCGGCGAGCACGTTGCCTATGTCCGACGTCGTCATCCCGGCGCGGCCGGCCGTACCGCTACCATCCGTCGGCTGGTGCGCGATCTGTCCGACGGGCCCGCGCCCCTGGTCGAACGGGTGGCCAACTTGGGCTTGGCCGCCGTCGAGATCGAGCCGTGGGAGGACGTCGAGGATCCGGCGGGGGGAGAGGACGACGTCTACGTACACTGCGCCAAGGAGCTGGCTCAGCTCTGCTCGGACTTGGCCCCCCGGTTGCGATAGCAACCCGTTCGGCGTCAGCTGCTGGCTGAGCGGGCCAGAGCGGGGTGTCGAAGCGAGATATCGGCGCAGGCCTCGCACACGTGCTCGGGTATGACCCCGATCTTCATCAGGGCAGCGAAGGTCCGACATCCGAGACAGAGACCGAATGCCGCTTCGAGGAATGCTGCCGCGGCCAAGAGGCCGGTCACCACCCATGTAGCCGTGGACAGTCCGAAGCCGAACCACAAGATGACCGCGGTCGAGGAGAAGGCCACGCCAATGCCCTGGGCGAATCGCTTCGGTGGCCCAGGAACCAGTTTGGGATCGACGGGAAGGCGAGGGGCGATCACCCGTGTCGCCAACTGGCCCAGTGGGCTCAACGTGGGCCCAGTGGCCAGTCGGGCCCAGAACCCATAGGTCAGGGGGACGAGCAGCCAGGGTTGGCGAAAGGCAATGGAGGCGATGCACAGGACGACCACGCCAGTGGCCACGGTCCGGGCTGCGTAGTCGTTAACCGGGTTGGGGAAGCTGAACAGCGATCGTGACGTTGCCGACATCGGTTCCTCCCTGGCCACGGCGGAACCCGGTCGGATCCGGGCCCGGATGAGGCCTGGCTGCCCCAACCCCACCAAGTTTACCTGTCCGGTCGTGTTTTCGACCCGGCTCGAACAGCCGTCCACCTGGTCGCCGCGGTTGGGGCGGGCCGTGATCGGGCCGCGGGTGATGGGACCGAAGCGGCGATCGCAGGGAATCAGACGAGGTGGGTGATCAGTCGTCGGATCAGTCGAATCGGCCGACCGGTCTCGGATCAGGCGGCGGCAACCACCCGGTGCATGAGATCGAGCCCGGCCAGCCCGGGCAAGCGGTCGACCCGGCGGTCGATGCGTTCCACCATGGAAAGCCCTCGGTCGCCACCGAACAGGTACGAGCTGAGGAACTTGACTTCCCCATTGGGCATCACCCCGCTACCCACCGGTGCCCAGAAGCGTCGGAGAGCCCAGCGGGTCAGCCGTTGCGCCCCTCGGTTGTCCGCCAGACGGCACTTGGCCTGGTCCACGTAGAAGTCGATATGCCGACCCTCTTGCTTCATGATCCGCCGCAGCAGGTCGGAGAGCACGGGGTGATCGGCGATCGCTCGCTAGCCGGGCGTAGCCGGCCTGTGTGGTCCATTCGTTGATGGCACCCCATGTCATGTGCACGGCGGTGAGGTGAGGGGTGAGGGCGGAGCCGAACTGAAAGGTCAGGGGCCGCCAGGCGTCCCGCTTGGCCAGCCGTTGCCGCAGAGCGGCGATCCGGCCGGCGCCGGTCGATTGGCCATGGGCGGCGAGCACCTCGGCAATGGCCTCGCCGTGCCAGTGCTCCTCGTAGTTCCAGATGGTGAGGAACGAGGTGATGTCAGGGTCCCGGTGGGCCCGGGTGACCAGGATGTCCCGGAGATAGCACACAGTGTGGATCTCGACGTCGTGCATGTAGCGGAGGCAGCGGAGGACATCGGCGGACAACGGCTGGTCCCGGAACGAGGCGAAGTCGATGTCGTGAGTGTCGAGCTTCGCCGAGAGGAGCGGTAGGAGTCGAGGTCGAAACTCATGTCTCTTCTTCGTCGCCGAGCCCGTCCTGGATGACACCGGCATGAGGATATCGCACCTGCCGCATCGGGCGTGGTAGGCAAACGGGGAACTTGGGCCCGTTCGGTATCGAGCCGGCGAGGATGCTCTCGGGGGATAATGACGGCCAAATGTCCACCAAATTCGGGCGGAGCTCATCCACTGCGGACAACGGATCCGAAGATGAGACCGGGATGATCGATCTGCAGAAGGCCAGCGACGCCAACTTGGTGGTGGCCATCGCCCGGTGGCACGAGCCGGCCATGGCCGAGGCCTACCGGCGCCACGGCGGAGCCGATCCATGCGTTGGCCCGCCGCATTCGTTCGTCACGATCCCTCGGCTGAAGAGATCACCCAAGATGTGTTCTTAGACCTGTGGCGACATCCCGGAGAAGTTCGACTCGCAGCGAGGAACGCTGCCGCTCCTTTCTCTTGGCGCGGACGCACGGAAAATCGGTTGACCTGATCCGGTCGGAGGAGTCGCGGAAGCGACGCGAGGAGCGAACGTCTCGAGAAACGGCGACGGCCGGCTACGACCTGCAGCACCATGTCTGGGACCTGGCCGTGGCCGATCAGGTCAAGGAGTCGGTAGCCGAGCTACCCGACGACATGCGCCAGGCGATCGAGCTGGCGTACTTCGGTGGGCACACGTATCGCGAGGTGGCGTCATTGCTGCAGGCGCCGGAGGGAACTGTGAAGAGCCGAATCAGGACGGGGCTAACCCGGTTGCGCGCCAGTCTGGCCGAGCGGGGCGTGGAGCCGGCAGGGGCGGGCTCGTGACCAATACGGCGAACGGCATGCCGCACGAGGACGTGGCCGAACTGCTCGGAGCGTATGCACTCGACGCGCTGGAGCCCGACGAGACCTCGTTGGTCGAAGAGCACCTCCGGGACTGCCCTCGTTGTTCGGCCGAGGTGGCCCGGCATCACGAGGTCGCCGGCCTTCTCGCCAATTCCGGCGCCGAGGCACCGGCCGAGCTGTGGGACCGGATCGCCGACCGGCTGCACAGTCCGGACAGCCCTGCGAGCGGAGACAGTCCGGACTGGGAGAAGCTGGCCGTCCGGCTTGAGCGCCCACCAGGCATCGGCGACCTGCTGGCCGACGACGAGGACATCGGGCCGACCGCCGCGGGCTCAGCGGGGGTCCCCACCCGTTGAGCCTCTCGACCAGAGCCGCCGACGTAATCGCCTCGTGATCGGAGCCATCAGCCTGGTCGCCACGGCCGCCGCGGTGTTGGCCGTGCTGCTCGGCGTCCAGGTTGCCCACCTCAACAACCAGGTCGGCCAGTTGCAGTCCGTCGCCAACCAGCCCGGATTGTCCCGCGCCGTCCAAACTGCCCTGGAACAGCCCTCCACCAAACGGGTGAAGCTCACGCCGTCGGGCCCGTTGTCTGCGAACAGCCCTTCGGTGACGGTAGCCCTCACCTCGTCGGGCGCGGCGTACCTCATACCTCAGGACCTCTCAGCGCTCCCTTCCGGGATGACGTACCAGTTGTGGGGCCAGATCAACGGGCAGCTGATCTCCCTGGGACTCCTCGGCTCCGATCCAGTGGTGACGGCGTTCAGCGTCAATCCCAAAGCGCCAGTGTCCTTGTTCGCCATCTCGGCCGAACGGTCGGGCGGTGTGCTGCAGCCGACCCACGCGCCCGTGGTGAAGGGCAGCGTGAGCACCTGACTCCGGCCCTACCGGTAAGGGGCTATGGGGACGAGATCAGGGCTTTGGGGAACTGATCAAACGCGGTGGACCTGGCGGAGTCCGGCCCAGGCCAGGTCGGCCAGTCGGACGGCCAACAGCCCGGCATCGAGCGTGGTGGCCGCCGCGTTCTCCGGATTGCCCGTCACGGTGTCGCCGATGGCGCGGTCACGGGCGCCTCGACCGGCCATCCAGTGGCGGCTGGCCCCTTCCGCCATCCCCACCACGGCATAGGCCAAGAGCAGCCGATGCTCGGGATCGAGCCCGGCATCGATGAGCGGGTCGATGGCCTCGGCGATGGCGTCTTCCACCCGACGCAGCGCCTCACCGAGCTCTGGGTCATCGGGCGCATCTCGACCATAGAGCAGCCGGAACGCGTCTCTCGTTCCCGACTACCAGCTCGAAGTAGGCGGCGAAGCCCAGCTCCACCTGTTGCCGCGGCCCATCCGCTCGTGCGGTGGACGAGGTGATGGCGTCGATGACCTTGCGGGACACGGACTCCATCAGCTCGAGGTAGAGCGCCCGCTTCGAATCGAAATGCTGGTACACGAGCGGCTTGGTCACGCCGGCCGCCTCGGCGATGTCGTCCATGGTCGTGGCCGCATAGCCCCGTTCGGCAAAGAGCGAGAGGGCGACGTCGAAGAGCTGGTCGCGGCGCTCGCCTGCGGTGAGCCGCCGCCCGGGTACCGGAGGAGCAGGTCGCCGAGGAGCTCGGCCGCCATCCCTCGTATCGGGAGCCATCGCCTCGGTCATCCCGGCCATGCTACTCGTGGCTCAGAATTTCCCCATTACGAACCGGAATACCCGACGGGCGCCCCACGTCAGCCCTGGGGAGGACCCGCGATCTTGGCCGGGAGGTCGCGGAGCGAGAAGTGGGCGTCGGCGACGTCCGCGTTGTGCCTGAGCAGACCGGGGTCCGGATCCGACAGCCAGGTGTCGAGGGCCGCCGGTCGGCCCACGGGGAACCACCGGAACCCGAACGCGGCCAGCTCGTCGGCCACGGGGTAGGGCCCGATGGCCAGCGGGCGCCGATGGATGGCCGATTCGATGGTCGGGTTCCCGAACCCTTCCCAGGTCGAGGGGAGGGCTACCACGTCACAGGCCGCGTAGGCGTCGTCCACCGAGGAAATCGACGGGTCCTTCCAGCCGAAGATCACCGGAGCCCGGCTGGCGTCGATCAGCCGGGCCGTCTCGGGGGCGAAGCCGTCCTCCGCCGGCCCGAGCAACCAATAGGTGGCGCCCAGGAACTCCGACAGGGCGATGCCGCCGGCCACGTTCTTCCGAGGGATGGCCCTGGTCGGCTGCAGGACCAATCGGGCATCATCGCCGATCCCGAGGACCCGACGGACCGCTCGTCGGGTGGCGGCGACCGCGGACACGTCGTCAGTGCCGGTCTCGAACGCGTTGTACACGGTGGTGGCGGTGATGCCCCGAGCGCCGAGCTCCCTACGGCTGAGCTCGTTGATGGTCACGTGGGACCACCGTGGATCGTCGGGGGGCGGCGGCGCGTCGAGGAACTGAGGGCGCTGCCAGGGCAGGTCATGGTGGTGGAGCACAGCCGGCCGACCGGCCAGGGCGCGGGCAACCACGTCGGCGCCGGCCGGGTTGAGCGGGAGCGAGCACAGGTTCTCCACGACCACCACATCGGCGGCGTCGAGCGCGTCGACCACCTCCTTGTCCGTGGGTGGCTCAGCCGCGCCGATCGACAGTCCGGGCACGAGCCGATCAACCGGTCCGTCGCCGGCCACCGAGTAGACGGCGTAGCCCAGCGTGCCCAGAGCTCCCGCCCATTTGGCCGCCTCGACGGCGACTCCGTCGGAGCCGCCGAGGCGAAACGAGACGATGGCGGCGGTCGGAATGGGGACACGGTACTGCGGCCGAAGCCCCCGACCGTTCGCTCGTGCTTCGGCGCCACCGCCCACGTCCGACGGGATAGCGTCATGCGGTGACCCAGGACGCCGCGCGCCGAATCCGACCTTCTAGCCGAGATCCACGCCGGCGTCCTGACCCTCACCATCAACCGACCCGAGCGTCGCAACGCCGTGACGTGGGACGTCATCGCCGGGCTGCGCCGGGAGCTGGCCGCGGCCAAGGTCGACCCCTCGGTGCGGGTGGTCGTGGTGACCGGGGCCGGCGATCAGGCCTTCTGTGCCGGCGCCGACCTGGCCGGCATGGCTCCCGAGGGGGCCGGCGGCGGCACCGATGCCTTCCTCGACCATCACGATGCCCGGGGGTGGATGGCCTCGCTGTTCCAGGAGATGTGGCAGCTGGGCAAGCCCACCATCGCTCGAGTCCAGGGATGGGCCATGGCCGGCGGCATGGGCCTGGCTCTGGCCTGTGACCTGGTGATCGCGTCCGACCGAGCCCGGTTCGGGGCGCCGGAGCTGAACGTGGGGCTCTGGCCCTACATGGTGACGGTGCCCTTGGTGCGCTCCATGCCGCCGAAGAAAGCCCTGGAGCTGATGCTGACCAGCCGGGTGGTCGACGCCGCCGAAGCCGACCGTATCGGCTTTGTCACCTCGGTGGTCCCTCACCATGAGCTCGATGCCGCGGTGGCCTCCCTGGCGGCCACGCTGGCTTCGAAACCGCCGGGAGCGATGAGGCTGGGTCGCGAATCGTTCTACGCTGTCTGGGATTCGGACGCAGCTGACGCCCTTGCCTACCTGCATGCCATGTTGACGATCACCAGTCAGACGGCGGAAGCGGCGGAAGGCATTTCCGCGTTCATGGCCAAGCGCCCGCCTGCCTGGCAGGAGCTTCCCGCCGACAATCCCAAAGACGAGCTGAGGAGCACATGACGATGGCGAAGCGAGCACTGATCACCGGCGTCACCGGTCAGGACGGCTCCTACCTGGCCGAGCTGCTCCTGAACGAGGGCTATGAGGTCATCGGCATGGTCCGGCGGTCGAGCACGGTCACCTTCGAGCGGATCGCCCACATCGAGGACCGCTTGACCCTGGTGGCCGGCGACCTCTTCGACGAGGTCTCGATGATCGGCATCCTGCGGGACCATCGGCCGTCCGAGGTGTACAACCTGGCCGCCCAGTCGTTCGTCCAGACCTCGTGGAGCCAGCCCGTCCTGACCGGGGAGACCACCGCCCTCGGGGTGACCCGGGTCCTGGACGCCATCCGGACGGTGGACCCCGAGATCCGCTTCTACCAGGCCAGCTCGTCGGAGATGTTCGGCAAGGTCCAAGAGGTCCCCCAGAGGGAGAGCACGCCGTTCTACCCCCGCAGCCCGTACGGCGTGGCCAAGGTATACGGCCACTGGATCACGGTGAACTACCGGGAGAGCTACAACCTCCACGCCTCGTCCGGGATCCTGTTCAACCACGAGTCCCCCCGCCGGGGGCTCGAGTTCGTGACTCGCAAGGTGACCCACGGCGTGGCCCGTATCGCCGCCGGCATCGACCAGTCCCTGGCCCTCGGGAACCTCGACGCCCAGCGGGACTGGGGATTTGCCGCCGACTACGTACGCGCCATGTGGATGATGCTGCAACAGGACGCGCCCGACGACTACGTCGTAGCCACCGGCGAGACCCACTCGGTCCGCGAGCTCGTGGAGCTCTCCTTTGCCGCCGCTGGGCTCGATTGGGAGAAATACGTCACCATCGATGAGCGGTTCTTACGCCCGGCCGAGGTCGATCTGCTGGTGGGGGATCCGAGCAAGGCCGAAAAGGTGCTGGGCTGGCATCGTGAAGTCGACTTCCCCACCCTCGTCCAAATGATGGTCGAGGCCGACCTGGCTCTGGTGCGAGCCAAGCTCACCTGAGGCCGGCCGGTGCCAGGATTGGCCGCAGTCAGCGCTGATCCGCTCGGGATCCTCGTCGCCTTCGGCGCCGGGATCTTGTCGTTCCTCTCCCCGTGCGTGCTGCCCCTGGTTCCTGGCTACCTGTCGATGGTCTCGGGTCTGAGCGCGGCTGAGCTGGCCGCGGCGCCGGCCGGTGCTCGCTCTCGCGGCGCCGAGCTGTCGCCGGCGGTCGTCGCTAACGGGGCGCCGGCCGGAGCAACGCCAACCGGAGCAACGCCAACCGGAGCAACGCCAGCCGGAGCAACGCCAGCCGGAGCAACGCCAGCCGGAGCAACGGGAGCGGTGGCCACCGTGGCCCCGCCCAGTTCGGACGAGCTGGCCCGGCAGCGAAGCCGCCTGTTCCGCGGCATCCTCGGGTTCATCGCCGGTTTCACCGTCGTGTTCACCGCGCTCGGGGCCAGCGCATGGCCATCGGGCACCTGCTGCGCACCCACCAGCAACTGGCCAACACCGTCTCGGGCGTGGTCATCGTGGCCTTCGGGGCCGTGCTGGTGGGCATGGCTGCCGGTGTGCGCCTGCCCATGTTCGTGGTCGGCGAGCGCCGCTTTGCCGCCCGACCCTCCTTGCTGGGCATCTGGGCCCCCCCGGTCATGGGCATGGCCTTCGCCTTCGGCTGGACCCCGTGCCTGGGCCCGGTCCTCGGGAGCGTGCTGACCCTGGCCTCCCACGAGGGGACCCTCACCGGAGGAATCGTCCTCCTCATCGCCTATTCGCTGGGCCTGGGCGTTCCCTTCCTGCTCAGCGGGCTGGCCTTTGGGCGGTTGACCGACGTGGTGGCCCGGGTCCGGGGCAGATTGCGCTACATCGACCTGGTCGGGGGCGTGATCCTGGTCGTATTCGGGCTGTTGTTGGTGACCGGCAACCTGGGCTGGGTGTCCGCCCAGTTCTCCCGACTCCTGAACGACCTCCACCTCGGTCGCCTGGCCACCAGCTGAGCAATCGTCGGCTACCAGCTGAGCACGCAGCGAGCGACCTGGCCCCGCCTGGCTCCATGCCCCCCGTCGCCCGTAGCATGGTCGACGCCTATGGCTCCTGCAGTCCCTTCCCCACTCGCACTGTCCCTCCACGACACGGTCGCGTTATCGGGACGGTTCCCGCTTCTCGCCGGAGTCGACCTCGAGGTCGCCACGGGCGAGACAGTGCTGATCGAGGGCCCGAACGGAGCCGGTAAGACCAGCCTGCTCCGCCTCTGTGCCGGACTGGTGACGCCGGCGTCGGGCCGGGTGGCGGTGCTCGGTCTCGATCCCGTCCGTCATCGCACGGCGCTCCGGCGTCGGGTGGGGTTCCTGGCCCACGCCTCCCATCTGTACGACGACCTGACGGTACGGGAGAACGTCCGCTTCGCGGTCCGGGCCGCCGGTGGTTCGACCGACCGGATCCCTGCCGCCTGCGACCGTCTCGGTCTGGTCGGCCGGCTCTTGCGGACCAGCGCCTCCAAGCTCTCGGCCGGTCAGCGCCGCCGGGTGGCCCTCGCCGTGTTGGTAGCCCGGTCCCCCGAGCTCTGGTTGCTCGACGAGCCCCACGCCGGTCTCGACGCCGCGGCGCGCACCTTGGTGGGCGAGCTGATCAGTGAGGCCTCGGCGCACGGGGCCACCGTCGTCATCGCCTCCCATGAGGCGAATCTGGTCGAGCCGTTGGCCAACCGGGCGCTGACCATCACCGGTGGGCGGATAACCAGCGAACGGACCATCCGGGACCTGGCCGCCGCCATCCCCGCTCCGATCGCCGCCCCCATCCCGGGTGCGGTCCCGGCTCCGATCGCCGCTCCCATCCCGGGTCCGGTCCCGGCCCCCGACGGGGAGAGTGCCATCCATGTGGCGTGACTCCCTCCTCATGGTCGGGAAGGACCTGAGGATCGAAGCACGCTCGCGGGTGGCCCTGAGCCAGGTGGCCCCCTTCGGGGTCATCGCCCTCGTCCTGTTCGCCTTCGCCCTCGGCCCCGATCGGTCTCCCATGGCCAAGGCTGCGCCCGGACTGTTCTGGGTGGCGATCCTGTTCTCGACGGTGCTGGCCATCCAGCGCAGCGTGTCGGTGGAATCGGCCGACGGGGCCCGCGACGGTCTTCGCCTTTCCGGCCTCGATCCGGCCGGGGTGTTCTTGGGCAAGACGGCCGCGGTGGCGGTACAGCTGATCGTCCTCGAGGCGATCCTGGGCGTGGGGGTGGTGCTTCTCTACGGCGCTCGGATGAACAGTGTCTGGCTGGCGGTGGTGGCGTGCGTTGCCGGCACCATCGGCCTGGCCGCGGCGGGCACCCTGTACGGAGCCCTCTCGGCCGGATTGCGGGTGCGAGAGACCCTCTTGCCCTTCTTGTTGCTTCCAGTGGTGGCGCCGGTCCTGTTGGCCGGCACCCGTATCTGGCAAGCGGCCCTGGCCGGCGGCATCCCCAGCCAGGGGACACCGTGGGTTCGCCTGCTCATCGTCTTCGACGCCGTCTATCTGGCATTAGGAGTGGTCGTGTTCGGTCCGATTCAGGAGTCAGCGTGATCCGACAGTCTCCGAGAGCGATGTGGACGACCCGCGTCGTGGGCATCGCTGCGCTGGTCAGCGTGGCCTTCACCGTGTGGCTGGGCTTGTGGATCACCCCGCCCGACAAGACCCAGGGCGACCTGGTCCGTCTGGTCTACCTCCATCCCGCGGTGGCCTGGGTGGCCCTCTACTTGGCCTTCGGTCTGGCCGCGCTGGCCAGCCTCCTCTACCTGTGGCCCCGTACCCGGTCGCTGTTCTGGGACCGCCTGGCCGCGGCCGCCGTCGAGGTCGGGGTGGTGTTCAACGTCTGCACGTTGATCTCCGGGTCGATCTGGGGCCGCCCCACATGGGGCGTGTATTGGACCTGGGACGCCAGGTTGACCAGCACCGCCCTGCTGCTCATCTTGTTCCTCGGGTACCTGGCGCTGCGCCGGGTTCCCGCCGATCCCGAGGTCCGGGCCAAGCGCTGTGCCTTCGCCGCTCTCTTTGCCGCCGTCGACGTGCCCATCGTCCACTTCTCGGTCCTGTGGTGGAAGACACTGCATCAGGGCGCCACCGTGCTCAACCCTGATCTGTCGCCCCAGATCCATGGCTCGATGGCCTGGACGCTGCTGCTCGGTTTCGTGGCCCTGACCCTGGTCTTCTTGTGGATGCTGCTCGTTCGCTACCGGATCGGTTCGCTCCAGGACCAGCTGGGCACCGGTGAGCTCGATACGGCGATCCGTCAGCGCCAGGCGGAGGGCGTCGTGACCGCGGCGACCGGGAACGGAGCGCCGAGTGCCCCACTCGTGGCTGTCACCCCGGTGCCGGACGGTTCCCCGGTACCGGAGGGTTCCCCGGTGCCGGAGGGTTCCCGGAGGAACAGCCGGCAGAGACGGCGGCTCCGGTGAGCGAGGTGGTCAGGTGAACTACGTCATCGCCGGGTACAGCATCGTCCTCGGACTCCTCTTTCTCTATGCCGTGCAGTTGATCTGGCGCCGGCGCCGGCTGAACCGACTCGTCGCCCTGGCCGAGGCCGACGTCACCCCTGATGAACGCGCCCAGGATGGTCCGTGACCGTCGCTCCACCGGCTGAACCCGGCGCCCCTCCGGTAGCGTCGGCCCCGAACGAACCCGCGCCCGGTCGGGGGCAGTCGCACCGCCTCCGCTATGTGGGGGTCGGGGTGGTGCTGGTGGCAGCATTCGTCTTCTTGTTGGTGAAGGGTCTCGGCAGCTCGCTCGACTACTACCTGACCGTCGACCAGGCCGTGCATCAAAAGGCCACGCTGGGCGCCCGGGACTTCCGGCTCGAGGGGGTGGTCGTACCCGGCACCGTCCACTACACGCGACGGGGCGTGGACTTCGCCGTCCGGAGCAACGGGGTGTCCGAGGAGGTGTCGAACACCGGGACTCCATCGCAGCTCTTCCAGCCCAATATCCCCGTCGTGGTGGTCGGCCACTTCAGCGGGAACGACTTCGCCTCCAACCAGATCATGGTCAAGCACTCCTCGTCGTACATTGCCGCCCATCCCAATCGGGTGACCGCCCCCAACGGGAGCAAGCGATGAACGCCGGTCAGGGCACCGGGCTCGGCGTCGGTCGGGTGAACCGTTTCGGCGTCGATCAGGGCGCGCGGCTCGGCGTCGGTCAGGCGCAGTGAACGCAGCACTGGGTCACACCGGCGTCCTCCTGGGGCTGGCCGCGGCCGTGGTCGGCGCGGTGGTGATGGTCGTCGGGTTGGCCCGGGGCAAAGACTCCGTCATCCGCAACGCCCAGATCTATGCCCCGGTGATCCTGGTCGGCGGGCTGGTCGCCACCGCGGCGATGGAGCACGCCCTCATAACCCACGACTTCTCGCTGGTCTACGTGGCCGACAACAACTCCAGGTCGACGCCCTTGTTGTATTCGATCACGGGGATGTGGTCGGCCCTCGAGGGATCCATCCTGCTGTGGGGCGTGATCCTCGGTGGCTACGCCACCGCCATGGTGTGGCGGTTCCGCAAGCGAGGAGCCGACCGCCTGGTGGCCTGGGCCACCCTGGTCGTCTACGTGGTCGCCGGCTTTTTCTTCATGCTCATGCTGGGTCCGGCCGACCCCTTCCGCTCGGTCGTGGGAGCCATTGTCGCCAACGGGAACGGGCCCAACGTCCTCTTGCAGAACAACCCCTTGGTGGCGTTCCACCCGCCCCTCTTGTACCTGGGATTCGTCGGCTTCACCCTCCCGTTCGCCTTCGCCGTGGCCTCGTTGATCACCGGCCGGCTCGATGAGGACTGGCAGGGCGAGACCCGCCGGTGGACCCTGTTCGCGTGGGGCTTCCTCACCGCCGGCATCCTGCTCGGGATGTGGTGGTCCTACCAGGTGCTCGGCTGGGGTGGGTTCTGGGCCTGGGACCCGTCGAGAACGCGTCGTTCCTGCCCTGGCTGTGCGGAACGGCCTACCTCCACTCGGTGATGGTGCAGCAACGCCGCGGGTTGCTGCGCGTCTGGAACCTGTCGCTGGTCATCGCCACCTTCAGCTTGACCATCCTGGGCACTTTCCTCACCCGCTCCGGCGTGATCCAGTCTGTCCACACCTTTTCCGATTCCACCATCGGCCCGCTGCTGATCGGCTTCTTCGCCCTGGTGCTGGTGGTCGGCGTCGGGACTGATCGCCTGGCGGGGCGACCGGCTGCGATCGCCGGGAGGGATCGACGCCCCGCTCAGCCGGGAGGGGGCATTCCTGGGCAACAACGTGCTGTTCGTGGCCTTCGCTTTCGTGGTTCTGCTGGGGACGGTGTTCCCGCTCCTCTACCAGGCCCTCAACGGCGAGCAGGTGACGGTAGGGGCGCCGTACTTCAACGCCCTGGCCGTGCCCCTCGGCTTGGCCCTGTTGTTCTTGATGGGCGTGGCCCCGGCGTTGCCGTGGCGGAAGACGACGCTGTCGGTCATGCGGGGGCGCATCGCCGTACCGGCGGCGCTGGCCGTGGTGACGGTGGTGGCCTGCGTGATCGGCGGCGTGCACGGGCTCGAGCCCCTGGTGGCCTTCGGGCTGGGCGCGTTTGCCGCCGCGTCGGCCGGCCGGGCCCTGGTCCTGTCGGTCCGCCTGGCTTGGCGCGGGGCTCGATTGGCGGGGGCTACCCGGCACGCGCCACCCTGGCCGGGTGGCGGGGGCTGGTGGGAAGGGCCAACGGCGGCATGGTGGTGCACATCGGCGTGGTGGTCATCGCCGTCGGGCTGGCTGCCGCCACCGCGTTCGGGCACCGCGGGGAGGTCACGCTGACGCCGGGCCAGACCGCTTCGTTCGACGGCCATACCGTGCAGTTCCTCGGCTACCGCACGGTCACCACCCCGGCGTCGACGGCGCGGGAGGCGGTCATCAAGGTGGACGGAGGCGGTGACTTCCGTCCGGCGCTCACCAGCTTCGGCTCCAACACGTCGAACGTGGTGGGTACCCCGTCCATCGACTCGGGTTGGCAGGACGACGTCTACCTGACCATCGACAAGATCCCCTCGGGCTCGTCGGTGGTCATCGGCGTGGTCGTCCAGCCGTTGGTGACCTGGATGTGGGTCGGTGGGACGCTGTTGGTGGTGGGCACGATCCTCTCGGCCGTTCCCGGTCGCCGGCGTCGGCCCACCGACCCCGTGTCGAGACCGGTGGTGGGTATGGCCGGCACGCCCGGTCCCGACGACGGGTACGACGACCGGCCGGGCGAGCTAGCGGGGACCGCGAATGGAAACGGGACCGGGAACGGGACCGAGCCCAGGGAGGGGACCGAGCCCCAACCCGTGCACGTCCCAGTGGGCATCGGAGAACCGAGTTGAGCCAGCAGCCGCCCGCGCCCGGCGCGCCGCCGGTCGGTCCGGGCCCCGAAGGCGGGGCACCGGGACCCCCGAGTCGGTCCAAGCACACGGCTCGATGGATCGGCCTCGCCGTGCTGGTCATCGCCGCCGGCCTCACCGCGGTGCTGGCCACCCGCCCGCCGGCCACGATTGCCCAGGCGGCGAGCCCGTTGTTGGGCAAGCAGGCACCGCCCATCTCGGGCCTCACCGTGGACGGGACTCGCTATGCCCTGCCTTCCCAACCCGGTAAGTACATCGTGGTGAACTTCTTCGCCAGCTGGTGCGAGCCCTGCCAGCAAGAAGAACCGAACCTGATCCAGTTCCAGTACGAACATCAGCGGTCCGGTGATGCGTCGATGCTCTCGGTGGTGATCCAAGACACAGTGTCCGCGGCACGGAGCTACCAGATCTCACAGGGCGCCACCTGGCCGACCATGGCCGATCCACAAGGGACGATCCGGCTCGATTTCGGCGTCGGCTCGCCTCCGTCGACCTTCGTGATCGCCCC
The DNA here is from genome assembly GCA_963717035.1 of uncultured Acidimicrobiaceae bacterium. Classification (GTDB taxonomy): domain Bacteria; phylum Actinomycetota; class Acidimicrobiia; order Acidimicrobiales; family RAAP-2; genus DASXMT01. The sequence continues at coordinate 13,465 of CAVQVK010000013.1, read as the reverse complement.
TGACGGCCGGGTGGTGGCCGACTACCTCGGACCGGTCACGGTCAAAGACCTCGACACGGTCATCCAGCGGGCCAAGGCCTCGAATCCGTGAGCAGCTCGTCACGGGCCAGGCGGCGAACGCTGGTCTGGGTGGTCCTTGGCGTCGTCCTGGTCGTCGCTCTCGTGATCGGGAGCGGAGCCTTCTCGTCCAAGCCCTTGACCCCGGCCCAACGGGTCCAGTCCATCGCCTCGGGGATCAAGTGCCCGAGTTGCGAGGACCTCTCGGCCGCTGACTCCAACGCCCAGACGGCCATCACCGTGCGCAACGCCATCGCCGCCCAAGTGGCGGCGGGCCGCACGGATCAACAGATCGACAACTACCTCATCGCCCGCTACGGCTCGTCCATTGTGCTCACCCCACCGACCAGCGGATGGTCACTGCTGGTGTGGATCCTGCCCTTGGTCGGTGGCGTCGCCGCCATCGGTGGGCTGACCCTGTTCGTGGTCCGACGCAAGCGGCGAGGTTTCGCCCCCGACGAGGAGGCCATGGGCCCGGCGACCGTCGGCGACACCGATGTCGACGTGCTGGCCGATCGGCGGGACTTCCTGGAGCGCTCCCTCGCCGATGCTCTCGCGGAGCATGATGCCGGCGACCTGTCCGACGTCGACTACCAGGCGCTCAGCCAACGGGACCGTGGCCGGCTCGAGGCCGTCGAGGCCCGTATCGTCGCCCTCGTCGGGGCGGATTCGGCACCGGCCTCGCTCACCTCCGCCGTGGCCGTCCCCGCCAGTCTTGATCGTGGATCCTCGGGAGCGGGCTCGTCGAGTACGGACGCCGGCTCGTCGTACGGATGCCGGCTCGTCGAGTACCGACACCGGCTCCTCGAGTGCGGGCACTCCGCCTGCGAGCTCACTGGGTGCGGACTCATTCGTCAAGGTGGCTCCTGCGGTCGACGGCACGGTCGGGCCCGACCCGCAACCGGCCGCACCCGATCCGATTCCCGCGGCCGCGGCTGCGGCTAGTGCCGTCACCAGTCCGTCGCGGCGCTCGACGCCAGCGCTTCTTCTTGGCCGGATCGGTCACCGCCCTCGGCGCCGCCATCGTGCTCGTGGTGGTGCTGGTGGCCGTGCCCCGGCTTCCCGGTCAGACCGAGACGGGCAACGTCTCGCTCAGCCAGCAGCAGAAGATCGCCCAGACCCTTGCTCAGGCGGCCGTGTACGAGGACGCCGGCAATTTCAGCCAGGCCGCCCAGCTCTACAACCAGATCCTGAGCCAGAGCCCCCACCAGGCCCAGGCCACTGCTCAGTTGGGCTGGCTCGACTACCAGGTGGGATCGCAGGGCAAGAGCGCCTCGCTGACCGCCCAAGGTCGCAAGTTGGTGGAGCAAGCGGTGAAGCTCGATCCCCAGGACTTTGCCGGTCATCTTTACCTGGGCACCATCCTGTTGCTGCAAGACCACAATGCGACCGGTGCCGTAGCGCAATATCTGCAGTTCCTGGCGGCCACGAATCCGGCGCCCTCCGCGTCGGTCATCAAGCAGGCCGCGCCCTACATTCGCCAGGCGTTTGCCCAGGCCGGCGTGCCCCTCCCCGCCCAGGTCCCCTCGGCCTGAGCTCGCTCCCGCTGGCTATCGGACGCCGGCCAGCTCTTGTCGTTGAGGATCGGTCAGGCGCTGCGGAGGCTCCGCAAGTCAGCGAGGACCCGAGGAAAGGCCTGGGCGAACGCATCGATGTCGGCCCCTGAGGTCGACCATCCCACCGACAGGCGGAGCGACCGTTCGGCGTCGACGCCCATGGCCTGGAGGACGGGCGATGGCTCGAGCGACTCGGACGAGCACGAGGAACCCGAGTGGGCGGCGATGCCGGCTTGGTCCAGACCGAGCAAGACCGGTTCGGCCTCGACTCCCTCGATCCCGAGGCACACGATGTGGGGAACGCGGTGCTCGGTGTCGCCGTACTCCGTGACCCCGGGAACGGCCAGGGTGACGTCCCGGAGTTGATCGGTGTACTGGCGGGCGGACTTCTCCTCGTCAGCCGCACGGCTTTTCGTCAATGCGCCCACGGCCGCCGCGAACCCCACCGCCGCGGCCACATTCTCGAAACCGGCCCGTCGGGCCCGCTCCTGCTCGCCGCCCACGAGGAACGGCTCGACCCGAAGGCCCCGCCGGACGATGAGTGCGCCGATGCCCGGGGGTCCGCCCAGCTTGTGGGCGGAGACCGAAACCAGATCGGCATCCAGGGCGCCGAGATCGAGCGGAGCGTGTCCGGCGGCGGCCGCCGCGTCGACGTGGACGAGGACGGGCATCTCCCGTTGCCGGCATCGATCGATCACCTCGGGAACCGGTTGCACCGTCCCGACCTCGTGGTTGGCCCATTGGCAGTGCACCAGCGACGGCGGCTGGGCATGCTCGGTGGCGGCGTGATCGAGCGCGTCGGACACGGCGTCGGGATCGATCCGACCGACTCGATCGACATTCAGCCCCAAGACCGGTCCGGACCGGGCCGACGCGTCCCGGACGGCCGAGTGCTCGACGGCGGAGCAGACCATCGGCCCGGGCCGGGCGTGGGCCGCTCCCCACACGGCGGCGTTGATGGCCTCGGTACCGCCCGAGGTGAAGATGACCTGGCGGGGCCGGACCCCGAAGAACGCGGCCACCTGGTCGTGGGCGTCTTCCAGGGTGGCCCGGGCGATCCGTCCCTCGGTATGGACCCGCCCGGGGTCGGCCGTGATGCCGGTGTCCCACCAGGCGGTCATGGCCGCAGAGGCCTCGGGGCGTAGCGGCGTCGTCGACGCGTGATCGAGGTAGTGGCGGGGCATTCCCTCAGACCCGGTGATCGATCGAACGCAGTCGCCGGGCACGACGGACCGGCTGGTTCCTCGCACGGTCCGGTGCTGGATGGCCCGGTGCAGATGGTCCGGTGTTCCCGGCGCCACGGTCAGACCAACGCGACGCAGGCGTCGTCGCCGCGAGCACGCGACGACAGCACGACCGGGACAGCACCCTCGCCATTCTCGCCACACAGCCCGGCGAGCAGTCCCTTGACCATGCCGCGGTCGACTGCGCACAGCACGGGGTACTGCGACGCCGCGTCCCGAACGGGCAGCTGTCGGCGACCACGGCGGTGGAAGCACCCTGGTCCTCGGCGTGGGCGGCGAAGCCGTGCGCGGTCAAGGTGTCGGCGATGGCGTGCATGGCTGTCCGAAGGGACCGTTGCCCTCACCCGGGGCCATGTGGCCGGCCAGTGAGCGCCCGTACTCCTCGCCGACCCGTTCGGCCATGCGTTCGGCCGCTTCTGGTCCGAGCAGGTTGAGAGCCTCTTGCAGCAACACGATGAGCAGATCGTCTCGCCGCGTCAGCAGGTCGAGGGTGGGGTCGTTGCCGATCACGGTGAAGCGCTTCGACGGGCGACCGGCTCCGTGCCCTGCGGCCCGTTCCATGGTGACGTCGACGTACCCACCGGCGGCGAGACGCTCGAGGTGATGTCGGGCCACATTGGGGTGCAGTGAGAAGCGGGTGGCCACCTCCGATGCGGTGGCGCCGGGGTTGGCCCGGACGAAGAGATAGATCTCCCGACGGGTCGGGTCGCCGAAGGCCGAGGTCACCGCGGCGGCTGCGGCGGAGAAGTCGTTGTCGGACGGAACTGCCCCCGTCACCAGCGGCGTTGCCACCTCGCTGGTCCTGTCCTGGATTGGTGGCACGTCACCTAGTGTAGTCGTGAAGCCGATTTCTTCCGAGGAGAGACGTTCATGTCCATTGACGAAGCACAGGTGCGGGCCGCTGCCGATGCGGTGACGGACCCCGAGCTTCGTCGCACGCTCGGCGAGCTGGGCATGGTCAGATCGGTGTCGGTGAAGCGCAAGCGGGTGACGGTCGACCTGGCGGTACCCGTCGGCCAGTATCCCCAGGTCGAAGAGTTGTTGGCCCGAGTCAGGGGCGCGGTGGGGACCGTGGCCGGCGTCGAGGAGGTCGGCGGCGAGGTCGCCGTCATGAACGAGGACGAGCGGCGGCGGGTGCGCCTGTTGTTGCGGGGAGAGCCCCTCGACGGCGGTGTCTCGGCCTACGCCGAGGAGAACGGGCACGATCACGACCATGGCCACGGCGGTCAGCTCGGCCACGAAGAGGGTCGACCCAACCGGTTCATGCTGCCCCGCTCTCGCACGCGGGTGATCGGGATCTCCTCGGGCAAAGGGGGAGTGGGGAAGTCCTCGGTCACCGTCAACCTGGCCGTGGCCCTGGCCCAGCAGGGTCACGATGTCGGGATCCTCGATGCCGACGTCTACGGGTTCTCGGTCCCGAAGATGCTCGGGGTCCGCACCGACCCGTTGATCATCGACGACCTGGTCATCCCGCCCTCGGCACACGGGGTGCGTTGCCTGTCGATGGGGTTCTTCGTTCCCGACGAGACCCCGGTCATCTGGCGAGGGCCGATGCTGCACAAGGCCCTGGAGCAGTTCTTGGTCGACGCCTATTGGGGGGAGCCCGACTTCTTGTTGGTGGACATGCCCCCCGGCACCGGCGACGTCACCCTGTCGCTCGGTCAGTACCTCACCAAGACCGAGGTGTTCGTGGTCACCACCCCCCAAGCCGCGGCCCAACGGGTGGCGCAGCGATCCGCCTATGCGGCCCGGAAGCTGAAGCTGGCCGTGCGGGGGGTAATCGAGAACATGAGCTGGTTCACCGGTGATGACGGCACTCGCTACGAGCTCTTCGGAGCAGGCGGCGGGAAGAGCCTGGCCGGCGAGCTGGGCGTGCCCCTCCTGGCTCAGATCCCGCTGGTTCCCGCACTTCGCCACGGCGGCGACATCGGGTTGCCGGTGATGGTGGCTGATCCCGATGGGGAGGCCGCCCTGGCGTTCTCCCGACTGGCCGAAGGACTTGTCGGATTGGGGCCGGCACGGGTCTACCGCCAGAGCTCACTGTCCACTGAGCGCACTTGTCCATGGAGCGCACTGGCCACTGAGCGCACTGTCCATGAGCTCACTTGTCCATGGAGCGCACTGTCCACTGAGTGGCGATACCCGCCCTTCGCCTTGGGGTGGTGAAACCCGAGCTGGTTAGGGTCGACCGGCGACGCCCACACCGACGGGGAGCTTGGCCGGGTCCCAGCCGAGCAGGGCGACCGCTTGGGTGAAGGCGAACCGGTCGGTCATCCCGGCGACGTAGGCGACGCCGGCACGCAGTGCCTCGGGCTCGCCACCCAGAAGGGCCCCGCCCGCCTCGCTCACCGATGGGATCCGATTGGGGCGATCGGCGTAGTGATCCACCAGAGCCCGCAAGACGGCCACGACCGCTGCGTTCTGGGCCAGGGAGCTGGGGCGCAGGTAGATGTGCTCGTAGTTGCTGCCCCGAAAAGCAGCGAGCGCGTCGGCCAGCTCCTCGCCCATCCCGATCCGGCCGGTCGTGGCCACCGTCTCGACCACTCCGTCGATGAAGGCTCCGAGCTGCTGGCTCCGGCGCTCGCCGCAGCGTTCCCGGACTACGGGGGGAAGGACAGAGGCGGTGACGATCCCGCTGGCCACGGCGTCCTCGAAGTCATGGCAGACATACGCGATCCGGTCGGCCCAGCTCACGACCTCGCCCTCGGGGGTCGAAGGTGCCGGGCGGGACCAGGAGTGGTTCCGGATCCCGTCGAGCGTTTCGGCGCACAGGTTGAGTGGGTCCAAGGAGACATCGGCGCCCCAGACGGCGTGGTCGAACCCGCCATCGAGATACGGCGAGAGCGCGTCCTCGCTGGCGTGGCCACCCGGACCGTGACCGCAATCGTGGCCGAGGGCGATGGCCTCGGTCAGCGAGACGTTCAGGCGGCATGCTCGGGCAATGCTGGTGGCAACCTGGGCAACCTCCAGTGCGTGCGTGAGCCGGGTTCGCTGGTGGTCGTCGGGGAAGACGAAGACCTGGGTCTTCCCGGCCAGACGGCGAAAGGCGGTGGCGTGCAGGATGCGGTCCCGATCGCGCTCGAAGCAGGTCCGCCAACCATCGGGCTCCTCGGGCCGGGCCCGGTTGCCGGAACCTTGAGCACGGGTTGCCCCTGGAGCCAACTGGGCGTCCTCGACCTCCTCCCGCTGGGGCCGATCGAAGGGGACCACGGCTTTTGGTCCGGCTTCGGTATGACTATCGGCATGGGCGAACCTCACCCCGCGATCGGGGAAGCCGACCATGGTGGAGGCCCACCGCCGGTTTCGATCGGTTTCCCCTTTCCGGTCGTTCTGTCCCGACCCCTCCCGGTCGCTCTTTCCCGACCCTTCCCGGTCGCTCTTTCCCAACATGGTGTCCAGTGTGGCCCAGAGGTGTGACCGAGGGGCGCCGGGGGACCGGGCGCAGTCTCGGACCTTGTATCGTCGGTGGCACCCGGCAGAGCTGCCGGGGTGCTTCTGAGAGGAGCGTGCCAGGTGGACGTGCGTATCGGGATTGTCCAGTCGGTCAAGGAACTCGACGTCGAGTTGGCCGAGGACACAGATCGTGACAAGGTCCTGGCCGACATCGAAGAGGTTCTGTCCGGAGAGGGCAGCATCTTGTGGCTGACCGATCGCAAGGGCCGCAGGGTGGGCGTACCCTCGGCCAAGGTTGCGTACGTGGAGGTAGATGCCCCGTCGACCGATCGACGGGTCGGTTTCGGGATCTCCTGAGACGGCGTGAACTGCCGGCTGGCCGAGGTGCCCGACCCATGGGCCGGCCCGGCCCCCGCCCCGTGAGGCGGGCATGACCGCCCTGCTCGACCTGAAGCTGTTGTTCGTCACCGGCAAGGGCGGTGTGGGCAAGACGACCGTCGCGTCCGCGCTGGCCCTCCTCGCCTCCCAACGGGGCAAGCGCGTCCTCATCTGCGAGGTCGACGCCAAGGGAGACGTCGCCGGGTTCTACGAGGCCAAGCCCACGAGGTTCAAGGAGACTGAGGTCCTTCCCGGCCTCTTTGCCATGACCATGGACACCGAGGCGTCGCTCCGGGAGTACCTGAAGCTCCAGCTCCGGATCCCGGTCGTGGGACGGATCGGCCCGTTGGCCAAGGCGTTCGACTTCGTAGCCACCGTGGCCCCAGGCGTCCGCGAGATCCTGACCGTGGGCAAGCTCTGCTACGAGGTCCGCGAGGGCCACTACGACCTGGTGGTGGTGGACGCCCCAGCGTCGGGCCACATCGTCGGCCAGCTGGCGGCCCCCCAGGCCATCAACGAGTTGGTGAAGGTCGGTCTCATTCGCTCCCAGACCGACTGGATGCTCGAGATCCTCTCCGACCCGGCCCAGACCGGTCTCGTGGCGGTGTGCACACCGGAGGAGATGCCGGTGAACGAGACCATTGAGCTGGCGGACGAGGTGCGGGAGCAGACGACCGTCCAGCTGTCGGGGGTCGTGGTCAACCGGGTGCTCCCTGAGCTGTTCGGTCGACAAGAAGAGGCGGTGTTCGATGCCTTGAGCGCCCCCGGTCCCTCCGAGGAGCTCGGCGACCTGGTCGGCGGTGACCCCGGGATGGTTCTCAACGCGGCCACGTTGGCCGTGACCATGCGCAGGACCCGAGCTACCCATCTGGAGCGGCTGCGCGCCGGGATCGACCCGTCGGTGCCCATGCTGTACCTGCCCTACCTGTTCACCCGGTCCCACGGCTTGCGAACGACGAAGCAAGTGGCGGCCTCACTGGGTGAAGAGCTCGGGTTCTGATGAACGAGGACGGTCCGTCCCCGACTACGGCTGACGAGCCCTCCAGGTCGGTCCCGACCGAGAAGGGGACAGCCAAGGCTGTCGCAGCACCGAAGAAGGCAACCACGAAAAAGGCCGCCAAGACGACGGCGCCAACCAAGAAGACTGCGCCAAACAAGACGACGACGCCAACCAAGACGACGGCGCCAACCAAGACGACGGCGCCAACCAAGACGACGGCGCCAACCAAGAGAGCCGGGCCAGCCCCGAAGGCTGGGCCAGCCGAGAATACCGGGCCGGCCCATCCGGCCGGGTCGCAGAGAGGTCCGGCCCCGAACGCCTTTCCCACCGAGAAGTCGGGGTCGATCGACGGACTGCTGGCGGCCAAGGAAATCGTCATCGCCTGTGGTCCAGGAGGCGTGGGCAAGACCACCACGGCCGCGGCCGCCGGGGTGATGGCGGCGGTACAACAAGGGGGCAAGGTCCTGGTCCTCACCGTCGACCCGGCCAAGCGATTGGCCGATGCCCTGGGTCTGGAGGGGATCGGCAACACCGAGCGCCGGGTTCCCGATGAGGCCTTTCGAGCTGCCGGGCTCAAGCCCCGCGGCGAGCTGTGGGCGGCGATGCTCGACACCAAGCAGTCCTGGGACGCCCTCATCCGCCGCCACGCTCCTGACGAACAGACCCGGGACGAGATCCTGGCCAATCCGCTCTACCAGAACATCTCGGGCCGGTTCATCCAGAGCCACGACTACATCGCCATGGAGCGGCTCTACGAGATCCACTCCGAGGGGGACTACGACCTGATCGTCGTGGACACCCCGCCGACCCGCAACGCGCGTCGACTTCTTGGACGCCCCCCAACGCCTGGCTGACTTCTTCTCGTCCCGGCTCCTGCGCTGGCTCATCGTCCCCTACCGCTCCAAGCTGGTCAACGCGGCGACGAAGCCCTTCTACCAGATCGCCGATCGCATTCTGGGCACGCAGTTCCTGGCCGACATCTCCGAGTTCTTCGTCCTCTTCCAATCGATGTACGACGGATTCGTGGAGCGCGCCGAAGCAGTGGGCCGGCTCTCTCGGACCGCCGCACGACGTTCATGGTGGTGTCGACCCTCGAAGCGGTGCCCCTCCGGGAGGCGGAGTTCTTTGCCCACGAGCTCACCGCCCGCCACCTCGATCTCGGTGCCATCGTGTTGAACAAGGTGCTGCCGAGCTATCTCCGAGATCCCGGGGCGGCGGCGGTGGCCGAGACGATGAAGGAACGTGCGCCCGAGCTGGCCTCGGCGCTCGCCTCGGAGCTGGCCTCCTCGGCTGCCCCAGGCGCTGAGGTGCTGGGAGACCAGGACAACCTGGGGCGAGTGCTGGGCGAGGTTGCCGACAGCTTCCTCAACTTCCGGCTGGTGGCCATCCGTGAGGGGGAGGAGCGGGCCCACCTGGCCACCGCCCCCGAGGTCCTGGCCACGGTACCCTTCTTCGACACCGATATCTTCGATCTCGCCGGTCTGGTGCGACTGGGCGAGCAGATCTGGTCGTAGCTCCAGCGGGGTTCGGCTCCGGCGGGGTTCGGCCGGGACTATCGATCGGCTGCCGTACGATGCAGGTCATGACCGACATCGTCGATCCAGCTATAGAGGCCTACGCCGTGGCGCATACCACCTCCACCCCGGCTTATTTGCACGAGGTGGCCGAGTACACCCGGTCGAACCTGGCCTCTCCGGGCATGATGGTCGGCAACCTCGAGGGTCGCTTCTTGGAGCTGCTGGTATTCGCCACCGGTGCCACCCGGATCCTGGAGATCGGCACGTTCACCGGGTATTCGTCCCTGTCCATGGCCGCCGGACTGGCGCCCGGGGGCAAGATCGTCACCTGTGAGCTCGATCCCACCCACGCCGAAGTAGCCCAGCGGCACATCGCCGCCAGCCCCTACGCCGATCGCATCGAAGTGCTGGTCGGGCCGGCCCTCGAGTCCATCGCCGATCTACCCGGTCCGTTCGACCTGGTGTTCATCGACGCCGACAAGACGGGTTACCTCGACTATTTCGACGCGGTGTTCCCCAAGCTCGCCCCTCGCGGTTTGATCGTGGCCGACAACACCCTCTGGCATGGACAGGTAGTGGACCCAAGCGACACGTCGGCCGACACCAAGGCCCTGCGGGCCTTCAACGAGCGGGTCGCCGACGATTCCCGGGTCGTCGCCGTCCAGACCACGGTCCGCGATGGCGTGACCCTCATCCGCCGAGCCGACTGAGCTTGCGCCGAAGAGCCGTCTCGCAACCGGTGAACTGAAAGGACCCCCGTGCTCGATTACCACCTGCATCTTTGGCCTCACACCCAGCGTGAGGCCGAGGCCACCGTGGAGCAGGTTGCCAGCTATTGCGAGAAGGCCGTCGCCGCCGGCGTGACGGAGATCGCCCTCACCGAGCACCTGTTCCGGTTCGTTCAAGCCGAAGATTGCTCCACGGCTTCTGGGACGACCTTCCGGGCAAGGCCCTCCGCCCGGGAATGGCCGCCTACTGGGACCATCACGCCCACGTCGATATGGACACCTACGTCGAGGTGGTCGAGGCGGTGAAGGCCGAGGGGCTCCCCGTCGTGCTCGGTATGGAGGTCGACTACTACGAGGGCCGCATGGACGAGGTGGCCGGGCTCCTGGCCGACTACCCCTTCGACGTGCTGTTGGGATCGGTGCACTGGCTCGGGGCGTGGCGGTTCGATGTGCTGAACGACCCGCTGGTCATGGCCGAGTGGACGGTTCGGGACATCGACCAGGTGTGGGACGAGTACACCCGGGCCATGGAGGAGCTGGGCCAGTCCGGCGCGTGCGACGTCTACGCCCATCCCGACCTCGTGAAGGTGGCCGGGCACGTCCCCGCTGTCCCTGACGAGTTCTACGACCGTATGGCCGAAGCGGCGGCGTCGTCGGGGATGGCCGCTGAGGTCTCGTCGGCCGGCTGGCGCAAGCCGGTCGGGGAGGAGTACCCGGCTCCGCCACTGCTCAGGCGCTTCGTCGACCGGGGCGTCCCCCTGACCACGGCGTCGGACGGCCACAGCCTGCCCGACGTCGCTCATCGGGCCGACGATCTCCGAGCCCTCTTGGCCGATGTCGGGGTATCGGAACTTCGGGGCTACCGGGAGCGGCGACCCCATAACGTCCCGGTGGCGCCGGCCGCGGCAGTATCCGATGGGCCGGGCGACGGGCCGGCCGAGGCGCCGGCCGAGATACAGCGCGAGACACCGGGCGCCAGACCGGCCGAGACACTGGGCGATACCTGACCGTGGCTACCCCCGCCGAGCTGGCCCTGGAGCGGACCGACCTCGTCGACGAGCAGCTCGCTCACCTGAAGCGGTTGCTGGGTACGTGGGGAATTCTGGCCGATCTGGCCTTTTCCGACTTGGTCCTGCTGGCGCCGATGGCGCCGACGGCTCCCCATCATCGGTCAACGGGACCGTTGCTGGTGGTGTTGGGCCAGATGCGACCGTCGAACAGCGCAACGGTCGTCCAGCACGATCTCGTGGGCCAAACAGTGGGAGCGGCCGATTGGCCCCTGGTCACAGCCACCTTCCAATCGGGTGAAGCCACGAGGGGCGAGATGCAGCTCGAGCCCGAGGACGAGCCCGTGCGCCTGCAGTGCATCCCTGTCCGCTGCGAGGGAACCACGGTCGCCGTCCTGGCCCGGCTCTCGTCGGGGGCCGGGCGTCGTCCCGGGCACCTGGAGCGGACCTATCGGGATGTGTTCGACCGGTTCGCCGTGATGCTGGCCGAGTCGACGTTCCCGTTCCCGAGCGAGGAGGTGGGCACCGAGGAGGCTCCCCGGGTTGGCGACGGCATCGTCCTGGTCGACGAGGAGGGTCGCGTCCGGTACGCATCGCCGAACGCCACCAATGCCCTCCATCGAATGGGCATGTACTCGCAGCTAGAAGGTCGTCGGCTCAACGACCTGGGTGTCGAGGAGTCGGCCATCGAGTGGGCCCTGGCCTCTGCTCTCCCCGTGGTGGAAGAGGTGGAGCGACGGCCCGACGTCGTCGTTCTCCTGCATTGCATCCCCCTACTGACCAAAGGGGATGTGACGGGTTGTCTGGTCCTGCTTCGTGACGTGACCGACCTCCGCCGTCTCGACCGCCTGCTCCTGTCCAAGGACGCGGCGATCCGCGAGGTCCATCACCGGGTGAAGAACAACCTCCAGACCATCTCGGCCCTCCTGCGCTTGCAGGCCCGCCGGCTCGATCCCGGCGAGGGGCGGGTGGCCCTGTTCGAGGCCGAGCGTCGGGTGCGGTCGATCAGCATCGTCCACGAGATCCTCTCTCGGGAACCGAGTGATCAGGTGCCCTTCGACGAGATCGTGACCTCGTTGATCCACATGGCGGAGGACTCCGTGGTCCCGCCCCTGCAGGTGACCTTCGCCGTCTACGGCGAGCTGGGCGATGTGCCCGCCGACATCGCCACCCCGTTGGCCGTCGTGCTGGCTGAGCTGCTGCAGAACGCCGTTGAGCACGCGTTCCTCGGGGGCAAGGTGGGTGATGACCCCAACAAGGCAAGAGACCGGGAACGAGAGGGCTCGGACCAGCTGGTTGCCACTGTCGGGCACATCGACGTCACCCTGGACTGCTGGGGAGATCGGCTGATCGTTGCCGTCCGTGACGACGGCGCCGGTCTACCGGACCAGTTCGATATCGACCTGACCCAGAGCTTGGGCCTGTCCATCGTCCGCGACCTGGTGCGCAGCCAGCTGGGTGGCACCATCACCATGAGCGACCAGAGCGGGAGCCGCCCGGGCACGGTGGTGGTCCTCGACGTTCCGGTGGAACACCCGCGACCGGTCCGTTGATGTGAGCGGGTATGGCCTGGTCGCCAGGTCAGCCGGTGGGTTGGCTGGCCACGAGGTCAGCCGGAGGGTTGGCCACTAGGTCAGCCGGTGGGTTGGCTTTCAAGTTTGGCTTGGCCGCTAGGTCAGCCGGCGGCCGGGCAAGGAAAAACCCCCGGGGCTGGAGCGAAAAGTCGCTGGTCCGAGGGTCAGGAAGCGCGGCGGCGCGCTGCTAGCCAGGCCTTTCGGAGCTTGCGACGCTCCTCCTCAGATGTCCCGCCCCACACGCCGGACTCCTGGTTGGTGGCCAGGGCAAAGTCCAGACACGGCTCGAGTGCGTCACAACCTCGGCAGACTCGCTTGGCCGCCTCGATCTGGTCGATGGCCGGTCCGGTGGTGCCGATAGGAAAGAAGAGGTCAGGCTCGGTATGCCGGCAAGCCGCGAGGTCACGCCAATCGTCCTCGTCCCATTCGACAGTGCGGTTCCAAACGAGGGCCACGTTGCTTCCTCCGCTCTCGGTCATCCGAGCTTTCCCCATTGTGAACTGTTTCACATAGCTCGGCGCCGTCAGTCGCCTGCCATTTGGGGTTCCGCCTTCTAGAGTAATGACCGAGAGTCACACGCGCAGCAATTTTCCGGTGCCACCTGCGCTCTTGGAACCGCATTCGAGCGCCTTGGTGCTCGGCGATCAGAGGGGGCTCGAGCGGCGTGGTGTTGGGCGATAAGACAGGCCTAGCGCCGTGGGGTTGGGCGGTCAAAAACGGGCTCGAGCTCCCTTGAGCTCGGGCGATCAATCGGCCTGGCGGGAGCGGTCAAACCAAGTCAAACAGAGTCAGACCAAGAGGAGAACGGGCAGCACAGTGGACGTCCAGGCCCACCGGGGGAGCCCCGAACCAAGCTCCGGCATTCTCGAGAGCACGATCCAGGCCTTCCTCCGGTCAGCCCGACTGGGAGCGGACGGTGTCGAGCTCGATGTACGCCTCACCAGAGACGGGGCCCTTGCTGTTCACCACGATCCGGTCATCCCCGGCGCCGGCCCGGTCGCCGAACTGGAC
>CAVQVK010000012.1:0-43895 GCA_963717035.1 uncultured Acidimicrobiaceae bacterium | reverse complement strand
GCTGTAGACGTACTCTCCCAACTGCTGTCTGGCGTCGGGACCGAGGGCGTACCACAGGCTGGTGGAGAAATGGGGCTGGTCGTTGCGGCCGGCGTCCTTCCATGCCTGCACGACCTTGTCGCGCTGGGCGGCAAGGGCGTCGCCGTCCACCTCGGTAATGGCGGTGGGGTCGTCGACCCCGATCGCCCAACGGGCGGCGCGGGCCAAGGCCTTCGGTCCCAGGACGCCAGCGACAAAGGGCGGACCGCCGTCTTGGACCGGCGGCGGTCCGACGGGGTCGGATGCCTCGAACGGCGGGCTCTGGGCCCAGATGCGACGCATCTCGGCCACCTGGTCATCCATGCGTTGCCACCGCCGGGTGAAGTCACCGCCGATGGCCCGGTAGTCGTGCTCACGACCTCCGACCCCAACCGCCAGCGTCAACCGGCCGTCACTCACCTGGTCGACCGAGGCCATGTCCTTGGCCACCTGCACCGCGTTGTGGGCGGGAAGCACGATCAACGTCGTCCACAGCCGGACCCGCTCGGTAAGGGCGGCCGCCGCCGCCAGTTGCACGGTCAGGGCATGGCTGGTGTAGGTGACCCGCTCGGGAACGGCCAGGCTCGACCACGGTCCCTCGTCGATGTCGCGGCACCAGGCCAACAGCTCCCTCCGGCCGTGTGGGAGCATGGTTGGCAAGGTCATGGCGATGTCCACTGGCCCATGATGGCACCCGGTGCCCTTCCCGACCGGTTAGCGGAGCAGATTACGGTTCTATGACAATCGGCTCACAGGGAGGAGACATCGGAATACAAGGGTCGCGGGCCTGGTTGGATGGTGTTGACGGCTTGCGCCTTTCGATGTTCGGCAGGTTCCCCCCTCCCGCGGATTCGCTAAGACGGGTAGCTGTCCGAAACCCCACTCGACCACGGTCGGGTGGGGTTTCCTCGTTCCGGGCCGTCATCGACTGCGCCCCGGTTACCGAGGTCGGTGCCGTTGCAGATGAGCCATTGCCTTCGCCGCCCCCCAGGCCAGCCCGGGGTCGGCCAGGGACGGGTCGACGTCGGCGAACTTGGCCGGCGTGAGGTCGTAGACATCATCGGGAAAGTTGGTCTCGCTGAACCGGTCCCGAGCCACGATGGGTACCCCGGCCTCTCGCAGGACCCGGGTGGGATGGACCACGGCCTGGCGCACTATGGCCATGGGCGTGGTCGTCTGGACGTCGATGTCCTTGTCCAAGAGGGCCCGCAACCGTGCGCTCACCTCGACGGTCGCCGTCTCCCCGGCCTGCACGGCGGCCTCTCGCAGTTGCGGGCTCTCGGCCAACCCGGCCTGCTCGGCCCGCAGGGCGACGCAGCGCTCCACCCAGGCGGCCAGGACGGCGTCGACGGCGTCAACCAGCTGTTGACCGTAGGGATCCACGCCACCATCCTCGCACCGTGGCCCGAGCGCATAACCGGGCCGCGCCCTACGGATGGTGCCGCCGGCCGGACGGCCCAGGGTGCGTCGGCCCGAAGAGGTGGCAATCGGTTCTCCTTAGTAGGGTCGAGGCATGACCGACTTCGACGAACTCATCGACCTCGGGCTCTCCGGCAAACGGGGGCTCGTTGCCGGTGCCGGGTACCGGCCGGCGCGGGCGGGAATGGGCCGGCTCAGCACCCTGAAGTTGGCCGCCGCCGGGGTGACGCTGGCTTGTATCGACATGGACAAGGGTCGGGCCGACGACATCGTCGCCGAGGTCAGCGACGGGGGCGGCAAGGCTGTGCCGATCATCGCCGACATGACCGTGCCCGAGCAGAGCAAACGAGCGGTGAACGAGGCGGTGGAGGCCCTGGGCGGGCTGGATCTCGTGGTCGACATCATCGGCGGGGCCAAATGGTCCGAGTTCGACGAGTTCTCCGACGACGATTGGCGATGGTCCATCGACAACAACATCACCCAGGCCTTCTACCTCTACCGCGCCGCGGCGGCGCACATGATCCGTCAAGGCACGGGCGGCTCGCTGGTCGCCCTGGCCTCGGTGGACGGCATCGGCTCGGCCGCCTTCCACGTGGCTTACGGGGTGGCCAAAGCGGGCATCATCTCGCTGACCAAGACGGTGGCCGAAGAACTGGGCCAACACGGCATCCGGGCCAACGCCGTGGCTCCGGGCAGTGTCGGCAGTGGCAACGAGGACCAGCCCGACAATCAGTGGGGCACCGACGGCGCTGCTCCCCTCAACTCCCCGCGGGCCCGAGACATCGCCAACGCCGTGCTCTTTCTCTCCTCGGGATTGGCCGCCCGCATCACCGGCCAGGTGATCGTGGTGGACGGAGGAGCGACGATCAAGTCGCCGTGGGGTCTCTCGGTGGACTCGATCGAGATGCTCAAGCACTTCTGAGCACGACCACGACTTCGGACGGACGAACGGGGGACTACATGTTGTTCATTGACGGGAAGTGGGTGGAGGCCGCCTCGGGACGAACATTCGACGCGGTGAACCCGGCGACGGGCGAGGTCCTCGGTCAGGTGGCCGATGGCGGGCCCGCGGACACCCGGGCCGCCATCGAGTCGGCCGCGGCCGCGTTCCCGGACTGGTCGGCACGAACGGCCTACGCCCGAGCCGCCCTGCTCACCGAAGCCCACCGGATCATGCTCGAACGCCAGGACGAGCTCGCCCGGATCATGACCCAGGAACAAGGCAAGCCGCTGCGCATGGCGCGCAACGAGGTCGGCTACGCCGCCGACTTCCTGGCCTGGTTCGCCGAGGAGGCCAAGCGGGTCTACGGCGAGACCATTCCGTCGGCCCGGGCCGACCAGCGCTTCGTGGTGCTGCACCAGCCGGTCGGGGTGGCCGCGGCCATCACGCCATGGAACTACCCGATCTCGATGATCACCCGGAAAGTAGCCCCGGCCCTGGCCGCAGGATGCACGATGGTGGTGAAACCGGCCGAGCAGACACCGCTGTGCGCCATCGAGACCTTCCGGGTCTTCGAGGACGCCGGCTTCCCACCAGGGGTCGTCAACCTGGTGACTACAAGCGATCCCGGGCCGGTGGGAGACGAACTGCTCACCAACCGGGCCGTCCGGAAGATCAGCTTCACCGGTTCCACCGACGTGGGCAAGCGCATCGCGGCGCGGGCGGCCGAGCAGATGAAACGGGTCTCGTTGGAGTTAGGGGGACACGCACCCTTCATTGTGTACGACGACGCCGATCCCGGACACGCGGCCAAGGGCCTGGCCCTGGTCAATTCCTCAACACCGGTCAGGCGTGTATCTGTCCAAACCGGATCTTCGTGCAGCGCGGCGTAGCCGACTCGTTCATCGACACGCTGGTCGAGCGGGTAGAACGCCTCCGCCCCGGCAACGGCCTCGATGACGGCGTGAACATCGGCCCCCTCATCGACGAGCCCGCACTGGCGAAAATGCAGCGCCAGGTAGACGATGCCCGGACCCAGGGGGCAACCGTGCGCGCCGGGGGCCAACGCCTCGAGGGCGAGGCCTTCGCCAACGGCCCGTTCTGGGCACCGACCGTGCTGACCGACGTGACCTCCGACATGGTGATCTACCGGGAGGAGACATTCGGGCCCATCACCCCGGTCATCGTCTTCGATGACGAGGACGAGGTGCTGGCCATGGCCAATGACACGACATTCGGCCTCGCCTCCTACGTCTACACGCGCGATCTGGGCCGGGCCCTTCGCACCGTCGAGGGTCTCGACTTCGGGATCATCGGGGTGAACGACATCAACCCGACGTCGGCCGCCGTGCCCTTCGGCGGCATCAAGGAGAGCGGCATGGGACGCGAAGGCGCACGGCAAGGTGTCCACGAGTACCTCGACACCAAGGTCTGCGGGATCGCCATTTGAGGCGGGGCGCCAAGGCTGGCGCGCCTCCTACCAACTGGTCGGTAGTATCGGGATCCCGGTAGAGTGCCGCCGTGCCCGTGGTCCTGACCCCCGACGGAGTGGAGATCAACTATTTCGATCTCGGAGGGTCGGGACCACCGCTGCTGATGGTCCATGCCACCGGGTTCCACGGCATGATGTGGCTCCCCATCGCCGATCGCCTGCGTGACGACTTTCACTGCTGGTCGCTCGACCTGAGGGGCCACGGCGACTCGGGGGCGCCTCCCGACCTCGACTTCGCCTGGAGTGGCTTCGCTCAGGACATCCGAACGGTCGTGGACGCGCTCGGCCTCGAGCAACCTCGAGCGGTGGGTCATTCCCTCGGTGGGGCCATGTTGTTGATGGTCGAACAGCAGGCTCCTGGCACCTTCAGCACGATCTACGCCTATGAGCCGGCCATCTGCGTGCCCTCCTCCGAGACCGGAGCCGACGGCAGCGAAGCCATCGACCTGGCCCTGCGCCGACGGGCCCACTTCCCGTCGCGAGCCATTGCCCTGGCCAACTACGCGGGCAAACCCCCCATGGACTCGTTTGCCGACGAAGCACTGGCGCTGTACGTCGAGCACGGGTTCGCCGAAGACGCCGACGGCGGCGTCCGCCTCAAGTGCCGCCCGGAGTACGAGGCCGGCGCCTTTCGCGGCTTCTCGGCCACGACCATCTATGCCCGGCTCCCCGAAGTTCGCTGCCCCGTCGTCATCGCCTGTGGCTCAGACCCGGGCTCGAATGCGACGGATCGCAACGAGATCTTCGTCTCGAGACTTCCTCATGGCCGGGAACAGAGCTCGTGGGGCTCAACCACTTCGGGCCCCAACAGAGCCCGGCCCGGCTGGCCGACTCGATTCGAGCCGCCCTCGGCGCCGAGCTCGCCGCGGAGGGCTGCGGCGCACACGAGGCGTGACGACCGCGCCAATCTAGCGGCCGGACCCCAGTGTCATGTTTTCGGGAGCACGGGCTTTGAGCGACCCTCTGGTCGGTCCGATTGTCGGCCGGTGGCCAGGGGCGGCCGACCCTCCCTCGCCACCCTGGGGATGCCGGCCGTGCTCAGCCCTTGAAGTAGGACGCCGGCACCGGACCCTCCTGGAAGGTCGCCGCCAGCTCGCCGGGGTTGATCCCGTTGGCATAGGACACCATGGCCACCTGATGGATCAGGTCATGGTTGGCGTCGGCGTGGTAGGTGCCGCAGGCACCGTTGTACGTGATCTTGCCCAGCTGCTTGGTGATGGCCCCGGAGGACAGGTTGCCCCCGTCGGCCTTGATGGCCGCTCCCACCAGCTCAACGGCGTCGTAGACGTAAGCCGTGGTCGTCTGCAGGCTCTGACCCGGGTAAGCGGCCGAATAGGCGGCCGAGTACGCCTTGGCTTGCTTGGTCGGCAAGACGGCCGGATAGCAGTACGGGGTGAAGGCGTACTTGGTCAGCTGGGCCGGCTTGTTGAGGCCATAGGCGGCAAGGAAGTTGCCCGTCTGGTCCCCTTGGATGGGGACGTTGATGCCGTTCTGGGAGAGCGCGGTGTTGAAGTTCGCCTCGACCAGGGGGAATCCGAACTCGAAGACCACTTGGTCGCCCTTCATGGACAGGGCCTGCTGGGTCGTATCGGTGGCCTGGTCCGAAGCGCTTCGAACGGTGAAGTTCTTCACCCCCTGCTTTTGGAGCAGGGCCTGGGCCGTAGCGGCATCTGCGTTGGACGCAGTGTCATCGGTGTGGAAGATGCCCACCGACTTGGGGTGGAACTTGCTGTAGGCGTAGGTCGACGAGGCCTGGATGGCCGACACCAGGTTGGGGACCACGGTGAACAGGTTGGGCACGTGCGACGGCGTTGGAGCTGGCCGCCGGGCCCTGGGCCAAGGCGACCACCGGGATACCGGACTGCTTGAGCAGCTGGGCCGTGGCTTCGATCTGATCGTCGACGGAGTAGCCGATGAAGGCGGTCGGCTTGGTCCCGAGCGCTTTTTGGGTGGCCGTCACCGCTTGTTGCGGGGTGAGGTTGGCGTCGTAGGCCACGAACTGCACCTGGTGGCCGTCGATCCCACCTTGAGCATTGATCTGATTGGTGGCCAGCTTCATGTCGTTGTTGACACTGGGCTGGGCGTAGGGCCCCGAGAGGGTGGCCATCCAGGCAATGGTGATCGGTGCCTTCGACGACGCGGCCATGCTCGGCGTCGCCGCCCCCACGCTGGCCACCGCCGCAGCACTCGCAACTGCGAACACGGCCAGACGACGTTTCTTCACGAACTTCTCCCCATTGTCGTGGGCACCACTCCGCCGGTTGGCGCCGCGTTATATGTCAATTGTGTGACGACTTGTCGTGGCGAGTGTGGTCGGTGTTCACGGTCCCGTCAAATCCTGACAATCGTGTCTTCCCGCCCCCCAAGGCGGCCCGTTACATCGTCCGGTGACGAGAAGCCGGACTGGGGTGAGGAGTAGCAGGACTGGACGGCAATGCCTCCCGCCGGGGCAACCGTCGTCGCCCTGATCGTGACTAGGCCCGACCGGGGGCTTTCTCGCCGCGCTCGTCTGCGGGGACGCCCAGGCCGCCGAGCACCCGGCTCACGCAGGAATAGAAGGCGATGGTCAGGACCAACTCGACAGTCTGCTGCTCGCCGAAGCGATCGATCAGTTGGCTGCGCTCCGCGTCGGAGAGCTCGCCCGTCACGGTCAGGCTCTCGGTCGCGCTGAGCACGACCGAGTCGTCCTCCGAGTAGACCCCGGCGGTGTTCCGCCAGTGGCCGAGCGCGGCCAGCTTCTCCGTCGGGACCCCGGACTCGGTGGCCATGGTCCAATGGGCTTGCCATTCGTAGTCCGAGCCGGTCAGTTGGGCCACCCGCATGATGGCCAGTTCCCGCAATGCCCGCTCCGACTCGGGCACGGCCCGAAGGGTCCACGCGAAGTCCACCCATGCGGCCAGAAGGTCCGGCGCGTTGGCCAGCATGGCGTACAAGTTGGGCCAGTGACCGAACCCCGCGGTGACTCGCTCGTGCACGGCACGGAGGCGTTCGTCGTCATCGGGTCCGGACAGAGGGGAAGATCAGGCACACTGCTCCTTCGGCCATCGGGCTGCCGGTCAACGGTACCGGTCTCGGCGCCGGCCGTTCGCGAACCCCTCGAGCGATCGACCAGGTCCGCGGCCTCGTATCGGTAATGTCGCAGTGAGCTCCCGTTCCGAAAGGATCCATCCCATGAACACTGGCGAGTTGTTGGTCGATGCGTTCGACCGGGTCGCGGCGGCGTCCACCGCGTGGTCAGCGGCATGACACCGGACCAACTGGCGTTCTGTCCCGTCCACGGGACGAACTCCATTGCCTGGCTGGTATGGCATCTGACCCGGATCCAGGACGACCACATCGCCGATGCCGCCGGGACCGACCAGGTCTGGACGACCGGCGGTTGGGTCGAGCGGTTCGGTTTCCCCTTCGATCCCGCCGACACCGGCTACGGCCACGATGCCGACGACGTCGAGGCCGTCAGGGTGCGGTCGGGGGACATGCTGACGGGCTATCACGATGCCGTCCACCAGCAGACCGTCGACTATGTCCGGAACCTGACCGAGGGCGATCTCGGCCGCGTCGTGGACGAATCGTGGGACCCGCCGGTCACGCTGGGCGTACGGCTGATCAGCGTGATCTCCGATGACCTCCAGCACGCCGGGCAGGCTGCCTACGTCCGTGGCATCGGTGAACGCGACTCGTTCGAGCGTCGGGTCCCGAGCGCGCCTCCCTCCTGAGCTGCGCACCGGGTTGATGCCCCCGACTCCCGAGCGCCGCCAGACGTGAGCCGGTACCCTGCATCCCGTGCCTACAGACGAAGAAGCAATCCGGAACCTCCTCGGCCTTCACTCCCAGCTGACCGACGACGGCGCCTACGAGCAACGCGTGGAGCTCTACACGGATGACGGTGTGTTCATCATGGGCGAGGCCACCTCGACCGGCCGGGAGGAGATGTCCGCCGCGTTCGCGGCGACCAGCGCACCCGAACGGCGGGGCAAGCACATCATCGCCAACACGGTGATGGAGATCGACGGTGACACGGCCAATGCCCAAACCGATTTCTTCTTCCTACTCCCCTCTGCCGATGGGCTGAAGCCGTTGGCCGCCGGGCGGTACTACGACACCTTCGCAAAGAAGAACGGCCGCTGGCTGTACACCCAGCGGCGCATCACCTTCCTCGGGGCGTAGCGTGCCCAGCGATCTGGGCTTGAAGGCCATGAACACGTTCCACCGCATCGTGCTCACGGCCAGCGGAGGACGTCTGGGATGGCAGGCGGCACGGATGCCGGTGATCGAGCTCACCACGACGGGTCGCAAGAGCGGACGAAAGCACTCGGTGATGCTCACCTCGCCCGTTCAGGACGGTGCCACCATCGTGGTGGTGGCCTCTCGGGGCGGGGACGACGCCCACCCGGCATGGTTCCTCAATCTCCGGAGCGACCCCCATGTAGAGGTGTCGCTCCAGGGGAAGCCGAAGGCACCGATGCAAGCGCGAGTGGCCACGCCCGAGGAGCGAGCCGAACTGTGGCCCCGAGTCATCGCCGATCACCGGAACTACGCCAGCTACCAGACCAAGACCTCTCGGGAGATCCCGCTGGTCCTGCTCGAGCCCGAGACCTGAGACTTCGAGACCCTGGGTCCTCGAGACAGCGCGGCCTCGAGACAGCGGGCGGCCTCGAATAGCGGGCCTGAGGCAGCGCGCCCTGAGAACGGCGCAGTCTCAGCTGGCGTCGGCCCCCAGATAGGCACCGACGACCTCGGAGCGGATCTCGTCCGGTTTGCCCTCTTTCACCAACTCGCCGTTGACCATGATGGCCGCCCGGTCGGCAATGGAGAGCGCCGTCTGCACGAACTGCTCAACCATGACGATGGTCAGCTGTTCGGACGCCACCAGTTGGCCCACGAACCCGTAGAGCTCCTCGACGATCAGAGGGGCCAATCCCATCGACAGCTCGTCGAGGAGCAGGATGTCGGGATCGGTGGTGAGGGCCCGGGCCAAAGACAGCATCCGTTGCTCACCCCCCGACAGCGTGCCGGCCAGTTGCCGTCGCCGGCCGCCGAGGACGGGAAATCGCTCGAAGGCCCGCTCCTCGACCCACGCGACCTTCAGTCCCGACCGCCGGAACGTGTACATGAGCAGGTTCTCGGTCACGGTCAGATTGGGAAAGATCGAACGGCCCTCGGGAATCATGCAGACGCCGGACCGGGCCAGCCGCTCGGTGGCGTTCCTCCCCAGTCCGCTCCCTCGCACGTCGACCGACCCTGCAGTCAGCGGCAGCTGACCGGATATGGCCTTGAGCAACGTCGTCTTGCCCGCGCCGTTCGGACCGAGCAGCGCCAACGCCGAGCCCTTGGGCACCTCGAGGGAGATCCCGTGCAGTACCTCGATGCGGCCGTACGCCGCCCGCACGGCCGTGGCCGACAGGGCGATCTCCGTCGACCGCGATCGGGTCGACGCCGGGGCCGGCCCTCCGGCCTCTCGCCCCGGTGCGGGCGCCACCTCAAGTGCCGACGGCCCGGTCTCGCCCCCGAGGTAGGCCTCTTGCACTTCGGGATTGGCGCGTACCGACACCGGATCGCCCCGGGCGATGACCCGACCGTTGTCCAGCACATCGACTCGCGCACAGACCCCCATGACCAGCGACATGTCGTGCTCGACCAACAAGATGCCCATGCCCTCGGACGCCAGCTGGCCGAGGACCTGGCCCAATCCGTGGGTCTCGGATGCGTCGAGACCGGAACTGGGCTCGTCCAACAACAGCGCGTTGGGCGATGTGGCCAGGGCCCGGGCCACCTCGACCAGACGGGCCAGGCCTGTAGGCAGCGAGTCGGTCGGCTCGTCGGCGACATGGAGGATGCCGACCCGGTCGAGCTGATGGCGCGCTTCCTCGGCGGGCGTGCGTCCGGAGGTGAGCTTGGACCGTTGGACCTCGGCCGCCATCTGCACGTTCTCCCGGGCGGTCAGCGTGCCGAACAGCTCCAGCCGCTGGAAGGTCCGACCCAGGCCGAGGCGGGATCGCACATGCGGCTTGGCCCGGGTCACGTCATGGTCACCCAGGTGGACCTTCCCCTGGGTGGGGCTCTGCAGTCCGGTGATGACGTTGAACAGCGTCGTCTTCCCGGCGCCGTTGGGGCCGATCAGGCCGTGGATCTCCCCCACGGCTACCTCGAGATCGACGGAATCGAGCGCTTGGAGACCTCCGAAGTGCACCGACACCTCGGAGACGACCAGCAACGGGGCGGCCCCGGCGGTGGATCGGGCATCAACCAACGGAGGGTACCTGTCCGGCGAGGGGAGACCCCGAGGTGCTGGACGGTGGGCTCCCGGTCACGCTGTCATCGGGAACCCGGTCGGCGCGGCGGCCCTCCCACCAAGTGCCCAGATCGGAGTAGACGCGACCCATGCCGTAGGGATTGCGGCCAACGGCCACGATGCCCACGCCGAACAGGATGTAGGTGAAGCCGGAGATCGAGGGGATGTGCAGACCGATCAGGGGGGCGAAGGCCAGGCCGATGCCGGCCTGGACGGAACCGCTCAAGATGGTGACGCCGGCCAGGACCACGGCCACGAACAGCACCATGGAGTTCACGAAGCTGAACTGGGACACCGACACCACCCGGGACATGCCGCCGTAGAGGGCCCCGGCCAGTCCGGCCAGTCCTCCCGACAGGATGAAGACGGCGAGCTTGGTGCTGGTGATGTTCATCCCCACCGTGGCGCAGGCGGCCTGGCTGTCGCTCATGGCCACCAGCCGCCGGCCGAACGGGCCTCGCCGCAACGCCCCCACCCCGATCAGGCACAGGGCGAACACGATGGCGAGGAGGAGGATGAACGACCGGTCCGATGTGAAGCGCAGGCCGAAGATGTCTGGGCGCCCGACGGTGATGGACCCGCCACTGACCACCGAGGGGTTGATGAAGAAGATGCTGTCCATGAGGGCGGCGAACGCCAGCGTGGCCAGGGCCATGTACAGGCCGCGGAGGCGAAGGGCGGGGAGGGCGAGGAGCCCTCCGGCCGCGGCACACAGGCCGATGGCGGCCAGGACGCCGAGGATGGAGCTGCCCCCGTCCACCTTGCTCATGGCCCAACAGCCGAGGCCGATGAACGTGAACTGGCACAGCCAAGCCTGGCCGCCATAGCCCGAGAGCAAGACGAGCGACAGCGCGGCCAGGCCGATGGCCAGGGCCAGCCCCAAGGTGTACAGGTTGTTACCGGTGATGAGCGAGGACAACAGTGCGGTAAGCCCGACCAGGACGACCGCGCTCACCAGAGTCGTGTTGAGCGACGGCACCCGAGGGGCCCGGAGGCGCACGACGCGGCCAACAGACAGCTTGGCCTGGGGCAGGATGAGCAGGGCGATGATCAGCAACCCCATGGGCAGAACGGCAGTGACGTCGTTGAGGGCGCTGCTGGGGACATATCCCACCGCCATCGCTTCGCCCACGCCCAGGATCATGGCCCCCAGGAAGGTGAGGGGAAGGCTGCGCAACCGACCCACGATCGCCGCGGCGTAGCCGAAGATCACCAGCTCCGACAGGATCTGGATGCTCATCCCGGTACCCGGGGCCAAGAGGATGCCGGCCAGCCCGGCCAGCATGAAACCGATCATCCAGGCGAACCCGGAGATGCGGCTGGACCGGGCGCCGGTCAGGGAGGCGAGCGCCGGGTCGTCGACCACCGCTCGCATCGAGACGCCGATCCGGGTTCGCTTGAACAACAGCCACAGCCCGGCCGCCACTCCCACCGCGAACCGATGGTGATCAGCTGCTCGTAGGTGAGATTGACGTTGAGCACGTCGACCTGGTCACTGCTGAACCACGAGGGAAGGTTTCGCACGACGCTCTGGTTCCAGATGGTGCTGGTCAGTCCGTAGAGGATCAGGAACATGCCCAGGGTGACCACGATCATGGTGTTGAGCGACGACCCGTACAGCGGACGCATTAGCACGCGTTCGATGGCCAGGGCGAACAGCGGAGCGACGACAAGCAGGACCACGACGAGGGACAAGACCGGGTTCCATCCCCAGCCCTGCCACAGCTGCCAGTACAGATAGGCCAGGAACATTCCGACCGCGCCGTGGGCGAAGTTGAAGACACCGGTGGCGTTGTAGGTGACAACCAGGCCGCTGGCCGTCACCGCGTAGATGGACCCGGTCACCACCCCAGTCACCACCAGACTGAGGAACTCGGTCATGACCCTTTGATCTCTGCTCGCC
Organism: uncultured Acidimicrobiaceae bacterium; assembly: GCA_963717035.1. Lineage (GTDB taxonomy): Bacteria > Actinomycetota > Acidimicrobiia > Acidimicrobiales > RAAP-2 > DASXMT01. The sequence continues at coordinate 31,831 of CAVQVK010000012.1, read as the reverse complement.
CGACGCCGCTCAGCGGGGGATGCCCTTGTAGCTGGCCGGGTAGAAGCCCTTGGGATTGCAGATGAAGGCCGACTTGGGATCTGGGCTCGTTCGCAGCCACTTTCCGTTGGTGTACTTGGCGATGATCCAACACTGACCGGGGATCTTCTGGGCCGGGTTCTGCGCGGTGATGAGGCCGCTGGCGTTGAACGAGTCGACCGTGTTGAGCTGGGCCACCAGGCTGGCTCGGGTGGGGTTGGTGCCGGCATTCTTGAGCGCCTGCACGAACAGCTGGGCATTGATCCAGCCGTCCAGGGTGAACAGGTCCAAGGTGGGGTTGGGATCGGTCTTGGTGACCCATTTGTCGAAGGTGGCCACCGCCGGAATGACCTTGGCGTCTTCGCCCATGTACAGCGCAGTCGACGTGAACAACAAGGTGCCGTTGCCGGCCGATCCAGGGTCGAAGGCCTTGGAGTAGGTGCCGGCCCCCGTAACCAGCGGAACGTTGAGGCCCTGCTGCTTCATCTCCTGGGCCATGCTCGATATCTCGGTGGGACCCTCCGTGATCTCCAGGACCATCTTCACTCCGGAGCTCTTCATCTTGATCATGTCGGGGAGGAACGAGGTCTCGGTGTAGCCGGCGTCACGCGAGTAAACCCAGTTGTAGCCCAGGTTGTACGTCAGGTTCCGGTAGACCTGCTCGGAGGCGACGGCCGAGGCGGCGGCGTTGGAGCCGATGAACCCAACGGCCTTGACCGCCGCAGGATTCTGCGACTTGAACCACTTGAAGAAGCCGTTCCCTGCTCCCCCGTTGACCGTGGGGATGGCCGAGTACAGATTGGGGTCAGCAGAGAGTGAAGGGGTCAGGGTCTGGGCGATCATGGGAACTTTGTTGGCATCGATGGCTGGCTGTTCGGACCCGTCGAGCAACGAGTAACCCCCGACGAAGGCGAAGTCGTTGGCGGCGATGCTCTGGGCCTCACTGGCCACCGTTCCTGACGAGAACGCACTGTCGCGGGCATCGAGAACCAGTTTCCGTCCGTTCACACCACCTTGGCTGTTGATGTAATTCGAAGTAGGCCTGGGTGCCGACCTTTGCCCCCTTGAACAGACCCGGAATCGGCGACGAGATATCGCTGATCGAGCCGACGGTGATCGTGGTGGCGGTGACGCCCGGAGTTGCCGGGCAGGCCGCCCCCGCGACCGTAGAGGTTGCTCCCAGCGAGAGTGTTCCTGCCCCGAGGGCCAAGGCCAGGCCACAGGTCACAGTCCTGCTGTTGCCGAGCTTCATGCTTCCCCCGCTCCCCCGTCTGATCGCCGAGGTCGACCAACGTGGTCCAGAGCAGACTAAGACGCTCACCTTGATAATGCAACAGGTTCTCGCCCACGTGCATCATGCCCGAGACCGTTCAGAACGGTCGCTGCTGCAGTGCGAGGATAAGGGCCGGTATCGATCAAGAACACCAAGGCAAGAGAGGAACGCATAGTGCTCGCAGTCTCCTGTGTCTCGCAGTCCGAGGACGATCCGCTGTCCGGTGTGGCCATCGGCGAGCAGCCCGCGCCCGAGCCGAAAGACGGCTGGGTGCGCGTCTCGCTGCGGGCCAGCGCGCTGAACCACCACGACCTCTGGTCACTGCGAGGCGTCGGCCTGGCTCCGGATCGCCTACCCATGATCCTGGGCTGTGACGGTGCCGGCGTCCTCGACGACGGCACAGAGGTGGTCGTCCACTCGGTGATCGGAGACCCCGCCGCCGGCGGCGGCGACGAGACGCTCGACCCCAGCGCACTCTGTTGTCCGAGCTCTACCCGGGAACGTTGGCCGAGGAGGTCCTCGTCCCCGAGCGGAACGTGGTGCCCAAACCCGCCGGGCTGTCGTTCGAGGAGGCGGCCTGCGTCCGACCGCCTGGCTGACCGCGTATCGCATGTTGACGACTCGGTCGGGACCGACCGGACCGGCCACGATCCTCGTCCAAGGGGCGGGCGGGGGTGTCGCCACCGCCGCCATCATCTTGGCCAAGGCTCTCGGGCACACCGTCTTTTGCACCTCCCGGGACGCCACCAAGCGTCGGCGGGCCGAGGAATACGGTGCCGATGCCACCTTCGAGACCGGCGCCCGGCTCCCGAGCAAGGTCGATTTCGTCGTGGAGACCGTGGGCCAGGCGACCTGGTCCCATTCGCTGCGGTCGCTCCGTCCCGGTGGGCGGGTCGTGGTGAGCGGCGCCACCAGTGGGGCCAACCCGCCGGCCGATCTGAACCGGGTCTTCTTCCTGCAGCTCGAGGTGGTCGGTTCGACCATGGGCACTCGCGACGAGCTGGTCGATCTTCTGACCCTGCGGAGACGACTGGGGCGTGTCCGGTCATCCACAACGTTCGCCCGTTGGCCGACGCCCGATCGGCTCTCCAAGAGATGGCCGATGGCGACGTCTTCGGGAAGTTGGTGCTCACGCCGTAGCGATCACGGTGGAGCGGTCGGCAACGGTCCCAGCCGTGTCGGCCCTCCCGGGTTCGGCGCCCTCAGGCAGTACGGCTCACTGTTCCCGCGCCTCTTCGACGTGAGCTCCGCGGCGGGGTCCGCCTCGAGACGCTCCTCGGGTATGGGAAGGCCGCTTCGAACAGAGAGCCCGAATGTCCCATCGCCCAGTCGCTGCCTCGGCGTGCCCGATGGCCTCCAGTCGCTCCCGGAGACTGCCGGAAACGGTGTCGTCGGATTCCTCCGCCACCTGCCGTTCGGCCGGGTCGCTCATGTCGCCCTGTTGGCCTCTGCTCGGTCGTCCTGTCCGGCGGCATCGGTCTCGGCCAGCAGACGCTCCACTCGAGATCGCTCGGCCTTCAGCAGGGCACGGGCGGGTCATCATCCACTGGCTCTCCCAACTCACTGGCCGGCGTCGCCCGCCCACGACGACGGCGGATCACTGGCCGGGAACGACTCCTCATCCGCCTCCTCCACCGAATCGGCCGAGTCGTCAGATGCGGTCTCGTCCTCCTCGGACGGATCGTCGGGCATCCTCACGTGCTCAGCACGACGGCGGCGTCGGGCGAGGCCACGTGTAAAGCTGAAACTTTCGCCCAGGTAGAGATGCACGTTGTCGGTATCGTGGTGGTCGTAGCCGATGGACAGGTCCTCGCCCGACTCGAACAGGAAATCGCCACCGCGGATGCTGGCCACCACGGCACCACGGACGCCGGGGGACCAGACGATCGGGCCACCGAGGATCTGCCGGAGGTGATCGAAGACGACCAGGCCTCCGTGCTCGGTCGTCTCCACCACGCCGGTGTAGCCGTCGGGTCCGAGGGCCAGGCCGTAGGGACCGCCGATACCGACCGAGAGCAGGACCTCCACCGCCTTGGCCACGACGCCGGGACAGCTCGCGTAAGTCGGCACCGAGCGAGATCGGCGTGTGGGGGGACGCTTCGGTCATACCCACGATCCCGGCCGTCGGCCCAGCCGTGGATGACGGCGATGTTCTCGGCCATCGGCGATCGGCTCGGCCGATCGAGGCCTTCCAAATTCGATGTTCTTGGCACCCCGGTCGGCGTCCAGCAATTCCTCGCGCGATCCCGCAGAAGTCAGCTCGCAGCTCGACCAGAGGCAACACCTGGCGCTGTCCGGGCGACCAGACCTCGCTGGCTGGGACCCTCGCTCGACGGACTTCGTCCGCCCCAGGTTGGTCGATGCAGTGCTGCCAACCCAGTGGGCCCGAGAAATCGACCAGCTTGCGCCCGGCCAGGGCAGGGACGAGTCGCTGGCGACCCTCCCGTTCGACCTCGTCCCAGCCCGCTCTCGGTGATGGGGGCATGGGAGCGAAGGAGATGGTTCACAGCGTCTCGCCTTTCAGGCTGCCGATGGAGAGGGAGCCACCTTCGGTGGCGTCACCACCAGCCTCGGCCTCGGCCTCGACCTCGGTAACCGGCTCGGTGGTGAACAGGTAAGTGCGCAAGTGCCGGTCCAGCGTGGGATCGAGGCGTCGCAGCCATTCCAGGGTCATGGCTGCGTGCTCTTTCTCCTCGTCCCGATTGTGGGCCAGTACCGCGGCCAGCTCGCCGTCGGCGGTGGCCTCCACCCGTTGGTCGTACCAGTCGATCGCCTCCAGTTCCTCCTGCAGGGACGTGATGGCCCGGTGTCGATCGATGGTCTGGGCCCTGACAGCTGATCCGCAGGCTCGTGCAGACCGGCGCTCTGTGCCATGGGTCAAGTCTCCTTGCGTGTCTCCACCTGGTGCTCATTCACCGTACCAGGAGCGTTCCGACAACGATATGGTCCGGCTATGGACTACGCCCAACTTGGCCGGACCGGCCTTCGTGTCAGTCGGCTCTGTCTGGGAACCATGAATTCGGACCGGAGACAGAGGAACCCGATGCCTTCGCCATCATGGATCGAGCTCACGATGTGGGGATCAATTTCTTCGACACGGCCAATGTCTACGGCCAATCGAAGGGGCGGGGGGCAACCGAGGAGATCGTCGGGCGCTGGCTGGCCCAAGGAGACGGCCGACGCCAACGGACGGTCCTCGCCACCAAGCTGTACGGCGATATGCGGGACTGGCCGAACGAGGGCAAGCTGTCGGCCCTCAATATTCGACGGGCCTGCGATGCCTCGCTGCGACGGCTCCAGACCGACTACATCGACCTCTACCAGATGCACCATGTCGATCGGTCGACACCGTGGGACGAGATCTGGGAGGCCATGGAGGTACTCCGCTACCAGGGCAAGATCCTCTATGTGGGCTCGTCGAACTTTGCCGGATGGCATCTGGCCAAGGCCCAGGAAGCCGCCAGCCGCCGGAACCAGCTCGGCTTGGTCAGCGAGCAGTCCCTCTACAACTTGCTGGCCCGGGACATCGAGCTGGAGGTCATACCGGCCGCGGTCGACTACGGGTTGGGCATCATCCCCTGGTCGCCCCTGCAGGGCGGCCTCCTCGGCGGCGTCGTCGGCAAGGAGCGCGAAGGAAGCCGACGCGGCACCGAACGGTCTCAGCGGGCAATCGATGCCCACCGCCCCCAGCTCGAGGAATACGAGGCCTATTGCGACGACCTCGGCGAGGAGCCGGGCACCGTCGCCCTAGCCTGGCTGCTGACCCGTCCCGGCGTCACCGGGCCCATCGTCGGACCCCGGACGATGGATCAACTGGAAGGTGCGCTCCGCGCCCTCGAAGTCACGTTGAGCACCGAGACTCTCGATCGCTTGGACCACATCTTTCCCGGGCACCGGCCGGCCCCCGAGGACTACGCATGGTAAGCGGCCTTTAGACCGAAAGAGGAAGGAGACCGCGTCGAATGGCTGTCTATGACGTTGCCGGCAAGGTGGCTGTGGTGAGCGGGGGTGGATCCGGCATCGGCGCCGCTTGTGCCATGACCCTGGCTCGCAGCGGGGCCGCGGTGGCCGTGGCCGACCTCCAGATGTCCGCCGCCGAGGGGGTGGCCAAGGCCATCGGCGAGAACGGTGGGGTGGCTCATGCCCTCGCCGTGGACATCGCCGATCCGGATTCGGCGGAGCAGATGGTGCAAGCCACTCTTGAGCACTTCGGCGCCCTCCACATCGGCGTCAACAACGCCGGGATCGGTGGCGAGCATGCGCTGACCGGCGATTACCCGCTCGAGAGCTGGCGTTCGGTGATGTCGGTGAACCTCGACGGCGTGTTCTACAGCACCCGAGCCGAGATCGGTGCCATGCGGGCCGGTGGCGGGGGGTCCATCGTGAACATGGCGTCGGTCCTCGGCGCGGTCGGCTGGCCCGAGTCAGTGGCCTACGTGGCCGCCAAGCACGGGGTGGTGGGCCTGACCAAGACCGCGGCGATCGAGCATGCGGCCGACGGCATTCGGGTCAACGCCGTGGGTCCCGGGTTCATCAACACGCCCCTCATCGCCCGGGACCTGGACGAGGGCTCCATCGCCCTGCTGGCCGATCTCCACCCGCTGGGCCGCATCGGCGAGGCCGACGAAGTAGCAGAGCTGGTGGCCTGGCTGGCCAGCGATGCCGCCTCGTTCGCCACCGGGACCTACTACCCCATCGACGGTGGTTACCTGGCCCGCTGACCGGGCCGCGCCAATCAGTCCCGGACGAGGGGCTTGTAGCGAAGGCGATGGGGCTGGTCGGCGTCCACCCCCAGGCGCTTCTTGCGGTCGGCCTCATAGTCGCTGAAGTTCCCCTCCCACCAGCGGACGGCCGAGTCTCCCTCGAAGGCCAGGACGTGGGTGGCGATCCGGTCGAGGAACCACCGGTCGTGGCTGATGACCACCACGCAACCCGGGAATCCGAGCAGGGCGTCCTCCAGGGCGCGGAGCGTGTCGACGTCGAGGTCGTTGGTGGGCTCGTCGAGCAGCAGGACGTTGCCGCCGCACTTGAGCACCTTGGCCAGCTGGACCCGGTTGCGCTCGCCACCGGAGAGATGCCCGACCTTTTTCTGCTGATCGCTGCCCTTGAACCCGAAGCTGGCCACGTAGGCTCGCCCGTGGAGCTCGCGCTTGCCCACGACGATGCGATCGACGCCACCGGTGATCTCGTCGAAGACGGTGGCCTCGGCGGCCAGGTCGTCCCGGGACTGGTCGACGTAGGCCAGCTCCACCGTGGCCCCCACCTCGAGGTGCCCGCGTCGGGCTTGTCCTCACCGACGATCATCCGGAACAGCGTCGTCTTCCCCGCTCCGTTGGGGCCGATCACCCCGACGATGCCGCCCGGGCGGAAAGAGAAAGGACAGGCCGTCGATGAGGAGACGGTCACCGAACCCCTTGGCCAACCCTCGGCGTCGACCACCCGGTCACCGAGACGGGGCCCGGGGGGATGGTGATCTCCAGCTTGTCCGACCGACGCTCGGACGCCTCGGCCTCGGCCACCAGGTCGTTGTATGCGGTGATGCGGGCCTTGCCCTTGGACTGGCGGGCCCGTGGTGACATCCGGATCCACTCCAGCTCGCGCTGCGAGGGCGTCCTGGCGGGATCGGTCGGCCTTCTCCTCCCCGGCCAGCCGGGCCTGCTTCTGCTCCAACCAGGACGAGTAGTTGCCCTCCCAGGGGATGCCCGCGCCCCGGTCGAGCTCGAGGATCCAACCGGCCACGTTGTCGAGGAAGTAGCGGTCGTGGGTGACGGCCACCACGGTGCCCGGGTAGTCCTGGAGGGTGCGCTCCAGCCAGGCCACCGACTCGGCGTCGAGGTGGTTGGTCGGCTCATCGAGCAACAGCAGGTCGGGCTTGGACAGCAGGAGCCGGCAGAGGGCCACCCGTCGCCGCTCGCCGCCCGAGAGGGTGGCACGTCGGCATCGCCCGGCGGCAGCCGCAGGGCGTCCATGGCGATCTCGAAGGTCCGGTCCAGGTCCCAGGCGCCGGCGGCGTCGATCTTGTCCTGCAGGTCGGCCTGCTCGGCCAGCAGCTTGTCGAAGTCGGCGTCGGGATCGCCCATGGCCGCGCACACCTCGTTGAACCGGTCGACCAGGCCCTTGGTCTCGGCCACGCCGTCGGCCACATTGCCGGCCACGTCCTTGGTCGGGTCCAGCTGGGGCTCCTGGGCCAGGAACCCGACAGTGAAGCCCGGGGTAAGGCGGGCCTCGCCGCTGAACCCGTCGTCCTCGCCGGCCATGATCTGCAGCAACGACGACTTGCCCGAGCCGTTGGACCCGATGACCCCGATCTTGGCCCCGGGAAGAACGAGAGGTTGATGCCGCGAGCACTTCCCGGTCGGGCGGATAGAACCGCCGAAGGTCTCGCATCGTGTAGATGTACTGGGATGTCATGCCGACCAGTGTGGCGCGGTCCGGCCCGGTGCGGCGACGGGCTGTCCGGAGAGGCCGGGCGTGATCCTATGATCCATAGCCGGCGATTCGGGGAGGAGCGAGCTCGTGACCGGCGCAGGTGAGAATCCGGCAGTAGACCCAAACAAAGACTTCGGAGCCGTCGACTCCCCCACCCTGCCCCCGTCGGCGCTGGCCGAACTGGCCCCATTCGGCCATGAACGGACGGTTGACGCCGGGGACATCCTGTTTCGCGCCGGTGATGATTCGTATGACTTCGTGGTGGTCCTCGAAGGCGAGGCCGAGATCGTCCGGTCCTCCGACCACGACGGTGAGGTCGTGATCGCCGTACACGGCGAGGGACGGTTCCTCGGCGAACTGAGCCTGCTCACCGGCCAGCGGCCCTACCTCACCGCTCGGGTCACACGTCCCGGGCGGGTCCTGGTCATCGAGCCGGACGCCTTCCGCCGGCTCATGGGCTCCAAGCCCGACCTGGCCGACGTGATCTTCAGGGCCTTCGTCGCCCGTCGCGAACGACTCCTATCCGGTGAGGGGGCTCGGGCCATTCGCATCATCGGCTCCCGCTATTCACCCGACGCCATGAGCCTGCGGGTGTTCGCCACCCAGAACCACCTGGTCCACACCTGGATCGACCTCGAGGACGAAGACGACGTCGGCGTCCTCCTGGCCAGCTTCGGGGTCCGTCCCGGCGACACCCCGGTCGTGATCACCCCGACGGCGGTGCTCCGCCGCCCCTCGGTCGGGAAGTTTGCCGAGCACCTGGGTCTCACGTACCGGCCGGCACCGGGATTCACCTTCGATCTCGTCGTGGTCGGTACCGGTCCTGCCGGTATCTCATCGGCCGTCTACGGCGCGTCCGAGGGTCTGTCCACCGTGTCCCTCGATGCGGTGGGCGCCGGGGGGCAAGCCGGGTCCAGCTCGCGAATCGAGAACTACGTCGGCTTCCCCAACGGCGTCTCCGGCGGGGAGCTCACCGGGCGGGCCGCCATCCAGGCCCAACGCCTCGGCGCCCGCCTCAACGCGCCATGCGAAGTGGCCGGGCTGCGCGTGGAGCACGGGTTCCATGTCCTCACGCTGGCCGACGGCAGTGAGATCCCCACCCGGGCGATCATCGTGGCCACGGGCGCTCGCTACCGACGGCTGGCCGTGCCCGATCTCGAGCGATTCGAGGGAGCGGGCGTCTACTACGCGGCGACCGACCTCGAGGCCCGGGTGTGCGGTGGCCTGGACGTCATCGTGGTCGGAGGAGGAAACTCGGCCGGTCAGGCGGCCATCTATCTCGAGCAGCAGGGCAGCCGGGTATCCATCGCCATCCGGCGCGACGGCCTGTCCGCGACCATGTCGCACTACCTCATCGAGCGTATCGAAGCCAACCCGCGTATCGACGTCCTCACCTGTACCGAGGTCCGGGGACTGGCCGGCGACAGCCACCTCGAGCAGGTGACCATCGAGCACACGGCCACCGGTGAGCTCCGCACGGTCCCGTGCTCCGGTCTGTTCTGCTTCATCGGGGCCGTCCCGGCCACGAATTGGCTGGGCGACACCATCACCCTCGATGACAATGGATTCGTCCTCACCGATCGCTCCCTCCCCGACTCGATCCGTTCCGATCCCGCATTCGCCGGCCGGGCCCCGCTCCCGTTCGAATCGTCGGTTCCCGGCGTCTTCGCCGTCGGTGACGTCCGTCAAGGATCGCTGAAGCGGGTGGCCTCGGCGGTCGGCGAGGGTTCGAGCGCCGTACGGTCGGTGCACGATCATCTGGCCACGTCGGCATGACCGGTCCCGGATCATTTCCCCCTCGGCCCGCCTAATCTGGTTTCCATGCCTGACGCCATCGATCCGTCTGTACCACCGAGCGGGACGGGGTGCGCCGAGTGTCTGGCCGTTGACGGTTGGTGGTTCCACCTTCGGCGCTGCACCCAGTGCGGTCATGTCGGTTGCTGCGACTCCTCACCCGCTCAGCACGCCAGCAAACACGCAGCCGAGACTGGGCATCCCCTGATCCGGAGCTTCGAGCCGGGCGAGGACTGGTTCTGGAACTATGTCACCGAGGAGGCCTACGAGGGTCCCCCGTTGGCCCCGCCCGAACACCATCCACTCGATCAACCGGTACCGGGCCCGGCCGGCAAGGTCCCTCCCGACTGGCAGCGGCACCTCCACTAATTCCAATTCGAGGCTTCTAATTCGAGGCCGGGCGGCTGACCGGCGCCGTAGTCCCTACCAGATCAGGATCTGGACCGAGAGCTATGACCCGACCCGCTCAGGTGTGACCATGTGGGTCACGTGGGGTGTGCCGCCGGCGATGAGCCTGGCCGCAGTAGACAGAGGGATCGAGCAGACCGCGGGCAGTCGGAAGCCGATGCCGACGGCCTCGGCCCGCATGTGTCCGTGGTCGACGAACACGCGCACCCAGTCCACCCGGCGAAAACCCATCTCTCTCACCAACTGGTTCGATCGCACGTGCTCGCTCCTCACGGACCGACTCGCTGATCGGACCCGATACCTACAGATTAGGTATGGCTAATCTTTGTGTCAAGGGTACCCAGAGCCCAGGTGGGCAGGGATCAGATGACCAGGCGGGAGGAGAGCGAGGCAATCTGGGCGTCGTCTCGGCCGAGGTCGCGAAGGATCTGGACGGTGTGCTCCCCCAGCCCGGGGACCACGCCCATCGATGACTCGACTCCCGACAGATCTGCGGGCGGCCTGAGCGCCTCGATGACGCCTCCGGGCGTTTCCACATCGGCCCAGCGGTTCCGGGCCCGGAGGACGGGGTGCTCCACGAAGTCGGTGATGCTGTTCACCCGGGCGCTGGCGATGGAAGCCTCGTCGAGCAGCTTGATCACCTCGCCGGTCTCCACGCCGCTGAGCACGTTTTCGATCGCCTCGTTCAATTGCTGCCGATGGCGGACCCGGCTGGAGTTCTGGGCAAAGCGCTGATCGGTGGCGAGGTCCGGAAGCCCAAGGACCATCGAGCACAGGGCGCGCCACTCGCGCTCGTTCTGTACAGCCAACATCACCGTGCCGTCCGCCGTCCGGTAGGGGCCGTACGGAGCGATCGTGGCGTGCTCGGCTCCGACCCGGGCCGGCAGGGTCCCCCCGTAGTGGGCATAGTTCGCCGGCTGCGACATCCATTCTCCCATGGCTTCGAACAGGGACACGTCAACGGACGAGACGATCCCGCTGGTGGCCCGCTGCAAGAGCGCGCGTGAGTATGCCCGAGTACGCGTACATGCCTGCGGCGATGTCGGCGATCGAGACCCCGGTCCGGGCTTGGTGCTCCGGTGTGCCGGTCAGGGAGACCAGGCCGGCCTCGCTCTGGACCAACAGGTCGTAGGCCTTCCGGTCGGCCCAGGGCCCGTCGGTGCCGTAACCCGAGATCGTGCAGGCGATCAACCGGGGAAAGCGGGCGTTCAGCGAGTCGGTGTCGAGCTGGGCTCGCTCGGCCGCGCCGGGACCCAGGTTGTGGACGAACACGTCCGCTCCGGCCAGGAGGTCCTCGAGGATGCCTCGGCCCTCGGACGATTTGATGTCGAGCGTGAGCGACTCCTTGCCGCGGTTCAACCAGACGAAATAGCTGGATTGGCCGTGCACCGTCTCGTCGTAGCGTCGGGCGAAGTCACCCTCGACGGGGCGCTCGACCTTGATCACCCGGGCGCCGAGATCGGCCAGGTGGCGGGTAGCGAACGGCGCCGCCGCCGCCTGCTCGACGGCCACCACGGTGATGCCGGCCAGTGGGGCCGGATTGTCGTTCCCGTGGGAACCGGACTGCTCGCTGACCATGCTGCAGCGTAGTGGAGGGGCTGCAGCGTGGTGGAGGGCTCCCGGGCCAGGCTAAACCGGCGTGGCCAGCACCTCAGGATCGAACCGGAAGACCCGAGCGGCCGTGTCACGGAAGATCTTCTCGGCTTCTTCTGGCTCGACCCCCGCGCCGAGCCGATCGACGGTCTGGCGTGAGTGGGGGTACGTACCCTCCTCGTGGGGGTAGTCGGATCCCCACAGCATGCGTCGGCCCCGGTCAGGTTGATGTTGTTGATGCCACCGCGTCGTCCTGAAACGTGGCGTGGACCTGTCGGCGGATGTAGAAGCTCGGCGCTCCTCGAGCTGGGGCGTGATGACCGGCCGGGGCGGCCGATCGAGCGGTCCAGCCGGCCGAACCCTGGTGGCGGTAGTGAGGTCCTCGAAGGCCACGTTGTAGTAGTCGATCGTCTCCATCATCCAGGCGATCCACCCGGCGTTGTACTCGACGAAGACGACGTGCAGGCCGGGATGGCGCTCGAGCACGCCGGAGGTGGCGAGCATGGCCGCGGTGCGCGGCCCCATCGACTGGGTGGCCAGCAGGTTGGCCACCGTCGCCCCGGGGCCGCGGTACCAGATCATGTTGTGGCCGGTGCCCTGGTGCATGACGACCGGAAGCCGCGGTCGCCTCGATGGCGTCCCACGAGTGGCTCCCAATGCCGGTGGTTGTAGGTCGGGTGGCGACGGTCGGGAGCATGGCTGCCCCGAGGCCGAGCGCGGCGATGTAGCTCGACCTCCTCGACGGCGTCCTCGATCCGCCACGTGGGACCACCCGGCGCACCGGAACCGACGGAACGCCGCTCGAGCTGATCGTGGACCCACTCGTTGTAGATGCGGCAGGACACCTTGCCGCCATCGGGGTCCTGCAACATCCAGACGTACAGCCCGATGGTCGGGAAGATGCATTCCCCAGCGATCCCCTCCTCCCGCATGATCCCCATGCGATGCGCGGGTTCGATGACGGCCAGGCGCTCCGCTTCGGAGGTCGCCGGCCTTGCCGATGTGGCGGCCGTCGAGGATCAGCGACCAGCCCCGTCCTCGGTCGCCTCGATGCCCCGCATGGCCCGCTCCCGCATGGCCGGGGCAGGTTGGCCTCCAGAGGTCCCGCGGCTCGTTGACGTGCGAGTCGGCCGAGATCATCCCCAACGACGATGTCAACAATTGCCCACCCCTCATCTCGGCCATGCAGCCACTACTCGGCCCGCCAGAAGGTTACTTCGGTACCCGGCCCGAGCATCGTGGGATGATGCCGACATGGCCAGGCTCGAGTTCTGGACAGTCCGCCTGGCCCTGCCCGGGACCATCGCCGGTGCGGCCCGTCGGTTGGAAGCAGAGGGGTGGCAGGGACTCGCCCTGGGCGACTCCCAGAACCTGGCCGCCGATCCCTATGTCGAGCTGGCCCTGGCTGCCGGGGCTACCACCGTGCTGGGTCTGGCCACCGCGGTAACGAATCCGGTCACCCGACACCCTGCGATCACCGCCACGGCCATCGCCACCGTGCAGGCCGAATCGGGCGGCCGCGCCGTACTCGGTATCGGGCGAGGTGACTCCGCCCTGGCTCACATCGGGATGGCCCCCGCACCGGTGGCCATGTTCGAGCGGTACGTGACCCAGGTCCAGGGCTATCTCCGCGGCGAGGACGTCCCCTTCGATCAGCCGTCGGGGCGAGGCGAGGGGGTCCGGCCGGCCGAGTCGCTCCACATGGCCGGGAGCCCCACCACCAGCACCCTTCGTTGGCTTCCCGAGGGCCTGGCCAAGGTGCCGATCGACGTCATGGCCACCGGCCCGAACGTCATCGGAGCAGCAGCACGGGTGGCGGACCGGGTGACCTTCGCCGTCGGCGTCGACCCCGGCCGACTGCGCTGGGCCATGGACACCCTCGCCGAGGCCCGGGCAGAGGCCGGTCTCCCGCCGACAGGCGTGCCGCCCGGCGTCTTCATACCCATCGTCGTCCACGACGACAGGGACAGCGCCCGCCAACTGATCTCGGGAGCGGTGGGGTCGTTCGCCCGATTCTCGGTCATGCACGGCACGGTGACCGGACCGGTCAGCGACGACCAGCGCCGCAGTCTCGAGGCCGTCCACTCCTCCTACGACATGAACAGCCACTTCCGGGACGGCTCGCCCCAGTCCATGGCGTTGACCGATGAGGTGATCGATGCCTTCGGCATCGCCGGACCGCCCTCGTACTGCATCGACCGTCTGACCGAGATGGCCGAGCTCGGCGTGGCCAGGGTGGTCGTCGCCCCGGGTGCGGCGGCCCAGGGCGAGACTCGCGACGAGCTCAGAACGGCCCGTCGTCGGTTGGTGAGCGAGGTGCTCCCCGCCCTGCGCTGAGTACGATCGATCACACGGCGGGCGGTCGGGAAGGCAACGGGAGTCCATGGATCATTCGATTGTGGTGCATCAGGCCGACCGGGTTCGCCGGATCGTGCTGAACCGACCCGACAAGCTGAACGCCATCACCACCACGATGTGGCGACGGCTGTTCGTCGAGGTCGACGCAGCGATGGTTGACGACAGCGTGGGCGTCATCGTCATCAACGGTGCCGGGCGGGCGTTCTCTGCCGGTGCCGACATGTCGGAGGAGGGCATCGACAACGCCGACGTCCTCCACGCCCCTTCGGACATGTCCAAGAACCGAGCCAAGGTCGCCGAGATCACGCGGCTGCTGGTCCGCGCCCAAACCGATCGTGGCCCAGGTACACGGGTACTGCATCGGCAGCGCCAACGACATCGTGGCCATCGCCGACCTTGTCGTGTGCGGTGAGAGCGCCCGGTTCGGTATGCCCGAGGCTCGCCAGTTCGCGCTTCCCCCCACCCTGGGGTTCTGGCCCTTTCGCATCGGCTTGGCCAAGACCAAGGAGCTGCTGTTCACCGGCCGGTTCGTGGATGGACGCGAAGCGGCCGCCATCGGGTTGGCCACCGACGTCGTTGCGGACGAATCGCTGGGGGACCACGTCGACACGCTGGCGGCCACCATCGCCGCCGTGCCCGCGGACCGGTTGGCCGTGGTCAAGCAAGCAGCCAACTCGTGGTTCGAGGTGCTCGGTCTTCCCCAGGCCGCGCTGCGGGGGGCGGAGTATCACGCCATCTACCATCAGGCCAGCGAATGGGCGGATCGAGGCAACCAGCGGTCGGCCGATCCGTCCTGACGCCGGGCCGGTACCGCGTCCCACGGTGCTCCGGTCGTGAGCGAGGACCGGACAGGCACGAGTACGATACGACCCGATCGGAGGATTCATGGTGAGCACCTCGACCGAGCCCGGTCTTCGGATCGGCGAGCTCAGCGAAGACTGGAGTGGCGACGCCCGGTTCTTCGAGTACTCCAAGGCGGCGAACCCGATCGGGTCCGGATTCACCTCACGGATACCGATCGAAACATTCTCGGCCGACTTGCACAAGGGCGGCGCCACCCGGGTCGTTCCCCTCGACCTGGCTGCCGCCCTCGGGATCGAGGAGGGGCCGGCCACCAGCCCGGCCCTGTTGGCCAGCTTCATCCACATTCGGCCGGCGGAAAAGTTGTCGACGGCCCCGACGGCCACCTCGGAGCTGTACTACATCCTGCGCGGCGAGGGCATCTCCATCGTCAACGGTGCCGTCATCACCTGGGCGGCGGGAGACTTCATCACCTTGCCGGCGGGCAGCCGCTCGACGCACCATGCCACCGACGACACGGCAATGTACTGGGTCACCGACGAGCCCTTGTTGCGCTATCTCGGTGTCCGGCCCGATCGACCCAAGTTCCGAGCCACCAAATACGACGGCGAGACCACGAGGACCGAGTTGGCCAAGGCCCTCAGCGCACCGCGCGCTGCGGATCGCAGCCGGATAAGCGTTCTGCTGGCCAATGCCAATCAGGACCAGACCCTCACCATCACCCATGTCCTGTGGGCGATGTACGGGATCGTGCCGGCCCGATCAGCCCAGCGGCCGCACCGCCATCAGTCGGTGGCCCTCGACCTGTGCGCCGATTGCCCTCCCGACTGCTACACGCTGCTCGGTTCGCGGCTGGACGACAACGGTGAGATCGTCGATCCCGTCCGCGTCGACTGGGCCCCAGGGGCCGCGTTCACCACTCCTCCGGGAATGTGGCACGCCCATTACAACGAGTCGGACAACGACGCCTGGATCGTTCCGATCCAAGACGCGGGGTTGCAGACCTACCTGCGCTCCCTCGACATCCGATTCGCTCCCCCGCTCGGAGCCGCCGAGAACGGGCACCGCAGCTGAGAACGGTCTTCGCGACCACGAGCGAGGCCACGGGAACGGGGTGGGCATGGCCAAATTGACGAGGGGCTTCGCCGGACGGGGACGAGCCACACGTGACAAGCGGCTCCCGCCCGGCCAATATGACGCCGGGGACCAATGGCCCGTTCTGACCGCCGAGGTCACACCGACGTTGTCGACCGACTCGTGGTCGTTCACGATTAAAGGTCTGGTCGAACGACCGACGGCGTGGACATGGGAGGAGATCCACTCCCTTCCCCCATCGACCTATGCGGGCGACATCCACTGCGTGACGGCGTGGTCGAAGCTGGGCATGACCTTCACCGGCGTGTCGATCGACACACTGTTGGAAACGGCGGCTCCGTTGGGCACCGCCACCCACGTCCTGGCCACGACCCACACCGGCTACACCACCAACCTGCCCCTGGCCGACGTCACGGGGGGTCATGCCTGGGTCGTCTGGGAGGTGGACGGCCGACCGCTTCCCACCGAGCACGGCGGACCAGCTCGGCTCTTGGTCCCCCATCTCTACTTCTGGAAGAGCGCCAAATGGGTATCGGGTCTGGAGGTGCTCGACCACAACGAGCCCGGATTCTGGGAGCAGAACGGGTACCACGACCGCGGTGATCCCTGGCTCGAGCAGCGCTACCAGGGGGACTGAGGCATCGCCCCCGTCGCGGGGCCCGGCCCGTGGCAGACGGCGACATTATCGCCATCAAGGTCGAGACGCCCCGAACGAAGTCCTTCCGACTGGCGCTGCAACGACCGTCACCCCATCTCGCCGGTCAGCACTACCTGGTCCGCCTGACCGCGCCCGATGGCTACACGGCCACCCGTTCGTACTCAGTGGCCTCCGCCCCGGACGGATCGGCGGAGTTTGAGCTCACGGTGGAGCGCCTGGAAGACGGCGAGGTATCGACCTTCCTGCACGATGTCGCCGAGGTGGGAGACCAGCTCGAGGTCCGCGGGCCCATCGGTGGATGGTTCGTCTGGACGGGCCAGAACCCGGCCGTGCTGGTCGGAGGAGGCTCCGGGGTGGTCCCGCTCATGGCCATGGTGCGCCTGGCCGGCAGAGCCACCGATCCGACCTGATCCGAATCGTCGTCTCCGCCCGCACCCCGCTCGATCTGTACTACGCCGACGAACTGCCCGGGCCCGAGACCACGATCGTGTACACACGGGAGACGCCGCCCTCCTGGCCGAGACCACCCCAGCGGTTGTCGAGCTCCGACCTGTCCCCCTCACTTCTGCCCGGCGCCACCCACTACGTCTGTGGTTCCCCCGGGTTCGCCGATGCCGCCGGGTCGCTCCTGGTCGGCTTGGGCGTGCCCGTGGAGCACATCCGCGTCGAGCGCTTCGGACCCACTCAGTAGCCACCCAGCACAGAGCCGACCAACCCAGAGCGCAGGTTTACGCTTCCTCGGGGATCGCGTCCCACCATTGGCACCACCATTGGGATCCGACGAGGATCCGGAGCTTCTGATGCCAGCAGTACGAGATCTCCTTGTAGGGCTCGAGGTAGTACCGGCAGTTTTCACACTTCTCTTCGCCTGAAGGCTGGCCCCTAAGCACCGCATTGTCGGCAAGGTGCCGGAGCTCGATCGACAGCGTCTCGTCGATTTCCTTGGGTTCTGGCTCGGGAATGACGTAGTCGGACACGTCAGAAAGGTACCCCATCGGGCATATTCCGTGGCGCGCCGGACCGGGGACAGGTGGCGAGTAGGGTGTCTTCGTCACCTTCGGTTCGGCTCGACACGCGCTGAGGGCGGGTCGCCGCTCGCTCGGCTGACGGGCTCAACGATCGACCAGCACCGTGCAGCAGTGGTCGGGGTCCAGACCATGAAAGGCGAGGTCAGCCCGCCAGGGTTGCCCTCGTGTCACGTTTCGCCTGCTGGCACCGACCGAGAGAGACCCTATGACCACCGAGTTTCAGGTTGTTCCTATGGCCTCGTCGAATCGCGAGGACTTTGCCGAGCTGTCTCGCCAAGTCCGTGACAGTGGGTTGCTGGCCCGGCGCCGTGGCTATTACGCCATCAAGATCGCAGCGACGATCGGGGGTCTGGTCCTCGTGGTCGCGGCGGCCATCATCATCGGTGACAGCTGGTGGAACCTGGCCGTCGCGGTGGGCCTGGCCTTCGTTCTGGTTCAGCTGGGCTTCATCGGCCATGACGCCGGACACCGCCAAATCTGTTCCAGTCGTCGGGATAACGACCTGATCGGCCTGGTCCACGCCAACTTGCTCACCGGGTTCAGCTTCGGCTGGTGGCTGACCAAGCACAACCGCCACCATGCCAATACCAATCGTCCGGACAAGGACCCAGACCTTGCCCCCGGCGCGCTCGTGTACACGCCGGCCCAGGTCGAGGTCCGCGGACGGTTCGGGCAGTCGTTCGCCCGAACTCAGGCGCTCATGCTCTTGCCCCTCATGTTTCTCGAGGCGCTCCACCTGCACGTGGCCAGCATCAAGTCCCTGGCCCGGCGCCGAGACCGGGGCGCACTGGTCGAAGCCGGATTGCTGGCCGTCCATGGAGGTATCTTCTTCGTGGCCCCGTTCCTGGTTCTGTCCCCGCTGCGAGCACTGGCCTTCATTGTCATCTCGCAGTCCCTGTTCGGTTTCTATCTGGGCGCCAGCTTTGTCACCAACCACGTGGGCATGCCGCACATGGTCGGCGGCGATGATCTGGGATTCCTTCGACGCCAGGTGCTCACGTCCCGCAACCTGTCCGGCCGGTCGCTGACGGGCTTCGTCTTCGGGGGCCTGGACACCCAGATCGAGCACCACCTCTTTCCCACCATGCCGCGGGCCAACTTGCGTCGAGCCCGCGAGCTGGTCCGCCCGTTCTGCGCCGAACGCCGGATCGCCTATGCCGAGCAAAGCCCCTGGTATGCGTTCCGCGAGGTGCTCCACCACCTCCGGGCCGCCGGCACCGGTGGCGCCATCCCCGCTATCCACTGAGTCCGAGGAGGGCCTGGACCGGGTGGCCCATCCGGACTGTCGGATAGCGTCACGGCTAGATGTCCACAACGCGGTGGGTGGGAGACAGGTCAGGATCGTCGGGCCAGAAGCTCCCGGGGCGCGACCGCGTGCTCCTGGTGGAGGACGACCCCAGCGACGCATTGTCGGTCTGCGAGCAGTTGGCCGAGGCCGCCCCCGAGTTCGAGGTGGTCTCCGTTCAAACCCTGTCGGCAGCCACGGCGGAGCTGACCTCGTCCACCGTGTGCGTCCTGTTCGACCTGGGTCTACCCGACGACGAGGGTCTGGACGGGCTCCGGACGATGATCTCCATGGCCCCCGACGCCGCCGTGGTCGTCCTGACCGCCTTCATCGACCAATCGATGGGGTCCGACGCAGTCGCCCTCGGGGCCGAGGACTACCTGGTCAAGGGACACGTCGACGGAGAGGGCTTGGCCCGGTCGGTGCGCTACGCCATAGCCCGTCGGCGAGGCGCGGAAGCGCTGCATCGGCTCGATGAAGCGGAGTTCTTGCGCTCGGAGAACGCTCGGCTCGAGCGGGGGTTGCTACCCAGACCCCTGATCACCACCAGACAGCTGAGGTGGGCGACCCGGTACCAGCCCGGCGGCGACCGGGCTCTCCTGGGCGGAGATTTCTACGACGGGATCGAGTTGCCCGACGGGACGATACGGGTCGTCGTCGGCGACGTCTGCGGACATGGCCCGGACGAGGCCGCCCTCGGAGTCGCCCTGCGGGTTGCCTGGCGCGCCCTGGTCCTCGGCGGGGTGGGCCCCGATGCCATCATGCCCGCCCTGCAGCGGGTGCTCGAGACGGAGCGGTTGGACGAGCGGATCTTCGTCACCCTGTGCGATCTGACGTTGCACCCCGGGCTCCTCCATGCCCAGGTCCGCTTGGCCGGCCACCCGACCCCCCTGTACCTGAGCGGTGCATCGGCGAAGGACGTGCCGGACCTCCATCGTGGGCCACCTCTCGGCGTGATCGCCAAGGGATCGTGGGACTCGAACGCCGTCGACCTGGATTCGGAGTGGACGCTGGTTCTGTTCACCGACGGCATCACCGAAGCGTGCACGGGCCAGGGCCGCCAGCGGCTGGGCGCCGATGGCTTGACGACCCTGTTCCTCCGGCTCGTGCCCGAGGCATCCAAGCTCGGGTTGGTGGCGGATCGGCTGGTGCGCGAGGTCGAAGCGATCAACGGCGAGCCTCTCCGCGATGACGTGGCTCTGTTTCTCCTCTCGAATGACCTGCACTGGTCGGGATGACGGACCGGGGGCGGCCACGGTTTGGGCGGATCGGCGTACGGGTAACCGAACACTGACGAACCCACAGGGTGGGCGCGCGACCTGAGCTGGGCTGATCCGGCCGTTGCTCGCCGAGCACGACGAACGAACAGGAGGACTCCATGAGCGACGACCGCACCGTGCCGTCGGATGCGACGGAAGCAGTCGAGCGGGTGGACGAAGAAGCCGCTCACGAACCCGACCGATTGGCGACACCCGAGGAGGAGGCCGCGGCCGACGAGTCTCGCCGCGAGCTGAGTGGGGACGCGAAGCGGGTGGCCGAGCACTACCAGGACATGGCCGAGAAGGGGGCCAACGTCAAGGGCGAGGGGGAGATCTCCTAGCCGCCGAGATCAGCCGACGAGAGCTTCACCGCACGCGGTGCGGACGAAACTGGACGCTGATCCGGGGTCCCACCGGCCGTGCGGTCTTGGGCACCGCGTGCTCCCACGTCCGCTGGCAGCTGCCGCCCATGACCAAGAGGTCACCGCTGGCCAGTTCGAACCGGCGGGCATGTCCCCCGCCCCGGGGTCGGAGAAGCAGCCGGCGCGTCGAACCCAGCGAGATGATCGCCACCAACGTGTCTTCTGTCGCTCCGCGCCCGATCCGGTCGCCGTGCCAGGCAACGCTGTCTCGGCCGTCGCGGTACAGGCACAACCCGGCGGTACAGAACGGCCCGCCCACATCGTCGCGGTAGCGCTTGACGAGCGCCTCTCTCGCCTGGTGCAGGGCGGGATCAGGTAGGAGGACCCCCTCGTCGTAGAAGTGCATCAGGCGGGGAACGTCGACCACCCGGTCATACATGGGTCGCCGCTCAGCTTGCCAGTCGACGGTGGGCAACAACCGGTCGAACAGGGCGTCGGCGTCGGCCAACCAGGCTCGCCCCACATCGATCCAGGCCCCGTGGCCGAGATCGGTTCGCACCACCGACGACCCCGGTGGGCGATCCTCGCTCTGGTTGGCCTGGTCGAACAACGAGACTTGCACGGCAACCATCGTCGATCCAGGTTAGCAGAAAGCCGAACGTACGTTCGTAGAGAACATGACGGCCCGATCAGCGGGTGGACGAGGTCCCATCCCATCGGACCAGGACCATGGAAGCATCATCTCGGAGCTCGCTGATCTTGTAGTCGAGCACCGCCCGGACCAAGCGCCGGACCGCGTCCCCGGGCCGGAGCCCCTCCGACAACACCTGCCCGGTGAGATCGGCCAAGCGTTGGGCACCGAACTCCTCGCCGTCGGGAGCCCGAGCATCGACTACACCGTCCGTGTAGAAAAGGACGCCATCACCGGGCTCGAGTGTCTCGGTGGCCATGTGTGGCCGCCCGGCTTCGAGTCCCCAGGGCAGCGTGGGGGGACACGGGAGCTCGCCGACCACCCGATTGCCCCGGATGAGCAGGGGCGGCGGGTGCCCGGCGTTCACCCAGGTCAACGTGCCCGTCTGGCGCTCGAGCTGAGCGAGCTGGCCGGTGACGAAGGCCTCCCCCCCGAACCGAGCGGTCAAGGTTTCTTCGAGGCTGGCGTGCATGTGCTCCAGGGTCGATCCCTCGCGACGTGCGTGGCGGTAGGTGCCGACGGTCAAGGCGGCGACCATGGCCGACCGGACGCCGTGCCCCATGGCGTCGAACATGGCCAGGTCCAAGACGGGCCCGTTCAGGGCGTAGTCGAAGGCGTCTCCCCCTACGTCATAGGCCGGCTCGAGCATGCCGGCCACCGAGACGTCCGGCAGGTCCAACACCAAGGGAGGGAGGAGCTCCCACTGCATGCTGGCCGCCAGGCTCATCGGCTTGCGCTGTCGGTGGAGCCTGAAGACATCGGTGGTCCGGTTCTGGGCGGCCATGAGGTACCCGGCGAACAGGCCCAGGTCCTCGCAGGCGTGCACGGAGTCGTCGTCACCACGGGGCACGGTCATGGCCAGCACGCCCATCGGAGTCGAACCCGCGGCGATGGGTACCCAGATCCGGGTTCCTTCGTCGCGGTCAACGGTCACGGCCGCCTGCGAGGTGAACGTCCGCCCGGCCACGGTCGTGCCCACACCTTCGGGCTCCGGCACTTCGACGTGAGTCAGCTCGTCGGGAAGGGGAACCAGCGATACCTGCTCCACGTCGACGACGTACACGACGATGTCGCTGGCGCCCAGCTCCTCCACCGCCGCTGCCACCAGCGATGGCACCGATGCAGGGTCCGTCGTGGGTGCCGCCCGGAGGCCGGCACCGATGTTCACGGGTGACTGCATTCGGCTACCCGCTCTCTCCTCGGTCCAGATAATCAGCGCTGTGAGAGGCTGAGATTGGCTCGAACGCAGGCGTGCTACCCAATGCCGGCACGGTGCAAACCGGACGTCCGCCACTTGACGGTGACCCAGGCTCGCGGGCCGCCCATCTTTCAGTAGGCGGCAGTAGTACCGTGAGTGGTTAGGTGTTCACACCACGGGGTAGAACACCACGAGACCACGAGGCATTCAACGGGGAGCACGGACGGGGCAATGGGTCAACTGTTGGACACCACATCGGAGCCGCCCGCCATCGACGAGGGTTACCAACACGAGGCATTCCTCTACGAGGGTTATGACGAGTTCCTACGGGGCACGCTCGAATTCATCCAGGATGCCGTCGCGGCCGAGGAGCCGGTGCTGGTCGTGGTCGACTCGGACAAGATCGACTCGCTGCGCGCCGAGTTGAACGGCGGGGGCAACGGGGTCCTCTTTGCCGACATGGCCGAGGTCGGCGCCAACCCGGCCCGGATCATCCCGGCCTGGCAGGACTTCCTCGACGAGCACGCGGCTCCCCATCGGCGAGTCAGGGGAATCGGCGAACCGATCCGGTCGGGCCAGAGCCCGGCCGAACTGGCCGAGGGCCAACGCCACGAGGCCCTGTTGAACCTGGCATTCGCCGATCCGTCCTTTTGGCTTCTGTGTCCCTACGACGTCGTCACGCTCGACTCGGACGTGATCGACGAGGCCAGGCGCACCCACCCCGCCGTTCGCCAGCGAGGTGTGGTGCGACCCAGCTCGACCTATCCCGGTGTCGATGCATTCGCCACTCCAGATACATCACGGCTGACGAAACCACCACACGGTGACCGGTCCTGACCTTTCGGTCCGGCGACCTGGGCGAGCTCCGAGAGTTCGTCGCCTGTCACGCGGTCAAGGAGGGACTGGCAATTGACCGAGTGGCCGACCTGGTCCTGGCTGCCGATGAGATAGGTACCAACAGCCTCCGTTACGGCGGCGGGCTGGGAACGGTTGGGGTCTGGGCCGAAGGTGGGGAGGTCGTCTGCGAGATCCGGGACCAGGGCTGCATCGAAGACCCCTTGGTCGGTCGTCGCCGCCCGTCGTTGGATGGCGTCGGCGGCCGAGGGTTGTGGCTGGCCAACCAGCTCTGCGATCTGGTCCAGATCCGCTCCACGGAATCCGAGAACATCGTCCGGCTCCGCGTCGCCACGGGAGTGATCAGCTAGCCCGGCTTCCTCTGTCTGACGCCGGCGGGATCGGTCACGTGGGTGCCGACTCCGACGCAGACTTGCGTTCGACGGCGTCGAGCTCGTGCAGCAATTGCTCAGCGTTGTCGCGCTCGGCCTCGTAGTAGCGCTCGGACCAGCGGATGATCAACTCCGGATAGGCCCAACCCTCGCGGGCGGAGACGATATCGAGATCGCGGTGGAGATCCTCGAGTCGGGCTGCGGTGCGATCACGATGGTCCTCGATGACCTCACGCAGCCGTTCGGAGCCGATCAGGTGCCCCAACCAGACGCGCATCAGCACCGGGTGCTTCAGTACCGGAGAGCCGATCGCTTCGGTCTCGAGCCACGAGATCAATTGCTCTTGACCGGCCTCGGTGATCCGGTACACGCGCTTGTTCCGGATGTCGTCTTGGGGTACCTGTCGGGAGGTCACGTAGCCCGGCTCCTCCAGGCGCCTCAGCTCCGCGTAGATCTGGCTGGAGGCCGGGCTCCAAAAGAACAGGCTCAGGCTGTGGTCAGCCCATTTCTTGAGGTCATAGCCAGAGAGCTCCGTCCCGAACGAGAGCAGCCCCAGCACCGCGTTGGCGGTTCCCGACAACTTGATCGTTTGTTGCTGCGGCACCAGGCCAACCTCCGAAGAGACCAATCGAGACCGTTCGGGACGCCCGGAGAAGGCGATCTCGGTTGAACTATGTTCCTATTTGGACTATATCAATTGGGAGGTACTGGCAAGGGGAGGCGCCGACCATGAAATTCTCGATGATCTTCGAGGCCCAGCTCGATCACCCCACGGCCGAGCACGAGCACCAGGTGATCCGGGACTGCGTCGACCAAGCCGTCCTGGGCGAGGCGATGGGGTTCGATCGGATCTGGGCCGTGGAGCACCACTCGCTCCGTTGGTACGCGCACATGAGCGCGCCGGAGACATTCCTGGCCTACGTGGCGGCCAAGACCGAGCGCATCCGCATCGGGCACGGGGTGGTGTGCATGCCGTTCGGCTACAACCATCCGGTCCGCGCCGCTGAACGCGCCGCGATGCTCGACATACTCTCCGGCGGTCGCCTGGACCTGGGCGCAGGCCGTGGGGCAACCCTGCAGGAGATGTCACTCTGCGGCGTCGAACCGGAGCAAACGTACGCCGAGGTCGAAGAAGCGCTGCGCATGATCAGCGCCATGTGGCTCGAGGACGAATTCGAGTGGCACGGGCTGCTCGACATCGAACCCCATCCCGTGCTCCCCCGCCCGGTGCAGATGCCGCACCCTCCGCTCTATATGGCCTGCACGAAGCAGAACACGGTGGAGCTGGCCGCCGACTACGGCATCGGTGCACTGGTGCTGGGGTTCGCCGGGGTAGACGAGGTCGCCCACCTGAACCGGTTGTACCGGGGTGCGATCGAGCAGAGGAGCGGTGACCGGTTCGTCTCGACGGTTCGGAACGACTACCTCAGCGCCCTGTGCCCCACCATCGTGCTCGACGACGCGGACGAGGCGCTGCGGGTGGGGGCCCGGGGCCAGCGGTTCTTCGCCGAGTCGATCGGCCACTGGTACGGCGCCGGCCCCCCTCCGGCCCAGGACACTGAGGATGACGACAACGTGGCCGCCATCAAGGCCGATGCCGACGCCATGGTGGCCAAGCTGCATGAGGCGAACATCCCGGTACGACCCTCGCAACTCGGTACCTACAACGTCAACCACGCCTATGGCACCGTCGAGCACGCCATCGACTACGTGCAACGCCTCGAAGATGCCGGCGCCGACGAGATCATGTGCCTGATCCAGATGGGCACCATCCCCCAGGAGATCTGCCTCGAGACCATCCGTAACTGGGGCGAGAAGGTCATCCCCCACTTCCGCTGATGGACAGGGCCGAACTAGGAAACCGGGCCGGGCTCGGTCACCTCGACCACCCCGACGGACCGTCGCCGTACCCCGTCAGGGGAAGGGGCCACGAGAGGGGCTGGCCCGCCACTCGGCCGGGTGGGGCCACGGCCGTCACTGGTCCATCGGGGCTGGCCAACTCGACCAGGAACGGCCCGGCATCGGGTCCGGCGGCCGATCGGGCCTCAGCGACGCCGGTCGGCGCCGAGGTGAGCCACCGGGCCGTGCGGGCCAGGGACAACCAAGCTACGTGGGTACCGCCGTCGGCGGCCTGACGCCTGAGCCCATCCAGCACGGCGGCCGCGGTGAGGTAGCCGGTGCCGTGATCGAGCAACTGGCAGGGAAGCGCTCCCGGCTTCTCACCACCTTCCGACTCGATCACAGCGATGCCCGAGGCTGCCTGGACGATGCTGTCGAACCCTCGCCGGTCGGCCCACGGCCCGCGGTGGCCCCAGGCGTCGAGGTACACGACAACCAACCCTGGGTACTGCTCCGCCAGGTCTTCTGCCCCCAGGCCGAAACGATCGAGCGAGCCCGGCCGATAGCCGTGGACGACGACGTCGGCCGAGGCCAGGGTGTCGTGCAGCCTCGCCAAGCCCACGGTTGAGGCCAGTTCGACCATCGAGCTGCGTTTGCCGAGCAGGGTGTCGGCCATAGCCCCCGGTTCCATGTCGGGTCGTCCCGGCGGATCAAAACGCACTACGTCGGCTCCGAGGGCGCCGAGGTATCTCGTGCACACGGGACCGGCGATGACCCTAGTCAGGTCGACGACCCGTACCCCACTGGCGGGCAGACGCGACAGAGATCGCCTCTTGGGCGCAGCCTGTCCGAGGACCCGGTGGCCGATCAGGGGCTCGGACTCGACAGCCCGACCTTGAGGGTGGGCTCGCCACGCATCCACTGAGCGAACCGCGGCCGCGACCCCGCCTGCGGCGAACACCTGGTCCTCGATTTCGTGAGCCTTCATCTCCGCCATGGCCGCGGATACCGTGTCCGGGTCTTCCGAGGTACCCAGCGTGCTGACCAGTGCGGCTCGATGCCACGCATAGTTGGCCTGCGTACGTACCCATCCGTCGGCCGTCGCCCAAAAGCGCGACAACGGCGCGAACTTGGACGAGGCCGGCTCCCCGCCCCGACGGAAGAAGTTCTCGCTGAGCACGGCCGCGGCAACGTGATTTCGGTCGAGGGTGACATCCGGCCAGGAGCCGCCTCCTTCCCGTTGGAGGGCCATGGCGGCCAGAAGAGCGGCAGCGACACAGGCCACCGCGGTATCCGCAACTGGCAAGGGCGACATCAGATCCCCCGGAGCTCCGACCACCTCGACATGACCGGAAGGAGGCAAGACCGAACCACTGTCGTCGAAGGCCGTGGCTGACCAGGCTTCGTCAATGAGCCGATCGATCTGTTCGGGCATGTCCTCCGAGTATTGCCGGTTCCCGGGGTGGGCGGTGCTGACATACTCTCCTCTGTGAGCTTGCCTCGGCCCGCTGGTCCCGACGGGGCCCAAGTCCGCACCGATGCGGACGGGCACGACGAGGCCGTGCGCGCGGTTCTGGCTGCGGAGCGGGCCGCGACCCTGAGGCGCCTCCACGCGTTGGTCGACGACTATGACGGGATCGTGACCGCGTCGGCCGACGCCAACGCCGACGACGAGCACGATCCCGAGGGGGCGACCATCGCGTTCGAGCGAGCCCAGGTGGGAGCCCTGGTGGCCCAGGCGAGGTTGTACCTCGGCGACCTGGATCGGGCCCTGGCCCGGTTAGCCGAGGGCCGCTACGGGGCATGCGAGCGGTGTGGTTCGCCGATCACGCCGGAGCGATTGTCGGCCAGACCGGCGACGCGGACGTGCATTCGTTGCGCGGCCATGCCGGCCGCCGACCGACGAGAGCCGCCCCAGGACTAGCCGCCCAGGCTGATCCGCAGCTCGGAAAGCTCGGCGCGCAGTTCGTCGACCTCCGAACGCAGCGCCGAGACCTCGGCCCGGAGCTCATCCACCGACCCGGTCGGGGACACCACCGAGGCGCGTGGATCCACGCCGACGGTCCCGGCCTCGCCGGGGGCCTCGACCTGATCCTCAGCCAGCAGTTGCCTCCACCGCTCTTCCTTTTGGCCCGGGCGGCGCTCCAGGCGCTCCACCAGACCGTCGCTCAGTTCGGCCATCAGGTCCAGATCGTGCTCCACCGAGCCCAGGTCGTCGAACGTGGCCATCCGTTCGGTCCTGGACCGCAGCTCCCCCACCGTCTGAGGACCGCGGAGCAACAGCACGGCCAGGAGCGCCAGCTGTCGTTCGTCCACGCCCAACACCTCATCGAGCACCTGGCGATAGCGGACCACCGACCGTCCGTGCGATGGAAGCACGAACCGCACCAGGTGCTGATCCTTCAACTGTGACAGGGCCAGCTCCACCACCGACTCGTCGTAGTCCACCACCGGTGCCCGGTTCGACGTCTGGTTACAGGCCAGGACCAAAGCGTTCAGGGTCAAGGGATACTGCTGCGGGGTGGTCAGCCTCTTCTCGATCAAGGCGCCCACCACCCGAGCCTGTTCGATGCCAATCCGCATGGGGGAGAGCATACGGTCGGCGACCACCGCGATCTCTATACGGCGATCTCTATACTGGCGCCGGTCAGGTGATAGGCAGTCGAGCCCCGGGGGGACATTCATGGAAACAGGCACTGACAGTCCCGAGCAAGTGGTACGGCGATTCTGCGACGCGGTTACCGGCATGGACCCAGAGGCGCTTCGACCGTTCTTGGCCGACGACGTCGTCTACCACAACATCCCCATGGACCCCGCGGTGGGCATCGACGCCGCCATCGAGACCCTGTCCATGTTCTTCGGCATGTGCACCGCGGTGCGCTTCGACATCCATCATCTCGCAGTGGAGGGCGGCGCCGTCCTCACCGAGCGAACGGACGTCTTCACTGTGGGAGCGACCGAGGCCCCCATCCTGGTGATGGGCGTGTTCGAGGTGGTAGACGGACGGATCGTCGCCTGGCGGGACTACTTCGACCTGGCCCAGGTCACCGCCGTGATCAGCGCGGCCGGCTGACCGCGAAGGGACAGCTCGAGGACGGCTACGCCGCTCCCTTTTCGAGAATGTGCACCCCACAGGCGGATCCCAACCCGATGACCTGAGCCAATCCCACCGTCGCTCCCGGGATCTGTCGGTCACCGGCCTCGCCCCGGAGGTGGTGACAGACCTCCCAGATGTTGGCGATCCCGGTGGCGGCGATGGGATGGCCCTTGGACTCGAGACCGCCCGACACGTTCACCGGCGTGGTGCCGTCACGGAAGGTGGCGCCCGACTCGAAGAAGTCGACGGCACCGCCCGGCGGGCAGAGCATCAGGTTGTCGTAGTGGACCAGCTCGGCCGTGGCGAAGCAATCGTGGAGCTCGACGAGGTCGAGATCCTCGGGTCCGACCCCGGCTTGCTCGTAGGCCTGGCGGGCGGCATTCCTGGTCAACGTGTTCACATCGGGCAGCACCTGACACGCCTCTTCCCAGGGATCAGTGGTGAGGATCGAGGCCGATACCTTCACCGCTCGACGCTGTTGTGCTTTCGACAGCGTCTTCAGGGTCGAAGCACCCACCACGACCGCGGCGGCCGCTCCGTCGCAGTTGGCCGAGCACATCGGGCGGGTGTTGGGGTAGGCGATCATGACATCGCCCATGATCTCCTCCAGCGACATCTTCTTCGTGTACGCGGCGAGCGGGTTCAGGGTCGAATGGGCGTGGTTCTTCTCACTGATCCGGGCGAACAGCTCGAAGGCCGTTCCTTTGTACTCGTGCTCGAAGAGATACTCCATGCCGATCTGGGCGAACACTCCCGGCATCGTCTCAGTCCCGACGCGCCCGTCGATGCTGGCCACCGCTCCGTAGCGACCGCTCGGCGTCCACGTGTTGTCGTCCGCCTTGGCGCTTCCTCCGGCCAGGAGGCCGGCACCGGCCAACTTCTCCACCCCCACGGCCAGGCCGTAGTCGACCTCACCCGCCTTGACCGCCATGATCGCGGTGCGAAGGGCGGTAGCGCCCGTGGCGCAGGCGTTGGCCACGTTGTAGACGGGGATACCGGTCTGTCCGATCTGCTTTTGTAGCCGTTGGCCGACGCCTCCTGACGCGCCCATGAGGTTGCCCGCGGCCAACACCCCCATCTGGCCCATGGTCACGTCCCCGTCGGCGAGCGCGCCCATGGCCGCTTCCGCGGCCAGGTCCACGACGTCTTGGTCGGGATGCTTGCCGAACTTCGTCATGTGGATCCCGAGGATCCAGATGTCTTCACTCATGTGTATTCCTTTACGGTCAGGACGGCTCGAAGCCGAAGCCAATGGCCTCGGTGCCGTTGTCGTCGGTGCCGATCGGGTAGGTGGCCAGCTTGACCTTCATCCCCAAGGAGACGTGGTCGGGATCGGGATCGACGTTGATGATGTTGGTTCGGATGCTCGTCCCTCCGGAGTCGACGACACCGGCGACGTAGGGCACGGGGATTCCCGGCGCGGCGAACGAGACGATGGTGAACGCCCGTAGTGTCCCCCGGGTATCGACGTCGACGGTGGCGAACTCGGTGCCCGTGCAGGCGGCGCAGGCGTTGCGGCGATCGAAGAACCGTGCGCCGCAGGCCGTGCACTCATGAGCCACCAGGTGTGGATCGTCGCCCAGCACCAGGTAGTCGACCAGCGGGATCTGTTCGGCCATCGGAGCTCACTTTCGGATCGGGTGCGGCCACATCTTAGGTGGACATGCCGACGATCGGCTGGTTGAGAGGCTGCCCGCCCATGGAGCCGAAGAAGGTGGCGCGACCGAAGGTGAAGATGCCGCCGTCGGAGGCCACCAGCCAGTAGCCCACACCGCCCGGTGCGCTGGCCATGCCCACGATGGGCTGGTTGAGGGGCAGGCCACCCTGGGACCCGAAGAAGCTGGCGTCACCGTAGGTGAAGATGCCGCCGTCGGCCGCCACCAGCCAGTAGCCCACACCGCCCGGTGCGCTGGCCATGCCCACGATGGGCTGGTTGAGGGGCAGGCCGCCTGCCGACCCGTGAAGCAACTAACGAAAGTGAAGACTTCATGAGTCGCCTTCTCCTGGTCCCGCTGGAGGACGTTGTCGTCTTCCCGGGCATGTCGCTCACGCTGGCCATCGAAGCCGGCGACGAAGAGCGCGTTCTGCTGGTGCCGAGGCACGAGCACGAATTTGCGGCGGTCGGCACCGTCGCCGAGGTAACAGACCGCGTGCGCCTGCCCGGCGGGGGTCGTGCGGTCGAGCTCCAGGGCCTGCATCGCGGCGTAGCCGGCGCCGCCCAGACGCTTCCCGACGGCCGCCTGTTCGTCGAGGTCGAAGAGCGTCGACCCCGTCCCCGTGGACGGCAAGACCCGCAACCTCGAGCGCGAGTATCGCGCCGTGGTCGAGGAGATCCTGGAGGCTCGCGGCGACGACGGCCGTATCTCGGCATTCTTGCGCTCGATCTCCGAGCCCGGCGACCTGGCCGACACCAGCGGCTACAGCCCCGACCTGACCTACGACCAGAAGGTCAACCTGCTGCAGACGCTCGACGTCACCGAGCGGCTCGAGCTGGCGCTCGGGTATCAGCGCGAGCGTCTGGCCGAGCTCCAGGTCCGCAAGCGGATCCGCGAGGACGTCGAGTCCGGCGCCGAGAAGCAGCAGCGCGAGTACTTCCTGCGCAAGCAGATGGACTCGATCCGCAAGGAGCTCAACGAGGACGACGCCTCGATCGTCGAGGAGTACCGCACCAAGATCGAGGAAGCCGGCATGCCCGAGCACGCCCGCGAGCAGGCCGACAAGGAGCTCGGCCGGCTGGAGCGGATGGGCGAGCAGAGCGCCGAGTCCAACGTGATCCGCGCCTACCTGGACTGGCTGATCGCGGTGCCGTGGTCAGAGGCCTCCGAGGAGCGCCTGGATCCCGTGCACGCTCGCGAAGTGCTGGATGCCGATCACGCCGGCCTGGAGGACGTCAAGGACCGGATCGTGGAGTACATCGCGGTCAAGAAGCTGCGCGTCGAGCGCGGCATCACTGAGGACAAGCGCTCCGGCGCGATCCTCACCCTGATCGGACCGCCCGGCACCGGCAAGACCTCGATCGGCGAGTCGATCGCTCGCGCCACGGGACGCAAGTTCGTCCGCATGTCGCTCGGCGGAGTTCGCGACGAGGCCGAGATCCGCGGCCACCGGCGGACCTACATCGGCGCCCTTCCGGGCGGCTGGTTCGCGCCTTGCGGGATGCCGGGACGATGAACCCGGTGATCATGCTCGACGAGGTCGACAAGGTCGGCGCCGACTGGCGCGGCGACCCGTCAGCGCGGCCCTGCTGGAGGTCCTGGACCCCGCGCACAACCACCTCGTTCCGCGACCACTATCTGGACCTGGAGCTCGACCTCAGCGGGGTGATGTTGATCGCCGACTGCCAACGTCGCCGACACCATCCCCGGCCCGCTGCTGGACCGCATGGAGGTCATCCGGTTCGATGGCTACACCACCTCCGA
>CAVQVK010000011.1:0-9595 GCA_963717035.1 uncultured Acidimicrobiaceae bacterium | reverse complement strand
CACGACCGCACCTCTTCGCCCATGAGTTCGAGCGCGTGGTTGATCAGCCCGCGGATACCCCACAGTGCCGCGTTGAGTTCGTCCTCTTCGATCTCTCTTTGATGCTCGGCGAGGATCACCAGCATGGAGGTCCTCCCCCGTCCAGCGGGAATTGATAGGTATGGAGGGTCCGCCCGTCCACCTCCTCCTCACTCACGGGCGACGCGCCGATCTGGGAGAGGCGGCGGCGGCGAACGGTTCCGTCCTCCAGCTCGAGCTCGTACCAGCTGTCGTCCAAGGCAACGGTGCGGGGGAGAGCCAACCGGACGGATCGCCGTTCCCCGACCCACTGCACGAGAACCGGCTCCAGGGCCCGCCGGGCCCGGCCGGCCCTCTCCGCTCGTAGCGCGTCGGGCGCGCCCTCGACGCGCTCGACGGGGATGCCCAGGGCGCCGAGTACGGCGACGAGGGTCGACGGGCGCGCCCGGTGCCGATCGCCGTCGGTCCCGGTGTACCCGGTCTGGACACCGACCAACGTGCACAGGGCCTCCAGCGCCGAGACGTCGTCGCCCCGCGCCCGGCTCACGGGCTCGAGTCCAAGATGTCGAGCACCCCTCGAGCGGGGATGTCCACCCAGTCGGGCCTGCTGTTGGCCTCATAGCCCAGCTCGTACACGGCCTTTTCCAACAGGAAGAAGTCGAGGAGGCCGGCCAACTGCTCGGGATCCGAAGGGAGGAACCCGCCGGGCCGGGCCACCTCGAGATAGGCGTCGAGGAAGGTGCCTGACACCCAGCGGTACCAGAGGATCAGCCACGCCTCGAGGTCGGGGTGCAAGGAGGTATTGAGGTCGCGACCAGCCGGATGGCCGCGGCCCTCGACGTGTAGTGGAACGATCGGATCATCCCGGCCACGTCCACCAGGGCCGGGCGCTTCAACCGACGTTGGCTCAACGACCGATTGGGCTCGCCCTCGAAGTCGATGATGACGAAGTCCTTGCCCGTCCACAGCACCTGACCCAGGTGGTAGTCCCCATGGCATCGGATCCGCTCGGCCCGGATCCGCAACGAGCTCATCACCCGAAGGCGCTGGGCGACCTCGGACTCCCGGCCCAGGACCTCGTGGAGGCACTCGGAGGGATCGGCGATGGACGCCAGCTGCCGGAACACGTGCCTGGTCAGGCTGCGTGCGCCGTGAAAGAGAGCTTGCCGCTCGATCCCGGTCATCGACTCGGGGGCGAAGATCGGGGTCGGTCGGGTCCGAGGTCAGGGCCAGGTGCAGCTCAGCCGTACGCGCTCCGAGCAACGAGGCCCACTCCAGGTGGGGCCCGACCAGGAGATTGCCCGGTTCGAGGTTGGTGGCCCCGACGTCCAACAGGCGCGGCGGGGCGATCAGGTGGAGGTCCTCGGAGCCCGGGTTGGCCAGCGCCTCCTCGAGGCCACGGCCCAGGGCATCGACCACGTAGTTGAAGCCACTGCCCTCGTTGGGCACGAACGCCTCGAATGCGGCGACGGTGACGGGCTCGGATCCGGGCGCGTCGGACCGGTACTCGATGGAACCGGCCTGGGTCGGCGAGTTGGCAAAGTGAGCACGCTCGCTCAGGAAGCGCCCGAGCTCGACGCCGGGGTTCACCCCCTCCTCGAACCGGCGGATGAACTTCATGATGGCCTGGTCGCCGAACGCCACCGAGCTGTTCGACTGCTCGGCGGCAATGGGAACCGGTGGGGACTCGACCGAAATCCGCTCTCGAACCGATCGGAAGCGGGGGTGGGAACGCCGGTCAGGCGACCACGGGCACCGGCCAGAGGTCGGCGCCTCGACAACATCTGCAGGACGGCCACGAGAATTCGGGCTCCCACACCGCGTCGTAGATCACCCCGTCCTCTCCCGCGGCGCGCAGGTCGGCGATGATGGCCTCGGGCTTCCACCGTTCGATCTCCTCGGCTCGGGCCCCCACGGCGAAGGCGATGGGCAGGGAGTAGAGCTCGGGGCTGCCGTAGTCGAGCTCCACCCGCACGATGGTGAAATGGGCCATCGGCTCCTCACGCCGGCCACCGGCCGGGGTGATGGGCACGCTGTCGACCACCGACACCGACGTGATCTGACGCACCTTGTCCCCGAACCAGCGGCGTTCGGCCAGGTACCCGGGAAGGTAGTCCTCCAGCCGGCGGACGCCGGCCCCGGTGAGCAACTCGCTCCAGTTCCCGCGCACGGTGAACGAGCCGCGGGGCACGTGGGAACGTTCGGTCTCGCCGGCTCGAGCGCGAACCAGTAGAAACCGTGGGGCCCGAGGGTGATGAAGTAGGGCAGGTCGCCCGACCAGCGGGAATTCCATGTTGCCGAACAGCTCCACCGGCGTCGGCGCCTCGGAACTCGGACAGGTCGAGCTCGACGCACTGCACGTTGCGGGAGAGGTTCACCACCACCAGGATGAGCTCGTCCTCGTAGCGTCGGAGGAAGCGAGAGAACCTTGCGGTTGTCGGGACGGAGGATCTCCAGGGTCCCCGCGGCCGAACGCCTTGTACCGCTTGCGCAGCGCGATCAGGCGCCTCATCCACCACAGCAGCGAGCTCGGGTTCTGCTGCTGGGCCTCGACGTTGACCGCCTGGGCATGGAACTCGGGGTCGATGATCGACGGGCAGGTAGAGGCGCTGGGGATTGGCCCGGGAGAACCCGGCGTTGCGATCGCTGTCCCACTGCATCGGCGTGCGCACCGCGTTGCGGTCGCCCAGGTAGATGTTGTCGCCCATGCCGATCTCGTCGCCGTAGTAGAGGATCGGGGTGCCGGGCAACGAGAACAGGAGACCGTTCATCATCTCGATCATGCGCCCGGTCGTTGCCCGAGCAGCGGGGCCAAGCGCCGGCGGATGCCCATGTTGACCCGGGCCTGGGGTCCTGGGCGTAGACGCGGTACATGTAGTCGCGCTCCTCGTCGGTCACCATCTCGAGCGTGAGCTCGTCGTGGTTGCGCAGGAACAGCGCCCACTGGCAATCGGGAGGGGTGTCGGGCGTCTCGGTCAGGATGTCGACGATGGGGAACCGGTCCTCCTGCCGGGCCGCCATGAACATCCGGGGCATCAGGGGGAAGTGGAAGGCCATGTGGCACATGTCGCCTCGCCCATGTAGGCGACGGCGTCCTCGGGCCACTGGTTGGCCTCGGCCAGCAGCATCCGGTCCTCGAACCGCTCGTCGACGTGGGCCCGCAGCTCGCGGAGGAACTCGAAGGTCTCGGGGAGGTTCTCACAGGTCGTGCCCTCCCGGGCGATAGAGGTAGGGCACCGCGTCGAGCCGGAGGCCGTCCACCCCCATGGCGAGCCAGTAGTCGACCACGTCGAACATGGCCTGGCGCACCGCGCGGGTTGTCGTAGTTGAGGCTGGGCTGGTGGGAGTAGAAGCGGTGCCAGTAGTAGGCCTGGGCGACCGGGTCGAACGTCCAGTTGGACGTCTCGAAGTCCTTGAAGATGACCCGGGCCTCCTTGAAGCGCTCGGGGGTGTCGCTCCACACGTAGAAGTCCCGGTGCGTCGACGCCGGCTGGGCGCGCCGGGCCCGCTGGAACCACGGGTGCTCGTCGGAGGTGTGGGCGAGCACCAGCTCGGTGATCACCCGCAGCCCGCGGCGGTGGGCCTCGCGCAGGAAGGCGCGGAAGTCGCGCGAGCGAGCCGTAGCTGGGATGGACCTGTCGGTAGTCGGAGATGTCGTAGCCGTCGTCGCGGAGCGGCGAGGGGTAGAAGGGCAGCAGCCACAGCGCGGTCACCCCCAGCTCCTGGAGGTAGTCGAGCTTCTCGATCAGGCCGCGGAAGTCGCCGACCCCGTCGCCGTTGCCGTCCCGAGAAGGACCGGACGTGGAGCTCGTAGATGACCGCGTCCTTGTACCAGTGGCGCACGCTCCGCGGCTCGACCGCCGCCTCGGGCGACGGACGCGGGGCGTCACCGAGCGACCTCGGGTGGCGACGGCGCGGGCTCGGGGGACGCCGGCGACGGCCCGAGGCGTGAACACGTGAGCACGGGACCGACCTGGGGATCGAGGATCACGAAGTTGCGGGCCCCTTCCCACTGGTAGCGGGCATCGGTCAGCAGGTCGTGCATGTCGATAGGGCGGCCGGTCTCGATACCGAGGGCGCCGAGGTCGAGGTCGACCCACCCCGACTGGCGGTGGTCGGGATCCAGGTTGACCACCACGACCACGGTATCGCGTCCGTCCCGGAGCCCCGTCGATCGCCGTTCCTGGCGTGGGACGTGACTTCGAGTACACCATGAGCTGCTCGTTCGTCGCTCCCGTGGAACCGAAGCGAGTCGTTGAACTGCAAGCGCAGGGTGGGCCCGACGGATCCGGTTGAGCCGGGCGACGACGTCGACCAGGCTGTCGGGCCGGTCCAGGTCCCAGTGCCGGACGGCGTACTTCTCCGAGTGGCGGTACTCCTCGGACCCGGCTGGCGGGGAACGTGCTCGTGCAGCTCGAAGGCGGGGCCGTAGATGCCGTAGCTGGCGGCCAGGGTGGCGGCCAGCACCAGGCGGACGGAAAGACGCCGGGCCACCGCCCTGCAGCTGCTCGGTGAGGATGTCGGGAGTGTTCGGCCACAAGTTGGGCCGGAAGAAGTCGGCCACCTCGGTGCGGGTCAGCTCGGTCAGGTAGGACTCGAGCTCCCAGTTCGCGTTGCGCCAGGCGAAATAGGTGTACGACTGGGTGAAGCCCATCTTGGCCAGGCTGGTACATGACCTTGGGCCGGGTGAACGCCTCGGCCAGGAAGATCATCTCGGGGTGGGCTCGCTTACCGGCCGATCAGCCACTCCCAGAACCGAACGGCTTGGTGTGGGGGTTGTCCACCCGGAACACGGTGATGCCCTGGTCGATCCAGAACTCCACCACCTCGAGGAGCGCATCCCAGAGCCCGCGCCAGCCTCGGCGTCTCGAAGTCCAGGGGGAAGATGTCCTCGTAGCGCTTCGGGGGGTTCTCGGCGTAGCGGATGGAGCCGTCGGGCGGTGCCGGAACCACTCGGGGTGCTCGGCCACCCAGGGTGGTCGGGCGAGCACTGGAACGCCAGGTCGAGGGCCACGTCGATGCCACGGTCGGCCGCTGCGGCGACCAGGTGCGTCGACGTCCTCCATCGATCCCAGCTCGGGATGGACGGCCGTATGGCCGCCCGTCGGCTGCGCCGATGGCCCACGGGCGAGCCCGGGTCGTCCGGCCCGGCGTCGGCACCCCGTCGTCGCCCTTCCGGTTGGTCGTCCCGATGGGATGGATGGGAGGCAGGTAGAGGACGTCGATGCCCAGCGCGTCAGGTACGGGAGGCGCGCTTCACATCGGCCAGTGTGCCGGGCCGGTCGGGATCGGGCGAGGCCGATCGGGGAAAGAGCTCGTACCACGTACTGAAGCGGCGCCCGTTCGCGGTCGACGAAAAGGCTCAGCTCCGCCGAGGAAGCCGCCGCGGCCCGATCCGGGTAGCGCCGGGCGAGCTCAGCCAGCTCGTCGCCGAAGACCAGTTCGGCCAGGCTCGCGGCCACCCGGCCCTTGGCTTCGGCCAACCGACCGGCGACGGCAATGAGCGACCGCTTATCCTCTCCCCGGGCCCGTCGGGCTGTCCGCCGGAGCAGGTCGGCACCGACCAGGAGATCGGCAGACGGGTCCTGAGCGGCATCCATCCGGGCCCTGAGGTCTCGGCGCCACGTTCCGAAGCGATCGATCCAGGCGTGGACGGCGAAGCGGTGGGGCCCGAGATCCGCCACCGCGAACGCCCGCGCCACCGGTCGTTGTCGATGGGGACCATGGTCACCGAGAGCCAACGGTTGTCGGCAGTGTGCCGGTGGCGTACCTCGCAGGCGAGCAGATCGTGACCATCGGCGAAGGCGTCGGCCTCAACCGTCACCACGTCGCCGATGGCGGCTTTGGCCGGGTAGCGACCACCGTCGACCTGGTGGTCGTACGGCCTCGATGACCGGTCGGATGGTCCCTGGGTCGTCGGCGGTCTGCTCCGCGTCGGACGGTCGCCCCGCTCGCCAGGCGCGACCGTCCCTGATCGGCCGACTCCTCCCCACTGCCTCCTGTGACCGCGGCACCGCCGCGGGACGTCTCCGCCATGGTTGTCGGGCGACCTCCTAGTCAGATCGTCGTACCCTGGGCTTGGGGTTGGCAAACGGCTCGCAGTTCCGACCTCTCAGTGAGTTGAGGCAAACCCGCTCGGTTGTGATCGCCGGACACAAAGCACAGTAACCGGGGGGAAAGCCGTGAGCATTTCGAGGGCTCCGACTCGAGGGATCGGAGTGATGAACGTACGACTCGACCTCGTCGGCAGACGTTGACGTCAGCGCTCGGGTTCGAAAGTGCCCTGTGGAGCGACCGGGGGCGCAGTGCCCACGGTGCGCCCGAGGGTCGCAGTGCGTCCACATCAGTGCGCCCGAGGGTGCAGTTCCACTGGCTGCGCACGGGAGGGTGCAGTGTCCACCGGCGCGCCCGAGGGTGCAGTATCCACCGGCGCGCCCGAGGGTGCAGTCTCCACCGGCGCGACCGGTGGCGCATTGCCGGCCGTCTGGCACGCCTCGTCCAAGAAAGCGATCAAGCGAGGTACGTCGACCGGCTTGGACAGGTAGCCCACCGCCCCCGCGTCCAGGATTGGTTCGATCCGACCGGGCGTGACGTCGGCCGACAGGACCACCACCGGGATGGCGGCGGTGGCCGGGTCGGCCTTGAGCCTCCGCAGCGCCTCTTCGCCGCTCATGTCGGGTAGGTGGAGATCCAAGAGGATCAGCACCGGCTGCAGCTCTCGGGCCAGCTCCAGGGTCATGGTCCCCTGCACGGATACCTGCAGCGTCTCCGCCCGCCCGCTGAACAGCCGCTCGATCATCCTGAGGCTGGCCAGGTTGTCCTCCACGTACAGAACCACTCCCCCGCCCTTGTTCGCCCCGGGAACGGATGCCCGGCGCAAGTCGAACTCCGCTCTCGGCAGCTCGACCCAGAACCTCGAACCCTGCCCAACCTCGCTGTCGGCGCCGATGGTGCCGGCCATGGCCTCCACCAGGGCCTTGGACAGAGACAGGCCGACGCCGGTGCCCTGGATCCCGCTGTGGGTCGCCCCCATCCGGTCGAACGGTACGAAGAGCCGGTCGAGGCTGGACTCGGGGATCCCCAGACCGGTGTCGGAGACGGTGAGAGCCACGGTGTCGGCCGAGGCCAACCCGGCGATGACGATGCTGCCGCCCTCCCGGTTGTACTTGATGCCGTTGGACACCAGGTTCAACAACACCTGCTTGATCCGTTGGCGGTCGGCCCACACGGCGAGCCCGTCGAGCCCCGTGATCTCGACGTTCACCGCTCGCGCCGCAGCGATGGTCCCATCAGCGACACGATCTCGGTCACGACTTCCCCGAGCATGATCGGCTCCATGGACAGCGACAGGTTGCCCGACTCGATCTGCGAGATATCGAGGACCTCGTTGATCAGCTGGAGGAGGTGCTGGCCGGCCGTGACGATGTGATCGATGCTGTCGGCGTTGTCCGGGCTCAGCGACTCGAGTTGCAGCAGCTGGCCGAAACCAAGAATGGCGGTGAGGGGTGTGCGCAACTCGTGGCTCATCCGCGAGAGGAACTCGTCCTTGGCCTGGGTGGCGGCAAGCGCCTGGTCCCGGGTCCGCTCGAGCTCGGCCTTGCGCTCGGCCAGACGGCCCGACGCCGCCTCGACCGCGACGCCAACTGACCAAGCTCGTCACTCGTCCGCTCCGGCTCCAATGGTTCCTCTGCACCCAGGTGGGCGGCATTGCGCGAGATCAAGGCGATCCGGCCTCCGGCCTTGCGCAAGAGCACCAGGGACATCAGGATCGTCGCCACCACCACGGCCAGGCCGATGGAGTCCACCGCCTGGGACCAGGTCACGTAGGAGTTGAGATCGTTGCGTTGGGCGTTGCCGTCGAGTCCAGACGGGCTCACCACACGATGTCTCTGCGCAACGCGTCCATGTGCGTCTTGCCCGTCAACAGCTTGGCGGTCAGGGCGCTGCCGGTGAGCGAGTTGTCGGCCACCCCGATACGGATCTGGGCCAGCACCACCAATTCGTCAACGACGTTCGCCTTGAGGGTCGCGCTCTGCTTCGGGGACGGGTCCCGTTGGCTCCCGGCACTCCTTTGGCCAGTGCGCCGGGGGCGGCGGCCAGCGCCTGGTTGTCGGCGCGAGGAACTGGGGGTCGTGGGTGGCGGCGTAGCCGCGCACTCCGGTTTCCGCATCGAGCAGCAGTTGCAGCTTCGTGTTCATGTCGTTGATGGCGTTGCTGGTCTGCGTCGCGGTGGCCAACTGGCTGTTGATCTGCCCGACGAGGAGGATGCCCGAGATCACACGGGCCAAGAGCGCGCCGAGGGGAAGGGAGAGAAGGATGAGAGCCTTGGTGCGTAAGGGCAGGTCGGCCCATCGCTGTCCTCGCCGAGTCACCTCAGCCATCGTAGGCCACCGCGGCAAGGCCGTCCCCGGGGGGCCAGCATCATCTTCGCTAAGGTTCTATGGGAGTGAGCGCCGAGCCGGATGGTGAGGCCGGAGAGCTCTGATGGGTGGCCCATGGGCGCAGACAGTGACACCGGCGGCAGCGCCCCCGACGCCGACGAGGCGGCACGAGCCCGAGAGCGCGGACGAATCCTCGTCGTCGAGGACGATCCGGCCACCCTCCGGTTCGTCATCCTGGCCCTGGAGCGGGCCGGGTTCTCCGTAGCCAGCGCCACCTCGGGGCCCGTGGCCCTGGAGCTCCTCGGCGCCGATGACGCCGTTGACGTCCTGCTCGCCGACATCGGTCTCCCGGGGATGTCCGGGTTCGATGTGATCCGAGAAGCTCGGCGCCGGGTCCCCGGGCTGGCCACAGCACTGATGACGGCCGACGCCAGCGTGGATGTCGCCGTCAACGCGCTGCGCAGTGAAGTCGACGACTTCCTCCCGAAGCCCATCGGCCCCCAGGCCCTGGTCGCGCAGATCGAGCAACTGATCGAACGTCGACGGACCGGTTCCAGCACCTCCCCGAACGGGTCCTGGCCATCGGTGCCCACCCCGACGACGTGGAGATCGGCGTGGGCGGCATCCTGGTCGGCCACGGCAAGGTGGGCGACGAGATCACCGTCCTGACCATGAGCCACGGCGCACGGGGGGGCGACTCCATCCGCCGCGCCGAGGAGGCCGAGCGAGCGGCGGAGCGGCTGGGCGCGAAGTTGATACTCCAAGACCTCGAGGACGCACCGCGTCCCCATGGCCGACCCCACCGTGAACATGATCGAGTCGGTGATCGAGGACTTCCGTCCGACCGTGGTGTACACCCACACGTCGTGCGACCTCCATCAGGATCACCGCAACGTTCATCAGGCCACGCTGGTGGCCACCCGGAGCGTGGCCAACGTGTACTGCTACGAGAGCCCGTCGGCCACCGTCAAGTTCGCGCCCGCCCGGTTCGTCGACATCGACGCCAACCTCGACGACAAGGTGGCCATGCTGGCCGTCTTCACCAGCCAGAGCGAGCTCCGGGCTTACCTAGCCGAGGACCTGGTGCGGGCCACCGCCCGCTACTGGGGTCGGTACGGGCAGAGCCTGTTCTCCGAGCCGCTGGAGGTGGTGCACGATCGACCCGTCATCCGGCAGAGCGCGGCGGACATGAGCCA
>CAVQVK010000010.1:0-10673 GCA_963717035.1 uncultured Acidimicrobiaceae bacterium | reverse complement strand
GACGATCCTGCCGACCCGTCTCGGACACGCCTTCCGGCTGCGCAGGTCCTTCGGTTGGGGCCTCCTGCGTCCGCTCGTCTGCCGAGAGAGCCGGTGCGGAGCCGTCTGCATTGGGGCCCAGCTCCGTCGTAATTCCTCAACCTCTACCGGAGAGTCGTGTTTATCCTGGTGGGAAGCCTTATCTCGATCTCGGCGACGGCCGCATAATGGATCTCCTCGGCCTCGGGTTCAAGGCCTCCATCCTCGCCGCCACCCGGCTGCAGGTCAAGGCTTTACGACGAATGTTTCACGTGAAACAGAGGCTCAGAGTTGGTGGGATCATTCCAGATGGGGCCAGTGAGGAGCCAACGCCCGATCTGGCGGCCCGACGGCCGCCCGCTGGAGGATCACGGTCATCGACGTTCGACACGGTCGAGATACGAATTGTCTCCCCCGGTGCGATCTTGCAGTCGCTCTCGCCACCTGGTCGCCAGGTCTAGAGAGTGTACGTCCGACCTCCGATCGATGCGGCTGCGAGATCCCTCGAGCGGCAACGAAGTCGACCGGGTTCGGAATCGAAATACAGATCGCCTCCCCCCGTGCCGATCCACGGCCCGCTCCTCGCCGCCCGCCTACATTCTGCGGACCGCCATGTAGTCGATGCGGCTGGCGATAACCCTGGAGCGGCGAAGAAGTCGATGGGGTTCGATCACGTGTCCGGGGCGAGACCTATGGGCCCTGGGCACCCGAGTCCACGCGGCCGTGACCAAGCTGGGGGAGCGCTTCTCCCCACTCGGGACGCGTCCCCTCCAACTCCCCGACCCTAAGGGCGACCAATTGGGACCTCCGTCGATCGGGTTAAGCGTGGCCGGACACCGAGGACCAACGTGATGAAACATCTCTGACTGCCGCCTTCGACGGCCTCCTCGATGACCGGGACACTCCTCGGCTTGCCCGATCCATATCCGAAAGGACAAGCCACTCCCACTGGCCCAGTGGCGTGGATTTTGATGGCGCCGGTGGACTTGGGTGCCTGCAGGCGTACCCATTGACCATGTGGCGGAAGCCCTCGGTCCCTTCTGCGAAATCTGATGGGCTCATGGTCGAGGCTCGCGGCCCGGCGATACCAGATCCAACAGGGGCGCGGGAACCGACCTTATGCTCGGGGTCCAGTTACCTCCCTCGGAGGTCGAGCACTATGCCGACGGCAAGGCCCTTCCCTGGCGTCGTGGCTGTGCACGTCCCTATAGCGGCCGTCCCCGCCTGCAGGGGAGTCAGCGCGCTCGCCCACCTTCCGATCTTCTGCCTATCAGGGTCTCGACGGTGTCGTTGGTGAAGGCGCCCTATGTTTACCGGCCTGTCTGCTCTATCCACGTGTCTGTACTCGCTTGTCTGCCTAGCGAGGTCCCGGACCGTGTAGGTGGCGGGGCAATCGACCCTCGCCACAGTGCCTGGATAAAACCAACCGCATAAGCCGATTTCATAGATGAAGGCTGGTGGGGGAGTGGCTGAGATCACTACACGACTACCCCGTTGACCTGGTCAGTTCGTCGGCCGACTATCTGAGGAGGCAGATCCACACGGGTCCAGGTCTGTCATGTCGATGAGGCCTGTGCCGTGCGGTTCCGAATCCTGGTCAGTCAGCGTTTCGTTGACCTTTTGATTCCGACTCAGAGGCCGAGCGGTTCCTTGAGTCAACGTGACCCCACGAGGCACCAGGCACAAGCCACAAAGGCACCAGAACGGCCCGTGGCTGGTAGCCGACTGCTTCCGAGGCTCCCGGCCCAAGCTCTCGGTCGCATCCAGACGACATTTGGCCGGGAGGCCTCCTCACTGCGACCCGGCGCGACTCCTGACTACGGATTGCCGATTATCGAGCCCAGCCCTGCTCAGGACGCTGGACCCAGAGATCCAGGGTTTGTCGGTTCCTGGTCGAACCGTCGGCTGGACGTTTCACGTGAAACATCCAAAATCGTGGGCTCGCCCGAACCAAACCCAGTCTCTTGGCCATCGGACCGACGCCGTTCTGACCGTCACTACGGCGGTTCAGAACAATGGGCGCTTCGCCGGGACACCCACTCTTCGGGGAAAGCGGTCGTCACAAGCCTCGACCTTGTGCAGTACCTGATAGCCGAATCGGCCCTGGTAGCGGTACCTCTCGGCCCGTGTAAGTCCTAGTTGGGCGAGGCCCTCAACGCTCCATCGGTTGCCATCATCCTCCGCTGGAGGTTCTGAGACGACGGCAAGACCACCCACGGCAAGAAGGGGAGACGCACATTCAGCGGTCGTCCCTGATGCTCCGAACGAACGGGCAACGACAACGTCGGCACGCTCTCGGAGCTCGCCCGCGTGACCGGCCTCTTCGGCCCGTGCTCGCACGACCGAGACCCGGCCGCTGTCAGCTGCACGCTCGATCTCCTCGGTCAAGAAGTCGGTGCGACGCTGGTTCGAATCGATGAGGACGAACGAAGTATCGGGCCAACAGGAGATGACAACCAAGCCGGGCAACCCTCCACCGGTTCCGAGGTCTACGGCCGACCCTGGCGTCCCACCCAACTCCCGTTCGATTGTCCACACGAATCCGAGTGCGTGGTCGATCTGGTCGTCGATGGGCATGCTGCCCAGAAAGTCGAGGTCAGATGAACGCTGCAGTTGGTCATGAACCGAACGGGGGACCCGGGTCCGAAGATCTTCGGCCGGGCCGTCTAAGGGGTCATCAGCCATCACTCCACCCATTTATCCTCGGACGCGACAACCGGGAGCGTCTTACGGCTCCCGGTTCTCACATCTCGCTCAGTTGGGTGCAATAACTCAGTTGGGTGCAATAACGATGTACCGCCTGGGCTCTTCGCCCTCGGATCGCGTCCCGACACCCTCGAGCTCGTTCACCGTGTCGTGGACCACCTTGCGGTCGGGTGCCGACATGGGTTCGAGTGCTCGCTCTTCCCCGGATTCCTTGACCTCGTCCACGATGCCCTCTGTGAACCGACGCAAGGCCGCCGAACGCTTCTCGCGGTAAC
Organism: uncultured Acidimicrobiaceae bacterium; assembly: GCA_963717035.1. Lineage (GTDB taxonomy): Bacteria > Actinomycetota > Acidimicrobiia > Acidimicrobiales > RAAP-2 > DASXMT01. The sequence goes on along the minus strand of CAVQVK010000010.1, from coordinate 7,674 downwards.
CACCGACATCGACCAGGATACGGTCGGTACGGCTGACCGACTGGCGTTGCACGTAGGTACGGGTCAGGTCCTGGAGCGCAGTCAGCGTTGCCCCTCGAGGGCCGACCAGTATTCCGAGATCAGTTCCGGTGGCGGCGACCTCGACGGTCTCGTCGTCGATCTGCCGAAAGCCAACATCGGCCGAGAGTCCGAACTCACGGATGACACCAGTGATGAACGCTTGCGCAGTCTCACCCTGTTGCTCCAGTGTCAGTTGCTCTTCCATGGCATCCTCACTCTCAGCCGGCACGCGACCAGCACCATTCGACGAGGCACCGCGGCCGGGTCGTTGTTCGTTTTCCCTGTCTCTGCGGCCATCGGCCGTACCTCTCTTGCCAGAATCAACAGCCGTCAGCGACCGTTTGTCCTTCGACGCACCCTGCCCGTCTCCCGGTTCTCCCCGGTGACGTCTGCGGTTGCGCGACGTGCCAGAACCGCCGGAGGACCCCCGTTGACCGGATTCGCCGTCCCCACCGGCTGCCTGTTGGGCCGGCTCCGACCTCCGGCCGTTCGACTCGGCGCTCCCGTTGCGACCGGCGTTGTGCTTCCCGCCACGATTCCCGTTGGAGGAGCGGTCACTTCCATCGCGCCGTCGCTCGGGACGCTGCCTACGGCCTCGCTTGGGCGGTGGAGCCACTGGCCGTACCCGAGCTTGGACTCGAGCTTCGCCTCGCATCCTTCCAAAGAGCCCGGGCTTGGGCTCGCTGAGCCAGACGAGTTCGGCATCGTCCTCCGCTACACCCAAGAGATCGAGGACCGATTCTTTCGCCTCGACCACTGATTTACCGCTGGCTTCCACCCAATCCACTTGCTACCGAGCCTTTCTGTCACGTTTTGATTTCGACCGCGGTTGAGCATTTGATGTCTCAGATCCGCCACCGTTGTTACCGTCACCGTTGCTAGTCGATGACCCACTACCCGGGGGCCTTGCTGTTCCCTTGGGGCTGCCGGGCCGACCTCGACGCGTTCCATTAGGGGACTTCGACCCATTACCTGATCCAGTTCCCGATCCACCGGATCCCGATCGGTCCGCAGGTGGACGGCCACCGCCTGGGTTGCCTGCCGCCCGCTTCGACGTGCCCGCAGCCGGCTTGCTGCCTGCCGGCCTCGCCCCCGGCGGGCGAGCGGCCCCGTTTTTGGTAGATGGTGTGGATGGGGACCCACCGCTCTTGGGCCTCGGCCGCCCGCCGGTACCTCCCTGGCCGGAGCTGGGTCGCGAGCCCTGGCCGGAACTAGGTCGAGAGCCCCCGGAGCTGGGTCTTGAGCCCGAGCTGGGTCGCGAGCCGGAGCTGGGTCGCGAGCCAGTCGTTGGCCGTTGGCCCGTTCCCCTTCCTGACCCCGTCTTCGGCCGTGCCGTGGGTCGCTCCCCAGTGCCGGTTCCCGATTTCGGTCTACCTGTCCCCGGCTTGGGCGACCGGGCCGGGTTCTCCTTCTCCTCGACGCGCACCGGAGGACCCCGACAATGCCGCGCCGGAATAGTACCTCCTGAGTTCCAATACGAATGGCGCTCGACACGACAAAATAGACGTTCACTGCTGCGGGAATATTAAGGTAAATAAGACCGAAAACAATCGGCATATATTTCTGCAGCATTTGTGCTTGCGGATTTGCCGATGCTGAAGGGTTACGAGCATTGAGTCGGCTCATCTGCAGGTATTGGAGGCCGATCGATAGCAATACCAACAGCAAATACGGAACGAACATGATGAACGGGTTGTGGCTCGAGAAGGGCAGTAACTTCTTGGCAAAGTCCATGCCAAACGAGTTCAGCTGCCCGTGTCCGGCGACAATGTCGTGGTACATCTTCGTGGTGTGGGAGATGTATCGAGGTTGGGCAACGGTGTGGCCATGCACCTGGACGGTGTTGGTGATTCCCCTAATGACGTCGTAGAGAACCAGGAATGCCGGCATCTGCAAGAGCATGGGAAGGCAGCCCGAAGCGGGGTTGACCTTGTGCTCTTTGTAGAGCTTCATCATTTCTTCGTTGAGCTGGGCTCGATTCTCTGCGCCCTTGTACTTCTGTTGCAGCTTCTTCATCTCCGGCCCAAGGGCCTGCATCGCCGCCATTGACTTGGTGCTCTTGACCGTCAGCGGCGTCAACACCGCCATGATGACGATGGTCAAGAGGGCAATGGAGATGGGGTAATTGGGGATTATCGAATAGAAGAAGGCCAGAATCGCCGCGACGAAGTCCAGTAACGGTTGGAAGATCTTTCCGATTGGCTTGGTTATACTGTCCAGGACACCGAGGCTAAAGATCAGTGACTGCATACAGCGCTCCGATCAGGAACGGGGTCGACGCCGTGACCGCCCCAGGGATGGCAACGCATCAGGCGGCGCACGGCGAGGAGCGAGCCTCGACCGGCACCATGAATCCGAATGGCCTCGTCGGCGTATGCCGAGCACGTCGGAAAGTAGCGGCACCCGGTGGGGCGCCCCGAACGGTACTGCTGATAGATCCCGATGACGGCCAGCGCCGTCCGAGCAGGCCGTCCCAGGGCACGGTCCTCGTTCTCGAGCGCGGCCAAGCCCTCCCCGTCGACCGTCGGGTGAGCGCGGCTCACCGTCCCGCCACCGTGTCTCCTGTGACCGCTCCGGCTCGTCTATCGCCGGTCGCAGCCCGCAGGGCTTGAATCATTGCCTTCCTCAATTCACTAAACGGGAGCCCGGCACTCCCGGGACCCGTGCTCACCAGATACGCCCCGACCGGCGCCAGCTCGCCGAGCCTCGAAGAAGAGGCCCGTAGTTGGCGCCGGAGACGATTCCTGACCACCGCATTGCCCACCTTCCGGCTGATTGCGAAAGCCAATTGTGGCCGTGACCAGGAACCTTGCTCGAGGTAGGTGACGGTGACCGAACCCGACCTTCCCCGCCGCCCTGACCGTCGCAACGCCGAGAACGTCTCCCGCGACCGGATCCGATCGATCCGAGTGCTCGGCACCGGATGGTTGTCTCCGGGGAGGTTATGCAGAGAGCCGATGACGCCCTTTCAGTCGGCGCGACCGAATGAACGGCGCGACCGGCCCGGGTTGACATCCGTTTCCGGAAGCCATGGGTCTTAGCGCGCTTGCGCACGTTCGGTTGGTACGTTCGTTTCACAGTTCACATCCTTCCTCGCCCTGAACCGGGGGACGGCACCGTCCACAACGGCAGGGGGCCTTGTCGCGACCGACAAGGCAGTCAGGCCCCATGGTAGCGCGCGATTAGGGCCACTCCTCTAGTCGTATGTGGCTCAGCGGCCCCGATGGGCACGGTGTACCGTTCCGAACACGGTGTAGCGCGCCAACGGGTCAGAGGAGCCCGGGATCCGTGGGCCGCCCACACCAACCCCAGACGAACAGAACCCGAGGGATTTCCTCACCATGAAGGCGGGTCACATAGAGCCGGGACAGGGTAATCCACAGCTGTGGATTTCGTTGTGGACTCACCCGGAAGGCAACGGGTGGAGGCCCACGTGAACGACACCGAGCGGTTGTGGATTTTATGCTCCGAGGCCCTGCGGGAACAGGTCTCCGACTCGATCTGGCAGGCCTATCTTTCCGGGATCGCCCCCCTGTCCATCGACGCCGAGCAGCTGGTGCTCGGTGTCCCCAATACGCTGATCCGAGACCGGGTGGAGTCTCGCTTCCTCGGCCTCATCCAGGACACCGTGGTGGGCACGGTGGGCACGTCTCTGGCCGTCCGGCTCGAAGTCGTCGCCCCGATCGCCCACGACCCCACCACCGACGAGGACATCGGCGACTTCGACTCCGATCGGTCGAGCCCTCCGACCAGCGATGCCCGGTTCGGCCGGGCCGAGGGGTCACAGAGCGCTGCCAACTCGGGCCGAGCCGGGAGCCGGAACAATCGGTACGAGTCCCCGCTCCTTGATCCCCGGTACACGTTCGAGACCTTTGTCATCGCCTCGTCCAATCGGTTTGCCCATGCCGCGGCCCAGTCGGTGGCCGAAGCGCCGGCTCGCTCGTACAACCCCTTGTTCATCTACGGCGACGCCGGGTTGGGAAAGACCCACCTCCTCCATGCCATAGGGAACTACGTCGTCGAGAACTTCAGCGGGCGTCACGTCCGGTACGTCTCCACCGAGACCTTCATGAACGAATTCGTGGACGCCATCAGGACAAATGCCACCACGGCCTTCAAACGGCGCTACCGCGAATGTGACGTCTTGTTGATCGATGATGTCCAGTTCATGGAAGGCAAGGAGTCTCTTCAGGAAGAGTTCTTTCATACGTTCAACTCCCTCTACGGCGCCTCGAAGCAGATCGTGTTGACCTCGGACCGACCTCCGAAGTCGATCGCCACCCTCGAGGACCGGCTCCGCAGCCGGTTCCTGTCCGGTCTGATCACCGAGGTCCAGCCGCCGGAGCTCGAGACCCGCCTGGCCATCTTGCAATCCAAGGCCGAGCACGAGCGAGTCGATGTTCCCTACGACGTCCTGGAGTTCATCGCCACCCATGTCAAAGACAACATCCGGGAGCTCGAAGGAGCCCTCATCCGGGTGACCGCCTACGCCAGCCTCAATCGCCACGCATTAAGCCGTGACCTGGCCGAGCATGTCCTCTCCGACATCGTCTCTGCTGATCAGCCCCGGAGCATCACTCCGCAGATGATCCTCGACGCCACCTCGGAGACCTTCGGGTTCACCATCGACGAGATCAAAGGACCCAACCGTCGGCGTCCCTTGGTCACTGCCCGCCAGATCGGCATGTACGTGTTCCGGGATCTGACCGACTTCAGCTATCCGGCCATCGCCCGTGAATTCGGCGGCCGGGACCACACCACCGTCATGCATGCCGTGGAGAAGATCTCAAACCTCATGAAAGAGCGCCACCAGATCTACAACCAGGTGACCGAGCTCATCCTTCGGATCAAGAGTGCCGCCCGATGAACCATGTTCGCCCTGCTCTATCCAGAGGCTGTGTGTCTCCTGTGGACAAGGACCCCATCACTTGTGACAAGTCTGTGGACGTATATGAACTTTTCCCTAACACATCACCTGCTGCACATCACATCCGTGCCTCGGCAGGGAAACGGGGGAAACACCGGGGACAGCCAAACCTCTCCTACGCTGCACCGATTCGCCTTCATCCACAATCCACAGCCCTTACTACTGTCACTAGTCAAATTAACTATATAAAACAACAACCAGAAAGGACTCCCTGGTGAAGTTTCGCTGCGAACGCGACTCCCTGGTGGAGGTGCTGACCACCGCGGGCCGAGCAGTCAGCTCTCGCTCGACAACGACAATGGCCTTGGGCGGTGTCCGAATGGAGAGCCTGGGAAACCGTCTGGCCGTGGTGGGCACCGATTTGGACCTGACCGTGCACGTGTCGACCGAAGCCATCGGCATCACCGACGGTGTGTGCGTCGCTCCGGCCAAGCTGCTGGCCGACATCGTTCGCGCCTTGGAACCAGGTGCGGTCACCATCGAGTCGGCGGACGACAAGGTGGAAATTGCCGCGGCCCGATCGTGTTTCAGCCTCCGTACCTTTCCGGTTGACGACTTCCCGGTGCTGCCCGAGCCCCCAGAGCCGATGACGTCGCTGCCTGCAGCCGGTCTGGTCGATGCTCTCCGTCAGGTGGTCCGGGCCGCGTCCAATGACGACGCCCGACCCCTTCTCACCGGTGTTCTGGTCGCCGCGGAGGGAACGGGGATCCGCCTGGTGGCCACCGACTCGTACCGATTGGCGCTCCGGGACCTGGCCGGAAGCGACGCCAAGCTCGACGCCGCCCAAATCCTCGTTCCGGCCCGGGCCCTGGCTGAGCTGCAGCGGCTGTCCACGCTCGGTTCTCTGGCCAAAGAGGGTGCTGGCGCCGGGCCTGAAGACGGCGCATCGCTTCCCCAAGTGGGTCTTTCGATCGGGGAGCACGACGTGACCTTCACCGTCGGTACCGTCCAGGTCAGCACCCGGCTCTTGGACGGTAGCTATCCCGACTACCGGCAGCTGATCCCGGCCAATACCCCAATCGTCTGCATGTGGGCAAGGACTCCCTACTCGACGCGTTGCGGCGGGTGCGGTTGTTGGTCCGGGACAACACCACGCCGGTGCGGTTGTCCATGCGCCCGGGCGGTGTGGATCTGACCGTCGTCCTCCCAGGAGGTGGGCGACGCCAGCGAGACCGTGGATGCCGACTTCGACGGCACTGATCTCACCATCGCCTTCAATCCCAGCTATCTGATCGACGGGGTCGAGGCCGTGGCCGGCGACGAGGTCTTGTTGGAAACAGTCGATGCCACCAAGCCGGCCACGGTGCGAGCGGCCGAGCAGACTGATTTCCGCTACCTGCTGATGCCCGTCCGGGTCTCGTAGCCGGGCGGTTTCCCCGGCCCGAACCTGAACCACGTGCATCTCGTCTCCCTCCGCATCCAGGACTTTCGTTGTTTCACCGAGGCGGCCCTCGATCCCGACCCGGAGGGGACGACGGTCATCACCGGACGAAACGGCGTCGGCAAGACCAGCCTTCTCGAGGGGATTGCCTACCTGGCCACACTGCAGTCGTTTCGAGGCTCGCCGAAGGAAGCCATGGTCCGGGCCGGGACCGAGCAGGCCATTCTTCGAGCTGAGACCGTCGTCGGTGAGCGCCCCCTGTCCATCGAAGCCGAGCTCTCGACCACCGGGCGCTCCCGCGCCATGGTCAACCGGCAGCCCATCCGCCGCCGATCCGATCTCCACGAGGCCCTCCGGGTGACGGTCTTCTCGCCTGAGGACATCGCCGTCGTCCGGGGCCCACCCACCGAGCGGCGCCGGTTTCTCGATGGGGTGCTGGCCGTCATCGATCAGCGATCGGCGTCACTCAGCGACGACGTGGAGCGGATCCTCCGCCAGCGGGCCGCCCTCTTGCGCCAGTCCAACCGGCGCCTCAGCCCGGAGGTGGCGGCCACGCTGGACGTCTGGGACTCCCGCCTCAGCACCGCGGGCGAGTCGTTGGCCGACGCCAGAGAAGCGCTGACCCGGCGGTTGCAGCCGCTGGCCACAGAGCACTACGCCCGTCTGGCCGGCGAGGACGGCCCTGTCGTTCTGGCCTATCGGCGGTCCTGGGAAGGCGGTCTCGAAGACGCGCTGGCTGCTTCTCGGACCGACGACCTTCGCCGCGGCGTGACGCTGGTCGGGCCCCACCGAGATGAGTTGGAGCTGTTGCTGGCCGGTCTGCCCACCCGGACTCATTCCTCCCAGGGCGAGCAGCGGTCCCTGGCCCTGGCCCTCCGACTGGCCGCTCACCAGCTGGCCACCGAGCGCTTGGGCTCCGCGCCTGTGCTCCTCCTCGACGATGTGTTCTCCGAGTTGGACCCGTTCCGATCCCGGGCTTTGCTAGCCGGCCTGCCGTCCGGACAGGCCCTCTTGACCACCGCTCTGCCCCCTCCACCGGAAGTGGATGCGGCCAAGACCTTCGTGGTGGGCGACAATGGGTCGGTGTCAGCCGCTCAGATCGGGAACCCAGGAATCGGACACCCAGGATGAGCCGGCCTCGCCGTGACCAGGGACCCAGTCGCTCGACGCCTCGCTCAACGCCCTGTCGAGCCAACTGGGGATGGCCGAGTCACGGGGCCTGGCCAGGTTGTTCGCCCACTGGGAGGACATCGTGGGCCCGGCGATCGCCGGCCACGTGCGGCCCCAACGGCTCGACACCGACGTC
>CAVQVK010000009.1:0-4435 GCA_963717035.1 uncultured Acidimicrobiaceae bacterium | reverse complement strand
CATCACCGGGAACATAGAGGTAAGAACGAGCTACCACCCAGACGCCTCTCGATAAGCTTGAAAACAGGGAAGTTCCCTATTCCTTACAACACTAGAGGGAAGCGCGTCGCCCCCTTCAGCTGCTCCCCCATGGTGCCACTCGCCACGAAATCCCAAGGACAGGAACCATGCCGAAAGCTCCCGATGAAGCCAAACCACTCGAAGGACTTCGTATCGTCGAAGGGTCGGCATTCGTGGCCGCTCCCCTGGGCGGCATGACCCTCGCGCAACTGGGGGCGGACGTGATCCGGTTCGACAACGTTGGTGGAGGAATCGACTATCACCGATGGCCGACTATGTCCGACGGAACCAGCTTGTTCTGGGCCAGCATGAACAAGGGCAAGCGCTCACTGGCCGTCGACGTTCGTAGGCCCGAGGGACAAGAGCTCGTGACCGAGCTCATCTGTGCGCCCGGGCCCGATAGCGGGGTCTTCCTCTCCAACTTCCCCGAATCGGGATGGCTATCCGATGAACGGCTGCGAGCCCGGCGATCGGACCTCATCTACGTAAACGTCCTAGGCAATCCGGACGGGTCGACGGCTGTCGACTACACGATCAATCCATCGTCTGGATTCGCCTACGCCACCGGCCCGGTGGGAGGAGCCCTGCCCACCAATCATGTACTTCCGGCCTGGGACACGGCCACCGGCCTCCATTCAGCCATCGCCATACTGACCGCCGAACGCCGACGGACCCGAACCGGCCGGGGCGATCTGGTCACCATCTCCCTGGCCGATGTGGCCTTCGCCATGGTCTCGAACCTGGGATTTCTGGCCCAAGCCCAGGTGCTACATGAGGACCGACCTCCCATTGGCAACGATATGTACGGAGCATTCGGGCGGGACTTCCCGACCGCCGATGGGCGCCGGGTCATGGTCGTGGCCATCAGCCTGAGACAGTGGCGGTCCCTGGTCGATGCGACCGAGATCGGCGAACACCTGGAAGGGATTGAGCGAGCGTTCGAAGTCGACCTCTCCAAAGAAGGTGACAGGTTCAAGGCCCGCGATGCTTTGGCTGCACTCATTGCCCAATGGATCACGCCTCGAAGCCTCGAAGAGATCGCGGCTCGATTCGACTCGCTGGAGTGTGCTGGGGCCCCTATCAAACGTTCCGCCAGCTCCTCGACGACGACTGGCGTTGTTCGACCCAAAACCCCATGTTCGCCGACATCGAACAACCAGGGATCGGCAAGGTCCGCGCCGCCGGCACTCCACTGAACTTCTCGATGCTTGAACGAGACGAGCCATCGCCCGCGCCATTGCTAGGCCAGCACACCGATGAAATTCTGGGTGACGTCCTCGGCCTTACCGAGACCGAGGTCGGCCGTCTTCACGATCGCCGGATCGTGGCCGGGACGAACGTCTCGGAGGACGTTGCCACGTGAGTCCGACCGTGAGCCTTCATGACATCGGCCTCACCGAAGAAACCGGATCAGAATTATCCCTGAGCACGCCGTGCAGATCGGTGCCACCATCAACGCAACCTCCACACCTGGCGCAGGCGACGCCCTGCCCCTGTTGTGGCATTGGGCCTACTTCACGCCGACGGCGCCGACGTCCGAACTGGGTACCGATGGCCATCCGGTGCTGCCTGACGGTCCTCTGTCGAAGTTTCCGAGACGCATGTGGGCCTCAGGAAGCGTCGAGGCTGATGGGGATCTCGTGGTTGGAACGCCGGCGACACGTACCTCCAGGATCCTTGATCACAAGGAGTCGGAGGGTCGGTCGGGAGCGCTCTTCATCGTCCGGGTGGAGCACCGTTACCGGCAATTCGACGTCGATCGCATTGTCGAACAGCAGACCCTCGTCTATCGAGAGGCTGGGCCTCCCATCCCATTACCGGTCGGGGACCACAAAACGGAGGTCGAGGGCGATCAGTGGCAGGAGCACCACCTCCCCGACACGGCGACACTCTTCCGATTTTCCTCGATCACCTTCAACAGCCACCGGATCCATTACGACGAGCCCTACGCCACCTCCGTCGAGGGGTACCCGACCCTGGTGGTCCACGGACCGCTGACCGCTTTGCTCGTTGGCGAGTCGATTCGTCACCAGTTCGGACGACCCCTTGCTCGATTCGAATTTCGGGCCAACGCCCCCCTGTTCGTCAACTCTCCGTTCTCGATCATCGGCACCCCCGGCAGCGATGTCAGCGCCCACGTAGTCCGCAATGACGGCACCGAAGCCATGAAGGTCTCTGCGACCCTACAAGACTGACGTAGCCGCGATGTCCTCGAGCGTCAGATCGAAGGCACCGAGATCGCCGGTCCAGCCAACGAGACTGATGAGTCGACTCGCACCGTGACTTCCCGAAGTGCTGTTTGGAGATCGACGGCACTGTGCGGGTTGTACAGCGGACCCGCACCGTCGCCGAGCAACCAACTCGCCTGGGCGACGCCGGCGGGAGACGGGACGGTGAACTACGAGGGCATCGAGCATGGCTCGAACAGCATCTTCCGCCGCGATGATCTGGTCCCGACAGAGAGGCACTCTCGGGTTCTTGGCCCGGGTAGATCGGCGAGCCTGAGCCAGCATGTCCAGCCGGTTTCGTTCCAGTGCCGCGCGCGTTGAGGGCGAAACGAGCATCCGGGATCGGTGCCACCAGAAGCCGGCTTGACTCAGGAGGTCGTCCCGAAGCGAGCTGACGATCGAGCGAGGAAGCGAACAGGCGTGTAAGCAGGCGGACCCATGGCGGGTTGGCTCGTGGATGGAAGGGCTTTGGAAGGGCACCACTCCACCCTCTGCCTGTCGCCGAGCGGGCGAAAGTGGCATGATTGACATAGTGCGCTATAAAACTGCCAACCCGTCATGCGAGAAGATTTGTTAGAGGCCGGCGAGCCCGAGATGAGGGCGCCGACGACTCAGACCGTGGCCATCGTCGTCTACGACGGGGTCACCCTCTTTGAGCTGGGAGTGGCCTGCGACGTGTTCGGCACCACCGATCTGACCGACTCGGTGTTGCCTGGTACGCCTTTCCACTGCGGCGCCGGCGCGGCCCCGCTGATAATCGACGGCGGTCTGCGGCTGGAAGTGGCCCACGGGCTGGAGCCAATCCGCAGGCCGGCACCGTCGTCGTGCCTCCGACCAACCAACTCGACACGGTGCCGACCGAAGTGTTCGGTGAGCTACGCCGGGCGCACGACGAGGCTGTCGCATCCTCTCGTTGTGCACCGGAGCGTTCGTCCTGGCCGAGGCCGGGTTGCTCGACGGCCGTCGTGCCACCACTCACTGGTCCGAATGTGGCGAGCTGGCGCGGCGGTATCCGGAGGTGTCGGTCGACCCCGGGGTGCTCTACGTCGACGATGGCAACATCTTGACCTCAGCGGGCAACGCGGCCAGCATCGATCTGTGCCTGCATGTCGTGCGCACGGACTTTGGCACCGAGATCGCCACCCAGTTGGCGCGCCAACTAGTGGTGCCGCCTCAACGTGATGGGGGACAAGCCCAGTTCATCGACATGCCCTTGCCTACTCTCGACCCATCGGACCGCTTCACCGACACGATCGTATGGGTGCAGGAGCATCTGAACGAACCCCTGACGGTGAGCGACCTAGCCACCCGATCGGCCATGAGCCCTCGAACGTTTGCCCGTCGGTTCCTCGCCGCCACCGGAACGACCCCGCACCAATGGCTGCAACTCCAACGTGTCCGTCTGGCACAACGACTCCTCGAGATGAGTGAACTGACCATCGAAGCGGTCGCCGAGACCAGCGGCTTCTGCACCGCCGGCAATCTTCGTAAATACTTCAGTCGGGTCCTGCACACGAGCCCGCAAGCGTACCGGCGCACGTTCCAAGATCGGCGACCCGAACAGCACGACAGTAAGACGTCTGCCCGCTGACGACCGGTGAGGTGCGCCACATCCGACAACGCAGGGCGCGTCAGTGCTGGTGGAACTGGCCGACTGCGAACCGGGCGTCGATGTCGGCCGGCTGCCAGCCCTCGACCAACGAGGTGGCCCGCACGTCGCGCACCGGACGTCGCAGCTCGGCCAGTAGGGCCAGGCTGTAGGCGATCCGCTGGGTGAGATTCTCGGAGACCAACGCCAGGCCGGCCTCCGCCATGGTGTCGAGCGGCTCTGCGTCCTCCTCGCGATCACGCCTCGTTCGATGCTCAGGAGCACGCCCTCGGTGGCCACCGCCGCCTGGGGGGCCAAGTGTTGACCTTCACCCCGGAATCGAACAGCTCGATGGCCAGGCTCATCGTCCAACGGTTGAGCATGGCTTTGGTCCCGCCGTAGATGGTGCCGCGCTCCCCGACCCAGCCGCTGAACGGCGGTCCGGTCGGCATCAGCGCCGAAGACGACGAAATGTTCAAGACCGAGCCCGAGCTCCGTTCGCGGATCCCCGGCAACACCCGGCGAGCCAGCTCCCACGCCGCCCAGTTGTTGATCTCGT
>CAVQVK010000008.1:0-86111 GCA_963717035.1 uncultured Acidimicrobiaceae bacterium | reverse complement strand
CGCAGTTCCGCCACCTTTCCCAGCCAGCTCAGCTTTTGCGGGTTGCGGATCGCGTAGATCCGGGAGATCCGGCCGTCCTCGACCACCAGACCGACCCGGCGCGGGCGGCTTCGCCGTCGACGTCGACCCGGAGACCCGGCATCCCGTTCAGCCAGGCGGTGGTCGCAACGACGTCCGGGAGCTCCACCAGCCGGGCCAGCAATGCCGCGACCGTCGCCACGCCGGTGATCGGTCGGCGTGTCGCCTGCACCAGGCCGCCGCCGTCGGCGATCAGCACCACGTCCGGGGCGAGCACCTCCACCAGTCCCTGCAGGTCGCCGCTCGAGATGGCGGCCATGAACGTCTCGACTGCTGCCTGCTGCTGGGCTCGGTCCACCTGCATTCGCGGCCCCCGTGCCGCGAACATGCTCGCGGGCGCGGTGCGTATCTGCCGGACCGCGGCGGGAGTCTTGCCCACGACCTCGGCGATCTCGTCGTACGGCGTCTCGAACACCTCGTGCAGCACGAACACGGCTCGCTCGGCCGGACCGAGGGTCTCGAGCACCGTGAGCATGGCGATCGAGACGTTCTCGGCGAGCTCGGCGTCCTCGGCCGCATCGGGACTGGTGACAGCGGTTCGGGCAGCCATTCCCCCACGTACTCCTCCCGGCGGCGGGACACCGATCGCAGCCGGTTGAGCGCCTGCCGGGTCACGATTCGGACGAGATACGCCCGCGGATCACGGACCTCCACCTGGTCCACGTCGGCCCACCGCAGCCAGGTCTCCGTGTACGACGTCCTCGGCGTCGACCGCTGAGCCGAGCATTTCGTAGGCGACGGTGAACAGCAGGCCACGGTGGGTGACGAACGGGTCGTCGATCATGCTGACGAGGCTAGGGCGAGCGGTTCGAGGTCACAGGCGGTCGAGAACTCCTTGGCGACTCAATTCCCATCGCGACGTTGGAGCGGGCCATGAAGTTCGCCAGTGCAATGAACGTGGCCAGCTCCACGAGGGCGGCCGGGGCCGAGCGCCTTCAACAGCCTGTCCGACAGTTCGTCGGTGACGGTCGGTGGGGTCTGCGTCATCGCTTCGGCGTACTCCATGACGTCGCGCCAGAGCGGCGTGAATACGTCCGACTCACGCCAGCGGGGCACCCCACGCGCCTTGTGCACGTCGAGCCCCTCGTTGTGAGCGTGGAAGTAGCCGAAGTCCAGGCAAAAGCTGCAGCCGACCAGGCTGGCCGTCGCCATGTGGGCGAACGACTTCAGGTTCTCGTCGCACTGGTCCCACTTCTGCGCTTTACGGCCGACGGTGAAGCTGAAGTTCAGCACCTTCCCGTGCGGTTGTGCCACGCCACCCCGACCGGCTCGGGCACCTCCCCGAACATCTTGCGGGACATCCGCTTGACCATCGTGCCGTACACGCCGGTCAGCTCTGCCTTGGGGATCCTGGGACTGCTGGCAATACTATGTCTCCTCCGATGAATTGCTCTTAACATAGAGACACCGGCCACCTATCGAATGTGACACCCAAGCTGGACATTGCTGCCAGCCGTGGTGAATCACAGTCCGTGAGGCCGGCGACCAGCCAACCGCCTCGGACGACAGACGGGACCTCCTCATCACCACCGAAAGGGGCAGAAGTTGAGCAGATGGAGAGGCAGCGACGAGCGGGCGCGGCAGGGACTCCGCCGCCTACCGCTTGTATTGCCGACATCACCGCAGCACCGCCAAGAACCTCGAAGGGCGGTCGTCGCCGCCATGGTGGCCGACCGACGTCAATCCAGTGCGCGATCGAGGTTGTACGCCGCGCTCGATCAACGCAAGGTGGGTGAGGGCCTGCGGAAAGTTTCCCTGTTGCTCTCCGGTCTGGCCGATCTGTTCTGCGTACAATCCCAGGCGGTTGCCATAGGTCAGCATCCTCTCGAAGGCGATACGTGCCTCATCGAGCCGTCCGGCTCGGGTCAACGTCTCGACATGCCAGAACGAGCACACGGTGAAGGTTCCTTCTCGCCCGCGGAGCCCGTCCGGACTGGCTTCGGGGTCGTAGCGGTAGACCAAAGAGCCCGAGACCAACGTCTTGTTGAGCTCGTCCAATGTCGACAGCCACTTCGGATCGGTGGGGGAGATGAACTTGGCCAGAGGCATCATCAGGACGGCGGCATCGAGGACGGTGCTGCCTTCGTGCTGTACGAAGGCTTGGCGCTCGTCCGACCAGCCCGCCTCCATGATGCGGGAGTAGATCTCATCCCGGGTCCGGCCCCAGTGCACCTGAGGGGCGGGCAGGCCCCGGTGAACCGACATCCGGATGGCCCGCTCGACCGCCACCCAGCACATCAGACGGGAGTACAAGAACCTTTGGCGCCCCCCTCGGGTCTCCCAGATTCCCTCATCGGGCTGATCCCAATGGGCGCAGACCCAATCGGTCCTCTCCCGAATCGCCTCCCACTGGTCGGAGGAGATCGGCTGGGCCCATTTGTCGTAGAGGTAGACCGAGTCCATGAGCTCGCCGTAGATGTCAAGCTAAGCCCACGCGCCGCGCCGTTCCCTACCCGTACCGGTGCCGACCCTCGGTACCCTTCGAGCTCAGGCAGCTCCCGCTCGGCCACATCCATCCGCCCGTCGATGCCGTACATGACCTGCAGGGGTCCATCCGGACTTCGATCGGGCGTGGCGCACCGGGTCAGGAAGTTCATGAACGCCGTCGCCTCGTCGTCGAATCCGAGCCGCAGGAGCGCGTAGACGCAGTACGCAGCGTCGCGTATCCACACGTAACGGTAATCCCAGTTCCGCTCCCCGCCGATCTGCTCGGGAAGGCTGGTCGTGGGCGCGGCGACGATTGCCCCGGTGGGGGCGTACGTCAACAGCTTGAGCGTCAGAGCAGACCGATGGACGACCTCCCGCCAACGTCCCCGATATCTCGAGGAGGAGAGCCAGTCCCACCAGAAGTGCACCGTCGACATCAGTTGATCGAGCGTCTCTTCCTTTTGGCAAACTCTGAACTCGGTTGAGGCGCCGGCCTGCTCCAAGGAAAAGACGGCAACCCCGCCCTCCTCCAGGTTGAACTCAGTACCGCGTCGCTCGTCGACCACCAAGGGTTCGGTGGAACCGAGGTAGAGCGACAGCTCCGACGATGTGAAGAGCACACCGTCTCGAACCGCCGAGATGGAGTGGGACTCAGAGCCGTAGTTGAAGCGGGGGGCCGCCCGCATACGGAACGGCATCGTGCCCCGTATGCACTGCACGTGGCGGATCAGGCGCTGCGTATCACCGGTCGACGGGTCCCGCAGCAGCATGAAGTCCTGAATCTCGCCGACTCCCTCTTCGGCGAAGAATCTGGTGATGAGCACGTCGGTGTCGGGTAGATAGAACTGTCGTGTCCGGGTGGGGATCGCAGCCGCGAGGGCAAAGGAGCCTCCTTGACCAGCGTCGAGGAGTGAGCCGAAGACACTCGGCGAGTCGAAGGCCGGGCAGCAAAACCAATCGATCGTCCCGTTGGTCCCGACGAGGGCCACGCTGTGAAGATCCCCAACGAGGCCGTGATCGGCGATCGGCAGGTACTCACGCTCACCGGCCGACCCTTGATTGGCCTGTGCCGATCCGACTTCCACGACCCGAGGACCGGAGGAGGCGATCAGTGATCAGCGGCGGTAACTGCCGTGGCGGAACTCGTCGTCGAGCCCCGGATGGGTGGGACGCCAATCGAGTTCAGATTGTGCCCTGGTCACGCCGTCACCTTGGTTGAGCAGCAGCACCTCGGCGAAGTAGTCGCCGAGTCTGGCGGCGTCCTCCTCATCTGAGCCGGGGACGGCCCCGGGAGCGCCGGTGGCGACCGCAGCGGCCTCGGTCAGTTCAGCGACGGTGGGATGCAGCCCATTGCTGATGATGTAGCGGCCCCGGGCGGAGTCGCTTTCCAGCACCCGTCGGAAAAAGTCCGCCAGGTCAGCGACATGGACGGTTCACCAGCGCCGCTTCCCGGTGCCGAGCATGATCAAGTTGCCGGCGGGGTCACGGGGAGAGCCAAGGAGCACCCCTGGAACCCCGCCTCCGCCGTCGCCGTAGGCGACGCCGGACGTGATCACGACGCCGCGCATGCCGCGGCTGCATCCAGCACTCGGCGCTCGATCGGCTCCCTCCATGACACCAACGCCGGCGCTGTCCGAATGGCGAGTCCTCGGTGATCGCGCGATTGGAGCCGTAGATCCACCCGCCGCTGATATGGAGATAGGGCTTACCTGTCCCATCGAATGCCTCCATCGCCGCGGTCCGGCGACCGCGGCGTCCAGGTCCGCGGTCGCCATCCCCCGGACTGGCGGTGTGGACGGCGCCGTCCGCGTACCGCTGAACGCCTTGACGACGGCGGGCCGATCGTACAGATCGACGACAACCGGGGTAGCGCCCTTGTGTAGTGACGGCGTCGGATTGAGCGTCGTCCCGGACAAGTGCGGTCACCTCGTGCCCGATGCTCATCAGCTCCGCGAGTATGTGAGATCCGACGAACCCAGTTGCTCCCGTCAGTGCCACTTTCATGTCTGATCGCCTCCTGTCTCGGTTCATGGAACGCCCGAGGTTCGAGCATCTGAGTGGAGTGAGATCTCTCCCTCTACGACTTCCGCTCCCGAGTCACACGTAAGGCTTATCACTTGCTTAGTCAAGTGATAAGCTGCCTTGGGGAAGCTCCCATCCGCCGCAACTGCAGTGGCAGGATCTTGAGTTGCCAGAGACGTGGAAAGGGCATGTCACTTGACGATGTAAGTTGGTGATCATGCAGGGAATCACGGGATCGGACCGAAGCGGCGCCGACGAGGCTGGGGTGAAGTGGCTGACTGCCGAGGAGCTCGACTCCTGGCTTTCAGTGGTGCGGTTGATGACCTGGCTTCCGTGGTCAATCGATCAGCAGCTGCAACGTGACTCCAAGCTTGGGATGGTGGAGTACCAGGTGTTGGCCATGCTGTCGGAGAGCCCGGAGCGAACGAGGCGGATGAGTTCGTTGGCGGAGGTGACGAACGCGTCCCTGTCACGGTTGTCACGCGTCGTCACGCGCCTTGAGGAGCGGGGGCTGGTGTGCCGCGGTACGGATCCGAAGGACGGGCGGTTCACCAATGCAATCCTCACCGAGGACGGGCTTCAGACACTCGCCGCGGCCGCTCCCGGCCACGTCGCGGATGTCCGGTCGCTTGTTATCGACCTCCTGTCTCCCGAGCGACTGCGGACGCTTGGGCGTGACGCAGACCGCATCCTGTCTCGCATCGACACGTCCACGATCAACTAAGAGGTTGTCGTGCCGGCGACCTTGCTGCCGCTAAGGCAGCCCGGATGCGAGCAGCCGAGCCGACGGATCTTTCTGAAGCCTGCGAAGGTTTCACCTCGACCTGACCCCGACTCCGGGAGCATGATGTAATTGCGCTCGTGGCTCGGGCTCGTGGCTCGTGGCTCGCGTGCGAACTCATGGGACATTGAGAGGGAACTTGAAAAGATGCAGGAGGACTGGTGGACAGTGACAACGCCGGCGCGATCCGCACTGCTGATCGACAAGGACCAGATCATCGACCTCGTCCATGAGTACTCCTACTTCGTCGATCACGGACTCTACGACGACGTCGTCGAACTCTTCACCGAGGACTGCCTGGTTGACTACGGAATCGTGCCCCCGGTGCATTCTCGGGCCAATCTCCGGCGGATGTTCGGACACCCTGGAGCGGGATTTGCCGCCGACCAGCCACCACAACGCTAACGTCCTGGTGAGGTTTGACGACGCCGATCGTGCCTCAGTACGCACATCCGTCTACGCCTGGCACAAGCGGTCTGACGAATGTACCCCCCAGTTATGGGGCTACTACCACGACACAGTTGTGCGCCAGCCAGAAGGGTGGCGTATTGCGAACCGCAAGCTCCGGGTCCTGGGCGTCGAAGATTGGGATGCGGAATGGCATCCGGCCGTCGATGTCGAAGGTGAGTAATTCCCGAGCTGTCGCCTCAGTATCAACCTGAGTCAATGTTCCGACGCTTTCCGACGCTTTCCAACGCGGTGCCGAAAGGCGAGAGGGCATTAGGTTCAGGTTCAGCGTCGATGGCACAACTGAGCGATACTCGCATTCTGGTTACCGGCGGATCGAGCGGCCTGGGGCTGGTGATGGCGCGAGCGCTCGCGCAGGCGGGCGCCCGGGTAGCGGTGACCCAGCCGCCACCGGGGGGTGCGGGCAACCGCCGCGGCGCTGGGCGCCGGAGCGATGGGGGTCGAGCTCGACGTCCGCGACGTCGGCTCGGTATCGGCGGTGGTTGACTAGCGCCTACGGGGCGCTCGACGGCCTGGACGTCCTGGTCGACAATGCCGGGATCGGGATGCTGACCGTCAACCCGCGGTTCATGACCGAGCCGCAGCGATTTTGGGAGGTTCCGCCCGCCGGCTTTCGTGACGTGCTGGAGACGAAGGCGACCGGGACGTTCCTGGTCGCCCGGGAGGTCGTTCCGCGGATGCTGCGCGCCGGCGGCGGACGGGTGGTCACGATCTCGATGAACGAGCAGACGATGACCCGCCGGGGCTTCATCCCCTACGGACCCGCCGGCGCCGCCGTGGAGGCCCTGGCCCGGGTGATGGCGGCCGACCTGGCCGATACGCCGGTCACCGCCAACATCCTGCTGCCCGGCGGGGCGACGGCCACCGGGATGGTTCCCGACGAAATGCGGAGATGCGCAGCGCGCCAGCCTGCTCGACCCGGCGATCATGGGACCACCGATCGTCTGGCTGGCCTCTCCGGATGCGTCCGGAGTCCACGACGAGCGGATCGTCGCTCGCGACTTCGACGACTGGCTCGAGGCGCGCACCAAAGAGAACGAGTGAAGGTGGGCTCAAGGATTTGAAGGGTCGGGTCGTTGACCCGAGGAACGCGGTCATATCGGTTCCACGCGTGCCGACGGTCTCAGTCCTAAGGCCTCCTCACCGACGCGGTGCGAGTCTGTTGACCAGCGACGCTAGGCCAGGGACGTGTCGAACATTCTCTCGATCGCAAGCTTTAGAGCGGCATCGATTCGTCGTCGCTCTGGTGTATCGACAACCCTTCGGTCAGCGTGCGGAAACTGGCGATCACGCCGTGGTGGCCGCCAAGCGCTGCGTCCGCCTCCTTCTGGCCTTAGCCGCCCGACAGGGCCACCACTCTCAAGACCTTCGGGTGGCTTACCAGGTCGGCGTAGAAGTCGTTGACGTCGGGCAGCGACAACTTCAGGATGACGTGTTGCTCGGACTGAATCTGGGCCAGCTGCTCCGCAATGTACGACTTGAGGAGTTCCTCCGCCTCACCTTTTTCAGAACTCTGGATGTCGACTTCAGGCTCGATGATGGGTACCAAATCGGCGGCCAAGATCTCCTTCGCAACCTCGAATTGCTATTCTACGACCGCCTTGATACCAACATGGTTGGCCCCCTTTATGAATGACCGCATCTTGGATCCGAACACCCCGTTTTCCTTCGCACGTGAAAGCAAGGAAGCGAGGCCGGGGATGGGATTCATAACCTGGACGCCGTCCTGTTCACTGGCCAGGCCCTTGTCGACCTTCAAGAAGGGGACCACGCGTTTGTCACCTGCCACAGATACGACACCGAGTCGCGGCCATCGATCCGGCGATCCATGGTGTCTTCGAACAAGATCGCTCCGATGATGCTTTCGCCATCGAAGCTGGGACTCTGGATGATCCGGCTGCGCATCTCGTGCATCAACGCGTACATCTCGTCGTCGTCCGAGCCTCGTCTCCTCCAGTCACCCAGCGAGGGCCTCGGGGATCTCCCGCCGGCTTTGGCCCAAGGCCACGAGGCGCTGGCCGCTTCCACGGACGGTCTGTCGCTCATCTACTCTCCAGCCACCGCCTCGGTCATCGCTGGGTGTACTCGGCGAACCGCTGAGTCCTTGTTCTCCATGCTGGGTCTCCGGTTGTTCATGGGGATGCTGACGAGTGAATCGAAGTGGACAACGGAATTGAAGTGGCCGACGATTGGTGCTCAGAGCCCGTACCCCTCCATGCACACGTAGTAGTTGTACTCGCCGCCGACCATGCGTCGCTCCACGGGCCGCTGAGACCCCCTTGCACTGCTTGCCGGGCGGCGGTATCACCGACCGGGCCAGCGCAGATCACGATTTCGTCGAAGGCCTCGTCACTGGCCACGGGGAACCTCCTTCTCGCCTCTGTGCGAACCGTTCTCTCCCACCCCTATGTATGGTGAAAATCGGATGGGCCCAACTTTTGGGTGGCCCGCTGACTCAGATGGCTGCCAAACCGCCGTCGACGGCCAGCAACGCACCCTGCAGCCGCTCGCCTGCGCCCTGCTCGAGCCGTAAAGGGCAGGCCGCCTGGGCCGAAATGGGCGACCATCGTGCCCCTGCGTGGGGCGCGGTATCCGGGCTTTCACCTGGTTACCCGCCGACTGATACCGCAACGCCACTCGGGGCCACCCCGCGCCCAGGGGAGAGATCCTCAAAGCAGACCGGCGACCAGCACGGCGAGCAGAACCACGACCACGGTCACGACACACATCAATGCCAGCATCTAGCTCCCATCATCGGCGTCGATCGTCGCCCCCGTCTCGGCGGTCATTTCCGCCAAAGGTATCGGATGCCACACGCGCACGTGAAGGACTGCCTGGAGCGCTCGGGCTCCCGGTGACGGGGCCCACCGACCGGTTCGGCAGTCAACGGAAGGGCATGGTGTCGACATAAGCCCAGGACCGACGGTGGATCGAGGTCAGCCCACAACCGGACAGCGCGGTCAGGTGGACCGGCGTCGGGTACCCCTTATTGCGGTGGAAGTCGAAAGCGGGAAAATTCTCGGACAGGTCCCGCATCATCCGGTCCCTGGTCACCTTGGCCAAAATCGAGGCCGCGGCAATGGCCGCGCAGCTCCCGTCCCCCCGGACCACCGTCTTGACCGGCGGTACGGAGAGGAGCTCGGCTTCCATGCCGCGGTGCTCGCCATCTTCGGGATGGGTGATGTAGTCGAAGAGCCCGTCGAGCAACAGGACGTCAGGCATCGACCGACAATCCGGCCATGGCCCGATGCGCGGCCAAGCGCAGGGCGATGGTCATTCCCCACCGGTCACATTCGTCGGGACCAGCGTGGCCGACCGACCAGTCGACGACACCACTCGGCCACCAGCGGGAACATGGTCTCCCGATCCTCCTCGGGAACCTGCTTCGAGTCGCGCAGGCCCTCGGGGCACGGCATCCCCACCGGGGTCAGGGCCACGCCGACCGACACCGGTCCGGCCCACGCCCCTCGCCCCACCTCGTCGAGCCCCGCCACCCACTGGCAGCCTTCGGCCCGTAGCGAACGCTCGAGCGAATCGTCGGGCAGCGAGAACCGGGAAGTGCCGGGATAGTCGCCTTGCGGCCGCGGACCGTCTTGCTGACCTTCCGAGTCTTCGACCGTGCGGCCCTTCGCCTTGGCCGCCTTCGACGTTCGGCCCTTCGCCTTAGCCGCCTTCGACGTGCCGCCCTTCGCCTTGGCCGCCTTCGACGTGCGACCCTTCGCCCTGGCCGCAGCCTCCACGGTGCGACCCTTCGCCGACCCAGCCTTCGCCGACCCGTAGCCTTCGCCGACCCAGCCTTCAGCGTGGGAGCGATCCTGTCTCGTCCTGGCTCCGGTCGGGTCCTCGACGGCTCCGTCCACCTCGGGCCGGGTCGTCAGACCCGATCCGCGACGGCTCGACCCTGTCGATGGCGTCACGCTCGGCTGGATCCACATCTGTCTCCAGGAACGCCCTCACGATCTCTTCGGCAACCGTCGGGGCGGTCAGCCGGAGACCGAGCGCGAGCACGTTGGCATCGTTCCAGCGGCGGGCGCCAGACTGCCGTGGCCGCATCGAGACACAGGGCCGCTCGCACGCCGCTCACCTTGTTGGCGGCGATGGACACGCCGGTGCCGGTGAAGCACCAGACGATGCCCACGTCGGCCCGGCCGGCGGCCACCGCCTCGCCCACTCGTTGCCCCACTTCAGGCCACTCGTCGCCCTCGGCAAGCGGGACGACCTCATGGCCCCACTCCCCCAGGAGCTCGGCGATGGCCTGGGTGACGGGTGTCACCTGGTCGGTGCCGTAGGCGATGCGCACGCCCGCGAACCTACTCCGACTGCACCCGCAGCTCGGCGCGCACGACCTTGCCCAGGGCGTTGCGGGGCAGCTCTGCGACGACGTGTACCAGCCGAGGACACTTGTAGGGCGCCAACCTCGTGGCCGCGTACTCGGTCAGATCGTTTGGCGCCGGCCCGCCAGTGCCCGGTAACCACCCACGCCGTGACCACCTCGCCCCACTCCTCCGACGGGGTGCCGGTGACCGCTACGTCGATGGACTTCGGGGTGAGCGAGCAGGACGGCTTCGACCTCAGCCGGGTAGACGTTGTAGCCGCCGCTGATGATCAGCTCCTTCGATCGACCGAGGATCGACAGGTAGCCGTCGTCGCTCACCGACCCCAGGTCGCCCGTGCGGAACCAGGGTCGGCCACCCAGCGGATCGGTCGAGAACGAAGCCTCTGTGGCCTCGGGGCGTTCCCAGTACCCGCCGGAAGACGTTCGGCCCGCGTACCAGGATCTCGTCGTCGTCGGCCAGGGCCACCTCTACTCCGGGCAGCGGGAACCCGACCGTTCCCGGACGGCGCTCGCCGTCGTAGGGGTTCGAGACGTTCATGAGCGTCTCGGTCATCCCGTAGCGCTCGAGCACCGCCTGCCCGGTGGCCGCGAACACGCGCCGGTGCAGATCTGCAGCCGAGCGGGGCCGACCCGGAGACGCACAGCCGGAGGCGACCCAGCTCCCCCACTCGATCCGAGGCGGCCAGTCGGTGGTACATGGTGGGCACGCCGAAGAACAACGTGGCCGTGTGCTCGGCCGCCGCATCGAGCATCCTCCCGGGATCGAAGCCGGGAAGGAGGACGGCCGACGCTCCGGCCAGCAGCGTTCCGTAGGCGCCGACGCACAAGCCATGGGCATGAAAGACCGGCAAGCAGTGCACCAGGCGATCGTCGGGTACCCACCGCCACGCCGTTCGGACCGACTCCACGCTGGCCAGCAGGTTCCGGTGGCTCAGGACCGCGCCCTTGGGCACGCCGGTGGTGCCCGACGTGAACACGATGAGCGCCGGGTCCTCCGGTTCGACCACATCGAGCGGCCCGGGATCATGGTCAGGCGCATCGACCTCCGGACCGAGCAGGGTGAGCGATCCCCCCGCCGCCTCCCGGGCCCACTGCCCCCGCTGGCGATCGTCGACCACGGCGGCAACCGGGCGTACGTCGGTGACGATGTGACCGATCTCCCGAGCCGTGTAGGCCGTGTTGGCCGGTACGACCACCAATCCCGCTCGCAGGGCGGCGATGTGGACGATGAGAGTGGCCACCGAGCTTCCGGTAGACCACAAGAGCCGGTCCCCCGGGACGAGGCCGGATCCCAGCAGCCGGCCGGCGACGCGGCGGGTGGCCTCGTCGAGCTCGGCGCCGCTCCACCAGGTTCCCGCTCGGTGGCGGTGTCCGGCAATTGGTTCACTGTCGGTCGCACCGTCCAAGAGCGCGGGTGCCTCGGGTGCCGAGGCCCACCCCGACGACCAGGCCCGCACCAGCGTCCCCGCCGCGGTCAGATCCGCCTCGAGGAGCGCCGACCCCGCCGGCAGGTGGGCACGCCACGATCGAACTTCGGTCACCGGGCGCGGCCAGACAATGATAGAGACGCCCGTAAGGGAGCCGATCGAGAAGAAAATCGAGCAGACATCAACGCCGCTCAGCCAGGCGTCGTCCCGCCGACAACGGGCGCGTTCAGGGGCTGGCCGCCCATCGATCCTGAGAACCGGGCATCGCCGAAGCTGAACACCCCTCCGTCGGTGGCGAACAACCAATAGCCCTGGCCGTCGTTGGTGGTGGCCAGGCCGGTCACGGGGGCGTTGAGCGGCTGGCCGCCCATGGACCCGAAGAAGCCGGCATCGCCGAAGTTGAAGACGCCGCCGTCCGCCGCGGCCAGGGTGTAGCCATGGCCCGACGGGGTCCCGCCTATGGCCCGGACGGGGCCAGCGAGGAACTGCCCGGCGGTGTCGCCGTACCGACCAGCATCGCCGTAGGAGAACACGACGCCGTTAGCGGAAGTCAGCCAGTACCCCTTGCCATCGGGCGTGGACGCCATGCCCACGATCCGCTTCTTGAGGGTCAGACCGCTGGCGTCGCCGAAGGAGTTGGCGTCGCCGAAGGGGAAGACGGCACCGTCTGCTCCCACCAGCCAGTACCCCCGGCCGTCAGGGGTGGACGGCGATGCCCACGATCGGCTTGTTGAGGTGTTGGCCACCTTCGGAGGAGAAGAAGGGAGCATCGCCGAAGGTGAAGACGCCACCGTCGGCGGCCACTTCCCAGTAGCCCTGTCCGTCCGGCGTGGACGCCATGCCCACCACCGGGGCATCGAGGGTCTGGCCACCCATGGAGCCGAAGAAGCTGGCATCGCCGAAGGTGAAGATCCCGCCGTCGGAGGCCACTTCCCAATAGCCGTTGAACGTGGACTCGAAGGCACCGATGTCACAGGCCTTCTCCTGAGGGCGAGACACCCCGCGCTGGTCGGTGGCCGGGCAGCTCGGGCCGCCCCCGGCGTTGATGGCCGGAGAGCCGGGGAACAGCGCCACCGTCTGGGTGGGGCCACCATTGCCGGCCAGCGGTGCGAGCATCGGGTCGACGCCGATCAGGTCGGTCGGAGCCGGGTCGTCGTGCAACCGGTGCCGAGCAGGTTGTAGCCGTGGGTGGTAACAGGAGACGCAGACCCCGCGCAGTCCCCGACGGTGTTCCCGGACACGATCGAACCGGTGGTGTCGACTTCTGCGCCGTTGGTGGGATCGACGATAAGCCCAGCGCCGGCAGGAGCTGAGTTCCCGGTCACGGTGGAGTAGTTCAGATCGATCGAGGTCCCGCCGGCCAGGCCGATCCCACCGCCTTCTTGGGCCCGGTTCCCGGCAAGGGTCGAATTGAGAATCTGGGTCGGAGTGCCGCCAGTCAGAGGCTCGACGTACAGGCCCGCCCCAATGGTTGCCGTGTTGTTGGAGACGGTGTCACCGGTGAGAAAACCCCCGGTGGCCTCGACCAGGCCGCCGCCCCACACATCGGCATGGTTCGAATCGAAGGTGGTGTTGCTGATCGAGGCGGTCCCGAAGCCGAACACGCCACCGCCTGCCCCACCGGTGGTGCTAGACGTGCCGGAGTTGCCGAAGGCCGAGTTCGCGCTGAAAGTGTCGTCTCCAAGAGTGGTGGCCAAGGCGTTGTTGGAAAACACGCCGCCGCCGTAGCCGTTGACGGCCGTGTTCCCGGTCACCGGGCTGTGCCGGATGATCAGACCCCCCACCCCCGAGCTCGTGGCCGACACGCCGCCTCCGTAGCCACTTGACGTGGCCGCCCCGGACACGCCGGCCGTATTGTTGGTGATCGCCGTCGCATCGATGGTCACTGTCCCGGCCACGGCGAACAGTCCGCCGCCCGTACCTTGAACCGTTTGGCCCGTCGTGGTGGACATTGTGGTCGTAGCCGTTGCCGTGTTGCCACTGATCGCTGA
Organism: uncultured Acidimicrobiaceae bacterium; assembly: GCA_963717035.1. GTDB lineage: Bacteria > Actinomycetota > Acidimicrobiia > Acidimicrobiales > RAAP-2 > DASXMT01. The sequence goes on along the minus strand of CAVQVK010000008.1, from coordinate 72,581 downwards.
AGAGGCAATGGAGACCGAGCCGGCCAGGGCGATGCCGCCGCCGCCCGAACCCCCGCTGAACGATCCGCTGGTCACCGCGGCGCTGTTGCCGGTTACCTGAGTGCCAGTAATGCTCACCAGCCCGGTGAAGATCTCGAGGCCGCCGCCGATGGCCGAGGTGTCTCCAGCGGCCAAGTTGTTCTGGATGGTAGAAGTCGCCATCGTCGACAGCCCGGAATTGTCGCTGATGCCGCCGCCGAAGGCCTCGGTGTTGGTGGCCGACGGGTCGGGAACAACGGCGTTATCGGCGACAGTCACGTTGGCGAGGGTCGTCGGACCATCGGTGGTGATGCCACCGCCCTCGCCCTGGTTCGGGGTGCCCGTACTGTTGGGCACGTGGACAATGTTCGATTGGATCAATGCAGTGTTCACGGCCAGGGTGCCGGTGGTGTAGATGCCGCCACCACTCGCCATGCTGCCATTTCCACCACCAGTGCCGTCAATCGAGTTGTCCAGGAAGAAGGTATTGGTCAGGCTGGCCGACCCGGTGTCTTCGTTGTCCAGTCCGCCACCGCCGCTCCACGTGTCGTTGGTATCGGTCACGAAGTTGCTCGTCATAGACGTATCGGTCGCCCACAACCGACCGAAGTTGTCGATTCCGCCACCACCCATCGACGCCGAGTTGCCCACCACGCTCACGTTGTTCAGCACCAGGCTGCCGTTCGTCGTATAGACCGAGATTCCACCGCCCCAACCCGGGTCGATGGCCCCTGTTCCCGTCGGAGCCGTGCCGCCCGTGAGGGTCAGATTGCTCAACTGGGCCTGGGCCCCAGAGCCACTGAGCTGCAGCACGCGGTCGGCCTGGCCCGAACCATCGATGATGGTGGACTGCGAGAGTCCCCCGATAATGCTGACACCGGCGGCGTCGGTGATGACCAGCTGACCGAGCGACAACGGATAGGACCCGTTGGGAACATTGATGGTAAAGGCTGTTCCCGCCAGATTTGCCGTCTCGATGGCTGCCCGCAGCGAGCACGTGCCCTCGACCGCTGGTGCCGCGGCCGAGCAGGTCCCGGGAGGAGCGGCGCCTGCCTCATGGGCATCGACCGTCGTGTCCACCGTGAGCACCGATGCCGCGATGGCGAATGCCGGCGCGACACCGAGGAAATGCGGCTGCGGTGCGGTGTGCGGTGCGGTCGCCGGTCCGGTGGCCGGCGCGGCGTGGGGGCCCGAGGGCTGGGGGCCGTTGGCCGTGGCCGCGTCACCGATCTTGGCCAGTTGGCTCAGACCAGCCGTGGGCATCGTGGGAAGGGCAACCGTGGCCGCCCCGGCGGTGGCCGCCCCGGCGGTGGCGGCGCTGCCGGGCATGATGGCGGTGAGGCCGAGCACGCCGACGAACAGCCCGGCCGTGGCCAGTGCCGTCGACGCTCGGCGAAGTTTGGATACTGACCGCGAACTATTTGTCATCGGGAGCCCCGTGTTCTTTGCCCAGAGGGCAATCGTCCAGCCGAGCGGACCCATCACGTATTCCTCCCGGGGGCCCGAACAGTAACACCGCGAACCTCCTGGCGGGAGCTTTGTTGTGCCGGTACCCCGGGCCCGGGGGCGCTGCCACACAGCCCAACCGAATCCGCGTACGCTTCATCCCGGGTGCTACTCCCCCGATGGGGCCACAGCGACTGTCCCCGATGGGGCCCTCGCGACCGCCGGGGAGCAGTCCCGAGCAGTACACATCGACCGGTACATGTCGAAGAGGACGAGCAGGACGTGCCGGGTAGGACATGGCGAGTAGGACATGCCGAAAAGGAGCAAGCAATGGGATTAATGGACAAGGTGAAGGCGCAAGCCGAAGTCGGGTTGGCCAAGGCCAGCGAGGCCGGTAAGGCCGGGCAGGCCAAGCTCGAGGAGGCCCAGGCGAAGCGACGGGCCGACGGCCTCCTGCACGATCTCGGCGCGTTCGTCTATGCCGAGCACGCCGGACGGGGAACGCCGGCTACGGCAACCGAGCAGACGAGACTGATCGACGAGCTCAAGCAGTACGAAGCGGAACACGGTCCACTCACCCCGTGAGCAGCTCCGGCGGACCGCCGCGCCAGATCGACGTCGTCCCCCACACCCACTGGGACCGTGAGTGGTACGACCCGTTCCAGACCTTCCGTCTGAAGCTGGTCCACCTGATCGATGGGCTGTTGGATCTCCTCGAGGGAGACCCGTCGTTCGCCGAGTTCCTGCTCGACGGCCAAGTGGCGATCATCGACGACTACCTGGCCATCCGGCCCGAACACGAGCAGCGCCTGCGGTCGCTGGCCGCTGCCGGGCGGCTCACCGTCGGACCCTGGTACATCCTCATGGACGAATTCCTGGTCTCCGGCGAGACGATCGTCCGCGACCTGCAGGCCGGCATCCGGCGGGGGGCGGCCTTCGGAGGAGTGATGGAGGTCGGCTACCTCCCCGACATGTTCGGCCATATCGCCCAGATGCCCCAGATCCTCCGCGAGGCCGGCTTCGAGCACACCGTGGTGTGGCGGGGAGTGCCGTCGGCCGTGGACACCACCGCGTTCTGGTGGGATGCACCCGATGGCTCCCGGGTCCGGGCCGAGTACCTGGTCGCCGGATACGGCAACGGCGCAGCCATACCCGACGACGCCAAGGCACTGGTTCGGCGACTGCATGCCCACGTCGAGGAGATGGGGCCGTTCCTCCAGCCGGGCGCTCCGTTGCTGTTCATGAACGGCACCGACCACCAACGACCTCAACCGTGGTTGGGCAGAGTGGTGGCCGAGGTCAATGACCTCCAAGACGACTACCACCTCTCCATCACATCGCTGCCCGAGTATCTGTCCACCGCTCCCACCGACGGGCTGCCGGTCTGGCGGGGCGAGCTGCGTTCTGGCGTGCGGTCGAACCTGCTCATGGGGGTCGGTTCCAACCGGGTCGATGTGAAGCAAGCGGCAGCGAGAACCGAACGGGCTCTGGAGCGCCTGGCCGAACCCCTCTCCGCCCTCTTCCTCCCCGCCGCGTCGTGGCCCGGTGCCTTCTTGGACGTGGCCTGGCAGAACGTCATCCGCAACGCGGCCCACGACTCGATCTGCGCTTGCTCCGTGGACGAAGTGGTCAACGCCGTCATTCACCGGTTCGCCGAGGCCCGCCAAGTGGCGGAGGGGCTGACCGACGAGGCCCTGTCCGCCGTCGGCCGGTCCATGGCCGCGGTGGGTACTGTCGTCGTCAACCCCTCATCGCGCCGTCGAGGCGGCGTGGTCGAGTTGGTCATACCGGCGAACGGCGAGCCCGACGAGCACACCCAGGTCCTGTCCGAACGATCCGGATTGCCCGGACTGATGACGCTCGACGGCGAGACGGTCAGGGGCATGCTGGGCCTCATTCAGGGTGCCCGCATCGACACGGACATGTACGTCACCGGCGTGACCCTGGCCGAAGACGAAACCGGACTGGACGTCACTGTCGAGATCGGCACCGAGGCACGAGATGGGGTACCGGTGGAAGAGATCAAGCGGGATCTCTTCACCCGACTGATAGCTCGCCCCGACACCCAGGTGAGGCTGCGGCTCGATCAGCCCCCCATTCGCCGCATCCTGGCCCGAGTGGCCGACGTTCCTGGCTACGGCTGGCAGGCCTTCACCCCTGTGCCCCTCGTCCAGCCGGTGCGGGCCGAGCATGCAGGCACCGATGTGACCCTGTCGAACGGGGCGACGACCGTGGTCGTCGATGCCCGCACGGGCACGTTCGCCATCGATGGGCTCACAGGCTTCGGACGCCTGGTGGACGGGGGTGACCACGGCGATACCTACAACTACTCGCCCCCGGCCATCGACACCGTCATCGACACTCCTGACGAGGTCACCGTCCGCATCGGGGACCGAGGTCCGGTTCGCGCCAGCGCAGTGGTCACCGCCGGATACACGTGGCCGGAGCGGGTCGATGGACACCACGGGACGCGGATCGGCAGTCAGCACGTCGAGGTGACCACCACCGTCGAGCTGCGAGCGGACGAGCGGTTGGTGCGGGTGCGCACGACCTTCGTCAATCCGTCGAGCGACCATCGCCTTCGGGTCCATCTCCCGTTGCCTGAGCCGGCGACCACGTCGCGGGCCGAGTGCGCGTTCGACGTCGTGGAGCGAGGGCTGACGGCTGAAGGTCGCGTCGACGAGTTCGGCCTCCCCACCTTCCCATCCCGACGTTTCGTGTCGGCCGGTGGGCTCACCGTCGTCCACGAGGGACTCCTCGAGTACGAGCTGATCGATATCGACCAGCCCGGGGAAGCCGGCAAGGACTCCGATGGTCCGGCCGCGGCCCGCACCCTGGCTCTCACCTTGCTGCGCTCCACGGGGATGTTGTCCCGGCTGGGCATGTCCCTCCGACCGTTGCCCGCCGGACCCATGACCCCACTTGCTGGGCCGCAGATGCTCGGTCCGGTCGAGACTCATTATGCGCTGCATATCGGTGATGCCGACCCCTACCGGCTGGTCGACGACGCCGACCTCCCGCTGCGGGTCATCGGCTCGTTCGGCGGCGGTGAGCGAGGGTCTTCGGGCTCTCAGCTCACCATCGACGGTGCCGAGGTGTCCGCCGTGCGTCGGGAGGCCGGCGCGCTGGAGGTCCGGGTGTTCAACCCGACGGACGCCCCTACCGTGGTCACCATCGAGGATCGCTCGGGATGGCTCGTCGACCTACGGGGTCGTCCGATCTCGCCGTTCGAGGGACGATTCGACCTTCGCCCTCACGGCATTGCCACCGTCCGAATCACCGACGGCTGATCCTCGACCATCCCCACCCGGCTCCGACCCGCCCGGCTCCGAGCCACTGCCAGCCGAACCCGACCCTCCATCACCAGGCTCCGACCCACCAGGCTCCGACCCACCAGCAGCCGACCCCGAGCCACCCGGCTCCGAATAGTCGGCTGACCCCGATGCCTGACCGGTGGCCCCACGGTCACCCTTGTCCCGGAACTCGTCCAGCTCGCGGAGCACCCCGCCCAGTCGCTCCCACCGCATGATGCCGCGCCGCTCCGATGACGGGACAGGTTCTCCGGCCCGGGACAGCTTCCACACCTGGACGCGCCCGAGGTGCTTGAGGTTCCGGGGACGCAGCGCCTTGGAGACGAACTCGTCGCCGGTCTCGGCTTCCAGTTGGGAGTGGAACTCGTCCGACATGAGGACCGTCCCCGGGTTGGCGATGTTGACCACCCGGCTGGCCAGGTTGACCACGGCGCCGTAGAAGTCACCGTCTTGGATGAGGACCGGCCCGATGGCCAGCCCGACCCGGACATCGGAGAGGAGCTCGTCGTCGGCGTAGGCCTCCGACAGGCTGAGGCCGATCTCGGCCGCGGCACCGGCCGACTCCACCACGAACATGACCTCGTCACCGATCATCTTGACCACGCGCCGCCCAGGCCGGTCACGGTGTCGTGGGCCAGTTCCTCGAACCGGGAGACCACTGCGGCCAGCTGGGCCTCCTCGATGTGCTGGCTCAAGACGGTGTAGCCGACCATGTCGGCGAAGCCGACGGCCAGGGTGGGGCTGACACCTTCGACGGTGCCGCGGGTGCGAATGAGCATGGCGCGACGGGTGGCCGCTTGGACGTGGCGACGCCAGGCGAACTCGAGCAGCCGGCCCATGGCTGGAAGAGACGTGCTGGCCAACCGGGCGAACTCGTCGGCGTCGATGACGCTGTCGCCGCTCGGGACGATGATGGGGGTGGTTCCCGGGGCCACCTCGGCATCGGCGATCCGGGCCATCGAGGATCCGATCACCCGGGCCAGCTGGAGGGCCGTGTCCACGTCGGCGATCCCCAGCCCCACCATCACCTGGAAGAGCTCGACCGCTTCGACGTCCATCTCGGTGAACGTCCGCTCGTCCTCGGGTACGTCGATGAACCCGAGCGCCCGCCACAGCCGACGGGTCAGTTCCTCGGACATACCGGTGCGCTCGGACAGCTCGCGCTGGGTCATCCGACGCTCGGCCGGGACGAGCAGACGGTCGACGACCAGCAGGTCGACCACGTCGTTGGCGACAGCCTCGTCGATCTCCTCGTCGGACGTGCCGAGGTCCAACAGCAGGGAGCGCACACGGGCCAGGGCACGCTCGCGCCGCTCCGCTTCGGTGGGCGGCGGAGCGTCGGCCGGATCGCTCGTTTCCCACGCCAGGCCAGTCCGGTCAGGGATCGACCAGTCGATGCTCATGTCGGCTGAGTGCTCCGACTCGGCTCTGTGCTCCCCGTCGGCGCTGTGCTCCGGTTGGGCTCGGTCCTGGCCGTCGGCTTCGAGCTCCGGGACCACGAGCCCGGGAATTCCTTGGCCGCTGGACGGCGCATGAGCTCAGCGATGGCCTGGGCCGGGCTCCGGACCCCATCGAGCAGATCGGCAACCTGTTCAACGATCGGCATCTCCACATCGTACGAGGAGGCCAGCTCGACCATGGGACGGGCCGTCTTCACTCCTTCGGCCACCATCCGCATCTCGGCGATCACGTCGGCCAGTGAGCGACCGCGCCCGAGGGCCTCACCCAGCGTGCGGTTGCGGCTTCTGGGGCTGGTGCAGGTGGCCACCAGGTCGCCGACGCCGGCCAGTCCGCCGAAGGTCGTTACCGCGCCGCCCAGTTCCACGCCCAGACGAGCCATCTCGGCCAGGCCCCGGGTGATGAGGGCAGCACGGGTGTTGTCGCCGAACCCCAGGCCGTCGGAGATGCCCGAGGCGATGGCGAGCACGTTCTTGAGTGCTCCGGCGATCTCGCACCCGACCACATCGATGTTTGTGTAGACGCGGAAGTGCGGGGAGATGAGCAGTTCCTGCACCCACTCGGACAGCCGCTGGTCAGCCAGGGCGACCACGCTGGCCGTCGGCTGGCCGACGATGACCTCCGACGCCAGGTTGGGTCCGGTGAGCACGCCGGCCGGGCTCTCGGGAAGCAACTCCGACACCACCTGGGTCATCCGACGGTGGCTCCCCTGCTCGAGCCCCTTGGTCAGGCTGATGACCGGCGTCCCTCCTGTCACCGACGGGGCCAGATCGCCCAGGACGGCGCGAAAGCCGTGGGAAGGGACAGCCATGATCACCAGCTCGGCGCCGTTCACCGCTCCGTCGAGGTCGGCGGTGACCTCGAGGCCGTCGGGCAGCGTGACGTCGGGCAGATAGGCCTGGTTGCAGCGATCGGTTCGGACCGTCTCGGCCAGCTCCGGGCTCCGGGCCCACAGAACGGTGGGAGTATTCGATGACACCAGTGACGCCACCGTGGTCCCCCATGAGCCTGCGCCAATGACGGCAACTCTCCTGGCCACAGGGCCCAGACTAAGCCTTCATGTGTGCTCACGCGATTCGTCCCCGGCCCAGTGCGCACCCAGCGGTACTCCACCAGCCTCTCCGACGGCCCGGGCCCATCCCCTTCCTCTCTTAATGGGTCTTTGTCGTCGACTCGCCGTACGTCGGCTCCTCTGGGGCATCCCGCGCCCTTCCGACGTAGTCCCCGGTGGCCAGGTGGACAGGGGCTTCGGGGGCCGTACACTGACCTGGTGGCCGGTCCGGGCATCCGATCGCTCCACCAGCGCCAACCCCTGCATCTCGACGTCCCGTCGGCAGTGTTGGTCCCGGTGAAGGCGTTCGATCAGGCAAAGCGTCGGCTGGACGCCGCCCTCGGCGCGGCCGAACGGGCGCTGCTGGCCCGAGCCATGGCCGAACAGGTGCTGTGGGCCGCCCGCCCGCTGCCCGTTGCCGTTGTCTGCGACGACACCGAGGTAGCCGATTGGGCTCGGGGAAACGGGGCGCTGGTCATCTGGGAGCCGGGGCGGGGCCTGAACGGAGCAGTGGAGGCGGGCGTGGATCGGCTCCGCGCCGCTGGAGTGGCACAGGTCATCGTGGCCCACGCCGACCTGCCTCGAGCCAGCGGCCTCGAGCTGGTGGGGCAGGCCCCGGGGGTCACGCTGGTGCCCGATCGCTTTGGCAACGGGACCAACGTCATCGCCGTTCCTTCCGGAGCCGGCTTTCGTTTCTCCTACGGGCCCGGTTCGTTCGCCCGGCATCGGGCCGAAGTCGACCGCATCGGTTTGCCCCTGCACATCCTCGACCAACCCGACTTGGCCTGGGACGTCGATGAACCCGCTGACGTGGTTCCCGTCCGCGGCATCCGCTGAGCCGTCCGAGCGTCCGTGCCGACCGTGCCGACCGTGCCGACCGTGCTGACGGTGCCGACCGAGCCGACCGTGCCGACCGAGCCGACCCGGCCAACCGAGCGCCGACCGAGCCGACCGTGAGCATGCCCTCGTCGGAGGCCGGATTATCCGACCCGAGCGGGCTTCCGGTTGGAGACCTTCCCGTCGAGGGGCCGGCGTCGACCAACCTCGATCCGCCCGAGAGCGTGTTGGCCATCGGCGCTCATCCCGATGACATCGAGTTCGGATGTGGGGCCACACTGGCCAAGTGGGCCAGTGCCGGCTGCCGTGTGCAGTACCTGGTGTTGACCGACGGCTCCAAGGGAACCTGGGATCCCGAGCGCGAGCTCTCCGACCTCGTATCCGAACGCCGAGCGGAGTCCATCGCGGCCGCCGAGGTCATCGACGGCCGGGGTGCCGGGCCGCGCCGAGAGGACCGGGTCTTCTTTCTCGATCGGGTCGATGGCGAGCTGGTCGCAGGACCAAACGAGCGCCGAGCGGTGTGCCAGATCATCCGAACCGTCCGTCCTTCGGTGATCCTCGGCCATGATCCGTGGCGGCGTTACCGCCTGCATCCTGATCATCGGGCTGCAGGATTCCTCACCGTCGACGCACTGGTGGCGGCGCGAGATCCCCACTTCTTCCCTGAGATCGGCCTTGCTCCCCACCGTCCTCAAGCCTTGCTGCTGTGGGAGCCGGATCAACCCAACCACATCGAAGATGTCAGCGGGTTCGAGGACGTCAAGGTCCGAGCGCTGCTGTGTCACCGGAGCCAGCAAGAAAGCACGATGGGCATCGAGCCCACCGAGAGCCGGAAGGAAGGGACCGAGGTGTTCGCGAACCGGGTCCGCCACCAACTCCGCGCCCACGGGGCGATCGCCTCGGTGGCCCTCGGTGAAGCCTTCCACCTCATCACCGACACCTGAGAAGACAGACACCTGAGAAGACCGACACCTGAGAAGACCGACACCTGAGCTCGAGACCGGCTTGTGCTCAAGACCGACCTGAACCCGGGCGTATTGGCGCCGATCGGGGCCTGAACCCGCCAACGGGGACCCGAAGGTCCCCGTTGGCGACATAACCGTGCTTCAGACACCCGCCGACCGGGATGGACCACGGCCGACGGATATTCGGTGACTATGTCACCGTCACTGTGGTCTAACGCCGCTTCGCCGCTTTGCGAGCGGGAGCTCGCTTCTTGGTGGCCTTCTTGGCCGCCGTCTTGCGAGCCGGAGCCCGCTTGGCGACCCTCTTGGCTGCCGTCTTGCGAGCCGGAGCGCGCTTGGTGACCTTCTTGGCCGCCGTCTTGCGGGCGGGAGCCCGCTTGGTGACCTTCTTAGCTGCCGTCTTACGAGCCGGAGCCCGCTTGGCGGTCGTCTTGCGAACGGCCTTCTTTACTGCCCTTTTAGCCGTCGTTTTCTTGGCGCTGACCTTCCTCACTGCCTTCTTGACCGCCCGTTTGGCCGGAGCCTTCTTGGCCGTGCTCTTGCGGGCGGCGGTCTTGCGGGCCGGAGCCTTCTTGGCTGCCGCCTTTTTCTTCGTTGCTTTCTTTACTGCCATGGGTGCTCCCTCCTTGGGATTCAACGCCGATTTGAACGTTGAACCGGTGGCGAACCGGACGCCCTTCGACGCCGGAATCGGTACCACTGCTCCGGTCCGTGGATTCCTTCCGATCCGTGCCGCTCGACCGATCGGGTTGAATGTCCCGAATCCGATCACTGACACTTTTCTTCCAGAACGAACCTCGGCGATGATCGTGTCGAACAAGACATCCACGACTTCTCCGACGACACGGCGACTATGCGAAGTCGACGCATTAACGGACCCGACGAGTTGTGACTTGTTCACAATCACCTCCTCAGCAATACGCAATCGGTAACAATCAAAATGCGTTTCGCGGCCCAGGTCAAGCATTTGCGCCACTGTGACGAGCAACAACGCACTCAATGACGCCGCGAAATCGCGTCATGCGAGAGGCGCGACGACGTGCGATGCATGACGTGGACCACACCCTCTTGCCGGAAACAGCAATAGCCTATGGACGGAAAGCCCTTTGTTTGCAAGGCTTTATCACCATGGTGCGTGGCCAGGCCATTGTCGCGGTGTCGGACCTTCGCATAGACGGTCGCCCGCGCTCACAGGAGGTCGAACGATGAAAACACCCCATCAAGAAACTTTTTCGCAACGCGCCGCGAAAGCCCACCGCGTGGCACAAACTGCGTCAATCGCGTCGGGTCACGGCATTTACCTCGGACACCGCGACGGCGACTGGATGTTCACACCACCCGAGCAATCGGTGTTGGTTCTCGGTCCACCGCGCTCTGGAAAGACGTCATCAGTGATCATTCCCAACGTCCTCGCCGCCACCGGACCAGTGGTCAACACGTCAACCAAACCGGACGTGATTGCCGCTACCGGATCGGCGCGATCGCGAGTGGGCGAGTGTCTCCTCTTCGACCCCACGGGGACAACCGACACGTCGGGCAGCGTTCGGTCGGTTCGATGGTCACCGGTACAGGCCTGTCACACCTGGGACGGCGCAGTGAGCACCGCCCACGCACTGGTCACCGTGGGGATGGCCTCGACGTCGGGGGCGGCCAGCGCCATGCGCTACGACCACTGGAGCGAGCGCGCCGAGGCTTTGATGGCGCCACTGCTCCACGCTGCGGCCCTCGACGGAGCCGATATGCGCACGGTGCTCTCGTGGATCGATCGCCGCCAAGCGCTTCCGGCTCAGCAGATCCTGGGTGGGTCGTCCGGGGACGCCGCGGTGCTCGCCACCGACCTGCTAGACGGTGTGACCAGCACCGATGACCGAGAACTGAGCGGAATCTGGTCCACCGCATCCGGCGCGCTGGGCGGCTATCGCACCGAAAATGGGCTGGCAGCGACGGCCGATCCCGACTTCGATCCTCGATCCTTCGTCGCCTCCTCCGACACGCTCTATATCTGCGCTCCGGGTCGACGCCAGACCCTCGTCGCTCCCATGGTGGTGGGCATCATCGAGGACGTCAGGGCGGCCACGTACGAGCACCACGCTCGCCATGCGGTCGCCGAGGAACCCCATCCTCCGGTCCTCATGGCCCTCGACGAGGCGGCCAACATCGCACCGCTTCCCGATCTCCCCTCCATCGTCAGTGAGGGTGGCGGCCAGGGACTGACCACCCTGGCCTGCTTTCAAGACCTGTCCCAGGCGAAACAGCGCTGGGGCCAAGCGGCAGACGGCTTCCTCTCGTTGTTCGGCACCACCGTGGTGCTGCCCGGGATCGGGGATGTAGGCACGCTCGACGCCCTTTCTGTGCTGGCCGGAGACGAAGAAGTGGGGACTAGATCGTTGTCGTCGGGACGGACACCGACAGGACACCTGCTGTCCGACGCGGTGACGGGCGGGGCGGTCCGCCACACCATCACGTCCTCTACCGTTCGTCGACGCCGACTGCCGGTTGACGTCATCGCCCGGGGCCGTCCTGAGCACGCGCTGGCCTTCGACGACCGCAATCGGGTGGGCTGGGTGCCGTTGGCGCCCAGCCACCGGAGCGAGCCGTGGCTGACCATTGCCGGACCGACCCGGAACCGAGACCTGGGTCGAGACGCCGGGCGCTGAGCCTCTCTCGGCACACCACTCAACGCTCCCGTCGGGCCGCACGCAACACTCCACGCTGCTCAACGCTTCATGCCGCGGTCGTTCCCGCGGTCGCGGCCTCGACGGTACCGACCAAGGACCTGTGGAGAACGAGGACGTTCCGACCGAGCGGGCTCCAGCCCTTCCCGTCCCGAACGACCACGGTCGTAGCGCTCCGACCGACCGGTCAGCTCGCTTCCACGGGCCCGGACTGTGTCGGTCAAGGCGGGAACCGACCATCGTCGGGCATGGCCAGCCCGATCACCGTCCAGTTCCGGTGCCATGGCACAGAGCCGATCGGCCGTGCCTTCGACCTCGCTCACCCGGCCGCCACCGACGTGCGCGGTGGCGACCGCGGCCACGATGTCCCGACGCGAAAGCGTGGCGTCCGCTCGAGCCCGCCCGGCAAGCGCCGATGGCAAAAGGGAGACATCGAACGACTGTCGATCGTGGCCCCGCCCGACGACCCGACTGAGAGCACCGATGTCGTAGCCGAGGTCGTTGGCCCGGCGGCGCCACTCGGGCACGAGCGCCTCCACGGAGACGGTGCGGTCCTTTTCCCGACGTGTGGCATAGAAGGCGCCTCGCGTTGACGCCCGGCCCGAACGCTCGGCAACGTATGCCTTGATCTCGGCTGTGCGTTGCGAGAAGAGGCCGCGCAGTCCCGGTTCGACACCGACCACGTCGCCCAGGCCGGTCGGGCGCACCTCCCAGGCCACGCCCAATCGAGCCGTCAGCTCGTGGCGAAGTTGTGCCTGGTAGAGCCGGCCGGCCACCACGGTGTGGGCGAACAGACCGCGACCGTCCACCGCCGACCAGCGGCCGTCTACTCCCTGGGCCACATTTGCCGCCACGACATGAGTGTGGAGATGGGGGTCGAGGGCCCGACTGGTGCGGTGCACGAAGGCCCCGCCCACCAACCCCGTGGTCGGCAGCGACCGGCGTTGGCCGTGGTCGCTCCGGCGCACGGCGAGGGCCGCTCGGGCCAGATACTCGGTCGTCGCCTCCACGGCGGCATCGTGACCGTCGCCCACCGCCGTCGAGAGCTCAGTCGGGCCCAGGGCATGGAGCAGGCTCACCGATTTGGGGGCACAGAACACCATGTCGTATCCGGCCACGGTGACCAGGCCCCGCTTCACCGGCAGTGAGCGCCCCGAGAGCGGGTCCCGACCGTGCAACACGTCGGCGAACGCGTCGGGCTCGACCTGCTCGGTGAGGCCGAGCGCCGACGCCCCTTCTCCCGTCCATCGTCCCGGGCTCTCCCCCACCCGCCCAGTGGACTCTTCGCGGCCGTAGGCCAGGTCGTCGACGTAGTAGCCATGCCCGCCCACTCGGACCGTGTGCAACCTCAGCACCCTGAGCTCCTCATGATGCTCAAGGTACTATTTCATGTTATTTCATTACAAGACCCATCAGTGTGGATCGGACCGGGTGATCAGTCCGGCCCGGATGGCCGATAGCGGTCGAGTATCTGGCCGGCTGCGTCGCCCAACAGCGATGCGGCCTCGGGCGGCCCGACAACCTGAGCCGCAGTACCCAGCCGGAGAAGCAACCTCTTCAACCAGGCGTCACCGCCGACGGCGACATCCACCTCGATCCGGTCCCCCGACGTCTCGGGCGGGGTGACCGCCGGGATCGATTCGACCACCCAGGCCACAGACGGATCGAGCGCCAACCGAACCGTACGGATGTCCGGTCCGGGCACGAACGGCTCGAACTCCGGCGTCTGATCGGCCTTCTCCACCTCCGGAGGTCGCGCTCGAGGTTGTGGGACTGCCCTGTCCAGGACCTCGGCGGCTTGGATCCGGTCAACCCGGAATCGGCGCTCGTCCCCGGCTTTGTGGCAGTGGGCGTCCACATACCAGTGGCCGTCGCCGGCGAACAGGCGCAGCGGATCGATTCGCCGCGAGCTCACCTCGTCGCTCGATGCCGAGTAGTAGTCGATCTGCAGCTGGCTGCCGGACTCGAGGGCCCGGCGCACCACGCCCAACATGGAAGGGTCATCGAGCTCAATGACCATCGACTCACCGCCGAGGGCCCGATCCAGCTTGGCCAGGGCCCGCGACAACGCACCGTTCTCATCGCTGCCGGGCACGGCCAACAAGGCACGGCCCGAAGCAGCCAGCGCAAACCCTTCCCGGGCACTCAGCCGTCGTGGTCGGGCCAGCATCTCGCCCAGATGGGCCGAGACGGTGGTGTCGGTGACGACGATCTCCATCAATTGGTCAGGCGTGTACGGAGGAAGCCCGCAGCAGGCGGCCATCTCGAGCTCGGCCACAAGGGCATCGGGTTCCAGGCCGAACCGGGCTGCGGCCTCGTCGATGGGGGTCTCCCCCACCTGTGCCAGCCACGTCAGGATGGCAAGAAGGCGTCGGAGTCTGGAGCCGACGTCGCCGCCGACGGTCATTCTGTTTCCCCACCACGGTCATGTCCCGCAGCGACGAGGGTTTCGAGCCGGTCGATCACCGCGGCGCGAGCCTCGTTCGGGCTGAGCACCTCACCGTGGTCCAAGAGACCCAGTACCCAGGTCACCAGGGCTCCCATATCGGTCACCGACAGGCGGACCACCACCGCCCCCGAGCTCCGACGGTCGATCACGGCCCCCGGACCCAGTTCGGCGACCACGCGACCGGCCTCCACCGGATCGATCAGCACGTCCACGGCAACTTCATCACCGACACCGAATCGCCAGGGTTCGGCCGAGAACGAATGCTCGGCGTCGAATCCCTCCGGTAGGTCGGCTGACCCCGGTGGGCCCACCGACGGTGCCGACGTGACCCGGTCGACCCGGAAGGTCCGGCCCTCGCCCCGGTCCCGATCGAAGGCGACCAGGTACCAATGGCCGCCACGAAACCGAAGGCCGGCGGGATCGACGTGGCGGGCCGCACCCCGGTACTCGAAGGTCACCGTGGCCGACAGCCGAACGGCATCGAACAGGCCCGAAAGCGCCGGGAGCGCCTCGACCGAGGGCAGGTCGACCAGGGGCGTGTCCACCAGCGGCCGGAGGGGCGACTCCCCGGTCGCGCCCAACTTCGAGAGCGCGTCGGCGCCGCTAGGATCGCCAAGATGGACGCCGGCGACGGCGAGGTTGAGCGCAGCTTGCTCCTCAGGATCAAGCCCCAGATCGGGAAGGTAATAGTGACGGGGGTCGACCCGGTACCCGAGCTGGTCCTGCCCGTCGACCGCCTCCACCAAGAGGGGTACGCCCTCGTCGCGAAGCAGCCGCTTGTCCCGTTCGAACGCCTGCCGCCGAGCGTCGTGACCGCTCGGATAGCCGGGGATGCGGTTGGCGATCTCGCGCAGGCTGAGCGGCTGCGGGGTGTCGAGCAGCACCAGCAGCAAGTCAGTAACCCGTTCGAGACGGTCAAGACGTTCCATCGGCGCCAATCTAGGGCCGCACGAGACCGGATCCCGCAGTGATCGGCGCGATCGGGCCCTATGCGTGGCAACTGCATCTGTTGACCTGGCTCATCCTGATCGCCGCGGTGGCTGCGGTGATCGTCGGCCACCAACGCATCGCTACGGCCGACCCGGCGCGGGCCACACCGTGGACGAGACGCCAGATCGTCTCGTTCGCCGTCGGAGTCGTGGCCGCGATCGTTGCTCTGACCTGGCCGGTCGCCGACCTGGCCGCCCACTGGTCCCTCACCGTGCTCGTCGTCCAGCGACTACTGCTCACCCTGGCCGTTCCGCCGTTCCTCCTCCTGGGCATCCCCTACGACGTGCTGCAGTGGCTCACGCGGCCGGCACCGGTCGATACCGCGCTGTCCTGGTTCCGACGTCCGGGTGTGGCCATCGCGGTCTTCGCCGTGCTCGCCGTGGGCTCGATGACCACCGGACTGGTCGACGCCCAGTCATCCTCGGCTCTCGCTCGTGGGCTGATCGATGTCGTCATGGTGCTGGCCGGGTTGGTCCTGTGGATTCCGGTGATCGGTCGCATTCCGGGAATTCAGCGCCTCCGGCCGGTGGGGCAGGTTCACCTACCTGGTCGTCCAGGCGGTGCTGCCCGCCTTTCTCTCGTTCATCTACATCTTCGCCAAGCACCCCTTGTACCCGGTGTTTGCCCGCTCACATCAGGCCATCGGCCTGCCGCCCTTGACCGATCAGCAGGTCTCCGGGTTCGTGTCCAAGCTCACCTTCTTGTTCCTGATGCTCACGGTCGGGGCGGTGGTGCTCACCCGAGCCCAGCGGGCCGACGAGGAGTACGGCGAGGGCGAACCTCTGGTGTGGGCCGACGTCGAGCGCCAGTTCGAACGGGCCGACCGACAAAGCGGCCCGCCGCCTGGTGAGCCGACCAAACCCGCTGAGCCCGGGGATCGGCCCTCAACCGCCGATCCGGGAGTGCATGAACCGGAGGGGCACATGGGCAAGGACGAAGGTCGCGAAGTAGCTGGTTGCCCGAGGGAATGATCACCGCTACGGCGTAAGGCCCTGACTTCCCTGGTGCGATCGGGCGTTCGACGTTGGACGACGTGAACTTCCCTCGGTAGGCCACCACGCAGGCGTTGTGCAGCGGGCCGTGCATCCGGCGCAGAAGCTCTTGGCGCGTGGCGGGGTGATGATCGAGGTCGGACGGTAGGACCAGAAGCACGCCGACGAGCGTTCCCTTGTGGTGCACGGCGTCCGCCGCCCTGGGAAGAGCCAAATAGCACGGGCTCGAACCGGTACCAAGAGAGGCGTGTCCGGCCGTGCAACTGGTCAGGGCAATCGATCCCACCAGGGCCGCGGCGATCAGAGCGACGAGCCCACGACGCCGGGCTTTGCTCGGGCGCCTCCGGGTCCACATGGACGACCGGGTCCACTTGGGCCACTGGGTCCACATGGACGACCGGGTCCACTTGGGCCGCTGGGTCCACATGGTCCTCATTATCGACTTGTTCCTCTGCATCCACATGGATCGGTGGGTCTGCATGTCCCCACTGTCCGGTGGCGCCGCCTGAGCCGGGTCGTGCTCCGAGAACAGGACAGCCGGGCCCTCGGGTATCGGCTGATCCGACGGGAGGCCGGTGGTATCCGATTCCGGCGGTGGCGGCGATCGCCGGAATTCCCGACGGTTGCGTACCGCAAGGGTCGCCCACGCCACCCACCCGACTGGGAGTGGGATCCAGAAGTTGAAGATGCGGTACAGGAGCACGGCGGCGACCGTCGACGACTCGGAGCCGCCAAAGGCCACCAGTGCGATGGTAATGCTGCCCTCCACCACACCGAGGCCTCCGGGAGTGATGGGAAGGTTGGCGGCGAGCTGACCGGCCCCGTAGGCAAGAATCAGCCCTCGCCAGGGCACGGCTACTCCGACGGCGGCAAACGCGAACGCCAGGCAGGCGCAGTCGAGCCCCCAATTGGCCATGCCCCATCCCGCGGCCACGGCCGCTTGCCCTCCCCTGAGCTGCACGACGGTCAGTTGCTCCACGATCCGGTCCGCCTCTTTACCGATCTCACCGCGGGGACGACCGGTCAGTCGGCGACTCAGCCGAACTGACGCGGAAATCGACTCGAGCCAAGAAGCGCTTCTTCAAGAACACCATCGACAAGGCCAAGGCGAGGATGAGCACGCCTACCGTCACCCAGACCAGGTCGTAGGAGGCACCCTCGGCCCCGGCAACGGCCAATCCGATGGACGCCAACACGGCCAGGGTGACCACCGCCACCACCAACGACGCGGCCACCACCCACCCAGCCAGTGCCTGGGTGGCCTTATGACGCCGGTACTGGCGGTAGGCGAAGACACTGGCTAGCGCCGGGCCCAAGGGCAAGGAGTAGGCGATGGAGGTGGCGGCCAGCGTGATGGCTGACAGGGAGCCCAGCCCGACCCGGAGCTTTCCCGCCTGCAGGAGGCGACCCTGGAGGACGGCGAACGCGAAGAGGGACCCGGCTTCGCACGCGGCGGCCAGGACTACCCACTGCCAATGCAGATGGGTGAGGTAACCCTCGGCATTTTGCAGCTCGCCGCGATGGCCGTTCAGCGTATCCAGGGCGAACAAGGCCAGGCCTAGGCCGACCACGTAGCGCAGGTAGGGCCAGGACCGCCGGAGGCCGACCCAGACCCGTGACGCCGTTCGCTGGCTTGTGCCGGACTTCACTGCGCCGGACTTCGCTACGGCGGACTCGTCGGTGCGCAGATGGACTCCCCTCGTGGTCGCCGCAGAACGATCGTGGACAATCAACTGCCTTGGACGCTACCGGCGCACGAACCCGCTAGGAACAGCACCTACGTGGTGCGGTGCGTACCATGGGTCGATGAGCATCGCTCCCCCGGTCGAACCGACCTTCCGGCATCTGGTCCAGGGAACGATTCGCGCCGGGATCGAAGAGCTCGGCGGGCGCCCGGCGATGGTGACCCGCAGTGTGTCCTCCCGACGCCGGGGTGCCTTGTCCAAAGAGGACGGGGCGACGTTGCAGCTGGCCGCGGAGAGCGCCCTTGCCCTGCACATCCCGATTGTGTTCGTGCTGGCCTCGTCGGGAGCCGACGTATCGGAGGGAATCGACTCGTTGCACGGCTGGGGCAAGGCGGCGCGGGCGTTGGCCGCCTGTTCGGGCATCGTCCCCGTGATCGGGGTCGTCATCGGTCCGGCCATCTCCGGGCCGGCCCTGATGCTCGGTATCGCCGATGTCGTGATCATGTCGCCCGAGGCCTTCGCATTCGTCTCGGGGCCGGCGATGGTCGAAGAGTTCACCGGGGTGCGGATCGGGATCCATCAGCTGGGCGGTGCCCCTGTGCACGCTCGTTCGAGCGGTCTGTGCGCGATCGAGGCGGTCGACGAGCTCAACGCCATGGCCCACGTGGAGAACATCCTCGCCCTCCTGCCCGCCCATGCCGATGATCTGCCTCCCCTCGGGCCCACCACCGATCCCGAGGACCGGGTGGTCCCCGAACTGCGTGAGGCGATACCGGCCCGCACCACCAGCTCGTACGACGTCCGCCACATCGCCGCCCACCTGTGCGACGACGCGGCATTTACCGAACTGTGGACGCGGTGGTCGCCCCAGCTGGTCACCGGGATCGGTCGGATCGGGGGCCGTCCGGTGGGCATCCTGGCCAACCAACCCCAGGCATTGGCGGGAACGCTGGACATCGCTGCTTCCCAAAAAGGAGCGAAGTTCGTGCGCTTCTGCGACGCCTTCAACCTGCCTCTGGTCACGTTGGTCGATACACCCGGCTTCCTGCCGGGCAAGGACCTCGAGTGGCGGGGCATGATCCGGCACGGGGCCGAGCTTGCCTTCGCCTATGCCGAAGCCACCGTTCCCCGGATATGCGTGATCCTCCGCAAGGCATTCGGGGGCGCCTACATCGTGATGGACTCGCGTGGGCTAGGCAACGACCTGTGCTTCGCCTGGCCGTGCGCCGAGATCGCGGTCATGGGCGCCGAGGGCGCCGTACAGATCCTCCATCGTGGTGCGGATCCGGACCAACGCGCCGACCTCCAGGCCGAGTACACGGAACGCTTCCTCACACCGTGGGAAGCGGCAGAGCGCGGCTTCGTGGACGCGGTGATCGATCCGGCCGATACCCGCTTGACGGTGTCGAGGGCGCTGACCACCTTGGCGTCGTCGCGGGAGCACCTTCCCGGTCGGAAGCACACCATCGGCCCGCTCTAGATCCATTCCGACCTATAGCCTTCGATTGGCGCGTTGGCGCGGGATTGCTCTTGATCGAAATAGACGGGGTCCCGTTGGCGTTATTTGATGGGAGGTCGTCCTCACTTCGTACTAGTCGTTTCGGATTGGCTCCGCACCGGGTAGAACGGACGGACGGGGATTTGCCAGGCCAACGTCGCCTTACACCGAGTGCACAGGTTGTTGCACCCTGCGTGAGTTTAGCTATTTCTTATATCCCGGAGAGTGACAATCGTCATGCAACCGCAACATATTCGTTCGGTTTCTGACAGAGGAAGGTGTCAAGATCGCCATATGGAACCGCTCATCGTCGAGTCGTGCCACAGCACTTGGATTTTCGATACTGAGAACTCAAGGTTTCGACGCGTCCTCAAAGGGATCAGTTCCGTTTCGGGGGAAGCGTCGACTGCGTGGCGGCCCTGCTACGGGGTCGAGATCGACCCCATGTCGGAGTCGTTCGTCGTATTGCTCAACCCCGAGGGCACTCGCCTGCTTCGGAGCTGGCGTCATCTCGATCACTGCGCCCAGTGCGGTGGCGAGGCGACCTCGGAGCTGACCATCGACGAGCTCCGGGCCGCCGCTGCCGGCTGACCGCATGACCGATGCCGCCGATGCTGCGGGCGGTCATTCTTCGATCATGTCTGCAGAGATCCATACCGAATTGATCGTGGTTCACCGCGCCCTGCTCGACCTCACCGCGGCCGTCGAGCGTCTGAGCGGCCTGATCGCCACCCAGGTTCAGGATGGACCCGAACAAGCTCCGACTGAATCGCCATCTGGTGGTCCCGCTGCTGCAACCGCTGGCCCCGTTGATGGAGCTCCAGCGGTGCCCTCCACCCCCGCTCCGGCTGCGTGGCCGATACAGACTCCGGTACCAGGACATCTCGGCTCGCCGTCGCCTCCGCCGTCGCCCGCGTCGCCCGCGGTGGCACCGAGCGCAGTCGACGCCATCCTGGGTGAGACGTTCGGCCGGCCGTCCTGAACTGACCTCGCCGTCCTGCACTGGTTTCGGCTGTCTTCGACTTGAACTGACGTGAGCTGAGCCGACCTGAGATCCAATGCCACTTAAGCTTCTGGCGTGGCCGATCGGAAGCCTCCGCGACTCGAGGGTGGCGAACGAGAGACGGTGCGAGCCCTTCTGCAATACCAGCCAGATTCGATGGTGCGGAAGGTCGCTGGAGGGGACGAAGCCGCAGCGCGCCGTTCCCTTGTCGAAAGTGGCACCACGCTTCTCTGGTTAATCAAGCACACGGCCCGGGCGGAGTCCTCGTGGGGTTCCTCCACCGCTTTGCCGGTGAGGACATCGAAGTACCGGACGACGGTGTGCAGGGCGACGACACGCTCACCGCTGCGGTCGACTCTTACCGACAGACCTGGGCCCGGGTCGACGCGGTCGTGGCCACGGCCGACCTGGAGGAGTCGTGTCGCCATCCCGACGACGCGGCTCCGGTCAATCTGCGCTGGGTCCTGATGCACCTCCTCGAAGAGACGGCACGACACGCCGGCCACGCTGACATCCTCCGCGAGCTGATTGACGGGAACACCGGTCGCCGAGTTCCACCAGCGCACCGGTCCGGGCCGCCGAGCTCACAACAGCCCCCACCGAATGGTTTTCATCCGAAAGACCGGGGCTGACCAGTTCTCGACCATCCGTCGGGGCAAGGCCAGGGGAATCGACGTCGGCCGCACTGATCCCGACATCGTGGTGCTGGCCGTCTCGAATCCGGCGCTGCGAACCGCCACGATCGACTCATCGTTGAACGAGTCTCGACCACCGAAGGGATAGGCAAAGTGCCGCACCGATCCCCTCAGCTCACCCTCGAGGTCCGATTTGGCCGTCCTAATGGCCCGAAGCTGTGCCGGATACGGCTGGTAGCGCAACAGGCCGTGGTCGACGGTCTGCGCGCCGATGGTCACGGCCTCAGACGCGGCCAGAGCGTCCAGCTCGAGACGGGTCATTGTCCGAGCATCGAGCGGGGCGTCGGTATCGACGGACAACCGCTCGCCCAGGTCGGCCAGCACGGCCTCGATCTCTTCGGCCGGGCACCGACGGAAGCGGGCCCACAGCACCTCGAGCATCTGGCGGGCCGTCTCCGGCCGTCCGAATCGAACGGGGATCACCACCCCACCGATCGTGACCGGAACCTCGGTCGGCTCGGAGGCGGCGTGCAGCACCAGCCGGGAGAGCCGGTCCCACCAGAACCCTCGGGCCTCACCGACCAGGCCGCTGGTCACGTAGACGGTGATCGGGGCGCCAAACCGCTGGGCGATCGGCAATGCGTTGACCAGATTGTCGACATATCCGCCGTCGAACGTCACCGCCACCCGTGGAGTTCGGGACGGCGTGCACACCTCGTCCAGCGTGACGAACACGGCCTTCCGGGCCAGCACGGCCAGGTGCTCGGCAAACCGCTCGGGCGACACACAGAAGTGGAACGGGTCGTCGACGCCCGCGTTGATGCGGTGATATCCGAGGATAAACGTCGGCGCACCAATCGCCATGAAAGCTCCTGAGATCGGTGGGCCACGTCCGCCTCAAACGTAGCTTCAGGAGGACCCCGCTCCCCCGTTCGGAGGAAGATCAGCTGTCAGACGCCATACCGACCATCGGCTGGTTGAGGGGCTTGCCGGCCATCGAGCCCTGGACGGGCGCGTTGAAAGCGAAGATCCCGCCGTCGGAGGCGACGAGGTAGTAGCCGCCGGTCGACGAAGCAAAGGCCATCCACACACGCCGCCATCCAACGGCCCGGTCGAACAGCAGATGAAACTCGTGAGCGAGAGCTCAGGTCCCCGGGGTCCGCTTCCACGCCCCGGAGCTTCCTCCGGTCTTCTCCCACAGCTTGAGCTGGCCGATGCTCATGGTGCGGTCGGTCGTCTTGCACATGTCGTAGACGGTGAGGGCAGCAATGGCGCATGCGGTCATCGCCTCCATCTCCACGCCGGTTCGGTCCACCGTCTCCACCTTTGCCTCGACCTCGACGTAGTCGTCACCAATGGTGAAGTCGACATGGACCGTCCCCACCAGGAGCGGGTGGCACATGGGTACCAGGTCGGCCGTGCGCTTGGCCGCCTGGATCCCGGCCACCCGCGCCGCGGCCAGGACGTCGCCCTTGGTGATGGCGTTGGTGGCCACCTTCGCCGTGGTCTCGGGCAACATCTCCACCCGGCACCGGGCCAGGGCCCGGCGATGGGTGGGCTCTTTGGGCGAGACATCGACCATTCGGGCCCCGCCCAGCGGGTCGAGATGGCCCAGGCTCCGCTCAGACATGACCAACCAGGTTCTTCACGGACCTCAGTGTAGGGGACGCGTCCCTGGTCCAAATGCCTCGCGGGGATTGATCGAGCCTGAGTAACCTTCCCGGAGGCCGCTTGGGGTTAGCACTCGCTGCATTAGACTGCCAATGCCTAGTAACAGAGAACCACGGGAGGTCGGGCGACGTGCCGACGTACGAGTATCGCTGCACCGAGTGCGGCCATGGCTTCGAGGCAGTTCAGGCGTTCACCGACGACTCGATCGAGGTGTGCCCGTCGTGCGGTGGCAAGGTCCGCAAGCTGTTCGGCAACGTCGGCATCGTCTTCAAGGGAAGCGGCTTCTACAAGACGGACAGCCGCTCGAAGACCACCGCCGCCTCCGGAGCGAACGGCAACGGATCGGGTGACGGAGCCTCGGCCAAT
Source organism: uncultured Acidimicrobiaceae bacterium (assembly GCA_963717035.1). Taxonomy (GTDB): domain Bacteria; phylum Actinomycetota; class Acidimicrobiia; order Acidimicrobiales; family RAAP-2; genus DASXMT01. The sequence goes on along the minus strand of CAVQVK010000008.1, from coordinate 49,531 downwards.
GGGTCGGACGGCGACAAGAAGTCCGGTGCGGACGCGAAATCCGGTGGGGACACGAAGTCCACAGGCGACAACGGTTCGGGTGGATCGGACAGCTCGTCCAAGTCCGAATCCAAACCCTCGGCTCCGGCCGACAAGACTGCCGCCGCAGCCTCGTCTTCCTCGTCGTCTGACAAGTAGCGGCCCCACCAGGGCCAGGCAACAACTCAAAGGGGCACGTCCCGCAACCCGAAGGGTCACGCCCGCCCGCGCGCCGAGTGGGGCTAGGCCCACACCCCCAGCTCGGAGTCAGACCCCGCTGATCTGCATGTCCCCCACGGCGATGGTCTGACCGGCGGCGATGCCGGGGAGCCACTCGACGTCGGCTCCGATGGCCACCACGGATTGGAGGATCCGCTGGAGGGTCGAGGCCACGGTGATCTCCCGTACCGGCTCGGCCAGCTTGCCGTCCCGGATCAACAGTCCCTCGGCCCCCACGGAGAAGTCGCCACTGATCGGGTTCACCCCAGAGTGCACGCCGGTGATCGATTGGACGAAGAGCCCGTCGCCCACGGCGCCGAGCACGCCCTCTTGGTCATAGCCCTCGGGGCCGACGGCCAGGGTGAGGGCCCGGCATCCCGGTCCCGGCGTGCCCGAGAATCCGCCCCGCACGGCTGAGCCGGTCGACACCGTTCCCGCCCGGGAGGCCGACACCGTGTCGTAGAGGAACCGCTTCAGCACACCATTCTCCACCAGCACGTTCCGCCGGCAGGCCAGACCCTCGGCGTCATAGGCGGCGGCACCGTAGGCCCGGGGATCGGTCGGATCGTCGACGATGGTCAGAGCCGACCCGGCCACCTGTTCGCCCAGCCGCCCGGCGAAGAACGACCGGCCCTTCTCGACCGCCTCACCGGACAGGGCCGAGGAGATCACCGACAACAATGTGGTGGCCACCCGGCGGTCGAAGACCACCGTCGAGCGCCCGGAGGGACCCTTGGTCGCCCCGAGGAGGCGCACGGCTCGCTCCACGGCATCGGCGGTGGCCCGCTCGGGCTCCAGCCCCTCGAAGCCGCGACCGACGCTGAATCCCCCACCGGTCTGGCTCTCGGCTCCCTCGCCGGCGATGACCGAGACGGACACGAAACCCGAGGTGCGCCGGTTCGAAGCCCGGATCCCTTTGGTCGACACCAGCGCCACTTCCACCGACCCGTCGCCGTAGTCGGCCGAGGAGACCTGGCGGATCCTGGGATCCGCGCGCTCGGGTCTGGCGCTCGAGCTCGAGCACCATCTCGACCTTGCGGGCGGTGGGCACCGAAGCCAACTCGTCGTCCCACAGGTCGACGGCCACGGCGGGCACGCCGTCGGCCACGGCCAGCTGCACGTGCTCGTCGGGGGTGGCGAAGGTGGCGTTGTCCCGGGCCTCGTCGAGCGTCTCGCCCAGGACGGACGGATCCAGTGAACCGGCCCAGGCGAACCCGAGCTTGTGATCGACCACCACCCGCACCCCGATGCCGGCCGAGGTGGCCGCGGTGAGGGACTCGATCTCGCCGTCGTAGGCCCGCACCTCGGTCTCATCGCCGCGGGAGACGTAGACCTCGACGTCCTCGCCGGAGCGGGCCCAGCCGGCCACCCGGTCGGCGATCTCGAGGAGCTCCCCGGGCTCGCCGGAGCTGTCGGACTTGTCGGACTTGGCGGACACGCCAGAGGCCGACCCGGTCGGAGTCTGCACGGCGGTGCTCACTCGGAGGTCCCGCCGATGGTGACGCCGGTGATCCGCAGGGTGGCCTGGCCGCAGCCGACCGGCACCGACTGGCCGTCCTTCCCGCACGTGCCCGGGGTCATGGCGAAGTCGGTGGCCACCGCGTCGATCCGCCGCAGGACCTCGGGCCCGTTCCCGATGAGGTTGGCGTCCCGCAGGGGCTCGGTGATCCGCCCGTCCTCGATGAGGTAGGCCTCGGTGGTCCCGAACACGAAGTCGCCGGTGGTGGTGTTGACCTGGCCGCCGCCCAACTTGGCCACATAGACGCCGTGGGGCGTCTGGGCCACGATCTCGTCGGCGTCCTCCTCGCCCGGAAGCAGAAAGGTATTGGTCATCCGCACCATGGGCAGATGCTGGTAGCTCTGGCGCCGTCCGTTGCCCGACGAGCGCCGACCCTCCTTGCGGGCCCGCAGGTAGTCCCACAGGTACTCGGTGAGGACGCCGTTCTCGATGAGCACGTTGCGCTGGGCCGGCCGACCCTCGTCATCGAAGGCGAAGGTCCCCCACTCGCTGCCCACCGTCCCGTCGTCGACCAGGGTCACCAGCGGGCTGGCCACCTGTTGGCCGACCTGGCCCACGTAGACCGAGGCGTCCTTGACGATGTGGTCGGCCTCCAGGCCGTGGCCACAGGCCTCGTGGAAGAGGATGCCCCCGCTCCCGCCGGCCAGCACCAGGGGGACCTCGCCCGACGGGGCCGGTCGGGCCGACAGCTTGGACAGGGCCCGGCGGGCGGCCAGCTGGGCCAGCTCCTCCACCGACACCTCGTCGAACAGCTCGAAGCCCACGGTGCGGGCGGCCGACTCGAACCCGGTCTGCAGCCCGGTGTCCCCTTCGGCCACGCACGACACGGAGAACCGGGTGCGCACCTGCTCGTCGCGGGCCAACAGACCCCTCCGAGTTGGCGATCAGCACCTGTCGCTTGGACCCGCCGTAGCCCGCCTGCACTTGGGAGATGGCGCCACCCGCCGACCGTCCCGCCTCGTCGGCCGCGACGCAGAAGGGCGAGGGAGTCCGCTTTGGAGGCCGGACCCCTTCCCGACCGGGCCTCACCGTCGCCCTGTCGCCGTTGAGACCCCCGGCCGCAACCGAGGTCGCTCCGCCGCCGCCGCCTTGAGCCACGGCCGACGCCGCTTCGGCCGCCCGGAGCAAACCGGCCTCGGTCAGATCGGCGGTGTGGGCGAACCCGGTGGTCTCCCCGGCCACCACCCTGATCCCCGCGCCGCGGTCACGCCCCGACGACAGCTCTTCGACCCGACCGTCGTCGAGCATGGCCGACGAGGTGACGCGGTCCTCGGCGAACACCTCGGCGAAGTCGCCGCCGTGGCGCAGCGCTTGGCCGAGCACACGCTCGAGTACGGGAGTTTCGATCACTGCAGCCTCCTAGCTGACCGGGGGGTCCACCGGTACGAACCGCGTACGCCGCTAGTGGCCGACGTTCGCTGTCTCCCGTATCGTACCGGGGTGGCTCTACATACCGGTCTGAGTGCTCGCGTCGACCTCACGGTGACCGAGGCCGATACCGCCGTTGCCCTGCGGTCGGGCGACGTCCCCGTCTTGGCCACGCCCCGGCTGTTAGCCCTGTGCGAGGAAGCCACCTGCCGGGCCCTCGACGGCCATCTCCCCCGGGGCTCGACCAGCGTGGCCAAGCGGGTGCAATTCGACCACCTGGTCCCCGTGGGCATCGGCGGCGACGTGACCGCGGAGGCCACCCTCGACCGCATCGAGGGCCGCAGGCTGACCTTCACCGTGGCCGTCACCGACGGATCCGGCCTGGTCGGAGCAGGCAAAGTGTCCCGGGTCATGGTGGACCGCAGCACGTTTCTCACCCACGCCCGCTAGCCTTCGCCCCCGCGGCCCACGGCCCACCGTCAGGTCGCAGGTTCCCGACCGTTCCCCACTGGGCACGTGGCTCCCCCGTTGGGCACCATCGGGGAATGAGCCAGGGAATGACGCACGGAATGACCCAGCGAACGACCCGAGCGAATGACCCCAGCTCGGCGTCCCGATTCAGATAGCGTGACAACCAGAGCGCCTTATGATCCTGGAACACATCGACAGCCCCTCCGACCTTCGGTCCCTCACTCCCGAGGAACTGGACCTCCTGTCCGAAGAGATCCGGGGCTTCATCGTCTCGGCGGTGACGGCCACCGGTGGGCACCTGGGCTCCAACCTCGGCGTGGTGGAGCTCACCTTGGCCCTCCATCGCACGTTTGACTCCCCTCGCGACGCCCTGTTGTGGGACACCGGGCACCAGGCGTACGTGCACAAGCTGGTCACCGGGCGACGGGAAGCCTTCCGCGAGCTCAGGCAGGCCGGTGGCCTCTCTGGTTACCCGAACCGCAGCGAGTCCGAGCACGACTGGGTGGAGAACAGCCACGCGTCGACCATCCTCAGCTACGCCCACGGGTTGGCCAGCGCCTTCGAGCTCCAAGAAGCCGATCGCCGGGTCGTGGCCGTGGTCGGCGACGGCGCCCTCACCGGCGGCATGGCCTACGAGGCGCTGAACAACCTGGGGCACTCCGGCCGGCGGGTCCTCATCGTCTTGAACGACAACGGGCGCTCGTACGCCCCCACCGTATCCCGGCTGTCGGTCGGCCTCACCCACCTTCGGCTCAATCCCACCTACGTGCATGCCCGCCAGCGGCTGCGCCACCTGATCCGGGAGATCCCTGCGGTTGGGGACATCGCCTACTCCGGGGTCCACGGCCTGACCTCGGCCCTTCGCGAGGTGGTCACGCCCCACACGTTCTTCGAGACGCTCGGCATTCGCTACGCCGGTCCCATCGACGGGCACAACGTGATCGAGGTGGAACAAGCGCTGGCCCATGCCGGCGAGTGGGACGGGCCCATCATCGTCCACGTCGTCACCCAAAAAGGCCGGGGCTACGCCCCCGCCGAAGAGGACGACGTCCAGCGGCTCCACGACGTGAAGGTGCAGATCGCCAGCACCGCACCGGACACCGTCCCCATGGACGTGGCCCACAACGGCAACGCAAGTGGGTACGGCAACACAAGTGGCAACGGCAACGGAAGCACGACCACCCAGGGCGTCCCGATCGAGACGGCCGACCTCCCGCCGGCGACCTATACCGACGCCTTCACCCGATCGTTGTTGCGGGCGGCAGAGTGCGACCAGCGGATCGTGGCCATCACTGCGGCCATGCCCGGGCCCACCGGGCTTCTCCCCTTCCAGGCCCGGTTCCCCGACCGGTTCGTCGACGTGGGCATCGCCGAGCAGCACACGGTGACCGCGGCGGCGGGGATGGCCATCGGTGGGCTCCGCCCGGTGGTGGCCATCTACTCCACCTTCTTCAGTCGGGCCTTCGACCAGGCCAACCTGGACGTCGGCCTGCACGGGCTCCCCGTTGTGTTCGTCCTCGACCGGGCGGGCATCACCGGTGATGACGGGCCCAGCCACCACGGCGTCCTCGACCTGGTCCTCACGTTGTCCATCCCGGGCATGACCGTGTTCACCCCTTCCTCGGTGGACGAGGTCGAGGTCATGTTGGAGGAGGCCTTGACCCTCGAAGGTCCGTCGGTCATCCGGTTCCCGAAGACCCGGGCCCGCCAGGTGGCCGACCGGCGACGTGGGCTGTGGGCTGGCCGGGCGCCGCCTCCAAACCGGGGACGGCTCGGTGTGCATCCTGGCCGTCGGCAAGATGGTCGGCCCCGCCGAAGAGGCGGCGGCCACCCTTCTTACCGAAGGAGTGGAGGCCACCGTCTGGGACGTTCGGGTGGTCTCTCCGCCCGATCCCGAGATGCTGGCTGACGCCGCCCGCCATGACCTGGTGGTGACGGCCGAGGACGGGATGCGTCATGGCGGTGCGGGCATGTTCCTCTGCGATGCCATGGCCGTCCGACTCTGACCCGGCGGGAAGGCTCCCCCCCGTCACCGTCCTCGGGATTCCCCGCACCTTCATCGCCCAGGACAAGCCGGACCACATCCTGGCCCGCTTTGGGCTCGACGGTCCCGGGTTGGCTCAATCGGTGCGCGAGGCCATGGCCTCGGCCCGGGTCAGCCCGACCGGCGACGAACTGAGCTGAGCGAACTACCGGCGGGGGCGCCTCGCCATTGTCCCGGTCAGGAACTCCTCGAGGGTGAACTCGCCGAACACGTCGTCACGAATGTCAGCCGCTCCGCCGCGGACGACGAGCAGTATGCGTAGGAGGCGTCGCCTCGCAGCCCGGTTTATGAGGACGCTCGCCACCGCGGCCGGCGCAAGGATGGCTCCGATCATGGCCAAACCGAACGTCTTGACCCAACTCGATCGATGCATGTGCTGTGCTCCCCGATGACGATGATCCAGATCCAGCTTCGGCGTCGGCACCGAACATAACACCGGGCTCGCGGACCGTGGTCACGCCAATCGAGTGAGATCAGCGCCGGCCGACGAGCAGGTGGCCGCACCACGAAAGAGTGGCCCGAAGACACCGACCCGTTTAGATATTCAGGCCATACTCTCCCTCATGGATGCGGGCCCACGGGCCGTTCCCCGACGCCGGGGATTCGGGCCCTTTGTCACCTGGGCCGAATACGCGGCGGCCGACGGTGCGCTGGTCCACTGGGAGTCCCGTCGTCAGCGCAAGCACGCACGTCCCGACCCCGCACATCCCAGCCGTACAGGTCCCTCCACCTGGTGGGACCCCGGGCGCCCGAGGCTGGTGGTTAGCCATCCTGTTTGCCGTCGGCTCCATCCTCTTCGCACTGGGGGCGGTGCCTGGGTTCTCGTCGGCGGCTGGAGTCAGATGGGACTCGATCACCTTCTTCGTTGGCTCCGCTCTTCTTCACCGTGGCTGCCTTCTTGCAGTACCGCGAGATGGTGGACGCAGCGCCGGAAGGACCTCCGAAGGGCTGGCGCCGGTACCTCTCCTTCGGCACTCGGCGAATCGACTGGTGGGCAACGGTCGTCCAGCTGGTGGGCACGCGTCTTCTTCAACTTCAGCACGGGCAACGCCATACGGATCGATCTCAGCACCGGTTCCGCCACCCACCACGTTTGGCGACCGGACCTCCTCGGGTCGATCTGCTTTCTGGTGGCCGAGCGCGCTGGCCTGGTTCGAGGTCTGCCACGGATGGGGTGCATGGCAGACATCGAGCCTGTCCTGGTGGATCGTCCTAGTGAACCTGGGCGGCTCCATCGCCTTCGGAGCCTCGGCCGTGGCCAGCTACATCGTCCCGGAGACCGGGCAATTGCTCAACGTGACACTCACCAATCTCGGTACCTTCGTCGGGGCGGTCCTCTTCCTGGCGGGAGCGGTGCTGTTATTACCCGAGCGCACCGAGTCCCTCAGCGCCTGAGGCCGCGCCCATGGGGAAAGGCGGTCAGGGGGAGCGGCCCGAGCGTAGTGATCAGGCCGATCAGAACGAGGTCGAGGATCACGTCGCGGTCCCGCCTTCTCGGCGGATGGCCTACTGGGCCAGGACCTTGGCCTTCTGGGTCTCGAACTCGGCATCGGTGATGACGCCTCGCTCCTTGAGGTCAGCGAGCTTTGCCAACTGATCGGTCGGGCTCGTTCCCGCCGCGTCGCTGACGTAACTATTGAACGCTTCTTGCTGTCGCTGCGCCTGCTTCGCCGCCCGTTCGTGCATGGAGCCGCCCCGAACGAGGAGGTAAGCCAGGATCCCGATGATGGGAATGATGAAGACGAACAGGACCCAGAGCATCTTGGCCCCGCCACCCATATCGTCGCTGCGAAAGATGTCGGAGAAGATGGCAACCAGTAGCCAGATGTAGACGATGAAGGCGAAGATCTCCAGCATCGTCCAGAAGATGTTGAGCAACGGGTAGGTATAAGCGAACATCGGAGCCTTCTCCTCAATCGTCTCAGTCGGTCAGAGGAACCCGCTTGGGCCACGTCCCGGTCGTGGCATTGGCTTGACCGGAAACACGGCGCGAACTTGTCAGGTGGAATCTGACCATGCCGGGGCGAAAGGGTCATCACCCTTCAGGGGTGACTTCCGGTTTGGAACCCACCAGCGCTCCTCATGGAGGTGGAATGGGCAATCACCCTTTCGGGATGACGACTTCGGCTGCCTCCGGTCTCATGATGAACAGATCGCAAGCGCTGCGCTCATCGTCAAAACCAATCGGTAGGTCCCGTCCATAGTTCGTCTATTGCCGGCGTTACCGGGTCTCGGCCCGGTTCGGCAGCGATCCTGAGACCTCCACCGGCGATGTCGGCTTCCGGGTCGCGGCCGATCCCCCAGCTTCCGGATAGGACACCGGGATAGGGCTCTACCGGCCGGGGGTCGATTTGGGCGCCCAAGGGCGATACGGCCGCAGAACCGGGCATATCGCCCGATGAGGGTGATGAATCGTCCCCATCCAGGCGCGACGGTGAAATATGGCCAACACGCAGCAAGCAGGAACCGAATCTCCGGCAACCGATCAGTCGACCGGAGAGCAACTATCACAGGACCGCCGGGTCGCCCTCGGCAAGGCAGCGCGCACGACCGCACCCCGAGACGCCCAGGGGGCCTGGGAGGCCCTTGCGGACCGCCCGGACCCGGTAGCCCTGCTCGAGAGCCAGGCAGCCTCCCGTGTCCCAGAGCTGGTGCCCATCCGCTACGGGCGAATGGCCGTCTCTCCTTTCACCTTCTTCCGGGGCGCAGCGTTGGTCATGGCGTCCGACCTGGCCACGACCCCTCGGTCGGGACTGACCGTCCAGGCCTGCGGCGATGCCCACCTGAGCAACTTCGGCGTCTTTGGCTCGGCCGAGCGGTCCCTGGTCTTCGACGTGAACGACTTCGACGAGACCCTCCCCGGGCCGTGGGAGTGGGACGTGAAGCGTCTGGCCGCCAGCCTGGCTATCGCTGGTCGGGATCGGGGCTTCTCCGAAAAGGAGCGGGCCGGTGTCGTAGTGGACACCGCATCCGCGTACCGGACAGAAATGGCCAAGTTGGCGACGATGCGTGACCTCGACGTCTGGTATGCCCGGCTCGACGCCGACACGGCCCTGAAGGAACTCGCGAACCTAATGGCGGCGGGTGGTGGGAAGCACCAAAAGAAGACCACGTCCAAGCTGAAAGCCAATGCCGACAAGCAACTGGCCAAAGCCAGGACGCGGGACAGCATGCAGGCGCTGGGCAAGCTCACCGAAGTGGTCAACGGAGAGACCCGATTCGTCAGCAATCCTCCCTTGATCGTCCCGATCGAGGAGCTGGTACCCGAGTCGGAAGCGGCCAACCTGACCGAACGGTTCCATGGCCTGCTCGGCAGCTATGGGAGTTCGCTGCAGAGCGACCGGCGGCACCTCCTGAAGCAGTTCCGGTTTGCCGGGATCGCCCGGAAGGTGGTTGGGGTCGGGAGCGTCGGCACGAGGGCCTGGGTGATCCTTATGTTGGGAAGCGACGGCGTGGACCCGCTGCTCCTCCAGGCCAAAGAAGCCCAGGAGTCGGTTCTGGCCCGGTTCGTGGGCAAGAGCCACTACGCCAACGAGGGCGAGCGGGTGGTCGCCGGCCAGCACCTGATGCAGGCGTCGAGCGACATCTTCCTGGGTTGGGACAAAGTCGACGGTCTCGACGGCGTGCAACGCGATTTCTACATCCGCCAGCTCCGCGATTGGAAGGGCTCTGCCGATGTGGACCAGATGATCCCCGAAGGCATGGCCGCCTATGGCCGACTGTGTGGATGGACGCTGGCCCGGGCCCATGCCAGGTCGGGAGACCGCATTGCCATCGCCGCCTATCTGGGCTCGAGCAAGGCCTTCGACCTGGCCATCGGTTCGTTTGCCGAGACCTACGCCGACCAGAACGAGAAGGACTACCAGGCCATGCAAGCGGCCATCGCCAACGGGCGTATCGTCGCCGAGAGCGGGCTGTGACCGTCCAGGGAGCCGTGGGCCATGTTGTGGAACCCGGGAGCCTGACGTGACGGAGTCGTCCACGACTGCCCCCGTCACCGATGGCGCGCCGAAGCAGAAGGAGACGGCGGAGCTCATCGGCAGCCGCTATTTGATCCGGTTTCAGGAGGACACGCTCAGGGAACGGCCACTCTGGATACGGCTGATCATCGAATACGTGGGCACCTTCATCCTGGTCACCGTGGCCGCCGGGGCCGGCGTCATCAACCACTACGCCGGGGGCGACCCAATCAGCCGGACCGCGGCGGTCATTGCGCCGGGGGCCGTAGTGATGGCCATGATCTATGCCTTGGGGCCCCTCTCGGGCCTGCACATCAATCCGGCCGTGACCCTGGCCTTTGCCGGCCGGGGCGTGTTCAGGATCGCATGGGTGCTGCCCTACCTGGTGGTCCAGTTGGCCGGAGCGGTCTCGGCCGCATGGTTCCTGCAGGCGATGTACGGCCATGTCTCGACCGGTAGTAACTACCCGATTACCAAACCGGGCGGAGATTGGCGATCGTTGGTGATGGAGATCGTACTCACCGCCATCCTGGTCTCGGTCATTCTCAATACGGCGACCGGGTACCGGAGCATCGGCCACAACGCGGCGCTGGCCGTGGGGGCCACGGTCGCCCTCCTGGGCCTGTTCGCCAGCCCTATCAGCGGAGCCTCGATGAACCCGGCCCGAACCCTGGGCCCTGACATCGTCAGCCTCGACTTCAAGGGCTGGTGGATCTACGTCGTGGGGCCGGTAGTCGGGGGCGCGATCGCCGTCATGCTGATCGGCCTGGTGCGAGGCATGCCGGGCAAAAAGGAGCGGGGTGCGGCCGAAGGCGATGCCCTGCCGCTCGAGCAGTAGCTGCCTGAGCGGCTTTTAGAGATTCTTCCTAAAGAACGCGATCACCCCATTCGGGTGAGGACGAGAAGCACAGCAACTCCTACTCTGACCCAACAACGAAGTTAGGACGTGAACAGATGATCACCGGACCAGTCGAATACATCATCGTGGGGTTCCCCGGCAACAAGTTCAACGGCGAGATCGCACCCGGAATTAATTGCCCTGGTCGAGTCGGGGACGATACGCATCCTCGACCTGATCTTCATCGGGAAGGACGCCGACGGTTCGGTGGCGACCCTGGAGATCGACGAGCTCGACATCGCCGAGGGCTTCTCGGCACTGGACGGCGACGTCGGTGGCCTCATCAGCCCCGACGACATCGAGTTCGCCGCCCGCAGCCTCGAGCCCAACTCGTCGGCCGCCCTTCTGATCTGGGAGGACGTCTGGGCGGCGCCGTTCGCCGACGCGGTGCGCCGCTCTGGTGGCGTCCTGCTCGAGGGTGCCCGCATCCCCCATGAATTGATCACGCCTGCCCTTGCCGACCTGCCGTCGGCAGTCTGATTCCCCGAACGTCAGGAGAGACGACATGATGAGAAGACGACCCATCGCCCGGATGGCCGTGCGAACCACCGTGGTGGCCGGTACCGCGGCCGCCGTCGGTGCCCACGCCGCCAACCGGCGCGCCGCCGAGCAGGAAGCCCCGGCCCCACAGGCACCGCCACCACCTGCACCTGCAGCGGCCGCCGCCCCAGCCGCTGCCCCGGACCCGATCGCGCAACTCACGCAGCTGGCTGCGCTGAAGGACTCCGGCGCGTTGACCGAGGCCGAGTTCGAGACACAGAAAGCGCGCCTACTTGGGTGATGGCCTGACGACTCTCCCGTTTACCGATGCGTTCCGATCACACCACACCGTGTGGCCCGCGGCACCAGCCGAATACCTGAGGACCTTCATGGTCGTACTTCCCGCCAGGCACGATTGTCCGAGTACAGCGAGCATCCGAACGCTGGCGCTTCGACGATGAGTCACGGACCAGTGGCGTGAGCAAGCAAGGAACGCGGTCGCACCGGGTCCGACGGTCGGTCACATGGGTGCTGGTGGTCCTCTCGGCTTTGCTGGTGCCGATCTCGGTACTCACGGTCTGGGCCGTCAGGACCATCACCAACACCGATCAGTACGTGGCCACCATGGCGCCGCTGGCCCGCGAACAAGTGGTGACCGACTACGTCGCCATCAGGGCAACCGACGTCCTCTTCCAGAAGGTCGATGTGCAGGGCCACCTCAATACGGCACTACCACCCAAGGCATCGTTCGCCGCCGCGCCGATCGCCAGTCAGGTTCACGGCTTTGTGCAAGATCAATTCAAGACGCTGCTCCGCAGTACCTGGTTCCAACAAGCTTGGGACAAAGCCAATCGACGACTGCATTCCTCACTGGTCACCTTCTTGGAGGGCAACCAACTCCCCGCCGGCCAGAAGGCCCAAGAAATCGCCATCAAGTTGAATCCCGTTCTCGAGAAAGGGATCGCCCAACTGCACAAACAGGGCATCACTGTCTTCGATCCTCTCCAGGCCAAGCTCAAAAATGCCACCAACCTTTCGGTGACGGTCGCATCCAAGCCGCAGGTCAAGTCCATCCGCGGCGTGTTCCACCTGGCCAAAACGTTCGGTTGGGTGGTCCCGCTGGTGGCGCTGGTCCTGATTGTCGGCGCCCTGGTGATCGCGGTCGATCGGCGCAAGACGTTGCTGCGTCTCGCCGTCGGCGTCTCGACCGCCACCCTCGTGGTCCTGGGGTTGGTCGCCTACGAGCGCAACTTCTTCATCACCCATGCCGCCAACAGGGCCTCCCCGGAAGTCACCGGGGCGGTCTACGACACGCTCAACCACTTCTTGACGGACACGCTGCGCCTGACTCTGCTGGTCTCGGTCCTCGTGGCGATCCTCATGTGGCTCATCGGGCCGGCCCGTTGGGCGAGGTCCTTCCGTAGCCTGGTCGGGAGAGGATTCCACTGGTTGGCCCAGCGCTTCGGCGAGCTGGTCTCCAAGACCCGCAGCCCTGAGGCCTCGAGCGCGGGTCCGGCGAGTGGCCAACTTCCCGCTCGAGCATGCCTCGGGGTTTCGACTGTTCGGCGTGATTGTGGTGGGCTGCATCCTCGTCTTCGGTGGCAACCTGTCTGGCTCGGGCATCCTGTGGAGTGCGGTGGCGCTGGCGGCGTACCTACTGGTGCTGCAAGGGGTCCTGATGTGGGCACGTCGGTTGATCACTCGATCCAATGGCGCCGAGGGATCGAATCTGCCACCTTCCGATGAGGCAACCAAGGTCCCCGCCGGATCGGCTGATTCCGGCTCGGGTCTCGCGTCCACGCATGCTCCTGACGATGGCTGATCGCGACAAACTCGCTCGCCCGAGGGGACCGATTTATGACTGAGGGTGTGGGCACGACCCCGGCGCCCGCGGCGACTGAGCCGCCGGCGCTGCCTAACCCGACAGAGCTCCTGCAGTCCCGGAGCTATCTGGTCCTGCTCTTCTTCGGCGCAGCCATTGGCGTCCCGGTCGCCGCCTTCGCTTACTTCTTCCTCAAGGCCGTTGCCGAGACGCAGAGCTACGTCTTCTCTACCCTTCCCGCCGAGGTCGGGTTCCATGGCGAACCCGCCTGGTGGCCCGTGCTCCCGCTGGCCTTGAGCGGGCTGCTCGTCGGGCTGAGCATCCGGTACCTCCCGGGGACCTCGGGGCACAAGCCGGCAGAGGGCTTCAAGGCATCCGGAGCCGTCGCGCCGATCGAGCTGCCCGGCATCGCCATTGCCGCCTTCGCCACCCTGAGCCTCGGCGTCGTCTTGGGACCCGAGGCACCACTGATCGCCATAGGAAGCGGGATGGGCGTCCTCGCCGTCCACCTGGTCAAGCGGGATGCCCCGTCCATGGCCGCGGTCGTCATCGGCGCCGCCGGGAGCTTTGCCGCCATCAGCACGCTCCTCGGGTCGCCCATCGTGGGGGCATTCTTGCTCATGGAGGCGGCCGGCCTCGGCGGCCCGTTGTTGGGAGTCGTCATGGTCCCGGGCCTGCTGGCCGCCGGGATTGGCTCGCTGATCTTCGTCGGCCTGGACAAATGGACGGGATACGGGCACCTCACCCTGGCCATCCCCCACATTCCGACCTTCACCACTCCGGACGCAGCTGAACTGCTGTGGGCGGTGGGCATCGGCGTCGCCGCCGCCGTGGTCGGGACGGCCATCAAGTGGATCGCCCTGTGGTTACAGCCGCGGGTCGAGGGGCGGATGGTGCTGTTGACCCCGGTCATCGGTGTCGCCGTCGCCGGCTGTGCCATCGCCTTCGGCGAGGCATCGGGGCACAATGCATCAGGAGTGCTGTTCTCCGGCCAATCAGCACTGGGCTCGCTGATCCACAATGCCTCCAGTTGGACCGTGGGCGCCCTGTTGCTCCTGGTTTTGTTCAAGGGGCTGGCCTATGGGGCTTCGTTGAGCGCCTTCCGCGGCGGTCCGACCTTTCCCGGGATGTTCATCGGAGCAGCGGGCGGGATTGCCCTGTCCCACCTTCCCGGGTTGCCCCTCATCGCCGGTGTGGCCATGGGTATCGGGGCCATGACCGTCGCCATGCTCGGGCTACCGCTGACCTCGGTCTTGTTGGCCAGCCTCTTCCTGGAGGCGGACGCCATCGCCTTGATGCCACTGGTGATCGTGGCCGTGGTGGTGGCCTACGTCGCCACGGCCAGGCTCCGTCCGGTCCTGCCGACGATTCCCTCGGCGCAGCCGCCGGACACGACGGCACCGAGCTGCGCCGCCCGGCGGGGCCACGGCACCGACTGCGCCTCCGGACCCCGCAGCACCGGCAGGGGTGCCAGCCGACACCTCTGCCGTGACCACATGAACGCATGGGAGTACGTCGTCTTGTTCCTGGCCGTCATGGCCTCGTGGGCCGGCGTGCCGATGATCGGGAGTGCCGCGGTGGGAGCGGCAGCCGTCGGGGCCAGCCAGGGGAACCTCAACCTGGTGGCGGTGATCATCATCGCCGCCGTCGCCGGCGAGATCGGTGGCATCATCGGCTACCGGGTGGGCGACCGATGGGGACGACAGCTCATCGAGCGCCCGGGGAAGCGACAGGCCAGCCGGCAGCAGCTGATGGCCAAGGGGGAACGGGCCTACGCCAAGTGGGGCCGGCTGGCCGTCTTCTTCACGCCGGCCATCATCTCGGGGACGGCCAAGATGAAGCAGGGCCAGTTCGTCCTGTGGAACCTCGTGGCGTCGATCGCCTTCGCCCTTGCCGTCGCCCCCACCGCCTACGGCGCTGGGCGCGTGGCCACCGGCCACAACTCGACCAAGGACGTCGTCATCCTCGTCTTCGGCCTGGCCATGAGCGCCTTGTTGGTGGCCATCCTCATGCGGCGCCATCGTCGTCATGTGGCCCTCGGCGCCGCCGAGTGACCAGGGGTAGATCGAGGCTAGCGTTGCCACGGACGAGCTCAGTCCTCCCCGCCGCCCTCGAACACCCAGTCGACCTTGATCGGACGTTGAGTGACCAGCCGCGGACGACCCACCGTTGCCGGCCGGTCGGTCGTCCAGGGCGCCGTACTCGCCATGGTCAGCCCGGCCAAGCCCCGCAAGGCCTGGTCGTAGCCGGACCGGATCCAGGCGAACCTTCGCCAACAAGCTTCGATCTCCCCGTCGGCGACGGTGACGAGTGCCGTCAACCGTTCGAGTGCGGCAACGTATTCCTCGCGGCGAATCGACAATGCCGGGGCGGGCTCCCCAAACCTCGACATCCGGTCGGCGAGGAGCACCCTCCGGTCGATCGGGAGGGAGGCCGCACTCCCGATCCTGGCCATGGCGGGAATGCCGTAGGCCAAGGCCAGCATCGGTCCCTTTTCTGCGTCGCTGGGAAACTCCTCAGCGGTGGAGGTTGAGACCGAGATGAGAATTGCGGCACCGTCGAGCATGGTGCCTACCGAGGCCACCCAGGACTGTTCCGGGGAGGCTTCGGGAAAGTAGCTGAGGGCGGGAAAGGCCGAGTGGGTCTGATCGAGCTCGAGAAGCCAGTTGGTCGCGCTTCGCCACAGGTCCGGGTTGTCCAGTGCACCCAGGCGTTGGAGGCTGCTGAGCATGCCCACGGGGTCGGCCGGCGTGCCGGCGAAGGGCCGCAACACCGTGATCCCCTTTTCCCGCTCGTGATGGGCGGCATAGATGGTCGGCAGGTAACTGATCAGCAGGGCCACCAGCCCGAGTCCGATCGTCGCCTCGATGAAGGTGAGCCAGATACGGCCGAATCCGTGCGGTTCGGCGAAACCCAGGGTGAATAGCGAGGATCCGCTTACCTCGAAGCCGCGCAGGGGTGATTCGTGACCTATCCCCCAGAAGACGAAGGAGAACCCGGCAGTGACGACGATCATCCACACGAGAGGCAGGCTCACCAAGGCAACCGGGGCGTACAGGGCGCGCAGGTTCGCCTCGCGGTCCTTGTTCCGCCACCTGCGGATGAGCAGGCGGTCGACCACGGCGAAGACGAACCGAGCGATGTGGGTGAAACGCTCGCGGGGCAACACGACGGTCTCCAGGGCAGAGATCAGCGTGGCCAAGACGACGAGGGTGCCGCCCATGACGGCCAGCACATGAAGGGCGATCATCGTCTGTTACCCATCGTGGGCGTTGAGCCTAATGGGATCGACCACCTCGCTTCTTGAGTGGGTGAGGCTGGTCACCGAGCCGCCAACAGGTGAGCACTGGTAGAGCCAGGGCCTCGAGTCCTACTTCTAGATCGTGCCCCTGTTGGTCGGTGAGGTGTCCTTCGACGGCTGGTGGGATGTCGTGCCTCGAGCACTGATCCATTAGGAAGCTGCTGGGGCCCTCCAGGCTCGATGCTGGTGCTGTCTAATCGAGAGGAGCGAGATGATCTTCGTTGGTGTGGACTGGGCGGAAGCCCACCATGATGTGTACGTCCAAGATGAGGAGGGCAAACGACTGGGTGGAGGCCGACTTCCGAGGGCGTCGACGGCATTGGCCGGTTCCACGAGCTGGTTGGTGCCCATGCGGAAGACCCCGGCGAGGTGATCATCGGGATCGAGACCGACCGGGGCCTGTTCGTCTCTGCATTGGTGGCGGCTGGCTACGAGGTGTTCGCCGTGAACCCGATGTCGACGTCGCGCTATCGGGACCGCCATTCCACCTCGGGAGCGAAGTCGGATCCCGGGGACGCCAAGGTGCTGGCCGACATGGTCCGCACCGACCGCCACAACCACCGCCCCGTCGCCGGGGACTCCGAGGGTGTCGAGGCGGTCAAGGTCCTGGCCCGGGCCCACCAGTCGATGGTCTGGTCTAAAGGACGCCAGACCAACCAGTTGCGCTCCACCCTGCGAGAGTTCTACCCGGCAGCGCTTGTCGCCTTTGACGACCTGGCCAGCGGTGATGCCCTCGAAGTGCTGAAGTTGGCCCCCACCCCGACCCTGGGAGCCGGACTGTCCCGGTCGAAGATCGCAGCCGCCCTTCGTCGAGGCGGGAGACAACGCCGGATAGACGAGCGGGCGAGCGAGGTCCAGACCGCTTTGCGGTCCCCCCAGCTGCAGGCCTCTGCTGCAGTCTCCACGGCCATGGGTACCTCGGTCAGTGCCTCGGTGGCCGTCATCGCCACCATGGTCGCCCAGATCGCCGAGCTGGCCGGGGAGCTCGACGCGGGTTTTGATCAGCACCCAGACGCCGCGGTGGTCCGCTCCCTGCCAGGATTAGGGACCATCCTCGGCGCCCGGGTGCTTGGCGAGTTCGGTGATGATCCAAACCGTTACGCCACTCCAAGTGTCGCAAGA
Organism: uncultured Acidimicrobiaceae bacterium; assembly: GCA_963717035.1. Classification (GTDB taxonomy): domain Bacteria; phylum Actinomycetota; class Acidimicrobiia; order Acidimicrobiales; family RAAP-2; genus DASXMT01. The sequence goes on along the minus strand of CAVQVK010000008.1, from coordinate 32,310 downwards.
ATTACGCCGGCACGTCGCCGATTACCCGGGCGTCAGGTACCAAACGGGTCGTCCTTGCCCGCTTCGCCCGCAACCAGCGCCTGGCCGATGCCATCTACCTCTGGGCCTTCGCCGCCCTTAATGCCTCACCAGGAGCCCGCGCCTTTTACGACTCTCATCGCGCCGCCGGCGACACTCACCATGCTGCCCTCCGAGCCCTCGGGAACCGCCTCGTCGGCGTCCTCCACGGTTGCCTCGTCCACCACAGCAGCTATGACGAAACCATTGCCTGGGCACACCGTGCCGAGAACAACCTCACCGCGGCCGCTTGACATTTACAGCCGTGGGATATCTAGAGGTGGCAGAATCCTCCGGCCTCATCCGAGCTCATGGTGACGCTGACCGGGTGCTTGTCGAAATGGGCCACCGAGTCAGCGAAGTCGGTGAGGAGTATCGCAATGAGGTCCCGGTCCACCCCTTGACGAACGAGTACTCGCTGGACGGCAATGTCGGAAGCCGATCCGGTGAGGGGGTACGCCGGCACCTGCCAGCCGCGCACCCGGAGGCGGTCGGCCAGGTCGAAGAGGGTGTACCCGGGGTCGACGCCGTCTTTGATCTTCCAGGTCACGGTGGGGATCCCGGTGGACGGGTTGCTGTCGCACAACAACTCGAATGGCCCCAGCTTGACGATCTCCTTGGCCAGATAGGCGCCAGCGTCGTAGCACGCCTGATGGGTTCGTTGGTAGCCGTCGCGCCCGAGACGCACGAACTCGTAGTACTGGGCGATTATCTGGCCGGCCGGACGAGAGAAGTTGATCTGGAAGTCGGGCATGTCCCCACCCAGATAGGTGACGTGGAAGATCAAACCCTCGGGGAGCTCGGCCTTGTCCCGCCACACCACCCAACCGACACCCAGAGGGGCGAGGCCGAACTTGTGACCGGACGTGCTGATGGACTTCACCCGGGGAAGACGGAAATCGAACTGGACATCGGGGGCACAGAACGGGGCCAGGAATGCACCACTGGCGCCGTCGATGTGGATGTCCACGTCGTAGCCCTTCTCCTCTTGCAAGCGGTCGAGGGCCTCGGCCAGTTCGGCTACCGGCTCGTAGGCGCCGGTGTAGGTCACGCCGAACGTCGGCACGACCAGCATGGTGTTCTCGTCGATGCGCTCGACCATCTGCTCGGCATCCATGTGGTACTTGCCCGGTGACATGGGAATCTCGCGCATCTCGATGTCCCAGTACCGGGCGAACTTGTGCCATACCACCTGCACGGGGCCACAGACCATGTTGGGCCTGTCCGTCGGCTTGCCCGCCGCCTCCTGCTTTGCTCGCCATCGCCACTTGGCCGCCAGGCCCGCCAGCATGCACGCCTCGGAGGAGCCCAGGGCCGAGGCACCGACCGTGTTGGCCGAATCGGGCGCGTTCCACAGGTCGGCCAGCATGTGGACGCAGCGGCGCTCGACCTCCGCGGACTGCGGGTACTCGTCCTTGTCCATCAGGTTCTTGTTGATGGCCAGATCCATCAGCAGGTGGACCTGAGGGTCCTCCCAGGTCTGGCAGAAGGTGGCCAGGTTCTGCCGAGAGTTGCCGTCGAGGAGCAACTCGTCCCGGATGGCCTGGCAGGCGAACTCCGGTATCGTCTCGTGCTCCGGGAACTGGTACTTGGGAAGGGCGTGGGCCAGGTCGACCGAGGCAAACAACGACTCTGCCGCCTCTTGGGTCCGGCGGATGGGATTCCTACGTTCGTGGAGCGGCATCGTTCACCTTCAAGTCGTTGGCTGGCGTGGGGAACCACTGGTATGGGCACGAACGGACGGACGGCCCCAACTCAAACTTAGATCCAGAGGGACTCGCCACCATCACCCGGAAAGGGTGAGATGTTCGACCAACGGCGCGCCATCGCCGTGCAATCGGATTCGGCCGTATGAAGGATGATTCCCGGCCCGATGACCACGAACCCGAGCACGGCTACCTCGGGTCGGAATCACCCCAATTGGGGGATACGCCTTCCCGGCGGACGATCGTATGGTGAACAGACACGTCATCATCGGACCGGCGGCCAGGCACTATCCACCAAATAGAGATCTAAGGAGACCGACTGTGGCACTACGGGACAAGGTGGCGATCGTCACCGGCGGCAACTCCGGAATCGGCAAAGCGGTGGTGATTGCCCTCGCGGCCGAGGGAGTAAACGTCGTCATCGATTGGGTCTTCGACGAGCAGGCCACCGAGGACCTCGAAAAGCAGCTCGTTGCCCTTGGTGACAAGGTGACAGCGGTCGAGGCCGATGTCAGCAAGGTTGCCGACCTCGAGCGACTCGTGGCGACGGCCGTATCGACGTTCGGCCGCCTTGACATCATGGTCAACAACGCCGGCGTGGAGACCAGGACATCCATTCTCGACACGACAGAGGCCCAATACGAGAAGGTGCTGGACATCAATCTCAAGAGCGCATTCTTCGGTACGCAGCTGGCGGCCAAGCAGATGATCGCCCAAGGTGACGGTGGGCGCATCATCAACATGACCTCGGTGCACGAGGACTGGCCGATGCCCAACAACACTGCCTACTGCCTCTCGAAAGGGGGCATGCGCATGTTGACCCGAACTGCCGGCGTGGAGCTCGCTCCCCACAACGTCCTCGTCGTGGGGGTAGGTCCTGGGGCGGTGGCCACGCCGATCAACGCGGCCACCATGAACGACCCAGCGGCCCTGAAGAAGCTGGACGATGCCATTCCGATCAAACGCATGGCCCAGCCCGAGGAGATAGCCAGCGTGGTGGCCTTTCTCGCCGGGGATGGTGCCAGCTACATGACCGCAACCACCGTCTTCGCCGACGGCGGGATCATGCAGAGCAGCCCCGGGCTCTAGCCCGGATCTTGCTCGAGTCGCAATGACGAAACAGCGATATCCGGGCACCTCGGCTGTGGTCGTCGGGGGCGGCTTTGCCGGCGTGGCCTGCGCCAAGGATCTAGCCAAACAGGGGGTGCAGGTCACCCTGATCGACAGGAACAACTATCACCAGTTTCAGCCTCTCCTCTATCAGCTGGCGACCGCTCAACTCACCGAGGGCGACATAGCCCGCCCGCTCCGAGGCATCGTGGGAAAACTGCCGTCGGTGAACGTCAAGAAAGCCGAGGCGACTGCGGTCGACGTCGACACGCTGACGGTGACTACCGCCGATGGACAGACCTATCGTGGCGACTACCTCGTGTTGGCCATGGGCTCTCAACCAAACTTCTTCGGCGTACCTGGAGCGGCCGAACACAGTTTCCCTCTGTACACCCTGGACAACGCCGTCGCCCTCCGCACCCGACTGATCGAGGTATTCGAGGACGCCGACCGCCGACCCGAGCTGATCACTCGAGGTGCCCTCAATTTCGTCATCATCGGTGCCGGGGCCACCGGGGTTGAATCAGCCGGTGCCCTCGCTGACCTGGTCAATCACGTGGTACCCGCCGCATACCGTGATTTCCCCGTTGGCGCCGTCAAGATCACGCTGGTCGACCTCGGCCATGCAGTACTCGGACCGTTCTCGGACAAGGCCCACGAGTACGCGGACAAAGTCCTGCAGAAAGACGGTGTCCAGATCCGATTGGGCCTGGGAGCAAAAGAGGTCACCAAAGACCGGGTCATCTTTAATGACGGTAGTGAGATCCTCACCCGTACGGCCGTGTGGGCCGGTGGGATCAAGGCACCGGATCTGGCCAAGTCCAGTGGACTACCGGCTGGGCAGGGCGGCAGGCTCGAGATCGAGCCTGATCTGTCTGTGAACGGTCACGCCAACATCTTTGTCCTGGGCGACACGGCCAACGTCAAAGGTGGGGATGACAAGGCTCTGCCCCAGCTCGGGTCGGTGGCCCAGCAGTCAGGCCAATGGGCGGCCCGGAACATCCTGGCCGATCTAGACAACGGGCACCGGACCGCCTTCCACTACAAGGACAAGGGCATCATGGCCATGATCGGGCGAGGGGCGGCCGTCGCCGAAGTGGGAGAGCACCGCCACGAGTTGCACGGCACGTTTGCCTTTGCCGCCTGGCTGGGAGTCCACGCCATGTTGTTGAGTGGAGTGCGCCAGAGGATCGATGCCTTCGTGGCCTGGGGTTGGGACTATTTTTCGAGGTCCCGCACCTCCGCCCTGCTCGGTGCGAACGCCGATCACCAGATCGACTGGGGGGACGACGACCCGTCGGACCCGACTTCCGCGGGCGGTGGAGGTCGGTAGGTCACTCTCCCGTACCCGTCCGAGCCGCTAGAGGCGTCGTTCTAGATCCTGAACGCGCGGCAATCTCGTCCACCAATGCACTCTGGGGGCAGAACGCACTGTCCGCTCAAATGAGGCGTCTTCTATGGGGTCGACTCTGCCTCGATGAGCAGTGACACCGCTTCGATCAGAGCAAGGTGCGTGAAGGCTTGGGGAAAGTTGCCCAGGTGCTCACCGCTGGAGGCCTCGATCTCCTCGGCGTAGAGCAGCAGTGGACCGGCGAGGTTCAACAGCTTCTGGCAGAGAGCCCGGGCCCTCGCCGTCTCCCCGATCATGGCCAGTGCGGAGACGAGCCAGAAGGAGCAGATGGTGAAGGTACCCTCCTCGCCGGCAAATCCGGTGTCGGTGCTGCCGACCTTGTACCGAAGGACCAAACCGTCCTGGGTCAGGTCGTCGGCGATGGCCAGCACCGTGGCCCGCACCCGTTCGTCGTCGGGTGGCAGGAAGCCCATGATGGGTATGAGTAGGAGAGACGCGTCGAGCTCGGCGTTGCCGTAGTGCTGCCGGAACCGGCCCCGGTCATCAACGCCCTTGTCGAGAATGTCGGCCTTCATCTCGTCGGCCGACTTCTGCCACCTCACCGCCCGACCATCGTCACCGCGAACCCGGGCCAGGTCCGCTCCTCGGTCGGCGGCCACCCAGCACAAGACCTTCGATGCAGTGAAATGCTCGGGGTCACCTCGGATCTCCCAGATACCTTGGTCCGGCCCCTCCCCTTTTTCGATGGCATCGTCGACGAAGCCGGCCAGGCCCTCCCAGACCGCCGGCACGATCGAGGAGGCGCGCCCCCGAAGTGGGAATCGACGGCGTCGAGCAGCATCCCCCATACGTCGTTCTGGTGCTGATTCCACGCCCCATTGCCAACCCGCACCGGGGACGAGTTGCGATAGCCGGTCAGGTGGTCGAGCGTCTTCTCGGTGAGGTCCCTCTCACCGCCGATGCCATACATGATCTGCAGCTCGAACTTGCTCCCGACCTTATCGCCGCCACTCACCGCCTCCAATACGAAAGCGAAGTATTCCAGTGCCTCCCAGTCGAAGCCCAGGCGGTAGAGGGCCCGCAGCATGAAACCGGTGTCCCTGATCCAGGTGAATCGATAGTCCCAGTTGCGAGCCCCGCCCGGTGTCTCCGGGAGCGAAGTCGTCGATGCGGCCATGATGGCGCCGGTAGGCGCATAGCTGAGGCCCTTGAGGGTCAGCGCGCTTCGCTCGATGTAGTGGCGCCAGGGATGATCAGGAAAGTTGCCGGTCCCGAGCCAGTTCCTCCAATAGGTGACGGTGCAGTCGAGGGCGCCCGTCGCTTCTTCGTTGCTCGTCGTCGCCGTATCGTTCCACGAGAGGGCGACAAAGGCCGACTGACCTTCCTCCAGAGTCGTGCGCCCATAGCAACGAGCGCCCACGATGCCGATACGGAGACTGCTGGCCAACGTGAGGCCGCCGTCACCTTCCCGCGCGGCCACGGTGACTTCGTGATCCCTGTCTCCCACGTAGCTCCAGTCACCTGGCGTGGTCCCGTAGTCGAAGAGGGGAACGCAGTTGGCCAAGACCTCGACCCGGCCGGCAATGCAGGTTGCCGTGCGCATAAGCGTGCCGGTCGGCGACTCGTCGCCTGCCGCCCGACGGTACTCGGGGCGCCGAGCCTCCTCGACCGTCGGCTGGACGACCAGGAAGTCCTGCACCAGGAGCCATCCGGTCGGGGTGTGCCATGTCGTCTCGAGGACCATGGTGCCGGGCAGGTACCGGCGTTGGTGAGGGACCTGCGTGTTGGAGGGGCCGAACCGGAAGGAACCGGCGGAGCGATCGAGGAGCGCACCGAAGACGCTGGGCGAGTCGGGTCGGGGCAGGCACAGCCATTCGACCGATCCGTCTGGTGCAACCAGACACGAATTCTCGCAGTCCGAGAGGAATCCGTAGTCGGCGATCGGGGGAAACGTGCTCATGAACCGCTCCTCGGCTTTGGGTGCGACCTGCGCACGGCGTCCTATTGCAAGCGAGAGCAGCCTTTTCACCAGCTGCTCGAGTTGGGCATGTGCGCTCCGGTCTGCGTTGCGCCGAGGAGCACCGACCATTACCTGTCAGGTTACGGATGGACATCCCCTGCGACATCACCCTGAGTGGGTGAGATTGGTCGCCGCTGCCACATCTTGGCCCGCTTCAGGCTCGATGGTCCCGGGCTGGCCCAGTCGGCACGCGAGGCAATAACATCTGCTCGAGTCACCACGGCCGGCGACGACCTCGGCTGAGGGGTCCTGCTCACCGACATCTCACCTGTCTCGATCCAGGACGAACTCATGGGCAGCGGACACATCATCCCCGATTCAGTCGGAGGCCAGGAGCGGAGCCCCGATACGAGGGACGCACCTCCCGAGCCCAGCCACGCCGAGCGAGCTCGCACCCTGGTCGCCGGGCAGTCGCGCGGGGCGCTGTCCACCATTGCCCTGAAGCCCGCAGGCACTCCCTTCGGTTCGGTGGTCACCTACGGACTGGACGGCACCGGACAGCCCTGTTTCTTCGTCAGCACCATGGCCGAACACACCCACAATCTGGAATCCGATCCCCGAGCCAGCCTGCTGGTGGTCGAGGACACTCCCGAAGGTGCCGACCCCTTGGCCTCGGGGCGGGTGACCTTGCTGGGCACGGCAGGAACAGTGACCGACCCCGACGAGCGCGCTCGCGGCCCGTACCGCCTATCTGGCCGCCAACCCGGCCGCCTTCTACGTGGACTACGGCGACTTCCGCTGCGTACGACTGGCGGTGACCGAGGTCCGCTACGTGGGCGGCTTCGGCCGGATGAGCTGGGTGGACGCCTCGTCCTATGCGGGGGCGGCCCCTGACCCGCTGTGGGCCGCGGCAGCAGGCATCGTCAGCCATATGAACACCGACCACGCTGATTCCCTGGTCACGCTGTGCCATCACGATGCCCGCCGCACCGATGTCGTCGCCGCTTCGATGACCGCGGTCGACCGCTACGGCTTCGAAGTCGTCGCCCACCTGGACAAGGACCGACGCGAGGCGTTGCGCATCGGCTTCCGCACCGAGCAGACCACCGCGGACGGCGTGCGCCGAGAGCTCGTTGGCATGCTCCACCGGGCCCGAACCTGACCACTCAACCGGGCCGAACCTGACCCACTTTGCGCTCAGTCGCTGTCGAGCACCCGGATCAGTTGTTTGGCCGTCATCGGATCCCGACTGGGTGACCGGCCGCCGGGCCGCAGCCCGTCGAGAGCCAGGTCCAGGAAACGGATCGAGGTGTCGGGGGCGTCGGCGTCGCAGAGGTCGGCCACGGCCCTGACCGACATCAACAGCACCACCAAGTCGGTGGGAACGATGTCGTCCCGGACGGTTCCGGCGTCCTGGCTCTCGGACAGGAGGCGGGCCATGACCGGCAGCAGCGCGGACACGGCGCGGTCCGCCCCCTCCCCACTCCAGGGTCGCTGTGAGGTCATCGCCCGCCAACAGCTGGGTGCGGCCACACAGCGTCGGACGAACTCGAAGACGGCCTCGCCCGGCACCACGTCGGCCAGGACCGCTTCGGCGATGTGGCGCGTCCGGTCGTTCGCCGACTCCATCACGGCCGCACAGAGATCGGCCTTCGTCGGAAACCGTCGGTACAGGGTCCCGATGCCCACATCGGCCCGGGTGGCGATCTGTTCCATCGACGCGTCGTAGCCGTGCTCGCTGAACACATCTCGGGCGGCGACCACGATGCGGGCCAGGTTCAGCTCCGCGTCGCGCCGTAGTGGTCGGTCTTCGGTGGCCGAATCGGGTTCGACCCTGGTACTCCCCCGGGTCACGTCAGTCCTCCGACACGTAGCCGATGGCGCCCACCATGACCTCGGCCTCCGCGGTCAGGCCCGGGTGCGATTCCCCGAGGACGACCGAGGGGCGGGTGCGATTCGGGATCATGAGCGCGGCGATCGCCGCCACCACCAGAGCAGCACCGCAGACGGCAAAGGCCAGCACGTAGCCGTGCTCTTTGGGGTAGCCCTGGACCAACACGCCGCTGACGATGAGGCTGGTGGCCACGCCGCTGCCCAGGGCGGCACCGATGTTGCGGATGTTGGTGTTCATGCCCGTGGCCACGCCGGTCTGGCTGGCCGGGACGGCCTCGATGATCAGGTTCGACATCGAGGCATACCCGAAGGCCACGCCGATGCCCAACAACCCGGCGGCCACGTAGATGTTCCAGGGCTGACTGTGGGCGAAGGCCAACAGCCCGTAGCTCGAGGCGGCGAACAGCGCCCCGGCGATCAGGATGGGCTTGGAGCCGATGGCCCGGCTGATGCGGCCGGTCATGGGGGCCACGATCAACATGGCCACGGCGAACGGCAGCAGGTACAGGCCGGACTTGGTCACCGAAGCGCTGAACCCATACCCCACATGACTCGGCGTCTGGGCGAACTGGGGCACGGTGATGAACATGGCGAACATCCCGAACCCGAACAGCAACGCGGCCAGGTTGGTGCTCCACACCGCGGGGATTCGCATCATCTTCATGTCGACCGTGGGCGACTCCGATCGGGACTCCGATCGGACCCACAAGACCATCAGCACGGCGGTGGCGCCGAACAGGCCGAGCACCGAACTGCTCTTCCAGCCCCAGATGGGGCCGTAGGAAACGCCGAGCAGCCCGGTGATCAGCCAGCGCCGACATCAGGGACGCACCGATCCAGTTGATCCGGCCCGGCGATCGCACCGGGGACTCGGGCACGAACATGAACGTGGCCACCGTGGCCCCCAGCGACAGGACCAGCGGGACCCAGAACAGCCAGTGATAGGACAAATGCTCGATGATCGGGCCGGCGAGAACGATGCCGGCGCCGACACCCACGCCCAGGATGGCCGACATCACACCGATAGCCCCCGCCACTTTCTCCGAAGGGAACTCGTCGCGGATGATCCCGAAAGCCAGCGGGAAGACGGCCCCGCCTGCGCCCTGCACGATGCGGCCGGCCAGCATGATGGGGAACGTGGTGGCCAACGCGCTGATCAGCGTGCCCAACGAGAGGGCGACGAGCACGACGACGATCATCTTCTCCTTGCCGACCATGTCACCGATCCGTCCCAGGATCGGGGTGGCGATCGCTGCGCTGAGCAGGTAGCCGGTCAACAGCCAGGTCGCACCGTCAGTCGAGGTGTGCAGCGTTTTTTCGAGGAGCGGGATGGCCGGGATGATGAGCGACTGCAGGAGGCTGAAGGCCAACGCCGCAGTGGCCAGGACGGCGAACGTGGCGCCGTAGTGGATGCGCTTCTCCATGGGCTCCTGGCCTTTCCGGTTTCCGGAATTGACGCTTCCGCTTGGCGTTCGCGGCAAGTTACCATATGCGGAATATCTGTTCCACATAGGCGGTCCCCCGAGGATTGCCTCCCCACAACGAAGGGCTCGGGCCGGCCCGCTTCAGGGACTGTCGACGGTCGTTCTCGGGCCGGGACCGGGATTACCCGACGCTGACCGTGTCGTAATCGGTGACGCTGAGACCCAGGACCTCGGCCATGTTGGCCATGGAGCCGTCGATGAGCTTGAGATCGCGGACGGCGAGCTGGCCCTTCCCTGCGGGGAACGAGCCTTCCTCGAGCCACCGCTCGACCCGGTCGAAGAGTGCCGAGGACCGGACATAGCTACCGTCCCGGGGCCCGGTGACGGCGTCGGCCACCGAGCCCAATGACTGATGGAGCGTGGCCGTGGCCCGTTCGATGTCCATGCGCATCTCGGGTCCGAGCAGGCCGGCCGCCTCGACGTCGGCCACGAGGTTGCGGCTGTAGTTGCGAGAGGCGTACGCGAGGCGCATCGCCCTACCGGTGTCCTCATCGAGGCTTCCGAAGAGGTTGCGACGCAATGGTTGGGCGGTCGCCACCAGTGTCTGGTATGTGGCATCGACGCCGCGCACATCGGCAGCGGAGCCTGCTTTCGATGTCCGGTTCCTCACTGAGCAAGTGCCCGCTGGCGTGGTCGACGACCAAGCCGACGGCCTGGACGTGGTCCCGTAAGGCGACGCGCAGGACCCGGCGGGTACGAAGCGGGAGGACCACCATGACCACGGCGATGGCGACGGCCGCCCCGATGGCCGTCTCTTCCAGGCGGAGCAACAGCAGCGAGTTGGAGAACTCGTCGAGCTGGACGTACAGCTGCGAGACCATGACGGTGATGGCGACGACCATGAAGGCGTAGTTGATCCGCATCAGGTAAAAGCCGAAGAACAGGGTGACCAGGATCACCGCGATCGACCAGTAGGTGTGGTGCCCTACGACGTCGACCACCAGCGAACCGATGCCTATGCCCACGACGGTGCCAGCCACCCGGTAGAGGGCCTTTCTGGCCTGTTCGCCGGAGTTGTTGACTCCCATGAAGGTGATGAACGCGGCGATCACGGCCCAGTAGAAGCGGCGGCCCGACAGCAGGTCGCCCAATGCGATGGCCAAGCCGACGGCAATGCCCACTTGGATGGCGGCACGGGTGTAGGGGGCCAGGCGCAGGCGGTCGCCCCGACGGGTACCGCGCTCGGTCGACGCTTTGGCGCTGACCTGGGCGGAACCGGGAAGCCACCCACCGAAGAGCATGACTGCGGGCTCAAAGGCGCCCTTGCCCGCGTCAGTCGTGCCCAGAGCAAGCCAGTCGGTCATGGCGTCGGCCAGGGTGATGACCGAACCAGCGAATCGATGCGGCACCACGACGGTGGCTCGGTCCTCGTTCCTCGGATCATCAGCGCCCGACAACATCTCGGCCATCTGGAGTAGGTGGATGAGGTTGGCGGCGTGGGTCTTTGCCTCTGCGCCGTGCTGGCCGGCAATGGCGGACAAGGCCAGACGGACCTCGGTGCGCTGGTCGATCGGGAGATCGAAACGCCTCATGGCTTCTGCGAATCGGGCGATGTTGCTTAGGGCCAACTCGACATCGAAGAGACGCTGGTGCAGCAGCTGGCCCGAGGAACCGTCGGCCACGGCGCCGAGATCGCCCAGCTGGGCATCGATCATGAGGGCCGCTTCGTTGAGGCGCACCAGCTGGTGGTGCAAGCGGCGAACATCGCGCTCGGTGTGCTCAGGATCATCGAACAACTCAAGAGCCAGGGCGGCGACCTTACGGGAACGGGCGACATACGAGCGCTGGGTGCGCTCCAAGGCCTTGGTCTGGCGCGGGTAGAAGAAGATGAAACGAACAGCGAGGGCAACAACGACGCCAACACCCATTGCGGCGATGAGCCAGCCCAGGTCGCCGATGGTGACTGCCCCCTCGACGAAGAAGCCGATGAAGAAGCCCATGAACATCATCAATCCCGCCACCATCCCCCGGGGGCCGAAGCGCCGGAGGTAGGTGCCGAGAGCCAGAATGACGGCCAGCAGAACCAGGCTGACGACCCGGTCGCCACCGAGGGTGATGCCGAGGGCCAGGGCCGGGATCATCGGGACAGGGAGAAACAGGGTGGTGATCAGCTGCCCCTTGGCACCCGGATCGATCACGCCGAACGCCGCGATCATCCCGATGATGGCGCCCAACAGCATCATGATGACCAGGTAGTCGTGGCTGGCCAGCGCTACCTTGGCCACCTCGTTGGCGGGGAGTGCGGCGCCGCCGGTGGAACGTTGCAGTGCGTGGGTGAAGTGAACGAATATCCACTCGGCTTCGAGGATCGCCGCGATGGTGAGCACACTGAGAAAGGCGCTCCGGAACCGATTGAGTCCGGGATCGGACCCGAGGAAGCGATCGATCCATTCTCGCCGTCGACGAGCTCCGCCCTCCACGGGAGGCAACGGGCACGAGAGCGCGTCGAGCGGAGCTGACGCACGGGCGGTGGCCACCGTCATTGCAGCCCACCGACGATCTCTGCGTCCCGGGCCACCATGGCCGTGGCCCGCTCGACGAAGTCGGCATCGGCTCGCTTGAGCTCGAAATAATTCAGCAGCGCACGACGAAAGACCTCGTTGACGGAGACTTCGTCCGTTCGGGCCACCAATTCGGCCCGACGGGCATCCTCGGGGTCAAGGCGCACGGTTATGACTTTCTGCTTCATTACAGCATGATAGCACGATGCAATGAGGCAGGGAGTCACTCTGTCATACTGCGGACAGGTTCATACTGCGGACAGGTTCATACTGCGGACAGGTTCATACTGCGGACAGGTTCATACAGTGGTCAGGCTCATACGGTGGTCAGGGCTCGCTTTCAGCCTCTCCCCTTGACGGCGATCCCCTGCGCCCGCCCAGAGGGAACGACCCGATCACCTCGGGCGGAAGCCGTTCGATCAGCTCCGGTGGAACCTGCACCGCCCCGGCCAGACGCTTGGATCGCGAGCGCAGCGACAGCATCTCGGAGTACTGCTGGTCGTCTCCCTTCATCCCCGAGACCAGCGGTGAATGGGCGATCGAGGCGGCACCGACGAACATGACCAGCAGGGCCACGGCCTCGAGCGGCCCGTAGACACCGGTGGTGCGGAGGTTGTCCCCGAAGATCCCGATGCCGAGGGCCAAGCTGGCCAGGGGATCGACCAGCACCAACGCGGTCTGGGATGCGGCGATCGGACCGGCGTGAAAGGCGTTCTGGGCCAGGAACAACGATCCCACCCCGCACAGCACCAGCGCGTAAGTCTGCCAATGATCGAACATCCGCGGCCAATCTGAGGTCACGTAGTTGCCCACCGTCTTGATCAGCGTGGCGGTGAACGCAAAACCGATGGCGCCGGCCGTCCCGAACATGGCCGCCCGCCACCACCGGGGCCCACGCAGGGCCAAGAGCACGGTCAAGATCACAACCCCGCCGCAGACCGAACCGCTCACGATCCACTGCGACGCGGTGGGAATATGATCGCCCCCCACCGGCCTGGCAAAGATCAAAAAGCCGGCCAGGCCGCCGGCCGCGGCCAGACAGCTCAGCCACTCGAGGGGCCCGATGCGGAACCGGAACCAGGTGGCCAACAAGAGGACGAGAAATGGCAACTCGACGGTCAGAATGGGTTGGACCTGGCTCAGATCCCCGATGTGGAGGGCAACGGCCTGCATCCCCGATGAAGCGACCATGAACGCGAACCCGAGCAGCCAGATCCCTCGGGTGAAGGCGTGGGTCAGCAGGCTCAGCTTGAGGGTGGACGACTCGGGGGCGTCTTCGATCCCCATGCGCTGGAGGATGCTCGTCAACGCGTTGGCCAGCGCGGCGGCCAGGGCGAGTACGTAGACCATCAGATCGGCCCCCTGATCCCGCCCCAATTGCGGAGAGTGACCTCGCCGGCATCGCACAGAATGATCTCACCCAGATCGCAGAGACTGCTGGCTTCCTGAGTGCCCATAACGGTCCACCTAGAGCAATATGCTCGTCGTTTCGATGCTAGCGAACAGCAGCTGTACGAGGTCAGGATAGGTACGGCACGCTACGTCGAACCCCCGGACTCGTGCAGGTTATCCGGCCCCCGCTCCAGAGCATCCACCAATCAGGGGCCGACTCAATAGACCGGCTGAACAGCCCATTTGGGCAATCGGGCGAGATGCTCGTCTGGCTCGCAGCCCTCGGTGCGGTCAGCGTGACGTCCCTCCCGCTTACGCTGGCGGAGCCGACCAACGGCTATGGCCATTTTGGTGAGGAGCCAACCATGGAAATAAAGGAACTCGGTCATCTGGTCCTCTATGTCCGCGATGTGCGCCGCTCAGCCGCGTTCTACCGCGATGTTCTGGGATGGCGAGAGATCCTCTCCACGCCCGAAGACGCAGCTGTCGGGGTTGCCGCCTTTTCGGCCCCTTCGGGGCGGACCCACCACGAGCTGTTGCTGATCGAGGTCGGCGAGCAAGCTCAGCCCATTCCCGCCGGGCGCCGGGTCGGCCTCTACCACTTCGGCCTGAAGGTCGGCGACAGCGACGACGAACTGCGCGAGGCGGTCAAGGCTCTGGATGCGAACGGTGTCCGGGTCGTCGGGGCCAGCGACCATACCGTTACCCACAGCCTCTACATCCTCGATCCGGACGGCAACGAGATCGAGCTCTACATCGACGTGCCGGGAGTCGATTGGCGGGCGGATCCGTCGCTCGTCGCCGCCCCGATCCGGCCCCTGAACCTTTGAACCCCAACGCACCGAGGAGACAGGCATGACCATCGAGACGACTCCGGCCGCCGACCCCGGGCGGTGGCTGAGGAGCGTTCGCCGCTCGCACGATCGGTTGGCCGACCAGATTCTGGCCTTGGAGCCATCGGAGCTGGGCCGCCTTTCGTACTGCGCCGAGTGGAGCGTCGCCGACGTGCTGTCCCACCTGGGCAGCCAGGCCGAGATCTTCTCGCTGTTCGTCGACGCCGGCTTGGAGGGTGGGGATGCCCCCGCCCAGTCCGCGTTCGCGCCCATCTGGGACTCCTGGAACAACCGAACCCCCGAGGTCCAGGCCACGGACAGCATCGCGGCCAACGAACGGCTGGTTGCCCGCCTCGAAGCCGTCGACCCCGCGCAGCTGGCCTCCTTCCGTCTCGAGATCTTCGGTATGGACCTCGATGCCGCCGGCCTGCTCCGCATGCGACTCTCCGAGCATGCCGTCCACACCTGGGACGTCGTCGTGGCCTTCGACGAGAAGGCCGTCGTGGCCCCCGATGCCGTGGCCTTGCTCATTGATGGCCTTCCCGAGATGGCTGCCCGGATCAGCAAACCGGCCGGGCAACCGACCGCGATCACGGTAAGGACGTCTGCTCCGGATCGCCGGTTCGTCCTCGACAGAGATGGTGTCCGGCTCGAGCCCCAGGCCGATGCCGCGGACGATGCTTCCCTGGAGCTACCGGCCGAGGCTCTGCTGCGCCTCGTCTACGGGCGACTCGATCCTTCGCACCTGGAGGCCGATCCGGATTCCCCCGGCGTAACCGTCGAGGACCTGCGAGCGGTGTTCCCCGGGTTCTGACCGAGGCCCTACGGCCTGGCCGCCCGGGGCCGGGGCGACTACGGCAGTAACGGCTCGGTCACGGCAGTAATGGCTCGGTCCCATCGGCGGCAGGGCCGGGACATATGGCGTTGCCCCCGTGGGGCCCTGGTTGTTCTTTTTGTCCTTGTGCTCGTTGTGGTCCCTGGGGTCCTTGGGGTCCGCCGTACGCATCGAGGAGCAGCGCCGATCGCCCGAGCACGAACACCCCGCCCACGGCCAGGAACCCCCCGATGGCCTGGGTGGCCAGCCCGACGACGGTGAGCGAGACGTGCTCGTTGAAGGCGAGCACGCCCAACAGCACCGCGACCGTGGGCTCGACGGTGTCGATGATGGGCAACGAGCTCTCGAGCGAACCCGCCTGGTACGCGCTCTGCGAGAACAGAAAGCCGACGATCCCGATCCCGATCAGCGCGTAGGTCTGCCAGCTGAGCAGCGCCACGGAGACGCCTTGGCTGACCAGATGGGTAAAGGTCTTGGTCAACAGAGCCAGGAGGGCGAAGCAGATGGCGGCGGCAAAGGCCAGGAGCGAGGCGCGATGGCGGGCGAAAGGGCCGGCTGCGGCAACCAGCGACGCGAAGATGACGCCGGCACAAGGGACCCCCAAGAGCACCCATACCCCGTTGCTCGGATTGGCGGTGCCCCCGGTCGGCCGGGCCGTGGCCAGGAAGAGGGTCACCCCGGCGACCACGGCGGCGGCGGCGGCCCACTCGGTCCATCCCGGTTGGCGATGCTCGCTCTCGACGGCGAAGGGGAGGGCGAACACCAGCTCCATGGCGATCAAGGGCTCGACGAAGGCGACGTTGCCGAGGTAGAGGGCGATGGCCTGCACGACGTAGGCGGCGATCATGCACACGACTCCGGCCACCCAGATCGGCCGGCGGAACAGATCGATCAGGAGACGGAAGCGGAGGGACGTCGCGGATGGCTCTCTCCGAGCCGCGCGTTGCTGGAGCACCGCTGAGGCCGCGAAGGCGGCTGCGGCGACGAGCGCTAGTACTGCCGAGGCAGGTAGGTTCACCGGTGATCCGTTTCGAAGCCCTTGACGCAGTCGAGAGTATCCGCGCCGAGGCCGACCACCGAGAGATACAGACCCGCCGGGTTGTACTGGAGGTGTCTGGGCCAGGGCATGATGCCGGTAGCCGACCACATCGGAGGCCGGTCAGTCCACTGACGTGCCCGAGTACACCGACAGAGCTTCTCATCGCTGGCGGCTCAGACCCGCCGAGAAACCTGAGAGAAACTGAAGAAATCGCTATCGGCGAGGTCGCCTCGCCACTGCCCCGGTCAGGAATTCCTCAACCGTGAATTCGCCGAACCATTCATGTCGTTGATGGGCCAGACCCTCTCGGGCGGCAAACAGTATGCGCCCGAAGCGTCGCCGGCCCAACCGGTACAGCAACACGCTCATCACTGCGGCGGGGGCGACCAGCGCCCCGAGCATGCCCCAGACGATCAACTTGGCCAAATTCGATCGCTGCATACGCCGCGTCAGGCTTTCTGCACCGGGGGCGGAGCCCAGGCACCGGCCAGCACCGAGACGTCCGGGAGGTACAGCCGCATGGTGATGCCCGATGGGCCGTTTGGAGCCGGAAGCCAGTTGCTCTGTCGATCGGAACCAGGATTGGCGTGCTGGATGTAGAGGTCCAACGACCCGTCGGCGTTGTACTCGAGAGGGTCTCGGTCGCCGAGTGCGAAGCGATTCAGCTCATTGGAGACCTGGAATCCATGGTCGTCGTACATTGTGATCGACCAGAACGCCGACACCGGCGGGAGCTCGCTCTTGGCAAAGTGCAGCACGTAGTCCTGTGATCCATCGACTTTGTCTCCGTCGGCATCGGCCATGAGCAAGGGGTAGACGGCGTCTTCGGGCGGGTTGGCCCCGAGTCCAAGCATGGAGACCACGGCCCGTTTGGAGTAGAACGCTCCATAGAGGCCAATGCTGCTGGTGTTCATCTGCCAGCCATTGGTCACGACGGCCATGGCGGGCAGCTCAGCCATCAGCCTCTTTCGTCCCTCCTCAGGAGCGTCGCTCACCGCCTGCCGGGCCTCGCTATCGAGTGCCGCCACATCAAAGGACTGGCCCGGAACGATCCCCAGGCGGCGCATCCGACGGACCTGCGACCAGTCGATGACGTGGGGTGGATGGACCTGCATCAACTCGGCCCCCACGGTGAAGAATTCCTCGCCCGACATGGCATTGACCTGGTCCAACGGAGGTGTGGTCATATCGACATCCGGCTCGATTCGCGGCCTGGGCGCAGTTCGGGACGAGCCCCACTCCGAGAGCGGCGAGATCCCAAAGCCGTCCTGCACGGTGTGCACGGCGTCGTAGTCGGAGGGCCCGTTGGTCTGGGTCCGACCGATGACCCAGACGTACGGCGTGGGCGCGTCGATCCGCTCGACCCCAGCAGGGAGCCGGCCTTCCCATCTCTGTGGTACGACGGCCCAGTTCGTCGCACCGGTTCCGCTGGTCCTCTGGCCGGGGACTGCGAACACGTCCGTCCACATGTCGAGCATCGGCAGCATGTAGTAACGGCCACCGGTATCTGCAGCGGACACGATCACCGGCTCGGCAGTCAGATCGAGCCAGGCCGACGAATAGAGCGTGTCGAAGTTCGGACGCACTACGACCTTGAAGTCAGCATCGGGGAACTCACGAATGTGGATGAACTCGTTCATCGGGCCTCGGCCGGGCAGCTTTCCGGCTTCAATGTTGGTGGCCTGAAGTCGAGTCAGCTCCATCGTCACCAGCGGATAGAGGAATATGTAGGACTCGGCCGCGACCGCGGTCAGGCTTGGTTCATCCTCCGGCAAGGTTCCTCCTCCCTACTGGGCCAGGACCTCCCTACTGGGACAGGACCTTGGCTTTCTGGGTCTCGAACTCGGCATCGGTAATGACGCCCCGCTCCTTGAGGTCGGCCAGCTTGGCCAGTTGATCCGTCGAGCTCGTCCCGGCGGCCTGGCTGATGTAACTGTTGTATGCCTCTTGCTGCTGCTGCGCCTGTTCTGCCGCTCGTTCGTGCATCGATCCACCGCGGAAAAGCAGATAGGCCAGTATCCCGAACAGGGGGATGATGAAGACGAACAGGACCCAGAGCATCTTGGATACGCCGCCGAGGTCGCGACTGCGAAAGATGTCGGAGAAGATGGCGATGAGCACCCATATGTAGACGATGAAGAGGAAGATCTCCACCATCGTCCAGAAGATGTCGAGCAGCGGGTAGGTGTATGCGAACATCGGCGGCTTCTCCTAGTCGTGTTGGTCGGTCAGAGGATCCCGCTCGAGTCAACGGCCCAGCCTTGGAAATGCCTTCACCGGGAACGGAGCGCGACGGTCTCGAGACGAATCGAACCACGCCTGGGTCGATCGGTCATCACCCTTCGGGGGTGACTTCGGAGATGTCCTGGGCGACCAGGCGTGCGACCAGCTCATGAGGTCGCTGATCCGGATGCGCCGGAGACGCCAGATCGAGCAGAATCAGTACCGCCGGCAACCCGAGGAGCAGGTCATGGGAGAAGAGGGGACCTATGTCCAGTACTGAAGGATCGGAACCGGATTCGCAGATCGTTCCGGCGTCTCGACGAACCCAGTTCGCCGAGGAGCGGACCCTATTGGCGTGGTGGCGGACCGGGATCGCCGCCGGCGCGGTCGCGCTGGCCGTGGGAGGACTCCTGCCCCGGTTGGGCGACCTACCCAGGACACGGTTCTTGGCCCTCGCCGCCGGCTACGGCGTCCTTTCGCTGTTCTTTGTGATCGGTGGCACCATCCGTGGACATCTGTCTCGACAGGCGTTGGCTCACCAACGCTTCTCAGCGGTCTCGGAGTGGGTCATCGTCGGCGTGACCGTTTACATCTCCGCCCTGGTGATCCTGACGGTGATCGCCCTCCTGTAGCCACCTCCCAGTAGCTAATTGCAGTCCTGATGGCCGAGGCGTCGGCCGAGCCCTATCGATGGCGGATGTGAGGTGCGGTCACAGTAGGCCGATGGCCCGAGCTTGGCTGATGGCGTCATTGCGATTGACGGCGCCAAGCTTTTGGAAGATGTGAGCCATGTGGGTCTTGATCGTGTTCACAGATACATAACACTGATTGGCCAGCTCGATGTTGGTGAGCCGGCTAGGCAAGAAGGAAAGGATCTCGAGCTCACGATCGGTCAACGGATCGGTGAGGGTTTCTATCAGCGCCGAGGAGAACCGTTCCCCGCTTCGGGTGAGAATGAGTCTCCGAAATTCCTGCTGTTCGCCGGCAAGCCCCGAAAGCAGGCGCACGATCGGCGGTCCGACGTTGACGAACACCTCAACCAGCGAGTGCCGTTCGCCCAGGGCTATCGCCTCGCGGAGATGTATCCGAGCATCGTCGCACCGATCATCGGCGTCAGACAGCAGAGCAGCCAAAAGATGATGCTCAATTCGAATCAACGGATCCGTGGAAGCGTCTGTCAGACCGGGTAGGGCGTCGAAGACCTTGTGGGCTCGCTCCACTTCTCGCAGGGCCAGAGCGGCCAATGCCAGCTCGAAGGTGACGGAATGGGATCGGGAATTCGATTCAGTGGCGTCCCGGATCGCCCGCTCGGGCGATCCGCTCAGACGCAGGAGGCTGCTCCGGAGGGCGAACAGACGGTCGGCGACAATGGGTGGCGGCTCCGAGTCCAGGTCGAGGGTGGCCGACAGAATCGTCTTGGTCGCCTCGTCAGTGTGCCCCTCGGCGGCTTGCAGTAAGGCCCGACCCAATTGACAGACCCACATGAGTTGGAGACGCTGATTTGCGTATGCCCGCAACGTTGCCTCATGCAAATACACCGCAGCTCTGTTGGGTTGGGCTCGCTCGAGGGCAACGAGGGTAAGGGCCAGATAGGCATCAGCGGTAGAAGGATGGGACAAGGTGTCGACCCCGCGGGCAACGGCCAATGCCTCGCCGGCAAGCGCCTCGGAACGATGGGCATGGCCGGACCACGCCTCCAACAGGCCGAGAGAACCTAGGCAACTGACCTTCCAAACCGAATAGGCCGCTCCCACACTCCTCAATCCGCGTTCGAGCCAGTCTCGGGCCTCCCCAATATTGCCGGCTAGGAAATGCGCCTGACCTCCCGAGATCAGCGAGATCGTCCGTAGGGAATATGCATCGGTAAGGCACAGGACTGCGGGGATCGGCAATTGGTCGATGTCCTCGGCGTTGTCCAAGATGTCGAGGGCCCGGACAGCCAAGTCGACGCTGGTCTCGGGCCGCGGTCGCCACTGAGCGAGGAGTGAGAGCAGAACGGTTGCGCACAGTCTCTCGCCATCTGTCGCGGTCGGGTGGGTCATCACGTTCCGGCCGAGGTCCTCCGCAACGGCCGCCTGACCATCTGCCCCCTTGAGAAAGGCCAGGAGGAGGGTCAGGTTGTGCCTTCCCGCTCGGATGGACTCAGGGACTCTCTCGATCCATCGGATGACCGTGGCCATTTGACCCCGCTCGAACACATCCGAACCCCGAGACAAGATGATGTCAAGAACGCTCTCCCATTCTCCCGCCCGAAGCAAGAGATCGACGGCCTGGCTCAGCTCTCCCCGATCGAGATGCCACGTGGACGCTCGTGTCAAGAGAGGTCCTTCCGCGGCGGGATCCTCGAGCCGTAATCGATAGCGCAAGAGGTCCCGGAAGAGATGGTGAAATCGAAATCGGCTTCGGTGGGTATCAAGGGGAACCAGGAACATGGACTCACGTTCGAGCTCTTCCAGGACGAATTCCGCGTTCTGCTCGCCGGTCAGGTGAGCCACCAGATCGGCAGAGAATTCATCGAGCACCGATACCCGGAGCAGGAATTGACGACGGTGATCGGATTGGCCCTGCAACACCTCCTCGGTGAGGTAATCGGCCACGAGCCGGTCGCTGCCACTGAACTCGATGATGAACTCGTCCATGTCGTCGTAGTGACGAAGGGTCATGGCGGCCAGTTGCAATCCGGCGACCCAGCCCTCTGTCCGATTCACCAATGCCGCCAAACTGTCAGCGCTCATGGTCCGGCCGGCAATCTGCTCCAGAAGCTCGGCCGCCTCAGCTTCATCGAGGGCCAAGTCCGCTTGGCGGATCTCGGTCATTCCCAGTCGCATCCGGTGCCGGCTCCAGGCAATGGGGAGGTCGACCCGAGTCGAGAGTACCAAGTGAACGTTCTCAGGCAGGAGCTCAACGAGCCGACCCAGATCGGCCAGAAGGATTGCGTTCGAGACACGGTGCAGGTCGTCAAGAACGATGACGACATCGGGAAGGTCCGCCATCTTCTTTCCGAGCTCCTCCAGCAAGGGCGGGCCCAATCCACCCCCGTGCATGGCCACCAAGGGACCGAGATCAGCGAATTCGGCCCTGATGGCGGCAAATCCGCGCAGCAGTCGTTGAGAGAAATGGACAGGATCGTCATCCAAGGGGTCGATCTGAAGCCACACGAAGCGCAGGTCGGGGCGACTAGCCGCCCATTGGGCGAGCAACACGGACTTTCCGGCTCCCGCCGGGGCGACAATGATCGCCAGGGGCTGAGACAGTGCCCCGTCGAGCCTGTGGCGAAGCACCGGTCGGTCGACGGCAATTGCCGAAGGAACTGCACCAGTGACTGTCATGGCTCCCCGTAGCGGTTCTACGCAGTCCGCTACGGGGAGCATAAGCCCTGACGGGCTGCGTGGGAAACCAAATATCACCCTTGGCGGATGAGGACGGCGGCCGTCGGTCACGTCAGGGTGGACGGTGAACACCCAGATGGGAAGGACTGCCGTGGCAGCCAGCAACTACGAGCTCGTGGTCAGAGGACGGCTCAGCCCGACTCTGCTGGCCGCCTTCGAAGGGTTCGATATGACCCGCTTCGAGCACGGCTCGACCCATCTGGTCGGGTGGGTGCTCGATCAGGCCCGTCTGCACAGCACGCTTGAATTGCTTCGGGACTTGAACATCGAGCTGGTATCGGTCAACCGTCTTCCGTCCTCGGAACCACATCGACGCCACGACGACACGTAACCGAGCCTGCGACCATCGGGTCCCGGACCGGGCATCGCACGGAATGCTCCACGACCCTCGACCTTCTCCACGACTCTGGACCTTCTCCGCTCGGTCATAATCACCCACCAAGGGTGACGAATTGACGGCTGATCTCTGCCACCATGGGGGCTACTCACCTCAACCGGCGCAGGCAGGCGGAGGGCACCCGACACTAGGAGTGGACATGGCCAAGTCAGACGGGGTCTTCATATTCATCGGCACCTATACCAACGAAGCGGCCGCACCGCTGGACTACGAGATCGTCAGAGAATTGCATTCGGCTGGGGCAATCGGAACCTATGACAGTGCGGTGGTGACGAAGGACGACACGGGCAAGGTCCACGTCAACAAGGACGAGATGGCGACCCGTCATGGAGCATGGGGCGGTGCGGCCGCAGGCGCGTTCGTCGGCATACTCTTCCCGCCGTCCATCATCGCATCGGCCATCATCGGTGCCGCCGTTGGTGGCGCCAGTGGTCACCTGTGGCGGGGCATGTCTCGGGCTGACGTGAAGGAGTTCGGAGAGATCATCGACGATGGTCAAGCCGCCCTCATTGTCGTCGGGGACAGCACCATGGAAGCAGCAATGGCCAAGGCCGAGTTGAGGGCGGAAAAGCGAATCGCCAAGGCGCTCGACGTCAGCGTCAAAGACGTCGATGATGCCATTCGGCAAGCGGCCGACGACGTCGGCTAGTCATCTCAGACCCGATTGAACGGCGCAGCAGCTGTGGCCGGATCATGCAGCCTACTGGCCTGCGTCGCCTGCTCCAGACTTCACTTGAGGATGTTGACCGCCCTGGCGATGACGAGACCGATGACAATCAGTGAGCCCGTCGCCTCCAGGGTCATAACCCCCTTTGCCCACCGGGCCAGTGGCATCACGTCGGTAGGGCTGAAGGCGGTGGCGTTCGTGAAGCCGACATAGAGGTAGTCGAAGAATTGTGGTCGCCACCCGGGCTTGGCCACGCTCGGGTTGAGCTGTTCGGGGAACGCCATGTCGGGAAACTCGCGCGGGGAATAGAGACGCTCTTCGGGTCCGCCGCCGTCGAGCTCCCAGTAGAGAAACGAGAAGCTGATGATGACGTAGAGCCAGGTGAGAATGCCGATCCGCAGCAATTGACCGGCCGAGTTCGTGTTTGGGCCTCCGCGGATGAGATCGATGACCAGATGGGTGGCGACCACGCCCGACCCGGCGACCAACACGATGACCAAGAGGAGCGAAAGCGCCCGTATCCAGGATTTCCGGCGATCGATCCGACCGGGGTCGGCGACGATGAGCGTCACCAGCAACGCCGCCTCTAGCGCCGGAGAGATCCACTTCGAGACGACGCTGAATCGATCCGGGAGCAGCAACGGTAGAACCATGGCCACGATGAGAGTGACGGCCATCGGCCATCGGCGTTCACCCTGGACAGCTTCATCTCTGGGTTCTCTAGCTCCGAGTTCTCTATCTCCCGGAACACTATCTCCGGGTTCGATCGGCGCTCCGGGTTCGATCGGCGCTCCGGGTTCGATCGGCGGGACTCCATCGAACCTGCCTGGACGGCTCACCCTCGACGATCTTCCCGGCGCGCCTTGCGACGCCGGTGACGGCGCAGCACGCCCAGTCCGAACCAAACCAACGCACCGACCAGTGCCGTAATCATGGTGAACAGCCAGACCGGCCAGGTGAAATGCCAGACCAGGAAGTGGAGGGTGATGTCCTCCGTGTTCTGGGCCATGAAGATGACCAAGAGCGCGACGCCGGAGATCGAGGTGATCGCACCACCGCTGAGCCGGGCGCGCTTGGGACGGTCGCTGGGACTCTCCTGGGGCATGGACATCCTGATCCCCCTCTATGGGTGTAGATCCCATACTCACACCAGGAGTCCAGGACGACGTCACCCTCCAGGGGTGATTGGTGGCTCAGTGCGCTTTCCGATCTCCGCTGATCGGGCCCCTCTGTGGGGCAAACAGCTTGCCCGTTAAACCGAAACGTGTTCTACTGACTGGTCGATGACTTTCAATCTCGCCGACCTGTTCGAGAACGCCGTCGACGCGTTCGGTGACCGCGAGTACCTGGTGGCCGAGGGCAAACGACGGACCTACGCCCAGATGGAGGAACGGGCCAACCGGTTGGCCCACCATCTGGCGGCCAACGGCATCGGCCCGGGCGACCACGTGGGCATCTACTCTCTCAACAGCGTCGAGTGGGTGGAGACGGCATGGGCCGTCTTCAAGCTGCGGGCGGTGTGGATCAACATCAATTTCCGCTACGTCGAAGACGAGCTCCGGTACCTCTTCACCAACGCAGACCTGGTGGCCCTGGTCCACCAGCGCGAGTTCAGCCCCCAGGTGGCCAGCGTGCTCGGCGATCTGCCCGACCTCCGCCACATCATCGCCGTCGAAGACGGGAGCGACACCCCGCTGCCCACCGAGAGCACCATCGCCTACGAGGACGCGCTGGCCTCGGGCAGTCCGGAGCGAGACTTCGACCCCCGCTCGAGCGACGATCACTACATCCTCTACACCGGTGGGACCACGGGCATGCCCAAGGGCGTGGTGTGGCGGCACGAGGACGTCTTCTACGCGCTGGGCGGTGGCATCGACCCGATGACCAACACTCGGATCGTGCGACCCGAGCAGCTGGTGGAAAAGGGCCTGGCCGGCACCCCGATGACCTCGCTGCCCATCGCCCCGCTCATGCACGGGGCCAGCCAGTGGTCGGTGATGGGCCAGAGCTTCGTGGGGAACCGCATCATCCTGGTCTCCCGGTTCGATCCCCACGCGGTGTGGCGGCTGGTGGAGGCGGAAAAGGCCAACTCGATCATGATCACCGGCGACGCCATGGGCAAGCCGCTGGTCGAGGCGCTGGATGATCCCGGCGCCGCCTATGACCTCTCGTCCCTGTACGCGGTGGTGTCCACGGCCGCACTGTTCTCGGCCCCGGTGAAGGACGAGTTCTTCACCCACCTGCCCAACATCGTGATGACCGATGCAATCGGATCCTCGGAGACGGGCAGCAACGGCATGGTCATGCTGGACAAGGACCACACGGCCATGAAGAGCGGCCCGACGGTCAGGGCCATCGGGGAGACCGTCGTGCTGGATGAGAAGCTCGATCTGGTGAAGCCGGGCTCGGGGGTAACTGGCAAGATCGCCCGCACCGGTGACATCCCCGTCGGGTACTACAACGACCCGGTGAAGACGGCCGAGGTCTTCATCACCGTCGACGGCACCCGCTACGTGATGCCGGGCGACTTCGCCACGGTAGAGCCGGACGGAGCCATCACGCTGTTGGGTCGGGGCTCGGTCAGCATCAACTCGGGGGGCGAGAAGATCTACCCCGAAGAGGTCGAGTCGGCGGTGCGGTCCCATCCCGAGGTGTTCGACGCCATCGTGATCGGCGCGCCCGACGAGCGGTGGGGCCAGCGGGTGGCGGCGATCATCCAGCCGAGGGCCGACCGTCATCCCAGCCTCGAGGACATCCAGCTGCACTGCCGGAACGCCATCGCCGGCTACAAGGTCCCCCGCCAGCTGCACGTGGTCGAGACGATCGTGCGCTCACCCAGCGGCAAGCCCGACTACCGGTGGGCCAGCCATCGTGGCCGAGGCCCCGAGGAGACCGACAGCCGGGGGCGCCCGGACGGCAGCCGAATCCGGCTGACGGGGGCTGCCAGTCCTCCAAGTTTGGGGACGGTGGCCGGGAGCGACGCTGCCCGGCGTCGTGATCACCTTCAACTCCAGAGGCTCTACCTCGGCCAGGCCATCGGGGCCGCGGTCGGTCCCCGGTTGCGACCTGAGGTTGGGAGCCCCCTTACTCGGTGGTCGATAGGCCGGGATGGGGCACGGCTGTGACCGTGAGGCCGTCGATGCCTTCGAAATCGGAGGGGTTGCACGTGTGAACGGCGAGGTCGTTCGCCAGCGCGATTGCGGCGATCATTGCGTCGTAGCTCCGGGCGGCGACCTTGCGGCCGCTCCGCTGCAACGAGGCTGCGACCTGACCAAAGGCTCGCGCCGCCTCCCGTCGAAGGGCAAAGGCTCGAAATCGGTCTCTGCCTGCTGAAGGTGTGCCTGTCTAGAGGCGCGCACCTCGTCGGTGGAGGCCACAAGTGGTCCTACCGACAGTTCGGCGAGCGTCACCGCCGTGATCACAGGCTCATCAGGTAGCGCCGATGGTTCGGTGATACCCGGCAGCAGGATCACCGTGCTGGTGTCGAGCACACCCCGCCTGCCCGGTCTCCTCACAACGATGGGTCCAACGTCGCGTCGATGTCGCTCCGAAGGCTGGTGGGATCGACCGGTGGTAAGTGCCGCCATCGGGCCAGTAACACGGATGCGGGGAGCGGAGGCCCGGCAACGGGGCGCATCTCGGCAACCGCTTTGCCCGAGCGCGTGATCGTCACCTGCTCGCCGCCGGCGACGCGATCCACGATGTCACCGCCGTGGTTTCTCAAGTCTCGAATCGACACTTCGCTCATGCCTTCAAGTGTATCACCCGTGATACACCCCAACGAGCGGTCCGGACCCGACCAGGAAGCCGCCGCCGCACACCCATCAGGCACCGGTCGCAGCGGACCGCGACCGAACGGATCAGGTCACCAGTGGCTCAGCCCGAGCCCGCCTGGACGGCGATCGACGGGTCGGGAGGAGGGACGAGCGCGGCGTTCAAGGTGGCCGATGTCACCGGAGCAGAACCGGGACCCAGTGCGGCCTGGAGGAACCGGACCGTCTCATTCCGGACGGCGGCGGCCTGGGGGGTGTCGGCCACGAAGGTGTCCAGGTGGTCGCCGCCGCTCACGGTAAGCAAGGCCTTGACCATATCGGCGGTCTGGTACACCTGGGTGGAGTCGGGCAAGAGCCCATACTCGTCGGCGGTGCCCACGGCGACCAGCAACGAGCCCCCGGTGGGTGTCCCCCACGGCCCGGCGACGCCATCGGGGATCTGGCTCGACAGCGAGAGATAGGCCTTGATGCGAGGATCGGCGTACGCAGGGTTGAGCGCCAACATGGCCACATCGGTGCCCCCGTCGGAGTGACCGGCCACGGCGATGCGGTGGGGGTCGATCGAGCCGGTCGAGCCTTCCGGGCCGGCGAGGAGCGAGGAGATCACGAAGGACAGGTCGCGAGCCTCATCGGGAAAGTCGCTCACCGGTTCGCCGGGAGTGGTGTCCGTCGAGTCCGGGAAGGTCAGGGCCGCCACCAGGTAGCCGGCCGATGCCCACTCGTCGAGCAGTGGCGTGTAGTGCGAGGGGTCGCTGTTCCATCCAGGGGCGAACACGATCAACGGCAGTGGACCGGTGGGCCCCACCGGTCGCAGGATGTCGGTGACCAGGACCCGGCCGGACACGGCGGCGACGTCCCCCCGGGCCGGCGTGTCCCGGGTGGGATCGGTGAAGGTGACCGTCGAGGTCTGGATGGCATACGGGGGCTGCGGTTGCGGGTGGGTGGTCGAGGTCGTCGTCGACCGGTTCGGGTGCCCGGTTGTAGTCGCCCTCTGACCGGTCCGAGTATCGGGCTTCAGCCCCGAGCTCGACCCGCCGTCGACCAGCCCGGTGCCGACCAGGACCACGACCACCACCCCGGCCAGGATCACGGCACCGAGGGCGACAACCACTCGCCGCCGTCGACGGTACGGCGCGGCATGGTTAACCCGTCTGTCACGCCTCACGGACCGGCGGCTCACCCTCCCATGCTCGCACGCGACGCCATTCGCTCAACCATCACGGTCGCCGCCGAGGGGTCCCGAACCGCGGCGGGCTCAGGGGGTGCGGGTACCGTCCAGCTGGATCTGGGCGTTGGTGGGCAGCACCTCCACGGAGATGTCGGGGATCGGGAAGGTGAAGTCGGGGTACTTGCGCACCGCCTTCTCCCGGTAGCGGGTGGTGGAGTGCACCGGGTCCGAGTCGAACTGGGGGATGACCTTGGTCCCGAAGAGCTCGAGCATCTCGTAGACCTCGTCCTCGGCCATCGAGTCGGAGGGGAGCCCGAACACCAGCTGGTCGCAGCCGACCGTCTGGTACTTGGCCACCTGCTCGGCCACCTCGTCGGGCTCGCCGCACAGGATCCAGCCCCCCTCGATGAGGGCGTCGAGCATCTCCTCGTTGGCCACCGACACGGGCGGCTCGGGCCACACCGGGATGCCGTCCAGATGGGGAATGGTGTCGTGGTAGTTGCACACCATGGAGTACAGGTAGCCGCGCCCGGGGCGCGGCGCGATCTCCCGGGCCTTCTTGCGGTCGCTCATGCAGATCACCACGTTGGTCATCATGATGTTGTCGTTCAGGTACTGGCCCAGCGGCTCCGTGCAGTTGGCAATGCCTTCTTTATAGGCATCGATGCGGCCCTGCAGGTTGTAGATCGGCTCGAAGTTGAAGGCGATGGCCCCGATGCCCAGCTCACCCGCTTGAGTGAAGGTGGTCGGGTTCCCGCATCCCACCCAGATGGGCGGGTGACCGGCCCCGTAGGGCTTCGGCAAGATGTTGTGAGGGGTGGGCACGGTGAAATGGTCGCCGTCGAAGGTGTAGTCGCGCTCCTCCCACATGCGGGGAATCTCGCGGATGACCTCGTTCCACTCCGCCTTGGTGGAGTTCTTGTCCAAGATGTTGAAGGCGGCGATCTCATGGCTGCCCGCCCCCCGACCGGTCCCCCATTCGAACCGTCCCTCGGTCATGTGGTCGAGCATGGCGACCCGCTCGGCGCAGCGCACCGGATGGTTGACCCGAGGCGAGAGGTTCATGATCCCGGTGCCCACGTGGATCTGCTCGGTGGCACAGGCCAGGTAGCCCATGACCACCTCGGGGGCCGACAGGTGGCTGTACTCGGTCAGGGAGTGGTGCTCCCCCAGCCAGGCGTACTTCCAGTTGTACTTGTCGGCGTGGATGACGTACCCGGTCTCACGCTTGAACATCTCGTGCTCGCTGGCCGGATCGAAAGCGGCGGGACCCGGCACGTAGCCGTTGAGAAATACTCCGAACTCCATGATGTGGGCTCCTCACTCGCAGTCCCGAACGGGGCGATTCGCTCCTCGAATGGGGCGATTCGGCACGGTAACACGCAAGGGCCCTAAAGTGCAACGTGTTCCAGAAATGTGCCTGCCCGACCAGGTCAGCGATGGGGCTTGGGCTAGGTGATTCGCTTACGCCGCCCGAGCAGCAGGGCAACCGCCCCAGCAGCCAGCAGCAAGGCGCCGACGAACAGGAACGAGAGCCCGTTCAACCCGGTGAAGGCCAGCAGGCCGCCGCGGTCCCCGTACTGCCGGTCTGGCTGGTGGTCGTCCCCGATGTGCCCGCCGGCGGCGGGATCGTCACCAGCGCCGTCTCGGCGGCGATACCGGCGGGGGACGTAACCGGGTCGGCCAACGCCGAACCGGCGAGTTGTTCGCCGAAGCTGTAGCAGCCCGACGCCGTCAGGGTGGTGGCCGGCGTCGTGTACTTCCCGTCGCCGGTCACGGCGATCGTCCCCGTGGCCGCCACCGGCACGCCGGTCCAGTTGACCGCGGCGCAGCTGCCGCCGATCGCCGCCACCGGACCGTACAGCGTCCACGTCAGCACGGAGTTCGGTGCGCCGCCGGAGCCGACGCCGATGCCCGATCCGGTGATCGTGATGTTGTCCACGATGCTCTGGGTACCGTTGGCCGCCGTCGTCACCGTGGCGTTCGTGGTCAACGTCGGCTGGAAGGGCTGGACGTGCACGACCTCGTTCGTCGTACCGGCCGGCAAGAGTGTCTGTCCGAGGAACGCCGGTCCGGTCACCGTGTCCACCCAGCTGTAGCAACCCACGGTGGTGATGGTGACGGGGCCGGTGGTCACGGTGCCGTCACCGGTGGTGGCGACCGTCCCCGAACCCGAGGGCACGGTCGGCGCGTTCGTCCACGTCACCGCGGCGCACGACCCGTTCACCGGCGCCACCGGACCGACCAGGGACCAGGCCAGGGTCCCCGCCTGCCCGCTCGCCTGGGTAAGGACGACCGAATCGGACAGCGACGTATTCGGGAACACCAGCGTCGCCGAGGTCGTGGTGGCCACGACGGGCGGATCGAACAGCTGGACCGTCTCGGCGGGGATCCCCGCCGCCGAGGTGGCTACGAGACTGTCGGTGGTGGCCGCCAGACTCCCGGTGTAGCTGTAGCAACCGACGACCGTCAGGGCGGTGGGCGGCGTCGACCTGTACGCCGCGTCCCCTGTCACTGTGATCGTTCCCGTGTCCTTCACCGGCACGCCGGCGGCCGTCCAGTCGACGGTGGCACACGAACCGCTCACCGGGGTGACCGGCCCGAGCAATGACCAGGTGAGGGCAGCCGAAGCCGGTGCCCCGGTGCCGTAGGCGCTGCCGATACCCGAGTCGGCGACGGTGATGGTGTCGACCACGCTCTTGGTCCCACCCGCGCCGGAGGACATTGCCGCGCCGGTTGTCAGCGTCGGCTGGTGGGGGGCGACCAGAAGGACCTCGTTCGTCGAGCCGGCTCCGCCGGTCGTGGGCGTCGGATAGTTGCCCGACAGCGTGTCCACCCAGGAGTAACAGCCCACGATGTTCACGTTCACCGGGCCGGTGGTCACGGTGCCGTCGCCGGTGATCGGAGTGGTGCCCGAATGTCCCGGCAGTGCGGTGGCGCCCGTCCAGTTGACCCCGGTACACGAGCCCGAGATGGGAGCAACCGGTCCGACCAATGACCACGTCAGGGTGCCCGAGACCCCGTTGGTCCCGGTGATGGTGACCGAGTCGGAAACAGGACCGTGGGGAAATAGCTGGGCGATAGACGTCTGGGAGGCGATAACCGGCACCGGTGGCACCTGAACGAACTCGTTGCTGGCACTGGCCGGCGACGTGACCTGGCTGCTGTCAGTCGTGGCGGCCAGGGTCTCGGTGAAGCCGTAGCACTGGCCGGGGGTGAGGTTCGTGCCCGCCGCGCTGGTCGGCGTGGCCGTGTAGGTGTTGTTGCCTGTGGCCGTGATGGTGCCCGTGTCGGCCACGGGCACGCCCACAGCCGTCCAGTCGACGGCGGTGCAGGAGCTCGAGATCGGGGCGACCGGTCCGAGCAGCTGCCAGGTGAGGGCGGCCGAAGCCGGTGCGCCACCGCCGCTGCCCAAGTTGGTGCCGGCCACGACGATGGTGTCGGTGGCCGTTGCCACTCCCCCGCTAACCAATGGGTGGATGGTGGTGGTGAGCGTCGGGGCCAGGGGCTGGACCTGGAAGACCTCACCGGAGGTCCCCGCCGGGTGGATGACACCGCCCGGAGGCGTGGGGAAGGTGCTACCCGCCAACGTGTCCACCCAGGAATAGCAACCGGCACCGCTCACCGAGGCCCCGCTGGTGGGCACCTTGACGGCCGTTTGATCGCCGGCGAATGTGAAGGTTCCCGAGGGCGACCCGACAGGAGGCGTAGTCGCCACGTCGCGGTTGCACAGGTCCCGTCCGAGCCCACCGTGACCGGTCCGACCAGGGTCCAGGTCAGGGTGCCCGTCCTGGTGCCCGTCCCGGTGACGGTGAACGTGTCTGATGCGGTGCCCCGGGGGTTGATGGGGGCGGCGCTGGTCGTCGTCGAGTAGGTCGGCACCGACGCCACCTGGACGAACTCATGGGTGGCACTGGCCAGCGACGTGACCTGGCTGCTGTCAGTGGTGGCAGCCAGGGTCTCGGTGAAGCCGTAGCATTGGCCGGGGGTGAGGTTGGTGCCCGCCGGGCTGGTCGGTGTGGCTGTGTAGGTGTTGTTCCCCGTCGCCGTGATCGTGCCCGGTCGGCCACGGGCACGCCCACTGCCGTCCAGTCGACGGCGGTGCACGAGTTCGAGATCGGAGGGACTGGTCCGAGCATCTGCCGGGTGAGTGCGGCCGAGGCCGGTGCGCCACCGCCGGCGCCAAGGTTGGAGCCGGCCACCACGATGGTGTCGGTGGCCGCGCCACTCCCCCGACCACCGTCGGGTTGATGCTGGTGGTGAGCGTCGGGGCCAGGGGCAGGACCTGGAACACCTCGCCGGAGGTCCCGGCCGGGTGGGTGACCCCGAGAGGAGGTGTGGGGAAGGTGCTGCCGGCCAAGGTCCACCCACGAGTAGCAGCCGGCACCGCTCACCGATGCCCCACTGGAGGGGACAGTGGTGTTGGTCTGATCGCCGGTGAAGGTGAAGGTCCCCGTCGGGGAGCCGACGGGAGGCGTGGTCGGCCAGACCGCCGAGGCGCAGGTTCCGCCCGGGCCCACCGGGACCGGTCC
>CAVQVK010000007.1:0-48840 GCA_963717035.1 uncultured Acidimicrobiaceae bacterium | reverse complement strand
GCCACCACGGGCGTGTCGAGGATGGCCTCGGATTAACACGATGGACACTCGTACGACACCCCGACGAAACCCCGAGTTTGTTTACTGATAGTGAACGTGTTTCCGCCAAAATGTTGGGAGGAAAACCTGCGATGCCTACCGCGTGGAGCGCTTCGTTGACCAGGACGGCCGGGAGGACGCATCGAGCAGGTCGAGCGCCAGATCCACACCGAGGGGATCACCTACGTCTACTTCCAGTTCGTGTCGGTGACCGGACGGATCATGGGCAAGGGCATCCCGGCCGACCACTGGGCGTCGGTGGCCACCAAGGGATTCCAGCTCGTCTACGGCGCCACCGCCAACCTGTTCACCGATCGCCATGGCGACTACATCGGCTATGGGCCCGAGGCGCGCGAGCTGGTGGGACTGCCCGACGTCGAGACCTTCAGCGTCCTGCCGTGGGACCCGAAGGTGGCCCGGGTCTACTGCACCCTGTTCCGTGGCCGGGAGGAGACCGAGGACCCGGGTGGCTGGCTCACCTCGGACTGCCGTGGCAACCTCCGGCGGCTCCACGAGCAATTCACCGCGGAAACCGGCCTCACCCTGCTGGTCGGGTGCGAGCCCGAGATGATGTGGCTCAAGACCAATGAAGACGGGTCGCCGTCGGTGGAAGGAGCAACCCGCCCGTACTGCTACCACATCGACCAGTTCTCGGAGCTGCAACCGGTCATCCACCGGGTGATCGAGTACTGCGGTCGGTTGGGCCTGGACATGATCCAAGGCGACCACGAAGACGCGCCCGGTCAGCTCGAGCTCAACTTCGCGTTCGACCGGGCCGAGCTGACCGCTGACCGGCTCACCACCTACCGCCAGGTCTGCAGGCAGGTCGGGCGGGAACTCGGCCTCTTCCCCTGTTTCATGCCCAAGCCGTTCATGGGGGTATCGGCCAACGGTTGCCACCACAACTTCTCGTTGTGGCAGGGCGAGACCAACATGTTCCTGCCCGACGGGGACAACGTGCGCATGCCGAGCAAGACCGGGCTCCATGCCATCGGCGGCGTTCTCTCCCACCTCCGGGCGCTGACCGCCATCACCGCCCCGACGGTCAATTCCTACCGCCGCTTCGCCGACGCCGGCTTCTGGGCGCCGGTGTTCGCCGACTGGGGGTTCCAGAATCGCACCACCGCCCTGCGGGTCAGCGCGCCCGGTCGGTTCGAGTACCGCTCGGTGGACTCCGCGGTGAATCCCTATCTGTCCATGGCCGCCCTGCTCGTGACCATGCGTGACGGCCTCACTCAGAGCATCGACCCGGGCCCCCCCGAGGAGGGCAACATCTATGAGGCCATCGCCGCGGGAAAAGAGGTCGAACGGATCCCCAGCACGCTGGGCGAGGCCCTCGATGCCCTCGAGGCCGACCCGGTCGTCCGCCAGGCGATGCCTGGCGACATGTACCGGGTGTTCATGCACTACAAGCGGGACGAGTGGGAGCGCTTCATCGGCACGGTGAGCGACTGGGATGTGAAGGAGTACCTCGACATCCTGCCTTAGGGCGGGAGAACGAGGGGCTGCCCCATGGACGAGCCGGCGACGAGACACGAGGGGGACGACGCCGCCACCGGGCCGGACTGCCCGGCGCGTGCACTCGTGTTCCAACATCTGGCGGTCGAGCATCCGGGCTCACTGGGCCGGCTGCTCGCCGCCGCCGGTGTCGAACTCGTCGCCGTGGAGCTCGACGAGGGCGAGCCCATTCCCGATCTCGATCCCTTCGATCTGCTCATCGTGATGGGTGGGCCCATGGACGTCTGGGAGGAGGACGAGTACCCGTGGATGGCACCGGAGAAGGCGGCCATCCGTCGGTGGGTGGTCGAACTCGGGCGCCCGTTTCTCGGCGTCTGCCTCGGCCATCAGCTCCTGGCCGATGCCGTCGGCGGTACCGTCGCACCGATGGCCGATCCCGAGGTCGGCGTGGTCCGTGGACTCACTCGGCGGTCGACACCGACCCGCTGTTCTCGGCCCTGCCCGCCAGCATCGAAGGGCTCCAGTGGCACGGGGCCCAGGTCAGCCGACTGCCACCGGGGAGCGTTCTGCTGGCGACCAACCCGGCCGAGCGCGGTGCAGGCGTACCGCGTGGGACGGCACGCCTGGGGCGTCCAGTTCCACGTCGAGGTGAGCGAGACCACAGTGGACGAATGGGCGAAGGTCCCTTCTTATCAGTCCAGCATGCGCCAGTCGGGCACCAATGCCGGGCGGCTGACGTCGCTGGTGGCCAGTCGTTTCGGGCCGATGGCCCAGGTGGCCGAGACGCTGGCGGCCAGCCTGGCGGCCCTGGTCGACGACTCGCGCCGAGGACGGCTTCAGACGCACCCGGATGCCGCCCTTCCGGGTACCCGGACCGGCTCCTGACGGTGGTCATCCACGATGTCCCCGAAGTCGCGTCGGTGAGCGCCGGGCCGTCGCTCGAGGGACTGTCGGCCGTCCACCTGGGCTTGGTCGACGCCTCGGGCACGCTCCGAGAGAAGCGGCTCGGTCCCGCCGCCGCGACCCGGGCATTCGAGCACGGATGGAGCTTCATCGACGCCGTCCAGTGGTGGGATCCGCACGACCGAACCTGGCGGGACGGGGGCGCGGTGGAGGCGGAGGCGACCGTCGATCACCGCAGCGGCCGGCGCTACCCGTTCGAGCCCGAGGCGGCCCTCTTCCTCGCCGACTTCACGGGCGAGCTCAGGCGAACTGTCCCCTCGCGTCCAGCTGCAACGCATGGTCGATCGGGCGGCGGCCTGCGGGCTGGTGGCCGAGGTGAGTTGGGAGCTCGAGCTGATCGTGCTCGACCAGAGCGGGGCCGAGGTCGGTGACCCCACCCGCTCGCCGCCCGTGCTCAAGCCGGCCATGTTCGACAATCGGTGCTGGTCGGCCCTCACCCCGGCCGTCGAGGCGGAAGCCATCGCCGGCCTGGTCGCCGCTTTGGCCGCGGGGGACGTACCGGTGGACCACGTCTGCGCCGAGCTGGGGCCGGGCTGCCTGGAGCTGGCCATTGAGCACGGGCCGGCGGTCCGCGCCGCCGACGATGCCACCCTGGCCAAGTTGTTCACCAAGGCCTACTACGCCGGCGGGGACAGACGGCCACGTTCATGGCCCAGCTGGGCGAGGGCTTCCCCGGCCTGGGCGGCCACCCGAGCCTGTCGCTTCCGTCGACCACCGACGGGCGGCCGGTGGTCGTAGACGAGCTCGGCGAGCTCTCCACGGTGGCCGCGTTCCGCCATCGCCGGCGTGGTCACCCTGCTCCCCGAGCTGCTGGTGATGGCTGCCCCCGATCCCCAACTCCTATCGGCGCTTCGCCCCGGGGAACTGGGCCCCGTCCTCAGCCACCTGGGGCCCGGGGAACTACAGCTGCGCACTGCGGACGGTGAGCGGCACGCCAGCAGCCGGCCGGCTCGAGCTGCGGATCGCCGGCGCCGACACCAGCCCTCACCTCTGCTCGGCCATGTTTCTCGGCGCCGCGGTGTGGGGCGTCGAACGCGGCCTCGTCCCGCCCGCACCGGTGGTCCCGCCCGCTGACGGTCGGTCGGCACCGGGCACGGGCGTTCTTCCCCGGAACCTCCTCGAGGCGGCCGAGCGGTTCGCCACCAGCACGGCTGCCCGCGAGCTGTTCGGGCCGTCGTTCGTCGACCACTATGCCGCCTCTCGCATGGCCGAGGAGGAGGCCTGCCGGCGCTTCGTCCCGGTCGAAGAGCTGCGTCGCTATCTGCAGCAGGTCTGACGACCATGAAATCCAAGTGACACGAAATCCGAGTGACACGAAGTCCTATTGATATGGAGGTGTCGTGGCCCTTACCCAGATCCCCCCGATCGAGTTCAGCGAGGAGCAGCTGGCGAGGTTCCATGCCGATGGCTTCCTCATCGTCGACCGGATCATCGCCCCGGCGCTGGCTGCGTCGGCGCTGGCCCGGTACGAGGACCTCTTCGCCGGGAACTTCGAGACGGGGCTGTACCCCGACGAGTGGAACTGGCAGGACGGTCGAGACGACCCTGACCTGACCCGACAGATCTGCAACGGGTGGAAGTCCGACCGCGACATCGCCCGGGTCGTCCTGCGAGAGGACATCGGCCGGGCCTGCGCCCGCCTGGGCGGTTGGCCCGGGACTCGGCTCAGCCAGGACAACGTCCTGTGGAAGCCGCCGGGGGGCAAGGCCCTCGGGTTCCACCAGGACTCGAGCTACGAGCAATGGGCCGTCCCCCCTGAGTGGGTCAGCTGCTGGATCGCCCTGGAGGACACCACGGCGGCGGGCGGCACGGTGGAGTACGTGCGTGGCTCCCACCGGTGGCACGAGTGGGGGATGATCGCCGACTTCCACGGGCCCGACGACCCCCACCGCGAGCTGCGGGAGGCGGCCGCCGCCGTCGGCGTGGAGCCCGAGCGGGTGCCGGTGGAGGTCCCGGCCGGCGGGGGCGCCTTCCACGCCGGGTGGACATGGCACGGGTCGGGCGCCAACGGCGCGGCCGTCCCCCGCCGGTCGTTGGTGGCCCACTGCATGTCCTCGGAGGCTCGGTTCCATCCCTCCACCGTCGGCTACATCTACAGCCGCTACAAGCGATTCGGCGACGACCGCATGGACGAGACGGCGTTCCCCATCACCTGGCGTCACGATGGGTACCGCTCGCCGTTCATCGAGCCGTACTGCGATCGCCGGATCGGGTGGGGCGGCGGCGAGCAAGCGCCCTGAGCCAGGGGCCGCGGGGCGGTCGGCGTCAGCTGGCGAATCGCTCGGCCAGGGATCGGGTGAGTCGGGCCAGACCACGGGGTCATGGCCGGGGATCAATGGATAGCCGCGTTCGGCGGCGATCGCCTTGAGCCGCCGGATGGCTTGGATGGTTACCTCGGGGCCGACGTCGACCCGCCCACCGACTGCTCGCTCCATCTCGATGTTCTCCGTCAGGTCGGCGGCGTCGAAGGCGAACACGAGACCGCCGCCACCCACCGATTCATCCAGGTCGACGATGAAACTCTGATGGCCCGGCGTATGTCCTGCGGTCAACACCGCGGTCACCCCGGCGCGATCTCGCCGTCGCCGTCGGCCAGGCGCCAGTCGATGGTCGGGTCGTCGTAGTCGATCCGGAACATGGCGTGGTGCTCCGGACCGGGATCGCCGGACAGCCCGTAGGCCACCTCGGCCCGTTGGGCATGGACCGGGACCCGTCCAGCGAAGTGTCGGAGGCCGCCGGCGTGGTCGTTGTGGAGGTGGCTCAGCCCGACGGCGACGATCTCCTCCATCGGCACACCCGCCCCGGCTAGGGCCTCCTCCAGGGGTTCGCCCGGTCCGGGAAGGATGGGACGGAACAGGGGGTCGCCGTGGAAGCGTCGGCGGAGCGCGGGATCGGTGATGAGCGTGGGATTGAACCCGGTGTCGAGCAACAGCCATCCACCGTCGCAGAGCAGCAGAACGCCGGGAACCGGCTCGGTGAGTCGCTCTCCGGGTGGAGCCCCGTCGACGGATACGGATTTGGGCAGATCCTCCCAGCCCAAGGTCAACAGCACCACCCTCCGCACGCCGCTCAACCTCCTCGTCACCGGGCGACTCCTCCGTTTGGCCAACCGAGGCGCCGCCAACCCGACGGAATCGGTTGGGCGCACGCCTCGGCCGACAGCGCGGCTCGGACCCCGGTGATCCCGTCGCTCGGGCCGACCGTCAACATGGCCTGCCAGTCACTTTCCTCGGACAACAGCGCCGCGCCCGGCCGGTCGCCGGCCCAGACGGCGGCGGCCAGCGTCCCG
Source organism: uncultured Acidimicrobiaceae bacterium (assembly GCA_963717035.1). Classification (GTDB taxonomy): domain Bacteria; phylum Actinomycetota; class Acidimicrobiia; order Acidimicrobiales; family RAAP-2; genus DASXMT01. Next base: position 43,091 of record CAVQVK010000007.1, on the reverse strand, counting down.
ACGCGCACCACCCACGCCCACACCGGGTCGCTCGACCCCACTCGGCATTCAAGGACCGTCGCCGGGGCGTCGTCGGGAGCGATCGGTCGCCAGTGCTCCTCGTAGCCCTCCTCCCATTCCACCAGGACCCCGTCTTCGAACCGGGTGTACCCGGTGTCGCAATGGCCGGACGGTCGGTCCAGGGTGTCGAGGTCGTGCGTCCAGGTGACCGTCGACCCGTTCGTGTCCACCACGCCGCTGAATCCTTGGGCCAGGTCGAGCGGGTGGCTGACGGTATGGAGGGGCCGAGGCACCCGGACATCGGCGAACCACGGCCCGACCTGCAACCAATGGACATCGGTGCACTCGAAGAACGGGCCGCCGTCGACGGAGCGGGCCTCTCTGACCCACACGCCGTCCAACCAGGTCGAGGTCCCGGTCTCTCGGGGCCCGGCGGTCATGAGGGTGTGGAGCACACCGGTTGATGGGTGGCCAGGAGGGCGCGGCGGAGACCGGCATGGAACCTGCGCACCGGCTCTTCGTGCGAGCTCGCCATGGGGCCGTAGTCAAAGGCATCCGAGGACGCGGCCAGTTGCAGGCGACGACAGGCCTCCAGGTCCTCGGACAAGAAGGAGCGGATGGCCGCCACCAGGTGGTCGGCGTCGGCGCCCGCTTCTGCCCTGACCCGGAGGGTGAGCCGGGTTCGTGACGGGCTGACCGGCACGGCGTCGTAGGTAGCGAAGTACTCACCGGTGGTCACCATCATGAGGTTGGGGAACAACAGATGGGCGCCGATGCTGTGGCGCTCTCGCTCGGTGAGCCACGGAAGGCCTGGGGGAGCGGTGGTCGGATCACGGAGCGGCTCCATGCTCCACCAGTTGTCTCCAAAAGAGAGCCACTCGAACGATCGGTGGGCGTACTGGTTGAGCGAGCGATGATGCAGGTACCACAGGTGGTAGACGTCGACGTGGTTCTCGATCAGCAGCTTCCAGTTGCAGTCGGCCTCGTAGTCGCACGCAGGCTACCTGGCGGAGGGGGCCCGACAGGAACGAGGCCAGCTGCCGATCGAGACCGGCCATCGACTCGCTCAAGGCTCGGGGCGTTCGGATCCGGGTTGGCGAACACCATGCCCCGCCACTCGGAGACGGAGGCAGACAGTAGCCCCCAACGGCCCGGGTCCATGCCGTCGAACTGGCTGTCGGATTGGGGCACCTGAGCCAGCGGGCCCTCGAGGGCGAAGCTCCACTGGTGGTACGGGCACGTGATGTACCGGCCGAGCCGCCCCGGAGCCCTCGAGCAGGGCCATGCCGCGGTGGCGGCAGATGTTGTGGAACGCCCGAAGCTCGCCATCGGGTCCCCGGACGACAACAAGAGGAGCGTTGCCGATCCTGGCCGTGATGTAGTCGCCCGGCTTCGCCATCTCCTCGCTCGTGCCGACCAGAGCCCACGATCTCGAGAACAGCGTCTCGCTGCTCGGCGGCCAGCACCTCGCCCGAGTTGTACCAGTCCCCCATCTGGTACACGCCCAGGCCGGCCGCGTCGTCGCGATCCCAGCCCAGCGCGGCCAGCCCGTTCACGCCGCTCTACCCTTCCGCCGAGCTCGACACCGGGGGCCCGTTGGCCGCCCGCTCGTCGAGGTAGTCGCGAGCGGTCAGCCCCAGTCGCCGCATGGCCATGCCGGTCAGGGCCTCGAGCACGCACCGATGAGCAAAGAGGGCGGTGATGTTGTTGCCCGAGTCGTACGGTGGGCTCACTTCCACCATGTCCATGGCCACCATGCCCACCTCGGCGGCCATCCGGCGGACGGCCCCGAGCACCTGGGCGCTGGTCAGGCCGCCCGGCTCGGGCGACCCGGTGCCCGGGGCGTGGGCCGGGTCGACCGCGTCGACGTCGACCGAGATATAGAGGTGGTCGGCCGACCCCGACAGGGCCTCGTTGATGGCCCGCTCTAGCACGGCGTCGAACCCGTGCCGCTGCACCTCGGCCATGAAGTGCGAGCTGCATCCCCTGCTCCTCCATCCACTCCACCACGTCCGGACCGGGCCAGTAGCCGCGCAGCCCGACCTGGACGAAGTTGCTCCCCCAGTACCGCGCCGCTCTCGATCAGGCGTCGCATCGGGGTCCCGTGGCCGGCCAGCGCGCCCTTGGCAGTCCGGCGCGGTATCGGCATGGGCGTCGAAGTGGACGATCCCGATCTTGCCGCTGCCGTAGACGTCGGCCACCGCGGTGGCGACCGGCCAGGTGATCCCGTGATCACCCCCGAGGATGATGGGGATCGAGCCCCCCTCGAGGATCTCGGCCACGAAGGATCGGATGTTGGCGAACGTGCGCTCGGTGTCGCCGATGACGATGTCGGCGTCCCCGTAGTCACACACCTTGAGGTGCTCGAAGGGGTCCACCCTGACATGCAGGTGCGGGCGACTCCACGGCGGAGCGGGGAGGTGGTCACAGACCCGGATGGCCTGGGGCCCGAGATGGGTCCCCGAACGCGTGGTCGCGGTGCCGTCCCAGGGGGCGCCGGCCACGGCGACGTCGATGGCTCCGGCCCGCAGGTCGGCCGGGTTCAGGCAGACCGGCAGCTTCAGGAACGTCGGAATCCCCTCCCAGGCGAACTCCATCTCGTGGCGGGTCAGGTCGATCGGACCGGGCGGCCGCCCGCTCGAGATCGGTCCTCGCTGGTTCTCGCTCATGGTCGCTCCTTGGACGGCGCCGGGCCTCGTTGGTGACGGGCGGTTCACGACAGGGTGATGCGGGGGTCGGCGACGGCCTGGAGGATGTCGACGATGGTGTTGATGATCACGTAGCCCACGCCGAGGACGAGGGTCACCCCGGCGATGGCCGGGAAGTCGCCGCCGGGATGCTCTGATCGATGTACAGCCCGATGCCCGGCCAGGCGAAGATCGTCTCGATCACCACCACACCGGCGAACATCAGCCCAGCTGCAGCCCGGTCATCGACAGCGCCGCGGCCAGCGAGTTGCGGAGCGCGTGGCGGCCACAGCATTCGCCGTTCGCGCAAGCCCCTTGGCCCGGGCCGTCCGCACGAAGTCAGATCGCATGGCGTGGTCAGCGAGCCCTGGAGGACCCGCCCGATCGACACCGCCGGGCCGAGGGCGACACAGATGCCCGGGAGATCAGGTGGCAGATGCCGTCCCAGAACACGGCGAACTGACCATGGAGCAAGGTGTCGACGACGACCATGCCGGTCGGTCCGGTCGGCGCGTTGGCATAGCTGGTGTCACCGGTGGCCGGTAGCCAGTGCAAGTGGCCGCTGAAGATGCAGGATCCCGAGCAGTGCCAGCAGGAACGGCGGGCGCCGAGGCTCCCGAGAACATGATGAACCGGAAGATGCCCGCGCCCCGCCACCGGCCGGCCGACGGCGATGCCCAGCAACGCGCCCAAGACCACCGGCCAGGACCAGGCCGAACACGGTCAGCTCCACGGTGGCCGGAAGGTAGTTGGCGAGGTCGGTGGCCACCGGGCGCCGGGTCCGCAGCGACTCTGGAGTTGCCCGTGGAACAGGCCGTCGACGTAGTGGAAGTACTGGTCGATGAGCGGCTGGTTGTAGCCGAGGATCCGCGCTCTCGTGGGCGATGGCCGACTTGGAGGCGTTGGCCCCGAGGTAGGCGTGGACCGGATCGGTGTGGCTCACCTTCTGGAGGAGTGAAGACCACGGCGGTCAGGACCAACAAGATCACGACCATGGCCGCGATTCGCTTGACGACGAGCCGGATCATCCGAGTCTCCCTCCAGTCCTCATTCGGGGCTCAACAGCTCTCGGAGCCCGTCGCCGGCCAAGTTGGCGCAGCAAGGCCACCAAGAAGACGGCCATCGCCGGGCATGACCGGCACCCACCACTCCTGCAGCAGGTACTGCAGGCCTCGGGCTGACATCGCCCCGAGCTCGGGCGCCGGGCGCGGGCGCACCGAGTCCCAGGAACGACAGGGCGGCCAGGGTCAGCACCAGGTTCCCCACGTCGAGGCTGGCAGTCACCACCATCGCCGGCATGGCCCCGGGAAGGAGGTGGCGCCAGGCCCGGCGGACCCGGCCCGCAGCCGGCCAGCCGGGCCGCCTCGAGGTGGGGTCGGGCCGACAGCGCCCGGACCTCGCCGCGCATGATCCGGGTGTAGAAGGGCCACCAGACGATGGCCACGGCGATGAGCAGGTGTGGAGGAGCTCGGGCCGAGCGCGGCCACGATGCGCGATGGCCAGCACCGGGCCAGGAAGGGCGAGGAACAGATCGGTGAGGCGCATGAGCACGGTGTCGACCCAGCCGCCGGCCACCCCGGCCACCAGGCCGACCAGCCCACCGATGAGCACGCCGGAGGAAACGATCAAGGCGACCGGCGAACAAGCTGGCCCGCAGCCCGAAGATCACCCGGGTGAAGATGTCCAAGCCGACCTCGTCGGTCCCCAGGATGTAGACACCGTGGAACGGGGGGATGAAGGGCTCGCCCGCCGGCACGGTCGGGCTGTAGCGGGGCGATGCACCGGGGCCAGGATGGCCACCAGCATGAACAGCAAGAAGGCGACGATCGCCACCCGGTCGCCGATCGAGAGCCGTCTGACCGGCGCTTCGCCCCCGCAGTCGGGCACTGCCCCGCCGGGGCGGGGCGGGACGTAGGGATCAGCGACAGCCATCGGGGCCTCCTCGACGGCGGTCGTTGGACGGCTCCGATGGCGGCCCGGCAAGCGCAGGCGACGGGGCGGCCACGGCGCGCGCCGGCGGTCGGTCCCGACCGGTGCCGAGCACCGGAGCGCGGTCGGTGCAGGAGGGCGGCCGCCGGGCACCGGGGATGGAAGGCACAGCCCGCCGGGGGCCCAGGGGGTTGGCCGGCTCGCCCTGGAGCGGCGCCTCGCCCACGCCCGATGCCGGGAACGGTGGCCAGCAGCGCCCGGGTGTAGGGATGCGACGGGTCGGCGCAGATCTCCTCGGCCGGGCCCGACCTCGACGATCCGCCCGAGGTACATGACCGCGATCCGGTCGGCCACCATGCGGGCGGCGGCCAGATCGTGGGTGACGAAGAGGACGGCCATGCCGAGCTCTCGTCGTAGCCGTCCGATGAGGTTGAGGACGGTTGCGGCCAGGGACACGTCGAGGGCGCTGGTCGGCTCGTCGCACAGCAGCACCTCGGGGGGAACGACGGTGGCCCGGGCCAGAGCTACCCGTTGGCGCTGGCCGCCGGAGAGCTGGGCCGGCCTTGGCCTCGGCCACCTCCTCGGGCAAGCCCGACGAGGGCGAGGGCCTCGGTCACCCGTTGAGCCCGCTGGCGCCGGCTCACCCCCCTTCGCTACGCAGCCGCTCGCCGACCAGCTCGCCGACGGTCATCCACGGGGTGAGGGACGCCCCGGCGTCCTGAAACACCATCTGCGGGCGGGCCCCCTCGCCCGAATTCGATGCTCCCTCGTCGAGCCTGTAGCAGCCCGGCGATCGGTCCGCAGCAGTGTGGACTTGCCACACCCGCTCTCACCGACGAGGGCCACCGCCTCGCCCTCGACGATGTCGAGGTCCACGCCCCGGAGGGCCTGGAGGCTTCTCCGCTCGAGGCCCGAGCCGATCGGGAAGGACTTGTGCACGCCGTGGACCAGCACCGCCGGGCGCGGCCCGCCGACGGTCCGTGGCCGCCGGCCGGGCTCGCCGTCGGTCGATCGTGACCGCCGCGATCGCCGCGCTCGGGCGAACGCAGGCCACCTGATGGGTGCGGCCACCCCCCTCGACCGGGCCCAGCTCGGGCAGCGCCTGGTCGCACGCCTCGGTCGTGAAAGGCGCATCGGGGAGCGAAGGCGCAGCCCGGCGGGTGGTCCCGGGGGTCGGGGGGCTCACCGGGCAACGTCGCCACCGGTCGGCTGCGGTCGGTGTCGAGCAACAGCCGGGACCGCAGCAGGCCCGCCGTGTAGGGGTGGCGGGGTTGCGGAGGACATCGGCCGGCGGCCCCGACCTCGGCCATCCGTCCGGCGTAGAGCACGGCGATCCGATCGGCGATCTGGGCGGCGACGCCGAGGTCGTGGGTGATGAGGACGAAGCGTCGTGCCCATGCTCGTCGCAGAGTTGGCGAGCAGCTCGAGGATCTGCGCTTGCACCGTCACGTCGAGGGCGGTCGTCGGCTCGTCGGCCACGACCAGAGACGGTGCGCCGGCCACGGCCATGGCGATCATCACCCGCTGGCGCAGGCCGCCCGACAGCTCATGGGGATAGGCCCGCTGCCGCCGCCTGGCGTCGGGGATCCCGACCGAGTCGAGCAGGGTGATGGCCTCGTCCAACGATCCCGCGGCCTCGGCCACTTGTCGGCCGACACGCATCGTGGGGTTGAGGGAAGTCATCGGGTCCTGGAATATGGCGCCCATGTGCTGGCGGCGCGACAGCCGACGCTCCTCGCTCGAGGCAGCTGACCATGTCGGTGCCACAAACCCCGACCCGCCCGCTGACCTGGGGAGCGGGGCGGTTCGGGAGCAACCCGAGCAAGGTCAGCCCAGCACGCTCTTGCCCGACCCCGATTCGCCGACCAGACCGAGGATCTCCCCGGGTTCGATCTCCAGCGACACTCCCCGCAGCGCTCGGACCTCGCGCCCGTTGCGGTCGAAGGTGACGTGGAGGTCCTCGACGGCCACGAGCGGGCCGGCCGGTGGGGCGATGCCCCGAGGGGTCCCCGGCGTTGCTGCGGTCGCCGCGGCCGGACTCGGGCGCGCCCGCGTCAGGAGAGGCATCGACCTCTCGGCCATTGTCGGTCCGGTCCACGGGTGACCGGCGCAGGAGGACCACAGCATGGTCATTTGGAACTACTGGGGTGCAAGAGCCCCAGCATCACGGTGTCAGCGGTGGGCGGCTGCGTGTAGAAGCCGACCATGCCCTTGGGACCGACCACCGTGTCGCGAACGTCGGCGATGCTGATCCATTCTCCGGAGTTGGCCACCAGGGTCGCCGGCCTGGGCGTAGTCGTTCTGAATGGTGGCCGGGTCGGTGCTGTGCAGTCCCGCATCCATCAACGGTCCGCCGCGGGGACCGAACCGTGCAACTCGTTCAGGGACCCGTTGGTGTTGGAGAAGATCCGTATCCAGCTGTCGGGGTGGGAGTCGTCGGGATTGACCGTCCATATGAACAGGTTGGGGACCTGACTGGCCGGCGTGCTGGCGTAGTTGAAGGCCTGGGCGATCGGCACCCCGTGGAGCTGACGTTGAGCCCCGCGGCCGACAGTTCGGTCTGGACGAACTCCGCCACCCGCTGGTTGTTGGGGTCGTCCGTCGAATAGGCGAGGGTGACCGTCTTGGAGCCCGGCCTTCTTCAGCGCCGCCGTCAGCTTGGAGGGATCGTAAGTCGGGTTGTCGAGGGCCAGGTTCTTGGGGAATTCCCCGACCGGGTAGGCCTGGGTGGACACGGTGGCCAACGGTTGCCGTACACCGAGGCCACGATGGCCTTCTTGTTGATCGCGCTCCGCAAGGCGGTTCGTACCGCGGCGCTCTTGAAGATACCGATGTTTGGATTGACGTACAGCATCGACTTCAGCTGCGCCGGGAACTCCTTGACCAGGAAGTTCGGGTTGGAGTTGAAGGTACTGACCGCGTTCACCGGCAGCCCGTGCAGGGATCATCGACAGCTGGCCGTTCTGCAGCTCGATCTGCTGGGTGCTGATGTCAGGGACGATGTTGATATCGATGCTCGTGTAATAGGGCTTCGTACCCCAGTACCCGGGATAGGCCGTCAGGGTGTAGTGGCTCCCGGGGACGAAGTGGGAGATCTGGTACGGCCCGGTACCGGCATCGTGGGTCTTGAGGTACCCCTGGGCCCAGTCGCCCGGATTACCGCCCGACCTCGTTGGCTTGGACCAGGGTCGGGCTCACCATCTTCGGCCCGTATGGTGCGGCCAGGTAGTCCAAGAAGGCGCTGACCGGCTTGTCCAGATGCACCACGAAGGTCTGGGGATCCGGGGTCGCCGTCGAGGTCACGTCGGCCAACATGTAGGCCGGGGCGGAGTTGACGCCGGTTCGCCGGGAGAAGCTGAATGCCGCGGCGGCCGAATTGAACGGGGTCCCGTCGTGGAACGTGACGCCAGTGCGGAGCGTGAAGGTATACGTCATCCCATCCGGGGAGACGGTCCAGGCCGTGGCCAGCGACGGGACGATCTTGGTGGACCCGTTGGCGTATTGGACCAGGCCCTCGTAGACGGAGGACATCACCGCGTTGCCTTCGATCTCGTAGAAGATGTCGGGATCCGGTACCTGCATGTCGGCGCCGAAGGCCAGGTGCAACGTGTGGGAGGTGAGGACCGACGAGGCCGCCGCCGCCGGGCTGCTCGGCACCGCCGCTCCCACCACGCCGAGGCCCAACATCACACAACCCCAGTAGGTCAGTAGCCGTTGGGTCTTCCGCATCCGTTGTTGCATGACACTCCTTCGCTCGGGAAAATCTCTTGTTCGAGTTCGTTGGACGGTTTCGATGGGTTTGTTGGGGGCGACGCGGGCGCGAACTGACGCCAACTGATCAGTGCAAGATCGACCCTCCGTTCGTACAGATCGCCTGTCCGGTGACAAAGGCGGCGCCGCTCGTGGTGAGCCAGGCCACCAGGGCGCTCACATCCTCGGCGGTGCAGAGCCGACCAGCAGGAACCGCATCCAACAACGCCGTGCGGACCTCGTCGCCGCTCACCCCCCGGATACCCGCTTCGCACTCGATCTCGTTCTGCACCATCTCGGTCTCCACGGTCCCGGGACATACCGCGTTCACTGAGATGCCCGCCGGGGCCAGCTCGACCGCCGCCGCCTGGGTCAGCCCCACCACCGCGAATTTCGTGGCGCTGTACCCGGCCAGTAGGGGAGCAGCCCGCAAACCGAGGTCCGAGGCGACGTTGATGATGGCCCCGCCGCGTCCCGCGTCCACCATGGACCGCCCGGCCGCCTGCAAGCCGTAGAAGGTCCCGAGGAAGTTCACCTCGGTCATGGAGGTCATGGACTCCGCCGTGGTCTCGAGCACCGGGGCCAGGGTCGAGACGCCGGCGTTGTTCACCCAGACGTCGAGTGGGCCGAACGACGACTCGGCCGCCGCCACCAGCGAAGTGGCGGTGGCGGGATCGGCAACGTCGCCCTTGATGGTCACGCCGACGCCGCCGACGCCGGCGATCTCAGCCGCAGTCTTGGACGACGGCCTCGGATGAGGACTGGTAGTTGAGCACCACGTTGAAGCCGTTGCGGGCCAGCTCCAAAGAGATGGCCCGGCCGATGCCCCTACTGGCGCCAGTCACCACCGCAACCCGACGGTCGGCAGCGACCCCAGTCGCCTGGTCGGCAACAGCACCGGTCACTGTCGACCAGCCAACGAAAGGGACCGAGGTGACGCTCGTCGCTGGAGGCGAGTCGTTCGGGGTGCCACTGGATGCCGAGCGCGCCCGGCCCTTCGATCGCCTCGATCACCCCGTCCGGCGCCAGGCCGTCGCCACCAGGACCTCGCCGGGATCGCGACGCGCCTGGTGGTGGATGGAGTTCACCGGTGCCGCCGGCCGAGCACCGGTGCCGCACACCGAACCGGGCTCGGCCTTCACGTCGTGAACCGGCTCGGTACTGCCTCTGTTCCATCCAGTGGCCCGGCGAAGCCGGCCGCGCGGGAGGTCGCCGACGAGCGATCCCCCCGTGGCCACGGCCAGCACCTGGGTGCCCGGCAGATCCCCAACACCGGTCGGCCCGTGCGCATGCGCCTCGTGGACCGCTTCGACCTCGACCGCGGTCGCGCTCGAGGTCCGGGTCCTCGCTCGCCGCCGCCCCGCTGTCCCCGTAGAACGCGGGATCGACGTCATCGCCTCCGGTCACGATCAGGACCGCGTCCACAACCGAGGATCCATCGGCCGACGCCACCGGTCGATCCCGGCCCGGGGGCAGATGACCGGCTAGGCCCCGACCGCGGGATAGCGAATCGATGTAGCCCCGGTGCACCGAGTACCGCTCCTCGGGCCTCCGCCCGGCCAGCATCGGCCACCACCGGCGTCACCGGTTTCCGCGCCGCTCGAAAGCGCACGATGCCCGCTCGTCACCGCGTCGCCGTTGGTGCCTTGTCGACTGGAGGGGGCTGCTCCGCCCGGCCCCGCCTCGACCCTGTCGGCGATGGCGGTCACCGTCTCGTTCGAACAGGCGCTCCCCGAGCTCCGACCGTCGCCTGTGACGGGCTCCCCGGTGACCCCGTTCGTCGAGAGCGAGGGGGCGGTGTAGCGGAAGACCAGGCCCGGGGTCCGATCGGGATCGTCGGCTCCCGCGAGCAGGTCCATGCGGACCAGCTCGGGGGCGACGGCCAGCATCATCGACGTCTCGGCCCGGTTGGCGTGGATGTCCTCGCCGTCCGTGCAGCACCTCGGCCGCGACCACCTCGGGGTCGCCGCCCACCAGCCCACGACTGCCGACCCGCAGATCAGGGCGGTGGAAGCGGAGGTGGTCGGTGGCGATGCCCAGCGCGGCGTGGTTGCCGAAGTGGCCGTTGACCAAGATGACCCGCTGCAGCCCGCCGAGTACGCCGCCCACTCCACCACCTGGCGGCACCGCGGCCAGGGACTCGGGGGTGAGCGAGAAGGTGCCGGGCAGCTCGGTGCCGTGGCCGTAGCTACAACCGAACGGCGATCGACGGCAGCACCAGGGCGTCGGTCCGCGCGAGACCGCTTCGCAGATGGCGGTCGCGAGGATGGTGTCGGTCCCCGTCGGCAAGTGGGGGCCGTGCTGCTCGGTGGCGCCGACCGGGAGAAGGCCGACCTCGTGGCCGTTCCCGCCGGTTCGGTCGCCCACTCGGGTGAGGACAGGTCTGCCCAACGCACCGTGGGCACGCCAGCCCTGCCCGGGGCGGCCCGGCTGGCGGAACGGACCGCGTTCCATGTTTCTGTTTCCCGGTCCGCTTCGGTTCGATCATCGAGCCAGGGCATCGCCGCTAGAACATGTGGAGGTAGGTCGTGCGCTCCCATTCGGTCGACCTGCGCGTGATAGGTCTCCCACTCGTTGACCTTCATGTCCACGTACGTCGACACGAACTGAGCGGAGAAGACCTCACGGGCGAGTGGATCGACGTCGAAGGCCTCGATGGCCTCGAGGAGGGTTCTCGGCAGTCGGGTCGCGGTCAGGTCTCCGCCCGCGGGCCCGGCGGTGGCCCAGTCGTAGGTAAGGTCCTCGACCGGTTCTCCCGGGTCGAGCCCTTGTCCACGCCCTCGAGGCCGGCAGCCAGGAGAAATGCCGCGGCGAGATAGGGATTGGCCGCGGAGTCCACGCCCCGGTTCTCGACGGCCGGCCGGTTGCGGGGAAGCCGGAGCATGCAGGAGCGGTTGTTGTCGCCGTACGCGGCCCAGGTCGGGCCCAAGACACGGTCCCGTCAGCCAGTCGCGGTTGGAGTCGCTTGTACGAGTTGACCGTCGGTGTGCAGATTGCGGCCAACGCCGGGGCGTGGCGCAGGATGCCGGCCACGAACCCGTAGGCCTTCTTGCTCCACCCGCGACCCCTGGCGTCGTCGGCATCCCGAAAGAGGTTCTCGCCCGCATCGTCGACCAGGCTCATGTTGAAGTGGGCACCCGAGCCCCATCCGTCGGTATAGGGCTTCGGCATGAACGTGGCCTCGAGCCCCATCTGCTTGGCGATCTGCTTGGCCATCAGCCGGAACAGCGTCATCCGGTCGGCCATCACCAGGGCCGGCGCGTAGTCGAAGTCGAACTCGACCTGCCCGTCGCCTCCCTCGTGGTCGAAGCTGAAGACACCGAATCCGCACGCGTTCATGGCCCGCACCATCTCGTCCATGTACGGCATCATGTCGAGCGTCGACTCCACGTCGTAGGCCGGCGTCGGACGCAACTGTCCCGATGGCGCAGACGGCTGGAGGTAGCCGTCCGGTCCGGGGTGATCGGCGAAGGAACGAGTGACGAACAGCTCCGGCTCGATACCCAACTGCATGCGGTACCCCGCCGACATGGCCCGTTCCTCGACCCGCTTCAACACGGAGCGGGTGCAGAGAGCGAAGGGCTCGGTCCCTCCGTAATAGAGATCCGCGGTCATATGGGCGAACCGCGTGTCCACGGGAGGATGCACAGGGTGTCGATGTCAGGCACGGTGACGCATTCGTCCTCGTCCGGAGTCATCTGTCCGAGATTGCCCATTCCCCGTGGCGTGTAGCGCTCATGGCCGGCGAAGAGGGCGGGTAGGTGCTGGATGGGCACGCACTTGGACTTGGCCCGGCCGGTGACGTCGATGAACGAGGCAAAGACGTACTCGACGCCCTGGCCGGCGAGGGTCTTTGCCAACTCGTCATGCTTCTCGTCGACCTGTTTGATTGTGTCCACGTCTTCTCCTAAAAATGAGCAAAAGCCCAAGAAGGTCGTAACCTCCCGGGCTTTTATCCCTCCGTGTCAAGCCCACCGGAGTGGGCTTGTGCACCTCTCGGACCAGACCATCCCGTGATCGGATGCGGAACCCTAGGTGCGATTTAGTTTTCGGTGTTTACCGTAGGTGGCCGTTGTTTCCTTCCGGTATCCTGGTTGTGAATAGCGTGTTACAGGCAGGTGTACCTGCCCCGACGCGGTCACTTCGAGCCAGACGGATTCGAGATTGCTCGTGGATCATCGCTGTCATCCATAACGGAACATCGCCGTCATCGATAACGGATCATCCCCGTCGTCGATAGAAGATGAGAACGCGGCGAACAGATGAGAACGCGGTGGAACCGGCCCGGCCGTGCCGCGTGTGTGGCCGTCCGCCTTAGCCCTCAGTCGGTTGTCGCTGCAGGAGACAAGCTCTCAGTCCGTTGTCTCCGCAGGAGACAAGCTCTCAGTCCGTTGTCTCCGCAGGGGGAGTGGCGTCCCGATCATCGGCTGGTGCTGTGGCGTCCCCATCCTCGGCTGGCGCTGTGCCGCCGCCGTCCATGAGCCACGGCCGAATGACCGCCACTGTCTTCTCGGGATGGTCGGGATCGAACTGCAACTCGATGGGGCCCTGGGGCCCCGCCGGGTCACCGTCGGCCCGTTGCACGATGGGCACCTCTTTGCGCTTCCGCTCGAGCGCCTCTTGCATCCCGAAGGCGATCCCGGTCATCATCGCTCCAGCCGCGGAACGCCGCCGCCAGCGGTCGAAGCGCAGCGAGTCCTCCGCCGGCTCACTTGCCTCGGCCAGCTCACTTGCCTCCTGGTCGCGCTCTCCGGAATCCCCGTGATCCGCCTCGAGGTCCCCGAGCGGCTCGGCTCCGGCGCGCTGCTGGACGGGGTCGGGGCCTAACTCCTCGTCACCGTCCACCTGCGCCACGGTAGTGCCGTTCGCCGCCCGATCGGCAGCCGGAGCAATCGCAGCAGCCCGGCCCCGCGGCGGCGGTCAGCCCCGCCCCGCAGCGGGGGGTCGCCGCCGCCGGGCGCACGGGGGATGGCGCCACCGCCGGGCGCACGGGGGATGGGCCCGCCGACCTAGGATCATTTCTGTGCTTGACCGATTCCATCCGCCGGTTGAGGAGTACCTCGAGGCGATCTTCTCCCTTCTCGAAGAGGGCGTTCCCGTCATCCAGGCCCGCCTCGCCGAACGCCTCGACAAAGCGGCGCCCTCGGTGTCGGAGATGCTCGATCGGTTGGAAGCGGACAACCTCATCACCCGGACCAGCCGGCAGATCGCCCTGACGCCCACCGGCGCCGCCCTGGCCGAGGGCGTAGTTCGCAAACACCGGCTGGCCGAACGGCTCCTGGTGGACATCATCGGCCTCGACTGGGACAAGGCCCACCTCGAAGCGGGTCGATGGGAGCACGTCATCTCCGACGAGGTCGAGAAGCGCTTGATCGTCCTGCTCGACAATCCCAGCACCTGCCCCCACGGGAACCCGATTCCGGGCTCCGCCGGGGCCCGGGGTGAGCAGCGATCCCTGGCCAAGGCCGAGCCGGGGGAGAACATCCGGCTCCTGAGGATCACCGAGAGCGTCGAGCACGACTCGGCATCGCTTACCTACCTGGGTGATCATGGGCTGACCCCGGGGACCACCGCCACCATCCAGGCCAAGGCCCCGGACGGCACCCTGACCCTGGTCGTGGGCGACGCCACCGTGGCGGTCGGGCCGGCGATGACCCAACAGCTCTTCATCGCCTCCGCTTAGGACTTCTGACCCGCCGCCTCGCCGCTCTTCCTAATTCTCCCGCCTCTCGGCGAATTGGGCCCGGGAGCCCCCGCCAATTCGCCCGAGCGCGGGAGATTTCTGAATACAGCAACGAGGTCTCCGCCCCGCCGACACCGAGGCGATGCCTAATCACTCGCCGCCCCGCCGCCCCGCCGCCCCGCCGCCCCCCCCGCCGCATCGCCGCCCCGCCGCCCCGCCGCCCCGCCGACCGCTCCGGCATGGGCCTGATCAGGGGCAGGGCGCCGTCTGACCAGGCATCGTCTGGGGATGAGGGCCGCCGCCGGTCAGCACTCGGTAGAGTGGAGTGCCAATCGACGAACCGACCGACTCGGCACCGGCAACCCCGCCGTTCCGCCGGTGGGGACGTCCGGAACAACCGAAGTGATCATCCATGGTGCGTACTGACGACCAACAGCTCCACGAGCCAGCCGGCGACCAGTCCTCGCTCGATGCCCGCAAGGCGGCCATCCTGACCGCGGTCGTGACCGAGTACATCGGAACAGCACTGCCCGTCGGTTCCCAGCACGTCGCCGAGCTGCCTGGGGTGGGCGTGTCCTCGGCCACGGTCCGCACCGAGATGGCCGCCCTCGAAGGCGATGGCTTCCTGACCCAGCCCCACACCAGCGCGGGGCGCATCCCGACCGATAAGGGGTACCGGTTCTTCGTCGACCATCTGGGTGGGCCCGGGCCGCTCGAGCCCGTCCAGCGCCAGCAGGTCCGACAGTTCTTCGATCACGCCCACGGCGAGATCGAGCAGATGCTCGAGCGCACCTCAGGGCTCCTGGCTGACCTGACCGACTGCACGGCCATGGTCGTGGGTCCCTCGCACGAGGCATCGGCGGTCCGCTCCATCCAGCTGGTGGGCCTCGGGCCGCGTCTCGCCCTGCTCGTCGTCGTGCTGGCCGACGGCGCGGTGCAAAAGCAGTCGATCGAGCTTCCCGAGGAGACGTCGGAGGAGCTCTTGGCCGCGGCCAGCAAGCACCTGGCTGCCCACGCCGACGGGGTGTCCCTCGGCCTGGTGGACCAACACGCGCCGTCGACCGGGGATCGGGCCACCGACTTGTTGGTGTCGGCCGGATTGTTGGCGTTGATGTCCATGCGGCCCGGAGACCACGCCGAGCAGCTGTTCGTCGGGGGACCCTCCCGGCTGGCCACTGCGTTCGACGCGGTGGAGACGGTTCGCTCGGTGCTGACCATCCTCGAGCAGCAATTGAGTCGTGGTGTCGCTGCTGCGTGACGTCCTCGATCGCGGCCTGTCGGTGGCCATCGGGGCCGAACACGGCTTCGAGCCCTTGGCCTCGTGTGCCATCGTGGTCATGCCGGTATCGGTGGAAGGCGAGAAGGCTGGCACCATCGGCCTACTCGGGCCGACCCGGATGAACTATCCCCAAGCGTTGGCCGCCGCCCGGGTTGTCGGCGAGCGACTGGGCGAGCGCCTCGGCGAATCCGGAAACCTTTGATCGGAACAGAGCACCCATGAACGACGATCTCTACGCCCTCCTCGGAGTGGGGCGCGACGCCAGCGACGACGAGCTGAAGCGCGCCTACCGGCAAAAGGCACGAGAGCTGCATCCGGACGCCACCGGCGGCGACGTGGCCACCGATGAGCGGTTCAAAGAAGTGAGCATGGCCTACGAGGTGCTTCGCGATCCTGAACGGCGGGCCCGCTACGACCGCTTCGGGGCCGAAGGCGTCTTCGGACCGGCCGCGGGCAACGGGGGCTTCAGCGGCAATCCCGGCGACATCTTTGGCGGTGGTGGCCTGGGCGACCTGTTCGACGCCTTCTTCAACGGCGCCGCCCAAGGGGGCGGCGGACGTCGGCGCACCGGTCCTGTCCCCGGACCAGATGTCGAGATGGTGGTGGGACTCGAGTTCCGAGAGGCCATCTTCGGCGCTCGTCGTGAGGTGACCGTCGAGGGACCGGTCCACTGTGACACGTGCCAAGGCAGCGGGGCCCGGCCGGGGACGTCGGCCGTCCGGTGCCCGGACTGCAACGGTGCCGGCGAGGTGCGCCGGGTCCGGAACTCGATCCTCGGTCAGGTGGTCACGGCCATGCCGTGCCAGCGCTGCCAGGGGACAGGCGAGGCGGTCACCACGCCGTGCGTCGACTGCGGTGGCGACGGTCGCAAGGTCGTCGAACGCACCCTCACCGTCGACGTACCCGCCGGCGTCGACAACGGCTCGACCCTTCGGCTCGGGGGCCACGGCCCGGCCGGTTACCGCGGCGGCCCCAACGGTGCGCTCTTCGTCCATCTGTCGGTGAACGAGGACGATGTCTTCGAACGCGACGGCAGCGATCTGCATGCCGACCTGCCCGTGGCCATGACCCAGGCCGCCTTGGGGGCGACGGTGGGGTTCGAGACGCTGGACGACCACCGCGACGTGACCATCGCTCCGGGGACACAGACCGGACAGGTGATCAGAATGAAGGGTCTCGGCGTCCCCCACCTGCGGGGTCGGGGCCGCGGCGACCTCTACGTCCAGGTGGTGGTCGAGACCCCCACCGACCTCGATGCCGGCCAGCGAGAGCTCTTGGAGCACCTGGCCTCCGAGCGGGGCGAAGCGCTCGATCCGCCCGGCCCCGACAAGCTGTTCTCCAAGATCCGCTCCGCGCTCAGCTGAGGTGTCGGAGCACGCCCCGGACGGGAACGGGTCGGAGCGCTCCCTCCTGGTCCCGGCGTCGGTCGATGCCGCGGCCATGGTGTTCGTCGACGATCCCGCCCTGCCCGTCCTGAACCAGGCCGACAGCCATCACCTCACCGCCGTGCTCCGGCTGCGGGACGGGGAGATCGTGGTGGCCGGCGACGGGGCCGGGCGATGGGCGCCATGTCGGATAGGCACGGGCCGTCTGATCCACCCGGGCCGGGAACCCGCCGGCCCCGCCCTGGAACGGATCGGACCGGTGGAGACGACCCCTCTATCCGAACCCACGGTGACGGTGGCCTTCGCCCCGGTCAAAGGGGACCGTCCGGAGTGGGTGGTGCAGAAGCTCACCGAGCTGGGCGTGGACCGGATCGTGCCCATCCTCACCGTTCGATCGGTGGTTCGCTGGGAAGGGGAGCGGGCGACCAAGGCGGTGGAGCGGCTGGTGCGAGTGGCCCGGGAGGCGGCGGCCCAGTGCCGGAGGGCCTGGTTGCCCGAGGTCGCCGCCGTCTCCTCGTTGGGGTCGCTCTCCTCGCTGACCGGGATGCCCACCACCCTCGCCTGCCCCGGGGGCGAGCCGCCGGACCTGGCTCGATCGGTCGTGGCCGTCGGTCCCGAGGGCGGATGGGATCCGAGTCGAGCTAGATGCCGGATTCGACACCGTTGGGCTGGGCCCCACCATCCTCCGGGCCGAGACGGCCGCGGTTGCGGTGGGTACGCTACTCTGCGCGTTGAGGCAACACCTGATAGCGCCGCTTGCATAACCACGCTTCGTGGGCAAGACTGGTACAGTACCCGGCAGTAACCGGAGCGGGCTGCGAACACGTTCGCTGGCTCGATCGCAACGCTGGAGTCGGACCATTCCACCCCATGGGCACGGTCCCGTGGGAAACTGGCAAATCGTAGGTAACGAGAGTCAATGAGGCGCATTATGACGAGAGTGAACAGACCATGACACTGGTGGACAGCGGGATCGCGACCGAGGGCATCGACGACGACGTCGCCGATGACGACGAGCAAGAAGAGGCGGCGCGCATTGCCTATGCCCGCGCCGTCGGGGCCCGCATCCGGGCTATGCGCAAACAGATGCGGTTGTCACTGCAAGCGGTCGAGGCCATGTCCGACCAGGAGTTCAAGGCGTCGGTCCTCGGTGCCTACGAGCGGGGCGAGCGGGCCATCTCCGTGCCCCGCCTCCAGCGCCTGGCCAAGCTCTACGACGTCCCCGTGGACCAGCTGTTGCCTCCCGACGACGATGCCAGCACCCGCTGGGGTGCCTCGGGCGGAGGGCCGGAGACGGCACCGCTCACGGCCCGGCGGGCCCTCCACGGGCTGGGCGGTCACGAGAAGATCACCATCGACCTGACCAAGCTGCACTCGGTCAGTGGCCCCGAGCGGGATCTGTTGCGTCGGTTCCTGAGCATGATCCAGGTCCACCGCCAGGACTTCAACGGCCGGATGATCACTATCCGTGCCGAAGACGTGCGGGCCATCGCCTGCATGTTCGGGATCACCCCGGATGCCATGGCCACCCGCCTGGGCGAGCTGGGACTGCTGGTCACCACCTGAGCTCAGCCCCGGTCACCGAATGCCTTGGCGTGGTCACGCCTCGAGCTCGATTGTTCTCGGCCGCTGGCCGTCGCAGAGCATGAACCATCTTGAGATCCATCCTCGACCCCCGAGGGTTGATGGATCGCCCGACGAGGTATAACTGTGCAGATGGTTGATTCGATCCGTTGGCTGAGCACGAAAGAAGCGTCAGAGCGCCTGGGCATCACGCTGAGGAGCCTCTACCGCTTCATCGACGAGGGCGGCCTCGTCGCCTACAAGTTCGGGCGCGTGATCCGCATCCAAGAAACCGACGTCGACCGATTCATCGAGGCAAGCCGGATCCCACCGGGAAGCCTGGAGCACCTGTACCCCGAGCTCAAAGGCACCGGTGGGACCATGTCGTCCCCGCCGGTGTCGGCCGGCAACGGACCCGGCTGAACGATTGGTCGCCAACTGCCTGTTCTGCGGCATCGTCGCCGGTGACGTCCCCGCTGACATCGTCCATACCACCGAGAGGACCGTCGCCTTCCGGGATCTGAACCCCTTCGCCCCGGTACACGTGCTGGTGGTTCCGAAGCGCCACATCGCCAACGCCGCCGAGATCGGGCCCGGCGACGCCGAGGACGTGGCCGAGCTGTTCGTGGCGGCCAAGGCGGTGGCCGACGCCGAGGGCATCGGCGGCCCCGACCGCGGCTACCGGCTGATCTTCAACGTGGGCCCCGACGCCAGCAATTCGGTTCCTCACCTTCATCTGCATGTGCTCGGCGGCCGCGCCCTGGACTGGCCTCCAGGTTGAGCCAGGGGGTTAGGGCGGGGGACGAGCGAAGCACCGACGCATCGGCCTCTCGGCCCATGGGTTCACTGCCTCCGGGTCGCTGGTAGGGTCGGGCGCAGAGCACACGTGTCGTCAACCCAGGTCAAGATCCTCGTCCCCGGCAACCATCTGATGGCCGGCCTCCTGGGCCAGCGTGACGAGTTGCTGCGCCTGATCGAGAACGCGTTCGGCGGGGCCCACATCGTCGTCCGGGGCAACGAGATCTCCATCGACGGCGACGACGCCGAGCGCGTCGGCCGGCTCTTCGAGGAGCTCGTGCTCCTGCTCCAGTCCGGTCAGGGACTCGACCCCGGCCAGGTGGGTCGCACCATCGACATGATGAAAGACGATGTGAGCCCGTCCGAGGTCCTGACGTCCGAGGTGCTGCGATCGTCCCGGGGGCGGTCGGTCCGGCCCAAGACGGCGGGCCAGAAGCAGTACACCGACGCCATCGCCTCGAACATCGTGACCTTCGGCATCGGCCCCGCCGGTACGGGCAAGTCGTACCTGGCCGTTGCGCTCGGCGTCCAGGCCCTCCAGGCCCATCAGGTCAACCGGATCATCCTGACCCGTCCGGCCGTCGAGGCCGGCGAGCGGCTCGGGTTCCTGCCCGGTGATCTCATGGCCAAGGTCGACCCCTACCTGCGCCCGCTCTACGACGCCCTCTACGACCTGCTCGAGCCGGAGGGCGCCCAGCGACTGCTCGACCGGGGGGCGGTCGAGGTGGCCCCGTTGGCCTTCATGCGGGGCCGGACCCTGAACGGCAGCTTCATCATCTTGGACGAGGCCCAGAACACCACGCCCGAGCAGATGAAGATGTTCCTCACCCGGATCGGCTTTGGCTCCAAGGCGGTGATCACCGGCGATGTGACCCAGATCGACGTCCCCGGTGGCCGCTCCGGATTGGTGGGCCTGGAGCCGGTGCTGACCGGGATCGAGGGGCTGGAGTTCGTCCACCTCGGTCGGCGCGACGTGGTGCGTCATCGGATCGTCGGCGACATCGTGGAGGCGTACGAGCGCAACTCCAGCACCGGCCCGGCTCAGCCCAGCGCGTACGAGCCCTCCGCATCCGTCCCCACCGGGTCCCAGCCCACCGCTGCCCAGCCCACCGCTGCGACGCGCAACTTACCGACGGCGCCCCGCCCAACGGGTCGCGACCGTTCGACGACGCCGGCGACTCCGGCGACGCTGCCGGCACCACCACGGTGGGCGGCAGCAGCGACGGCGGTATCGGTGAGCGTTGACATCTACGCCGCCGACGAGCAGTCCGACCATCCGGTGGCCATCGAGCGCTGGTCCGATCTGGCCCGGGCTGTGCTCCAGGCCGAGGGGGTAAAGCACGACACCGAGGTGTCGCTGCTTTTTGTCGACGCGCCCACCATCGCCTCGCTCAACGAACGCTTCCTGGGCAAGCCGGACCCCACCGACGTCCTGGCCTTCCCCATCGAGGACGACATCGAACGGGGTGGACGTTCACCGGACGAGGGCGGGACCGGTCCCGGTTCGGTCGAACCGGATTTCGACCAGCTCGTCCTGTTGGGCGATGTCGTCATCTGCCCACTGGTAGCCGCCGGCAATGCCGTGGACCACGGGGTCAGCTTCGACGACGAGATCGCCTTGCTGGTCGTGCACGGGATCCTCCACCTCCTCGGCATGGACCACCAGGTCGAGGCGGAGGCGGAGCGGATGGAGCAGCGAGAGCAACAGCTGCTCGCCCGCTTCTACCGCGTAGCATCGTGACTGAAGCATGACCGCGTGGCATCGTGACCGCACCATGACCGCATTGCGCTGCACCATGAGCCCATCGTGAGCGGACTACTCCTCGCCACCTCGCACTTCACCGGCGTCGACGTGGTCCTCATCGTTGTCGTCGTCGTGCTCCTGGCCGCCTCGGCTGTGCTGGCGCTGGCCGAGACCAGCTTGGTCCGGACGAGCAAGTCCAAGGCCATGTCCATGGTGGACGAGGGGCGCCGCGGGGCCAAGGTGCTGGTCCGGCTGACCGAGAACCCCCAGGGATTTCTCAACCCCGTCCTGTTGCTGGTACTGATCTGCCAGCTGGTGGTGGCCACCCTGGTCGGCCTGCTGGCTTCCGATTGGTTCGGGGCATGGGGGGTGGCCGCGGCCACCGTCTTCGAGATCATCGTCATCTTCGTCCTGGGTGAGGCGGTCCCCAAGAACTGGGCTGTCCACAACCCCGAGCGGGCGGCGCTGTTCAGCGCGCCCCTGGTGTCGGCCATGGTCCGGTTCTGGCCCATTCGGATCATCTCGGGCGCATTGATCGGCCTGGCCAACCTGCTCATCGGGAAGCGGGGGGAAGCGGCCGGATCGGACGTGACCGAGTCCGAGCTGCTGGCCATGGCCGACGTGGCCCTTCAAGACGACGTGATCGAGACCGAGGAGCGAGCGCTGATCCACTCGATCATCGAGTTCGGCGACACCGTCGTGCGCGAGGTCATGGTGCCCCGGCCGGACATGATCACCGTGGAAGCCGATGCCACCGTGGAGACGGCGCTCGAACAGGCGCTGGCCGCCGGCTACAGCCGGATCCCGGTGGTGGACCACAAGGTCGACGACGTGCTCGGTCTGGCCTACACCAAGGACTTGATCCGCGCCCTCCGCTCGGGCGCCGGCAGCGCCTCGGTGCGCAGTCACATGCGGACGCCGAGATTCGTGCCCGAGACCAAGCGGGTCGCTGCCATGATGCGCGAGATGCAAGAGGAGAAGTACCACATGGCCGTGGTGGTCGACGAGTACGGGGGCACAGCCGGGCTGGTGACGCTCGAAGACCTGATCGAAGAGCTGGTCGGTGAGATCGTCGACGAGTTCGACGTCGAGGAGCCGCCGGTCGAGCGCCTGCCCTCCGGTGAGATTCGGGTCAGCGGCAGGATGGTCGTCTCCGAAGTCAACGATCTGCTCGACGCCCACCTGCCCTCGGGGGCGTGGGACACCGTGGGCGGCCTGGTGTTCGACCTCCTGGGTCACGTCCCCGTCGAAGGTGAGACGGTCGAGACCGACGGGGTGCGGCTCATCGCCGAACGGGTCAAGAGCCGCCGGATCGAGCGGGTCCGGATCGTGCCCGCGCCGCAAAAGCCCATGGCCGAGGACCGTTCGTGACGTACCGCTCTGGCTTCGCCGCAGTGTTGGGCCGACCCAACGTGGGCAAGTCCACCTTGGTCAACACGATCGTCGGCACCAAGGTGACCATCACCTCACCGCGACCCAACACCACCCGGGCCCAGGTCCGCGGGGTCCTGAACCGACCCGACAGCCAGGCCGTGTTCGTGGACACGCCCGGCTTGCACCGCCCTCGCACCGCCCTGGGGGAACGACTCAACGACACGGCCACCTCCTCGCTCGACGACGTCGACGTGGTCGTGGTCATGGTCGACGCCACCGGGGCCATCGGGCCGGGGGACCGGATGGTCCTGGCTCACGGGGCCAGGCGAGTCCGCGCCCAGGTGCGCAGCGCGGCGATGGCCGCTGAGTTTGCTGTTTCGCCCGGCGGGGACCCGTCCGGCGACGGCGACCGACCCGCTGGGGACCCGAACGGCGACGGCGACCAGCCCGCCGGGGATGTTTTCACCGTGGCCCCGCCGGCCCTGTTGGTGGTGGTGAACAAGATCGACAAGGTGGACGACAACGGGGTGCTGACCCACCTGGCCGCGGTGGCCGAGGTGGGCGAGGCCCTGGCCACCGAGGGAGGAGCCGTTCCCATCCCGGTCGAGTACTTCCCGGTCTCGGCCGTGACCGGCGAAGGCGTGGACACGTTGGTCGATGCTGTCCTGGCCCGCCTGCCCGAGGGCCCTCGCTACTACCCCGAGGGCATGATCACCGATGTGGCCGAAGCGTTCTGGATCGCCGACCTGGTCCGAGAGCAGCTCCTGGCGCGGGTGGAGGACGAGCTGCCCCACAGCATCGCCTGTCGGGTGACCGAGTGGGAATGGCCCCGGGTCCGCTGCGAGATCCTGGTCGAGCGGGACTCGCAGAAGGGCATCGTTATCGGCAAGGGGGGGTCCACGCTGAAGGCGGTAGGGATGGCCGTCCGCGAGCAGATGCCGCCCGGGGCGTACCTCGAGCTGTTCGTCCGGGTGGAGAAACGGTGGCAGCAGCGAGACGACGCCCTCGACCGGCTGGGGTTCTGACCGACTGAAGTGGATCCGGTGGAAGAGACGGATCCGGAGAGACGCGGGCAATCGCTCGGATTGGAGCTGCGTTACCTCGCGGCGGAGTGAATTCGTTAACTCAAAGCGGAGTGAATTCGTGGGGCTCGCGGCGGACCCGCATTTGCGACCGGTGACTTGCCCTGTTCGGTGTTGCCGATGGAATCAATTTTCCTTTCGGCTTTCCCCGACTGACCGACGGAGTTGGGCAGAAGCCTTACCCGGATGGCGGTGGCCGCTGGGTCCGCAGCCGATTATGAAAACCGCAGAGGAGCCGGCCGTTCTCTTGAGTGGTGGGCCCACCCTCCCCATAGGGGACGATGTGGTCGACGTCACAGCGTCGACACCCATCGCAGTAGGGATGGGTGCACTCGCGGTCTCGGAGCTCGATGGCCCTGCGGGTGGCCCCGGTGAACAACCGGGCGGTCTCGCTGACCTCCACCCGGTTGTCGGGGGTGAACACGGCTCGTTCGAGATAGGCCTCATCCAGCCAGGGCAACAGCGCTCCCGGTGCGATCGCCGTGCCCTGGGCCAGCTCACAGACCCGTCCGTGCATCGTTTCGTAGCCGACCAGCACGGAGAACAACGGCGCCGGGCGCCGGGCATCGGCCGGGGTGGACCGAGACCGGGTCGCCATCTCGACCAAGGCGTCGGCTCGGCGCTGGCCCGGGGTGCGAGCCAGGTCGGCACCGGTGGGGTCTTTGCCCAGGGTCTCTTTGGCCTCCGCCCAGTCGGACTCGAACAGGTCGTGTTCGAGCCGGGAGAGCTCGTTGGCCACGATGGCCCCCGCGATGGGGTCCAGGGTGATCTTGCCGAGCCACAGGCCCTGAAAGCTCTCGGCCAGATAGACGTCTCGGCTGGCCTGGCGCTTGTCCTCGGCGCTCTCGGCCCCGTCCGGATCGGCGTGTTGGGCCCAGTAGGCGACCGCTCGGGCGAACCGGTCGACCGACAAGGTGGCCGCCTGGTCACACAGGACCTGTTCGTCTCGGGCCAAGGCCTCTTCGGTGGTGTCGTTGCGCACTGCGGAAATGGTGTCCACCTGGGCCGAGGAGATCGCACCTTCCGACCAGGCCCGGGCGAACTCGGGCAGGTGGGCGAGGTCTCGGCCCCGCTTGGCGGTGCGCCGGGCCTGGCTCTTCGGAATCCGGCACTGGCCGGACACCCAGGCGGCGGCGCTCTTGGCCCCGTCGGGGGCCCAGTCCCCCGAGTCGTCGAACGAGGCGGTCGCTACGGTGACAACGGACTCGAGCCGGGAGAGCTGGCGAAAGATGACCTTGATGGACTGAGCATCGGCGGGCACCAGCGGACCGGCATCCACCAGCGTGTCGATGGCCTCTATCAGGGTCTGGATAGCGGGATCCATACCCATATCGAATCATCCGGGTGTGACATGTTCGCCGGACGTTCCGGGCCGGTTCGCCGAGCTTTCCGGGCTGGTTCGCGGAGTCCCGGGACCAGTTCGCGGGCCAGCCGGGGGCCAGTTCGCCGGGCTGCCGGAGGCTAGTTCGCGGGCCTGCCGGGGACTGATTCGCGAGTCCCCGGAGGCCCAGTTCGCCAAGCCTTCCGAGCGATTATTTTCCGGCCAGGCTACGGCTGGACGACCTCGCGACGGAGGAACTCCTCAACCACGCGCCGCTCGACCACCCGGCGCATCGGCGGGACCCGGGCCAGCAAGACGCCGCGGTAGCTGGCCGACGCCAGCCGGCTGTCGAGCACGGCGACCACCCCTCGGTCGTCGGCCGAGCGGATCAAACGCCCGGCCCCCTGAGCAAGAAGGGTCCCGGCCCGCGGCAGGTCCACCTCCGAGAACGCGGCGGCGCCGGACCGGTCCCGGCGGGCCTGGAGCACGGGGTCGTCGGGACGCGGGAACGGAATGCGGTCGATGGCCACAACGCTCAAGGTGGGACCGGGGATGTCGACGCCCTGCCAGAAACCGAGGGTGGCGAACAGGCAGGTGGCCTCGTCGGACTGGAACGCCTCGATCAGTGCCGGCTTGGGCAGGTCGGACTGGGCCAGGATGGGGAAGTCCACCCGCTCCCGCAGGACGGCCACCGCCGCGGTCATGGCCCGCCAGCTGGTGAACAGGGCCAGGGTGCGGCCGCCGGCCGCGGTCATCAGGGCGGCCAGCTCGTCGTGGATGGCTGGCTCCGACTCCGGCCGCCGCCGGTCGGGGAGCGACCGGGCCACGTAGAGCACGGCGTGGGACGGGTAGTCGAACGGGCTGCCCACATCGAGCTCGTCGGTGCGCTCGGCGGGCAGGCCGAGTCGTTGCCGCAGCCCCACCGGCACCGTGGCCGAGGTGAGGATCGACGTCACCTCGCCCCACAGGCGCTCGGCCAGGAGCGGCCCGACCTCGATGGGGGACACCCGGAGGGTGGGGAACCGGGACCCACCGTCCACCCAGGCCACCTGGTCGTCGGTGAGGGCGGGCAGTTTGGCCAGATCGTCGCTCAGGTGACCGGCGGCCAGCAGTGCCCGGTCACGCCGCGAGCGCGTCTCGGTGCCGTCGCTGTCGCCCGTCTCGCGCTCGGCCCGGCGGAGCCCGTCGACGAGCCGGGACACCCGCCCGATGGCCAGCTGGACGAGAGCGCCGAGGTCGGGATCGGACGGGGCGCTGTCCCGGACCCCGAACGCTCCGGCGGGCGCGGCCGCACCTGCCGCGCCCGCCCCCGCCGGAGAAGCAGCGTCGGAGGCGGCGGCTGCGGTTCGGCTGCGTCGCTTCCGGGTCGGTGTCCGGACGACGCTCGGGCCGAGGTCCGACAGCCCGAGCTCGAGGCCCTGGGGTTCGGGGTCGGGGTCGGCTCCGGGATCCGCTTGTTCCTCTGGTCCTGCTGGCTCCGGTTCGCCCACCTCGCCCTCGCTCGGAGGCGCGGTGAGCAGGGACCGGGCCACTCGGGAGCCGGCCAGCGGCTGGAGGACCCGTTGGAGCACGTCACCCACCTCGGCTACGGCCTCGACCGCGGCGTCGGACCGATCGTCGACCAGGCCGCGAGCCGAGGCGGCCAGGGCCCGGAACCGCCCTGGCCCGATCTCGGTGCCCAGGCTGTCGGTCATCACCTCTTCGACCTCATGGGCCTCGTCGAACACCACGACGCCATGGGGAGGGAGCACCAACCCGCCACTGGCCAGATGGGCGCCGTAGAGGTGGGTATTGACCACGACCACGTCGGCCTCGGCGGCACGCGCCCGGGCGTCCTCGGCGAAGCAGTCCCGACCCGAGGGGCAGCGGAAGGCACCGGGGCACTCGCGAGCGGTGGTCGAGACCATGGCCCATGCTCGAGCGGCGGGCTCGAAGTCAAGCTCGGCCCGATCCCCTGTGGGGGAGTCCTGGCCCCAGTCGAGGAGCCTGCGGACCTGATCGCCCAATCGCCCCAAGTCTTCAGCGCGACCGCCCGACGGGGCTCGGCCCCCACGGGCGGCGGGAGGCTCGGGCTGCCCGCCGTTTTCCATGGTCAGTTGCTCGCCCGTGCCGCCCACCTCGGCCGCCCGCTGCTTGCACAGATAGTTGCCCCGACCCTTCAGGACGGCGAAGGAGAATTCGCCGGGGGCCAGT
The DNA here is from genome assembly GCA_963717035.1 of uncultured Acidimicrobiaceae bacterium. Classification (GTDB taxonomy): domain Bacteria; phylum Actinomycetota; class Acidimicrobiia; order Acidimicrobiales; family RAAP-2; genus DASXMT01. The sequence continues at coordinate 16,303 of CAVQVK010000007.1, read as the reverse complement.
TTGGCCACGCCGGGGAGGTCCTTGGAAGCCAGCTGGTCCTGGAGCGCTTTGGTCGCCGTGGCCACGACCACCCGCTCGCCGGCCAGCATGGACGGGATCAGATAGGCCAGTGACTTGCCCGTCCCCGTCCCGGCTTGGACCACCAGATGGCGGCTACCGGCGATGGCCCGACCGACGGAGCGGGCCATGTCGGCCTGCCCCGCCCGGTGCTCCCCGCCGCCGGGGAGGCCGGCGGCGGCCTGGTCGAGTGCCTCGGTCACCGGATCGGATACCGGGGCGGACTCCGGTTCTGTCACCGGTTTTGTCACCCCGTGACCCTATCGGGAGCCCGATGATCGCCGGCGCATTGGGTGACGCGTTCGTGACCCACAGGGTGGCGCTGGGTCACGCGTTGGTGACCCACAAGGTGGCGTTGGGTCACGCGTTGGTGACCCACAAGGTGGCGTTGGGTCACGCGTTGGTGACCCACAAGGTGATGGCCACGCCGACCCCCACGGCCACGATCAGGGCTCGGAACACCTGTCGGTTCAGCTTGCGGCCGATGGGCGCACCCACCTGGCCGCCGATGATCGATCCGCCGGCGATCAGGGCGACCACCACCCAGTTCACGTGACTGGAAGCGACGAACAAGCACGCCGCACCCATGTTGGCCATGAAGGTCAGCACGTTCTTGGCCGCGTTCAGCCGCTGCATGTCGTCTTCGAGGTAGATGGCGAGCAAGGCGATGAGGATGACGCCCTGGGCCGCGCCGAAGTACCCGCCGTAGACCCCGGTGGCGAACACGGTGGCAAAGAGGAACGGGACCGCCGTGATGGGCGCGTTCGCCCCGTTCGGCCAGCCAGCGGGACAGCATCGGCTGCAGGGCGATCAGGACACAGGCCAACAGGATCAGGGCGGGCACGATGCTCCGGAACACGCTCCCTGGCAGCGCCAGGAGCAAGGCACCGCCCGCTACGCCGCCGGTGGCCGCCGCAATGCTCAAGATGATGACCCGGGGCCGTTGCCCCACGAGCTCGGGACGGTAGGCGACGGCGCCGCTCAGGTTGCCCGGCACCAGGCCGAGGCTGTTGGACACGTTGGCCAGTACCGGGGGATAGCCGAAGGCCAACAAGGTGGGAAAGGTGATCAGGGACCCGGCCCCCACGATGACGTTGATCGTCCCCGCCGCCAGACCGGCGGCAAAGATCGCCAGTGCTTCGGCCGGTGACATGCAGAGGGTCTAGTCCAGTCCGGGGTGGACCGCAGCTCAGGGTAGGGGTGCACCCGCACTCCCCTGGGCCCATCCACCCGATCGAACTCCATCCCCGACGGCAGCGGATATGTTCGCGGCGTGCAATCGGCCGCCGGCAATCCCGAAGAAACCAGCACCTCGGCGCGCCCGTTGGTCGCCGCTGACGTCGCCGGAGGGCCAATTCCCAAGCACATCGGGTGCGTCATGGACGGGAACGGCCGCTGGGCCAGTCGTCGGGGGCTGCCCCGCACTGAGGGGCACGGTGCCGGTGAGGCCGCGCTGCTCGATGCGGTGGAGGGCGCGCTCGAGCTGAAATCCCGTGGCTGACCATGTACGCCTTCTCCACCGAGAACTGGCGCCGGCCCGCTGACGAGGTGCGCTACCTCATGGGGTTCAACGAGGGCCTCTTGGCCCGGCGCCGGGACGAGCTGCACGAGAAGGGGGTCCGGATCCGGTTTGCCGGTCGCCGCGACTGGCGGGTGCCCAAGCGGGTGCTGCGGCGAATGGACGAATCGGTGGCGTTGACCGAGAAGAACCGGCGGATGACCCTCACCATGGCCTTCAACTACGGTGGCCGGGCCGAGATCGTCGATGCCGTCCGCGCGCTGGTGGCCGACGGAGTCTCGGCCAACAAGGTCGACGAGAAGGCCATCCGGTCCCGGCTCTATTATCCCGATCAACCCGATCCGGACCTGGTGATCCGCACGTCGGGTGAGACCCGGATCTCCAATTTCCTTCTCTGGCAGTTGGCCTACAGCGAGTTGGTGTTCCCCGACGTCCTGTGGCCCGACTTCCGGCGGGAGCATCTTTTCGACGCCGTCCGGGAGTACCAGCAGCGCCAGCGTCGTTATGGTGGTGTGACGTGAGTGAAATCGATGGGTTGGTAGGGCCGTGATCAAGGTGGCCGTCGCCGGCGGTGTGGCCATCTATCGTGTTCTGTCGTGGTGCTGGCCGCGGCCGGGTTCACCAGCATCGTCCCACTCATCGTGCTCGTTCCCATCCTCGTGCTGTTGGTCGGCGGGGGCAATCTGCTCGGGGGACGGAGCCACGGGCGGACCCGGGTGGGAACGCCGCCGGGGTTCGATCCCACCCCCTTGTCTTCGACTGGACCGAACGGACTGATCGCCTCGGCGCGTACCAACGATGAGCCGGTCGACACCCACTCAGTCCGCGGGGAGAACGGCGGCCCGGCCAAGAATGCAGACATGGCCAAGAACGCAGACATGGCCAACGAAACGCCGACGACCACGGCCGCGCAGATGCCGAGGCGAAGGCCCGGCACCAGAGACACGGCCGGCCCGGGCAGACGGCGGCAGCGGTGGACTGGACACGAACGGTGGCGGGGAGCCCGGCGGGCACACATGAGCCTGTTCCGCGACCAGGGGGTGGTGCTGCGCACGATCCGGCTCGGCGAAGCGGACCGGATCGTGACGATCATGACCGAGCAGCACGGCAAGGTCCGTGCCGTGGCCAAGGGTGTTCGCCGCACCGCGTCCAAGTTCGGGGCTCGGTTGGAGCCACTCAGTCACGTGGCCATCCTGGCCTGGCAGGGTCGCAGCGACCTGGACATCGTGAACCAGGCCGAGGTCATCGACACGTTCCGCACCATCCGGGAAGACCTGGACCGGATGTCGGCTGCGCTATCGATGCTCGAGGTGGTCGACCAGGTCGGGCAGGAACGCCATGCCAACCCGCAGCTCTACGAGATGCTGGTCGGCGCCCTACGGGTGCTGGACGGTGCCGACACCGCCATGGTGGCACCGGCCTTCTTCTTGAAGGTGCTGGCCCTCGAGGGCTCGGCTCCGGTGCTCGACATGTGCGTGTCGTGCGGCGAGGAGGACAGCGCCCAACTGGTGGCGTTCGACATCGTCGAGGGGGGTGTCCACTGCCGGAGCTGCCGGCGGGGTCGCCCACTGTCCGGTCCCGGGCTCGAGCTGCTGCGTCGAACGCTGGGTGGGGGACTGGCCGGCGTGCTGGCTGAGCCCCGCTCGCCGATTACCGACGAAGTGGCCGCCCTGGCCACGGTGGCCATGGAGGCCCATCTCGATCGGCGGCTGAGGGCGGTCCGCTCCGGCCCGATGTCGTGACCATCGAGGACCACATCCCGGCGCCGGTCCCGGTGCCAGCGGCCGCGGCGGCTGGCGTCCCCGCACCGTTCGGGGTGTACGTCCACATCCCGTTCTGTCGGTCGCGCTGTGACTACTGCGCCTTTGCCACCTACACCGACCGCGATCACCTGATGGAGAGCTACGCCGCCGCGTGCATGACCGAGATCCCGACGGGCCGTCGACGAGGGGATGCCCGCGGCCACCTCTGTCTTCTTCGGTGGGGGAACGCCGTCGCGCCTTCCCGCCGACCTCCTGTGCGACATCCTGGCTTCGGTACCGACGGCGCCCGGCGCCGAGGTCACCGTGGAGTGCAACCCCGAAGACGCGGAGCCCGAGCGTTTCGCCCTGTACCGGGACGCGGGCGTGACCCGGATCTCCCTCGGCGTGCAGTCGACCTCCGCCGCACGTGCTCGCCGGCCTCGGACGGCGCCACACGCCCGGGGTCGTCGCCCAGGCCGCCGAGGCCGTGGCCGGCGCCGGGTTCGCCTCGTGGAACATGGACCTCATCATCGGGGGGCGGGGGAGACCGACGCCGACTGGGAGGCCAGCCTGGCCGACCTGGTGGGGCTCCCTGATCCTCCGCCTCATGTCAGTGCCTATGCCCTCACCGTGGAGCCGGGGACGCCGCTGGCGGCTGACCCGGACCGACATCCCGACGACGACACGCAGGCGGCGCGCTACGAGCGGGCCGACGCGGCCTTGACCGCGGCCGGCTACGAGTGGGAGGAGATCTCCAACTGGGCCCAACCCGGCCACGAGTGCCGCCACAACCACCTCTACTGGGACCAGGGCGATTATCGGGGGATCGGCTCGGCGGCCCACTCCCACCAGGCCGGCCGTCGCTGGTGGAACGTGCGGACGCCCGACCGGTATGTGCGAGAGATCACCGCCGGCAACCGCGCCCAGGCGGGTGAGGAGATCCTCAGCGGTTCCCAACGGGCATTCGAGGCCCTCACCCTTTCGCTTCGCACCCGGTCCGGGGTGCCGGCCACCGCCGTACCCGATGATCCCGATCTCAAGGGCCTGGTGGAGGCGGCCGAAGGCCGGGCCGTGCTCACCGTCCGGGGTCGGCTGTTGGCCAATGAGGTGAGCGCCAGGCTCCTGGTCGACGCTGCCGGCGCACTGACGAGCGCAGCGACCCGCGGTCGAGACGGTTCTCGGGGGCGAGGGCGCTGAGCGGGTCGTTGACCAGGGCAATCGACACGGGCTTCCCGGTCCTGGCTGGAGGGGAAGCGCTAACCGGTACCATTCCCCCCATGCCCGACGCGGAAGCCCTCGATGACGCGCCGGAACGCCCGTCCGACCTGATGGACAAGGTGGTGAGCCTGTGCAAGCGCCGCGGGTTCATCTTCCAGTCCGCCGAGATCTACGGCGGGTTCCGTTCCACCTACGACTACGGCCCGCTCGGGGTGAACCTGCTCCGGAACGTCAAGGACGCCTGGTGGAAGGCGATGGTGCAGCGGCGGACCGACGTGGTCGGCCTCGACGCTGTCCATCTTGTCGCCCCCGGCCGTGTGGGAGGCCTCCGGGCACCTGGCCAACTTCACCGACCCACTGGTCGATTGCCGACACTGCCACCAGCGATGGCGGGCCGACAAGATCGACGGCGTCTGCCCGTCGTGCGGCTCCACCGAGTTCACCGAGGCCCGGGCGTTCAACCTCATGTTCAAGACCCACGCCGGCCCGCTGGAGGACGAGGGGGCCGTCGCCTACCTGCGCCCCGAGACGGCCCAGGGCATGTTCATCAACTTCATGAACGTGATCCAGACCACCAGGAAGAAGCCTCCGTTCGGGATCGCCCAGGTGGGCAAGTCCTTCCGCAACGAGATCACCCCGCAGAACTTCGTGTTCCGGACTCGCGAGTTCGAGCAGATGGAGATGGAGTTCTTCGTCCCCCCGGCCGAGGCCCAACAGTGGTTCGAGTACTGGCTGGATGAGCGGTACCGCTGGTATCTGGACCTGGGCATCCCCGAGGACCAGGTGCGACTGCGCCACCACGATGCCGACGAGCTGTCCCATTACTCGGCGGCGACGGCCGACGTCGAGTTCCTCTTCCCCTGGGGCTGGGACGAGCTCGAGGGCATCGCCAACCGCACCGACTTCGACCTCAAGGCCCATGCCGCCGCGTCGGGCGAGCGACTTGACTACTTCGATCCCACCACCAACGAGCGGTACGTGCCCTACGTCATCGAGCCGGCCGCCGGGGCCACCAGAACGATGATGGCCTTCCTGCTGGCCGCCTACCAGGAGGACGAGGTGGGTGGGGAGACCAGGTCGATCCTGCGCCTGCATCCGAGGCTCGCCCCCTACCAGGTGGCCGTCCTGCCCCTATCCAAGAAGGACACGCTCGATCCTCTGACCCAAGAGGTCCTCTCGGCTCTGCAGCCTCATTTCATGTGCGACTACGACGTCACCCAGTCGATCGGCAAGCGCTACCGCCGACAGGACGAGGTCGGGACGCCTTGGTGTGTCACCATCGATTTCGACTCGCTCGAGGATGGCGCAGTGACCGTCCGCGACCGGGACACGACCGATCAGGAGCGGATCCCCATCGCCGATCTGGTAGCCGCCATCCAGCAGCGGATGGACGACGCCTGACCCCAACCGGCGAAGCCGACCGCTGAAGAGGCGTCGACCCGGTTGGATAGCATTGAGGTTCGCGCGTTCGGCGTGGAACCACCCCGACCAGCTGCAGGAGACTCGACGCGATGCCGTTTGTCTACGACTTCGACCACAAGCACCGGAAGCCACCCATGGAGATGAAAGACCTCCTTGGTGGCAAGGGCGCCAACCTGGCCGAGATGACATCGGTACTGAACCTTCCCGTCCCCCCGGGGTTCACCATCTCCACCGACGCCTGCCGTGCCTATATGGAATCCGGTTGGCCCGAGGGCCTGACCGGAGAGGTGGCCAAGGCCCGGTCGCGGCTCGAGAAGAAGATGGGAAAGAGCATCGGCGACGCCGCCGACCCGCTGTTGGTCTCGGTCCGTTCGGGGGCCAAGTTCTCCATGCCCGGGATGATGGACACCGTCCTCAATCTGGGCCTCAATGACCAGTCGGTCATCGGGCTGGCCAAGCAGACCGACGACGAGCGCTTCGCCTTCGACTCCTACCGGCGCTTCGTGGCCATGTACGGACGGATCGTCCTCGGCGTTCCCGGTGAGGAGTTCGACAGCCTGTTGGATGCGGCCAAGGAGCTGGCCAACACCGAGTCCGACGCCGGCATCCCCACCGAGCTTCTCCGTTACCTGGTCGACGCCTACCAGCAGATCGTGGAGCGCCACACGGGCAAGCCCTTCCCCCAGGACCCCGACGACCAGCTTCGGGGGGCCATCGAGGCCGTGTTCGAGTCGTGGAACAGTCCCCGGGCCAATGCCTACCGGGTCCGGGAGCGGATCGCCCACGAGCTCGGTACTGCGGTCAACGTGCAGGCCATGGTGTTCGGGAACCGGGACGACCGGTCGGGAACCGGGGTGGGCTTCACCCGAGACCCGGCTACCGGCAAAAAGGGCGAGTACGGGGACTACCTGATCAACGCGCAGGGCGAGGACGTGGTGGCCGGCATCCGCAACACCGAGCCCCTGTCGGCCCTGAAGCGTCAGTTCCCCGCGATCCACGCCGAGCTGCTGGCCATCTTCGCCCGGCTCGAGGGTCACTACCGCGACATGTGCGACACCGAGTTCACCATCGAGCAAGGCAAGCTGTGGATGCTCCAGACCCGGGTGGGCAAGCGCACCGGCCAGGCCGCCCTGCGGATGGCGGTCGACATGACCACCGATCCCAAGATCAAGCTGAGCCGGTCCGAGGCGATCGAGCGGGTCACCGGGGAACATCTCGATCAGGTCCTGCATCCCCAGTTCGCCGGGTCGGGCTACTCGGTGCTGGTCAAGGGGCTGGGGGCCTCTCCGGGAGCGGCCGTCGGGCGGGTCTACCTCACTGCCGACGACGCCCAGGCCGCGGCCGAACGCGGCGAGCGGGTGGTGCTGGTCCGCAGCGAGACGTCACCCGAGGACGTGCACGGCATGCTGGCCGCCGAGGGCATCCTCACCGCTCGGGGCGGGCTGGTCAGTCACGCTGCCGTGGTCGCCCGGGGCTGGGGCAAGCCGGCCGTCGTCGGCGCCGAGCAGGTGCGCATCTCGGGAAGCACGTTCACCGTGGGCGACACCGTGGTCCACGAGGGCGACTGGATCTCGGTCGACGGGACGAACGGCACCGTGGTGCTGGGCCAGGTCCCGCTGAGCCAGGGGGAGACCCCGGCCGAGTTCGAGACCATCCTCGGTTGGGCCGACACCATCCGGGCCGGTCATATGGGCGTTCCGGGCCAATGCCGACAACGGTCCCGACGCAGCCAATGCCCGGAAGCACGGTGCCGAGGGCATCGGCCTGTGCCGCACCGAGCACATGTTCCTCGGCGAGGACCGTCTGCCCATCGTGCGCCGGATGATCCTGGCCTCGACCGAGAGCGAGGAGAAATCCGCCCTGGAGGAGCTCCGCATCGCCCAGAAGGCCGATTTCGAGGAGATCCTGGAGGCCATGGACGGCTTGCCCGTCACCATCCGCCTGCTCGATCCTCCGCTGCACGAGTTCTTGCCCGATACCCAGGAGCTGGCCATCAAGGACGCCACCGTCGGCCTGACCGAGGAGGAGGGCCGCCTCTGGGACGCGGCCAAGACGTGGCACGAGTTCAACCCGATGCTCGGGACCCGCGGGGTGCGCCTCGGGGTGATCAAGCCCGGTTTGTACGCCATGCAGGTCCGGGCCCTGATGGAAGCGGCCTTGGAGCGGGTGGGCGTGGGCGGCCACCCGATCGTCGAGATCATGATCCCCCTCACCGTGACCAGGGAGGAGCTGGCCCTGGCCCGCAGTTGGGTGGAGGGGGCGGTGACCGAGGCACTGGCCGCCGGATCCGCCGGTGGTCGGGGCAAGAAGGCGGCGGCGACCCGCCGGGCGACGACCTCGGGTGCGCTCGATGTGATCATCGGCACCATGATCGAGACGCCCCGGGCCGCCCTGCGGGCCGCGGAGATCGCCGAGGAGGCCGACTTCTTCTCCTTCGGCACCAACGACCTGACCCAGATGACGTTCGGATTCAGCCGCGACGACGTCGAGGGCCGGATGATGTCGACCTATCTGGAGGAAGGGCTGTTGAAGCGGAACCCCTTCGAGGTGGTCGACCCCGACGGTGTCGGCGAGCTGGTCCGGTTGGGTGTGGAGCGGGGTCGGTCCACCAAGCCCTCGCTGAAGATCGGTGTGTGCGGCGAGCACGGGGGCGATCCCGAGTCCATCGCCACCTTCGCCCAGGCCGGCCTGGACTACGTGAGCTGCTCACCCTTCCGGGTGCCCATCGCTCGGCTGGCTGCGGCCCAGGCGGTGCTGGCCGGGGCGGGCGAGGCCCCGGCGAGGAAAGCCAAGGCCCGGACGAAGAAGTAGGCACGTGAGCCGGTAGGCGGTTGGGCCCGGCCCCGCTTCGCGGTACCGTCAACCACCATGGGCATCCCCGACGAGGACGTGGCCCGGGTTCGGGCGAGCACGGACATCGTCGCGCTCATCGGCGAGCACGTCGCCCTGAAACGGGTGGGCCGGCGCTGGAGCGGCCTGTGCCCGTTCCACGCCGAGAAGACGGCGTCGTTCAGCGTCAACGCCGAGGAAGGCTTCTACTACTGCTTCGGGTGCCAGGCCAAAGGTGACGCCATCAGCTTCGTGCGGGCCATCGACCACCTCGACTTCGTCGATGCCGTGCGCAGGCTGGCCGACAAGTCGGGCGTCACCATCCACGAGGACGCCGACGCCGGTCGGTCGAGCCAGCGGCGCAAGCTGTTCATGGACGCCATGGAGTCGGCCACCGAGTGGTACCACCAGCGCCTCCTGACCGGAACCGACGCCGGGCAGGCTCGCGACTACCTGCGGTCCCGGGGCTACGACGGCTCGGTGGTCCGGCGGTTCCGTCTGGGGTGGGCCCCCGACGACTGGGATGCACTGTGCCGTGCCCTCAAGCTGACCGAGGAGGTGGCGGTGGGCGCCGGCCTCGGGTTCGTGAACCGCCGGGGGAGGCTTCAGGACGCGTTTCGGGGCCGGGTGCTGTTCCCCATCTGTGATTCGTCGGGCCGGCCGGTGGCCCTCGGGGGCCGGGTACTGCCGGGAAGCAGCGATCCGGCCAAGTACAAGAACTCGCAGGAGTCGGTCATCTACTCCAAGCGCAAGGTGCTCTACGGGCTGAATTGGGCCAAGGCCGACATCATCAAGAGCGACGAGGTCGTGGTGTGCGAGGGCTACACCGACGTGATCGGCTTCTTCGAGGCCGGGGTGGAACGGGCGGTGGCCACGTGCGGCACGGCCATGGCCGACGAGCACTTCGGCGTGCTCCGGAACTTCGCCAAGCGGGTGGTCCTGGCCTACGACGCCGACGGGGCGGGCCAGGCCGCGGCCGGCCGCTTCTACGAGTGGGAGCGACGCCATGAGATCGACGTGGCTGTCGCTGACCTCCCTTCGGGAGCGGACCCCGGCGAGCTGTCCCGATCGGATCCCGAGGCCCTCAGGGCCGCAGTGGTCGGGGCCAAGCCCTTCCTCCAGTTCCGGGTGGAGCGGGTCCTGTCGGCCGCGGATCTGTCCACGCCCGAGGGCCGGGCCAAGGCGGCCGACGCCGCCTTGTCGGCCGTGTCCGAGCACCCCGACGACCTGGTCAGGGACCAGTACGTCATGCAGGTGGCCGAGCGGTGCCGGCTCGAACCGGCGTCGTTGCGCGACCGGCTCGAGCGGCTGCGTCGTGAGGGGCCGAAAGAGCCGACTACCCGACGTGGGTTGGCGCCGAACCGCCCGAGCGCCGACGAGGCCCCGTCGTGGGTCCGCGACCCGGATGACCCGTGGGATCGGGGAGGGTCCGATGGGGATGAGGACGGGCCGCCGCCCGATGACGGAGCGGGATGGGAACGAGCGGCCGCACCCTCGTTCGGCCCCGGCCTCGAGGCGCTTCGCTTGGCCATCCACCGCCCCGAGGAAGTGGCGCACCGCCTCGAGCCGGTGCTGTTCAGTGACGACCTCCAGCGCCGCGCCCTGTTGGTGCTCATGGAGGCCGACGACCTTCGGGTGGCCATCGCCGAGGCGCCTCCCCCGGTGAGGGACCTACTGGCCCGACTGGTCGTCGAAGAACCAGTGGGCGACCCCGACGGGGTCCTGTTCAACCTGGTCCGATTGGCCGCCCGTCGAGAATTGGCCCTGGTGGAGCGGGAAGCCCGCACGTCACCTGAGGCGGGATCCGAAGTCGTCGAGATACGGCCTGTCATCGAGCAATTGGAGGTCACAGGTGGCGCCGGTGAGGCGTCGGATCGGTTGGTAGCCTGGCTCGTGGGGAGGAGCACATGAGTCTGACGGGCGGAGGCACGTGACCGCTGGGCGCATAGCTCGGCCGTCGGGACAGGTAAATGACGGACCACATCATCGACGACCATCGTGAGAACGGACACACCGCGCCGACCAGTGCCACCTCATCTACTCCCGCGTCACCGATCGACGCGGTGCTCTACGCCCAGGAGTTCGACATCCTGCTGCGATTGGGACGGGCGAATGGGTATCTCGAGCAGGACGACCTGATGTCCGTGCTGCGGTCGGTCGAGCTGAGCCCGGACGTGATCATCGATGTCGTGAAGCGGGTTCAGGCCGAAGGAATCGAATTCGTCGACGCCCCGGGCGAGACCGGCGACCTCACCGCGGTCCCGCCCACGACCGCCGTGCTCGACAATGACCCCGGCATCGGGAGCTCGAACAATGGTGTCGCCCGCTTGACGGGCAACGGCACGGCCCCGGTTGTCGCTCCCGGTGCTCCTGATCCGGGGGTCGAGGTGACCACTGGCCCGGTGGCGTCGCCGCCGGCGGTCCGACCCACCCGAAAGCCGGGCCCGGCGCGGTCGAACGATCGAACACCGAGTCGGGCCCCGACCAGGTCTGTTCCTGCTGACAGCGGCTACGCCGGCGGTGACCGTTTCGCGGGACCGGGCGCGGATCCGGTCCACACCTACCTGAAAGAGATCGGGAAGGTCCCCCTGCTCGACGCGGCGCTCGAAGTCGAGTTGGCCCAACGAATCCTGTCCGGGACCGAGGCGGCGGCCCGGCTCGAGCTGGCCGGGGATGGAGCGGTGGGTCACGGCGATCGGTCGCGGGCCAGCGAAATGACGGCGATCCGGCGGGGACAGGCGGCTAAAGGGTCACTGATCGAGGCGAATCTCCGGTTGGTGGTCTCCATCGCCAAGCGCTACCGCAACCGGGGGATGGCGTTCTTGGACCTGATCCAAGAAGGCAACCTCGGCTTGATGCGGGCCGTCGAGAAGTTCGATCATACCAAGGGGTTCAAATTCTCCACCTATGCCACGTGGTGGATCCGCCAGGCCATCACCAGGGCTATCGCTGATCAGGCCCGCACCATCCGCATCCCCGTGCACATGGTCGAAACGATTAACAAGGTGGTGTGGGCCCAGCGGCAGCTCCTCCAGGAACTGGGTCGGGAGCCCACCGCCGGAGAGCTCGCCCAGCAGGTGGATTTCAGCGTCGAACGGGTGCGGGAGATCCAGCAGATCAACCAGGACACCGTGTCGTTGGAGCAACCCATGGGCGACGAGGACGACTTCAGCTTGTCCGACCTCATCGAGGATCGGGGGGCGGTGGTTCCCGATGACGCCGCCACCAGGATCATGCTCGATGAGGCGGTGCGCGAGGCGCTCGGTCACCTGGCCCCACGTGAACAGGACGTGGTCCGCCTCCGATTCGGGTTGGACGACGGCAAGGTCCGGACGCTCGAAGAGGTGGGAAAGGCGTTCGGTGTGACCCGCGAGCGGATCCGTCAGATCGAGGCCAAGACGCTGGCCAAGCTGCGGAGGCCGGATTCGGCCCAGTTGCTCCGGGACTACCTCGACGAGGTCTGAGGCCCGGTCGGAATCCCAGCCGGGCCAGGGCTGAGCATCGAGCTGTCGCTCGGTGCCGGTAGCGCTCCGGGGGAGAGACTCGAACTCTCAACCTAGCGGTTAACAGCCGCTTGCTCTGCCGATTGAGCTACCCCGGAAAGGGCGTCAGCACGGGCAATTCCCACCTGACGCGACAGAGGACTGTAGTCGTTGGCGATCGCCCCCTCGGAAGGCTCCTGCCGGCCCGGTGATGCGGCGGGGGCTGACTGCGGTCACAATGGTAAGCGTGAAGCTTCGAATTGGGACGGTCGTCGCATTTGGCGTGGGGTACACGCTGGGTTCCCGGGCAGGGCGAGAGCGCTACGTGCAGATCGCCAGGCTGGCCGGCCGCGTCAGGCATTCGGCGCCGGTGGCCGGCACGGTGGGGGCGGTGGGGGACAAGGCGAAAGCCGTGGTCGTTCTCGGCGCGGAGCGGACCAAAGACGTGATCGGAATCCGTCTCGGTCTGCGCGATGGCGACGAAGCAGCAGACGTGCTGGCCCAGGACTTGGCTGCGGCGTTGAACGGACGCGGTCGCAACTAAAGGTCCCCGAGAGGACTAGATCCGCTCCAAGACCTGCCAAGATCGCAGCGTTGACACCCAGCCCACGTAGCTCAGGGGATAGAGCGTCGGTTTCCTAAACCGTGCGTCGCAGGTTCGAATCCTGCCGTGGGCGCGGCGAAATTGGTCGTGAGAAGGCAAGGCGGGGCACGCAGAACGACCGCAAACCGCCGCGCACCCGGACACTCAGGCACGAACCGCCCGCCGACAGCGCCGCCGGGCCGGACCGCCTCGACGGCGCCACGACCCCACCCGAGCGGGGAACGGAGGGGCAGAGGGACGAGGGAGGGCCTTGGGGGATGGGGCTTCGTCTTCACTCGAAACGGCCATTGAGGTGAAACTCTTGAAGGAGCATGCAACTTCGACTGGCCTGGGCTAGATGCGCCGATACCGATCGGGTCCGACGTGACCCAGAACAATGACAGTGGGGCACATTCCGGCTCACCTGGCGCCAGATGCTTACTATCGCGATCGCCCGGTCGCCGGGATCGCCAGCTATCTGATGGTCCCATCACGCCCAGTGGATTGACCCGTCAGCGTAATACCCGTCGGTCTGGGCGACCGCGGGCCCCCGAATTGGGTAAACGTAACCGACAAGTGGTTCGGTCGTATGGGGTCACCGAAGCTCGCCTCCTTTGCAACCGGGAGGACGAGGCGTTGCAGATGACCGACGTTCAGCGCTGTCATTCGCCGACCGCTCAACCGGAGCCACCTCTCGAAGTGCCTAATCCGATGACTCGTCGAGGGTCGCTTCATGTGCCGTCGGCCCCGGAGTGGACGCGAAGGATGCAAGCTCCCCCACGAGGTTGAGCATCGACAGGGTCGGGTCGAGCTCATCGGTCGTCGCTTCGCACTCGATCATCGTCTTGATCAAGATGGCCAGGTCAGAAGGGAGCACGATCCCTGAGCTGCGCAGAAGGTGGAGCAATCGACCCAACACCTCGCCGAGCCGTACGTCCTTCAGGCTCGCGTCGGTAATCGGGTGGAGGAGCGTAGTCAGGTGGGCTCCGAAGTCGGCGCGGTCGACGGCACGCGTGGTACGACTGACCGACAGCACAGCCTCAGCGAGGGCATCGCCGTCCCGGCCCAGTACCGCGCTCACCATCCGCAGCAGAGCAGAGCGCTCGACAGGCGTGACCGAACCAACCTCACCGAAGTCGATCAGGCCGAGGCGCCCGTCCTTGAGGGCGATGATATTGCCAGGATGTGGGTCGGCGTGGAAGAGATCGGACTGGAAGATCATCACTCCGTAGGCCTGCAGGATCGCCCGAGCGAGCCCAGCTCGATCAGCCCCTACCGCTTCCAAACGTTCCCGATCGCTAAGAGGAATGCCCTCGATCCAGTCCATGACCAGAAGAGATTCGCCACTCATGTCGGTCATCACCTGTGGGATCGTGACGGCATCGCTCGTTGCGAACGTCCCACGGACGGCTTCGAGGTTGTGGGCTTCTGTTGTGAAGTTGGTCTCGGCACGCAGTAGAACGGCGAACTCGTTCAGGATTGCAACCGGGTCGTATGCTCGTACTCGGGACGAGAGGCGCGCGACTAGGCGGGCGAATTTATTGAGCAACCAGAAGTCATCGTCGATATCAGTACGAACCCCTGGACGCCGTACCTTCACTGCGACCCGAAGACCGTTGTGCAGAGTGGCCCGATGCACCTGACCAATCGACGCGGACGCGACGGGCGCCATCTCGAACGTTGCAAACACATCAGTCGCCGGCGATCCAAGGCTTCGCTTTAGTTCTGCTATGAGCTTTGCCTCGGGGATGCTCGGTGCGTGATCCAGTAACTTCGAGAGTTCCTTCTGCACCTGTGGGGGTGTGATATCGGATGGGCCGAGAGGAGCTGTCCGAGCTTCACGAACGTCCTGGATCCACCGATCGACGACCTGGTGGGGCACCGAATCGAGTGAGCGGCGACCGAGCATGACGACTGACGGCGCGGCGACTGCTTGAGCCGCTATCGGGGCGTGCGAGACCAGAGGTTTGTGACCCACGTCGGTTGTCAGCGCCGTCCTGCGGTCGTCTGCGGTGCGCCGGCCGCGGTGGTGTGGCTACACGGGAACCGGCGGGAGCGAGCGCAGGAGACAAAGAGCTGTCCGAATGCCTCCGCCCAGGGCCATTCGAGGGGTGCTCGCAATGTGGGCCGGCCGGAGCGATTGACGAGGCAGCCGGGGACGGACAGGAACCGGGTGCGGATGGTTCGAGCCACGACGAGCTGGTCCTCGGGGGCGAGTTCGCCGACCATGGCGCTCCAACGGATGAGGTTGTGAGCGAGAGCGGCACACACCAGCCAGGCGGCATTGGCGTTGAAGTGGCCCGAGGGAACGTGCTCCATGCCCGCACCCTCCTTCAGGTCCTTGATGGCGAGCTGGACGGTCGCATGGGCACGGTGGAAGACATCGACTTCGGCCGGGTCACCTCCCAGGTCGGTCAGGAATGCGAAGTGACGCCAGTCGGGCCAGAGCGTCGCCTGGCGTCCGATGAGCCGGGTGCGTCGCACGATAAGCCGGCGTCCCTTGTAATCGCCCTCGGCGACCTCGGCCTCGCCGTCCATCGTGTACTCGACGGGGACCCATCTCTCTTCATCCATGGCCGAGACCGCGCTGACTACGGACTTCACCACATCCGCACCCCCATCGTGTAGCCGACATCCAGGTGCTCCAAGACGGCGATGGTGGGGTTCGACCAGAAGCCGGAATCGAGCCGCATGAACAACTCGCCGGACGCTCCGGCTCGACTAAGCCTGGCCACCAGTTCCTCCACGAAGCGCTTGGCCCCCCGCTGGGTGTTGGCCGAACCCTTGCGCATCCGGACGTGGAGGACCTCGCCGGTTGCGGACCGGGTGGCAAGCAGGGGGTGATAGCCGAGCTTCTTCGTGTAGCCATAGCCGGCGCCCTGTTTGTTCTTGCCCGATACCTCACAGATCGTGGAGTCGAGGTCCACCACACACGGCTCAGCACCAGGACCGGTCCCAGCGCCCACGCCCGGCGCAATGCCTCGGCCAGTACCCGGTCCAGCTGGCGGAGGTGCCCGAAGGTGAAGGCCCGGAGGAAGGTGCCGAGGGTGGAAGGCGCCATCACCCGGTGTGGGAGCACCGATTGGGTAGCGCCGGCTCGCAGCAGGTCGGCATGGTCGATGTGGCTCCCACCGGCCACCAGGCAATGGACCAAGGTGAGCACCTTCCGTCCGGGCAGCGCACCCCCGACCCGTCCCGAGAGGTGCACGGTCGAGTTGATCAGGCGCTCGAGACGAAGGCGGACCACCAGGGTCGCCACCAGTAGCAGCCCGGGGTCGGCCACCAGGTTCGGCTCATCGAAGGTCACCTCGATGCGGTCGATTCCTGGTGAAGTACTTGAACTCACTGAAAGTGCCTCCTGGTGCTGGTGTGAATCGTGACTTCGACAATCACAATTCTCCCAGGCAGGGAGGCACTTTCCGCGGATGCGCGGCTATCGGATCAGGTCAGA
>CAVQVK010000006.1:0-19822 GCA_963717035.1 uncultured Acidimicrobiaceae bacterium | reverse complement strand
CCATGCGCGGGAGCGGAATAAACCTGGTCATGAACAGCGACCGATCTCAACCACTAAGCAGCGACCGATTAACGCGGTCAGCCTGCAGCCGAGCGCGATTCCCTGGTTGTTCATCAATTATTTACATTTCCCAGGGATTTGAGGGTTGATTCTCAGGTCTTTCCCAGCTTGGTGGGGAATCTTCTCTTTCGGAGTAGGCATGGCGTTCTGCTACGCGGTACGCCCAAACGAGGAGGTAATGGGTGAGGATCCTGGTACTGGGCGGAGATGGCTACCTGGGTTGGCCGACGGCGCTGTACCTGTCGCGACGGGACACACCGTCGGGATTGTCGACAACTTCGCCCGGCGCCAGTACGACTTCGAGATGGGCGTGGACAGCCTCGTGCCCCTGTCAAACCTGCAACATCGGGTCCGCCGCTGGACAGGAATTGTCCGGACTCACCCTCGACACCTACATCGGCGACCTGACCGATGCCACCTTCGTCTCGGAGACGTTCGCCTCGTTCGCGCCCGACGCCATCGTCCATTTCGCCGAGCAGCGGTCGGCGCCGTACTCGATGATCGACCGCCAGCACGCCACCTACACCCAGGTCAACAACGTGGTCGGCACGCTCAACATCCTCTACGCCATCGCCGAGCACAACCCGACATCCATCTGGTGAAGCTGGGGACGATGGGCGAGTACGGCACGCCCAACATCGACATCGAAGAAGGCTTCATCGAGATCACCCACCGGGGGCGGACCGACACCCTTCCTTTCCCCAAGCAACCGGGATCCTTCTACCATCTGTCGAAGGTCCACGACAGCCACAACATCATGTTCGCCTGTCGCATCTGGGGGATCCGGGCCACCGACCTCAACCAGGGCATCGTCTACGGCCAGGAGACCGAAGAGACGGTGCTTCACCCCGACCTGGTGACGCGGTTCGACTACGACAGCGTGTTCGGCACCGTCCTCAACCGGTTCTGCGTCCAAGCCGTGTCCGGCCATCCCCTCACCGTGTACGGCACGGGCGGGCAGACCCGGGGCATGCTCAACATCCTCGACACCCTGGCCTGCGTGGAGCTGGCGCTCGACAACCCCGCCGACCCCGGCGAATATCGGGTCTTCAACCAGTTCACCGAGTCGTTCTCCGTAGCCGAGATGGCACAACTGGTCGTCGACGAGTACGCGGGCCACGCCACCATCGAGCACATTCCGACGCCCCGTGTCGAGCACGAGAGCCACTATTACCGGGCGGCCCACACCAAGCTCCTCGACCTGGGTCTGGTGCCCCACCTTCTCAATTCGGGGGTCCTGCGTTCGATTCTCGATATGGCCGAGCGTCACAAGGACCAGGTCGACCCCGAAGCAATCCGCCCGACGGTGGAGTGGCGAAAGACTTCGAGCAAGCTGTCGACCTCCGGAACCACCAACGGTCAGTCGGCCGCGGCGGCTCCTGTAGTCGCCGACCCGACACCGGCTCGGGCCGGCGCTGGTCTGCTGCCCTCCGACCAGGCGTAGAGACCCACACACAGGCCAGCGACGGGACGGACGGCCCGCGTAAGCCCAAGGGGGTGGGCCGAGCGGCACTATCGTCGTCGGAATGCCGAGAGCCCGCCGTCGGAGAGCGGCCCGTCGGAGAGCAGCCCGTAGATCCACTAGCAGACTGGTGGCCGTTGTCGTCATCGTGGTGATCGTCGGCGTCGTGGTCATCGGGTCGATAGTCGAGATCAACGCCCAATCCGCCCCCTACCGCCAAACCGTGAACAGCTCGTTCGGAGCCCTGGCGTCCCCACTGGTCATGTCCTCCACCCAAACGGGGCGCGACCTGGCCACGACCATGAAAGATGCTGCTGGGCCGTCGAGCACCCGGTCCGGCCTGCAGCAGATGCTCGACCGGGTGGTGAGCGAGGCTGACGCCCAATCGGTCGATGCCGCCAACCTCGTCCCGCCGGCTGCGGTGGGCTCGCTCGACCAGCAGCTGGTGGCCGTATTCGCCGAGCGGGCGGCGGCGGCTAACGCCGTGCGCACCACCGTCGACGGGCTGCTCGGGATGGTACCGCTGCCGGTGGCGGGGGAACCGGTGTCCTCGAGTCCTCCGGCGGTACCGGCCCTCACCACCGGCCAGGCCGTCACCGCGCTGTCCAATACCGGAACGCAGATTGGCAAGGCCGATGCCGACTACGCCGCAGTGCGGAAGGCTTTGGCCAGCGCCCCGGGACCGGTGCGCCTGCCCCGGTCGTCATGGGTGACCGGCCCCTTGGCCACCGCACCGCTCGGACCCATCCAGCTAGCCGCGGCGCCCCCGGCATTGAAGGCATCCCCGGCGCTACTCGTCGTCCATCAGCTCCTGATCTCGGCCGTGGGCCTGTCTCCCCCGGCCGTGGGCTCCGTCGGCACCGTGGGTGATAGCTGCGCCAACCCCTCCACGCGGCCGGCACTGGCTCCCCCCACGGTCCTGCCCCCGACCACGTCAGTCTCGGCCCAGGTGACCGTGACCAACTGCGGGAACGTGGCCGAGACCGGCGTCGTCGTATCCACCACCGTTCAGGCTGTCCCTGGCGCTCCAACGCTGGGGACAACATCGTCGTCCACGACGTCAACGTTGTCGTCCACGCAGTCGTTCCCCTCCTCGGCCCGGCGCACCATCTCGCTCACCGCGGGATCCTCGATCAGCCTGGCCATGGGCCCGCTCGGCGTCACGGCCGGCCATCTCTACGTGGTCACGGTGACCCTGGCCTTCCCGTCGGGCCAGACCAATCCGATCGGGACCGTCCAGGCGTTCCTGGTCCAGATCTCTCCCTGATTCTCTCTCTGACCCCTGTCGCCGACCTGGTCTGATGCCCCAGTCGCTCGAGCCAGCGCCAGATTTCGAGCCCGGATGACCGGCCCGGCTGGTTTAACCCCCGGTTCGACCATCTAGGATCTGCAATTGAGACCAACAGAAGGGTTTGAAGTCAGTGGCCGAGAGCATCACGATCACCGACAACCGCACCGGAGAGTCACTCGAGATCCCGTTCGAAAACGGCGGCATCTCGGCGACGGCCTGGTCCAAACTGCTCCCGGGCACCTGGTTCTACGACCCAGGGTTTGTCTCGACGGCGGCGTGCGAGAGCGCCATCACGTACCTGGACGGTGATGCCGGCATCCTCCGCTATCGGGGCTATCCCATCGAGCAGCTGGCCGAGAAGTCCACCTACCTCGAAGTGGCCTACCTGCTGTTGAACGGTGAGCTACCCACGCCTGATCAGTACGAGACGTGGCGCCACGAGATCACCCACCACACGTTCATCCACGAGAACGTACGCAAGCGGTTCCTGGACGGCTTCCACTACGACGCCCACCCCATGGGCATGCTCGTGTCAGCCGTCGCTGCGCTCTCCACCTTCTATCTCGACGCCAAGGACATTTTCAACGCCGAGTCCCGCGACAAGCAGATCATCCGGCTCATCGCCAAGATGCCCACCCTGGCCGCCGCCGCCCACCGGTTCAGCGTGGGCATGCCCTTCGTCTATCCGGACAACTCCCTCGAGTTCGCGGTCCAACTTCCTGTCCATGATGTGGAAGACGGCCGAGCCCCGTTCGAGGCCGATCCCGTCCTGGCTCACGCGCTCGACGTGCTGTTCATCTTGCATGCCGACCATGAGCAGAACTGCTCGACCACCGCCATGCGGGTGGTGGGCTCGTCGCACGCCGATCCCTACTCGGCCACCGCGGCCGCCGCCGCCGGCCTCTATGGCCCGCGCCACGGCGGAGCGAACGAGGCGGTCATCCGCATGCTCACCGAGATCGGTTCCGTCGACAACGTGCAGGACTTCGTCACGTCGGTGAAGTCAGGGACCGGCGGCCGCCTCCAGGGATTCGGCCACCGCGTCTACAAGAGCTATGACCCCCGGGCCACCATCATCAAGAAGCAGGCCGACCAGGTGTTCGAGATCACCGGGAAGAACCCCCTACTCGACATCGCCCTCAAGCTCGAGGAGATCGCCCTCTCCGACGACTACTTCATCTCCCGCAAGCTGTACCCGAACGTCGACTTCTACTCGGGTCTCATCTATCAGGCCATGGGCTTCCCGCTCGAGATGTTCCCGGTGCTGTTCGCCATCCCTCGCACTGCCGGGTGGCTGGCCCACTGGCAGGAGATGCTCGACCAGGACTCGAAGATCGCTCGTCCCCGGCAGCTCTACATCGGAGCTGACACCCGGAACTACGTGCCGATCACCGATCGCTGACCGCCGGCCGCTGTCGTCACGGCGTGGCCTCGCCACGGCGACGTCGCGTGCGGCGCTCGCCGTAGGTTTCATTCCGCCGTACGGGCTCGCATCAACCCCTCTTGGGCCATGGACACCACCAGCTCCCCGCCCCGGGTGAACATGAAGCCCCTCGCCAGCCCCCGTGCCCCGTAGGCCGTCGGGCTGTCCATGTCGTAGAGCAACCACTCGTCGGCCCGAAAGGGTCGGTGAAACCACATGCAGTGATCGAGGCTGGCGCCCATGAAGTCGGGGTCGTCCCAACGCACGTCATGGGGGGCCAGCATCGTGTCGAAGAGGGACATGTCCGAGGCGTAGGTGGCGATGCAGGCGTGCAGCAGGGGGTCATCGGGCAGCTTGCCGTTGGCCCGGATCCACAGCTGTTGGTACGGCTGGTTGCCCGATTGGTGCATGAAGGGAGGTCGCCGATGTGGCGCTGCTCGATGGGGTGGGGTCGGGAGAACCAGTCCTCGAGGATCTCGCGGTAGGGCTCCAGCCGGGTGGCGAGTGACTCGAGCTCCTCGGGCGGGGGGACGTCGGGCATGGGGAACTGATGGGACAGGCCCTCCTCGTCGACATGGAACGACGCCGAGAGGTTGAAGATGGCCCGTCCGTGCTGGATGGCCACGACCAGACGAGTGGTGAACGACCGGCCGTCCCGGATCCGGTCCACCTCGTAGAGGATGGGCACGGTCGGATCCCCGGGCCGGAGGAAATAGGCGTGCAGCGAATGGGGTCGACCGAATTCGACGGTGCGACCGGCAGCCATCAGGGCTTGGGCGGCGACCTGGCCCCCGAACACCCGTTGGCGGTCCTCGTTGGGGCTCACGCCTCGAAAGATGTTGACCTCGATCGGTTCGAGATCGAGCAGGTTGACCAGGAAGTCCAGGGCGGCGCTCACCGCCCCATCCTGTCAGGTGGCCGCAGCGACGAGCCACGGTCGAGAGCCCACCGTGGTCTCCGCCTCCGTCGGCACTACGGTTATTGCTCGTGCCTCCGCTCACCTTTCCCGACGGATTCCTCTGGGGTGCCGCGACCGCCGCCCACCAGATCGAGGGGGGCAACGTCAACAACGACTGGTGGGTCTTCGAGCACGACCCGACGTCGGGTTGCGTGGCGCCCAGTGGCGATGCCTGCGATTCGTTCCATCGCTACGGCGAGGACATCGCCCTCCTGGCCGGACTCGGGTTCGGCGTGTACCGCTTCTCGCTCGAGTGGAGCCGGATCGAACCCGAAGAGGGCGAGTTCTCCCGCTCCGCCCTCGAGCATTACCGGCGGGTGGCGGCCACCTGCCGAGAGCACGGGGTGACGCCCATGGTCACCTATCACCACTTCACGCATCCCCGGTGGCTGGCTGATGCGGGCACCTGGGAGGCGCCGCACGCCGTCGATCGCTTTGCCCGGTACTGCGAGCGGGCCACCGAGCACCTGGGCGACCTGATCGGTTTGGCCGGAACCATGAACGAGCCCAACGTGGTGGCCACCATGGGCTATCGGATGGGCATCTTCCCGCCGCGGGTCCGGGACCACGACCGTCGCGAGAAGGTCAACGACGTGCTGATCGCCGCCCACCGCAAGTCAGTCGAGGCCATCCGATCGGGGCCGGGCGACTTCCCGGTGGGGCTCACGCTGTCGATGACCGACTACCAGGCCATGCCCGGCGGCGGCGACCGCCTGGAGCGGATCCGGCGACCGGTCGAGGACGTCTTCTTGGAGGCGACCGGCGGTGACGACTTCATCGGGGTGCAGACCTACACCAGGGACCGGATCGGACCGGACGGATCGCTCCGGCCTGACGAGGGGATCCCCACCACCCAGATGGGATACGAGTTCTGGCCCCAAGCCCTCGAGGCCACCATCCGTCGAGCCTCGGCCATGACCGGCGGCCTCCCGGTGATGGTCACCGAGAACGGGATCGGCACCGACGACGACGGGGCCCGGATCGACTACGTGACCGAGGCCCTGGCCGGCGTCCGGCGCTGCCTCGACGACGGCATCGACGTGCGCGGCTACATGTACTGGAGCCTGCTCGACAATTTCGAGTGGGTGCTGGGCTATGACCCCACGTTCGGACTGGTTGCCGTGGACCTGGACACATTCGAACGTCGGCCCAAGCCCAGCGCAACGTGGCTCGGTGAGATTGCCCGGCACAACCGCCTTGAGCTGGCATGACCGACCAACCGCCAAACGCCAGTCGTAACCCAATCGTCACGAGTAAGGTTTCACCGGTGCACAACCTTTCGTTGCGGCTCATCCACCTCTGGGAGAGGCGGGACACGCCGGAGGCCAAACAGCTGTTCCGCTACACGATGGTGTCGGTCATCTCGACTGCTGTGTCCTTCGGCGTTCTGCTTCTCGTCTACGGCGTCTTTCGCGCCTTCTCGGAGGTATGGAGCACGGTGTTCGCCAATGCCGTCGCCACCGTTCCGTCCTACTACCTCAACCGCAGCTGGGTTTGGGGAAAGAACGGCAAGTCGCATCTGACCAAGGAGATCCTGCCCTTCTGGACCATGTCGGCCATCGGCATCGTGGTGTCCATCTTCGGCGCCGCACTGGCCACCCACATCGGCAAGACCTACCACCTGGCCCACCTGGAGCAGACGATCCTGGTGTTGGCGGCCAACGTCTTGTCCTTTGCCATCTTCTGGGTCCTGAAGTTCATGGTGTTCAACCGGCTGTTCCATGTGCACCCGGTCGAAGACCTCGACGACCTCGTCGAATCCATCTGAGAGCTGCGGACCGCGTCGTGCCCGAACTGGCACCCGTCTTCGATGACGCCGTGACCCGGGTCCGTCCCGTCGATACCCAGGCGGCGACGGAGGCCCAGGCCCATCAGGATCAACTGACCAAGCCGCCGGGATCGCTCGGCCGGCTCGAGGCGGCCGGAGCCCAGTTGGCCGCCATCGCCTGTTCCTCCCCGCCGCCAGTGCCCGAACCCGCGGTCGTCGCCGTGTTCGCCGGCGACCACGGCGTGCTGGCCCAGGGGGTATCGCCCTGGCCGGCCGAGGTCACGGCGCAAATGGTGGCCAACTTCTGTGCTGGGGGTGCGGCGGTGAACGTGCTGGCTGCCCATGTCGGGGCGGAGGTCGTCGTGGTCGACGTGGGCGTGGTCGCCGACATCGCCGACGCACCGGGACTGTTGAACAGGAAAGTGCGAAGAGGCACCGCCGATCTATCGACCATCGCGGCCATGAGCGTCGATGATGCCCGGCGCGCACTGGAGGTCGGCGCCACTGTGGCCACCGACTCGGTGGCCAACGGCGCCCGCTGCCTGTTGACCGGCGACATGGGGATCGGGAACACCACGCCCTCGGCCGCGTTGATCGCCACCATCACCGGCCAGCCGGCCCGGGCGGTGACCGGCCGGGGAACGGGCATCGACGACGCCCGGTGGGAGACCAAGGTGGCCGTGGTGGAGCGGGCGCTGGCCCGGCATGCGGCCGACCCCGGTGGATCGGGCGATCCCGGGGACCCGCTGACCGTTCTGGCCTCACTTGGTGGGCTCGAGATCGCCGCTCTGGTCGGGTATCTGGTGGCCGGGGCCGCTTGTGGCGTTCCGGTGTTGATCGACGGGGTGATCGCTGCCTCCGCCGCCGTGGTTGCTACCGCGCTGGTACCCGACGTGGACGGCTACCTGGTGGCCGGGCACCGGTCCTCGGAACCGGGAGCGAGCATTGCCTTGGACCACCTTGGCCTCCAGCCCCTCTTGGATTTGGAGCTCCGGCTCGGGGAGGGCACCGGCGCCTGTTTGGCCCTGCCCATACTGCAGGCTGCGGCCAAGATCCTCAGGGAGATGGCCACCTTCGCATCCGCGGGCGTGTCCGACTCCCAGTAGCCGGGCTGGGACCGGCGGTCAGCCCCGGAAACCGACCCGTCAGTCCCGGAAGTTGTTGAACTGGAGGGGGATGCCGAAGTCCTCCTCTTTGCAGGCGGAGATGATGGTCTGGAGCACATCCCGCTTCTTGGCCGTGACCCGAACCTGTTCGCCCTGGGTCTGCGAGCTCACGCCCTTGAGCCCCAGGTCCTTGATGAACTTGTTTACCTTTCGGGCATGGTCGGAGGAGATTCCCGCTTGGATCGCGATCCGTTGGCGGGCGGCGCCCCGTGAGGCCTCCTCGATCTTCCCCGGGTCCAGCGCCTTTAGCGAGACCGATCGCTTGACCAGCTTCTCTTGGAGGACCTGATAGAGAGCCCGCAGCCTGTCCTCGGTGTTTGAGTTGAGGATCAGTTCCTTGTCGGTCAGCTCGATGGTCGAATCGGTGCCCTTGAAGTCGAACCGGGTCGTCGCCTCCCGATTGGCTTGATCGACCGCGTTGCGGACTTCTTGCATGTCGACCTCGGAGACAATGTCGAAGCTAGGCATGAAGAAACAGTAGCGCCGCGCTTGGCAGTATCCTTCCCCGTCTGCGGGTCGGTACCCAAGTGGCCAAAGGGAGCAGACTGTAAATCTGCCGGTTCTGCCTTCGAAGGTTCGAATCCTTCCCGGCCCACCACACAGGCTCCGCTAGCCGGCTGTCACCAGCCGGTTGGCGGGGATCCACCGGGAGGTGGGTCGAAGAGAGATCGTTTCGGGCGTCGCTTGCCGAATCACCCCGATGGCCAGAGCCGGGAGCTTCATCCATGTCACTCGCACGGATCCGAGCCACACCCACACGGGTGATCGTTGCGGCCGCGATCCTCATGTGGCTGCTGTCCGTGTTCTACATCGTGTATTTCGGCGCCCACTGGCATCTCGACCTCCGGGTCTATCGAGCGGCGGGCGACGCGCTGTACCACGGTGGCAGTCCGTTCAACGCGTTCTACACCGAGAGCCACCTGCCCTTTACGTATCCTCCCTTCGCCCTCCTGGTCCTCAGCCCGCTCTCGATCGGTCCGCTCGCCCTGATCGAGGCGCTGTGGTGGGTGGCCAGCGGGGCAGCGCTGGTGTTCGTCCTCTATCGCCTGCTGACCGTGAACAGCGGTGCAACCGCTCAGGAGCCGGGGGCGGTGGTGTCGGACCTCGGGATGCCCAAGCGCCGGGCGCTGGCGCTGGCGGCCCTCATGGGCGCGACAGCGACCCTGGTGGTCGAGCCGGTCCGCAGCAACATGACCTACGCCCAGATCAATCTGTTGCTGATGCTGTTGGTGGTGGTCGATCTCACCACCAAGCAAACCAAGCGACGGTGGTGGCGCGGTTGTCTGGTGGGACTGGCCGGTGCCATCAAGCTCACGCCGCTGGTGTATCTGGCCGCCTTCGCCGTGAGGCGGGACTGGCGGTCGCTGGCTCGTGGCGCCGGCACGTTCGTCGTGGCCACCGCCGCCAGCTGGCTCATACTCCCGTCGGATTCGTCCCTCTACTGGTTCCATCAGGCCACCGACGCCCAGCGCACCGGGCCCATTGCCATCGTGTCGAACCAATCGTGGAACGGCCTGTTGCGCCGGCCGCCGTTCCACTGGGGACACCTGACCGAGGTCCTGTGGGCGATCCTGGTTCTCGCCACCGTGGCCTGTGGCGTGTTCCTGGCCGCTCGGCTGACGGCGGCGAAGCGAACGGCCGAGACGGTCATGGCGCTGGCACTCACCGAGCTGTTGATCAGTCCGGTGTCATGGACACATCATTGGTCCTGGGTGGCCATCGCCCCCATCGCTGCGGTGTCCTTGTGGCGGGTGCACCGAGCGGTGGCGTGGCTGTTGGTGGTGCTCGTGGGGCTGACAGTCCTGGCGCCCTATCTGTGGATTCAGAGCGGGCCACCCTCGTATGTGTTCGGCAATGCCCTGGTGCTCGCCGGGGCCGTGATCCTGGTCGTCTGGACGGCATCGGAATGGCCGGTCCGGACGAAGGTGCGCCCACGGCAGTGGCTCCGCTTCCGAGTCGGAAGCCTGGATACTCGCACCCGTTAACCCGAACCCACACCCGCTGACCGGAGATGTCCTCTATCCAGGGCTGATGACCTCGACAGGCCATTGCCATTGCCTGGGGTCCGTTGATAGTTACAATACCGTTACGGAAACTGAGGGCTGGGGTATGTCAGCACTCGGGGGATCGTGAGTGTTGATGGTGCGGCTTGGTTTTGTCCCATGGATTTGGTGGCTTGAGCAGCAAGTTCCATACCCGGGACTACGGGAACACCGGGCTGTTGGGAAGTCGTCGGAGCAGGGCTGATTATTTCGAGTGAGGAGATTCACCCCCATGTCGTCCGAGTTCCACGTGGCGGACACGCTGGATGAGGAGAGCGGCCCGCTCGATCGCGCCTCGACGGGTGTCGTGGAGCGGGTCATGACGGCCGTGACCAAGGGGTCCCAGCAGCTGGCCCAGGTGACCCGCATCAAGGACCGGTTGGCCACGCCGGCGCGACAGGGAGACAACCCGGGGGACCTCATCGAGCCTCGGGGTCTCGTGCTGCGGCCCGCGCTGTTGGGTTTCGTGGCCCTCTTGGCCATCAGCATCGGCGCATCGATGCCGAGCTCGCCCTTCAAGCTCGAGATGCCGGGCGTCTGGTTCTTCGGGGAGCCGAAGTCCGGCGGGGCCAGCACCTGGGGCGTCTACTTCGGCCTGGCCGCCGTCTACGGGGGACTCCTGTTGTTGATGCGGGTGTGGTGGGGAATGACCCGCCTCTACGCCCGACGTCCCGGGATCCCGATCAGACAGATGAAGTGGGTCTTCGTCCTGTGGTCGTTGCCCATGATGGTGGTCGCTCCCATCTTCAGCCGGGACGTGTACTCGTACGCGGCCCAGGGCGAGATGGTCAGCCGGCACATGAACCCGTACCTCTACGGCCCCTTCCAGCTGGGCAACAACGCGTTCTCGGCACCGGTCGATCCGCTGTGGGGCAACACCCCCGCACCCTATGGTCCGCTCTTCTTGCAGATCGATGGGTTCTTCGCACGGATCACCTTCCACAACGAACTGGCCACCATCGTGCTCTTGCGGCTCTTGTCCCTAGCCGGGGTGATCCTCATCGCCGTCTGCGTCCCCCGGCTGGCCAAGCTCTACCACCGTGACGGGGCCGAGCTCTTCGTCCTGGCCGTGCTCAATCCGGTGGTCATCCTCTATCTGGTCGGTAGTGCGCACAACGATGCGTTGATGCTCGGCCTCCTGATCGCCGGGTTCACCCTGGCCAAGGAGAAGCGGCCCGTTCTCGGCATCGTTCTGTGCGCGCTGGCCACATCGATCAAAGCGCCGGCGGCCATAGGCATTCTCTACATCGGTTGGGGATGGTTGGGCCCCGCCGCGCCCAAACGCGATCGGATTCGCCCGGTCATCACCGCCGGCCTGATCGGCTTGGCCATCCTCGCCTTCTTCTCGTACACGAGCGGGTTGGGATGGGGATGGGTGCAGAACCTGGCCACCCCGGGCGCCGTCCGTTCGTGGATGGCGCCGACCACTGCGCTGGCCTTCATGGGCACTGCTCTCGCCCATCTCGCCCACATCGGTGTCGGGCTGGGCGGCTTGCTGTCCGTCACCCGCTTCATCGGGCTCCTCATCGCCGGAGTTGCCGGGGTGTGGCTGCTGTGGAACAGCGACCGGATCGGTCACCTGAAGGCAATGGGTCTGACCCTGCTGCTCTTCGTCCTCCTCGGACCGGTCGATCAGCCCTGGTATTTGTCGTGGGCCCTGGTCCTGCTGGCGCCGGTGGCCGTGGGCCGGCTGCGCTCGTGGGTCATCGGGTTGGCCATGGTCACCGCCTTTTTGGAGCTCCCCGGGGCGGGTCAGCTGGCCAACCTCCTCATCCACGGCGATCCGCTCTCGATCGTGCTGACCCTCTTGTGGTTGCTCGTGGTCCTCACCATTCCCCTGGCCACGTGGGACCGCCGAGTCGCGGCCGCCACGTCGACATCGGATCTCCTCGTCGCCCCGGTGGCCAGCGGGGCGTAGGCCCTCTTCGGCCCCCCTAGCAAGGCCCCCCGGCTCGGCCCCCTACGGGGTCAGAGCATGCGCTGGAGCACCCAGCAATCGAGCCAGCGCCCGAACTTCCGACCGATCTCCCGCTCGACGCCGATCAGCTCGAACCCGCAGGACTTGTGGAGACCGAGCGATGCTTCGTTGCCGCCCACCACGCGGGCGATCATGGTGTGGAAGCCGAGCTGGGTGGCCTGAGCTATCAGCTCGTCGAGCAGCGCTCGTCCCACGCCGGAGGCCCGCATGCCCGACTCCACGTAGATCGAGTTCTCGACGGTTGTCGAATAGGCAGGTCGGTCACGGAAGGTGGAGAGCGACCCGAACCCCAGGACGGTGCCCTCCTGGTCGATGGCCACGACGACAGGATGCGCCCCTTCGTGGCGGTGGAGCCAGGCCACTTGGTCGGCCGAGGTGCGGGGCACGAGGTCGAAGGTGGAGGTCGACCCGGTAATCTCCTCGTTATAGATCGCGCGGATTGCCTCGGCATCGCCAAGGCCGGCCAGTCGGACGTGCATCTGCACGATGGTAGCGATGACGCCGCCAGCACCGCCGGTACCCTGGTTCGGTGGCTATGATGTCCCGTCGCAGCTCGTCGAGCCGCACTGCCCCCTTAGCTCAGTCGGCAGAGCACAGCCATGGTAAGGCTGGTGTCGTCGGTTCGATTCCGACAGGGGGCTCGCCCGTGGCGGCGTAGCTCAGTTGGTCAGAGCACACGGCTCATAATCGTGGGGTCGCCGGTTCGAGTCCGGCCGCCGCTACCACTTCGGGTCACAGGAGAACCAGGGAACCGGCCAGAGCCGCCGGTTCCCGCGAGAGAAGGAGCGCCCCGGTGGCGAAGAACGAGAAGCGGGTCCAGGTCACACTGGCCTGCGAAGTATGCAAGCGCCGTAATTACATCACGACGAAGAACAAGCTGAACGACCGCGAGCGGATCGAGATGAAGAAGTTCTGCAACTGGGACCGCCAGCACACGCTGCACAAAGAGACCCGCTGAGCGACTCAGCCGCCGGGCCTCCCCGGACGGTGTTGATCGGCGAGACCCGCTGAGTCCAACCCGCTGAGCCCAACCTGCCGGTCCATGCTCGGCGCCAGGCTGGGCGGCGATACGCCGCCCGCCCGCCGCGCGGCCCGCCCAACCAAATGCCCCGCCCACCCAAATGCGCCGCTTGGGACGGCCCGGGTTCGGGTGGTAGCCTTTCCTCCCGCCTCTGTGGTCGGCTGATCGTTCGCGGCATGGCGATCGACAGAGGGCAGTA
Source organism: uncultured Acidimicrobiaceae bacterium (assembly GCA_963717035.1). Lineage (GTDB taxonomy): Bacteria > Actinomycetota > Acidimicrobiia > Acidimicrobiales > RAAP-2 > DASXMT01. The sequence goes on along the minus strand of CAVQVK010000006.1, from coordinate 6,454 downwards.
GCTCAACTGGTAGAGCACCGGTCTCCAAAACCGGCGGTTGGGGGTTCGAGTCCCTCCTGCCCTGCTCACCACTCGCGGCTCAGGGCAGAGGAAAACGGCACGTGAACCGAGAAATCAGGCACTGATGCAGGATGAGGGAGACTTTTCGGGAGGCGACTTCGCCTCGGGCGGCGGCACCGCGGTGGATACCGCGCCCGGCGGGCCGGAGACAGCCCTTCCGAATCGGCCAGTTCTTTCGCGAGGTACGATCAGAGCTACGCCAGGTGGCATGGCCCAATCGGGCCGAGGTCATCAACTACACGGTGGTGACGTTTGCCACGTTAGTGCTGTTGATCGGCCTGATCTTTCTCCTCAACTATGCCTTTTCCAAGGGCATTTTCTGGCTATTCAAGACGTGATCGGTGTGACTGTGACCCAAGAAGAGACAAATCGCCGCCTGAGGGCGAAGGCGCTGGCGACGGGGCCGAGGCCGCCGCGCACCGGAGGACGTCGGTGGATGTCGCCACGACGGCGACCATCGCGACCCCTGACGGGTCTCCCGAGGTCTCCTTGTCCGGCGAGGCTGAGAGCGAGTCGTCCTCCGAAGAGGCCGAGGCCGACACCTACGACGAGGCCGAGGTCGAGGATGAGCCCTATGTGGTGAGCCCGTTCGACCAGCCTGGGAGCTGGTACGTCGTCCACACCTATGCGGGCTACGAGAACAAGGTGAAGTCGAACCTCCACAGCCGGACGGCCTCGATGAACATGGAAGACCGGATCTACGAGGTCGTCATCCCCATGGAGGACGTTGTCGAGTTCAAGAACGGGAAGAAGGTCGTGGTCCAGAAGAAGGTGTTCCCGGGCTACCTCCTCTGCCGCTGCGAACTGGACGACGACAGCTGGTCCGTCATCCGCAACACACCCGGCGTCACCGGCTTCGTAGGACCGGGCACCAAGCCGACCCCCTTGTCCCGCGTGAAGTCGAGGGAATCCTCCAGGTCAAGGTGGAGGGAGCCGAGACCCCGGTCAAGCGCAGCCGGCCTCGCCTGGAGCACGAGGTGGGGGAGACGGTGCGGGTGAAGGAAGGCCCGTTTGCCGACTTCTCCGGCCAGATCGCCGAGATCAACGAGGACCAGCTCAAGCTCAAGGTCCTCGTAAACATTTTCGGCCGGGAGACCCCGGTCGAGCTCGAATTCAGCCAGGTCGCAAAGCTGTAGCCCGGCAGTACCACGTAAGGAGCACCACCAATGCCACCGAAGAAACGCGTCCTCGCCGTCGTGAAGATCCAGCTACCCGCGGGCGGAGCCACGCCGGCACCGCCGGTAGGTACCGCCCTCGGACCCCACGGCGTCCAAACCATGGAGTTCTGCAAGCAGTACAACGCGGCCACCGAGAACCAGCGGGGTTCGATCATCCCGGTCGACATCACCATCTATGAGGACCGGTCATTCTCGTTCGTCCTCAAGACCCCTCCCACCCCGGCCCTGCTCCGCCAGGCCGCCGGACTGGAGAAGGGTGCAGCCATCACCGGCCGGGAGCAGGTCGGAACGGTGACCGACACCCAGATCGGCGAAATCGCGGCCATCAAGCTGCCCGACCTGAACACCAACGACGTAGAGGCAGCCAAGCGCCAGGTCGCCGGCACGGCGCGGTCGATGGGCATCGCCGTCACCGGCTGAGCCCACCGACCAGCCACGGCCGCACCAAGATCTAGGAAACGGAGAACCCCACAGTGTCCAGAGGCAAGAAATACAAGGCGAGCACCGCCCAGTTCGATCGCGAGGAGCTGTATTCGGCGGTCGAGGCCGTTGACCTGGTCAAGGCCACGGCCAAGGCGAAGTTCGACGAGACCGATCGAAGTCGCCGTCCGCCTCGGCGTCGACCCCCGCAAGGCCGACCAGATCGTCCGGGGCACCTTGTCGCTGCCAGCCGGCACGGGACGGACTGCTCGGGTCGTCGTCTTCGCCGCCGGCGAGAAGGCGGCCGACGCCCGCAAGGCGGGAGCCGACGTGGTCGGCGCCGACGATCTGGTGGCCCGGGTGAAAGAGGGGTTCTTGGACTTCGACATCGCCATAGCCACCCCGGACCAGATGGGCCAGGTCGGCACCCTGGGTCGGGTCCTCGGCCCCCGTGGTCTGATGCCCAACCCCAAGACGGGCACGGTGACCGACGACGTCGAGAAGGCGGTCATCGAGTTCAAGGGTGGTCGGGTGGAGTACCGGACCGACAAAGTGGGCAACATCCACTTGCGGATCGGCAAGGCGTCCTTCGAGAAGGCCCAACTGCTCGAGAACCTGCATGCGGTGATGGATGAGCTGAATCGGGCCAAGCCGGCGTCGGCCAAGGGTCGGTATATCCGTGCGGTCACCATCTCGTCGACCATGGGGCCAGGAGTCTCGATCGACCCCCTGCGGGCCCGCCGTACCGAAGAAGAATTAGCGGCCACCGCATAGGTCGCCGTCGCCTGCCCGTCCCACCCTGTGTGGCCGGTGGGCACCGGGACGCGCTAGCGTCTCACCGCTACAACTGAAGTTCGAACTGCCGTAGACCTCCGGTGTACCAGTACCAGGTACCGAAGGGACCCTGTCCGGGTCCGCCTGATGAGGCGTTCCGCACGGAGCATCTGCTCCTGCGTCACCACTCGATGGTGTCTGCGGCCCGTGTCCGAGCGTGAGCTCTGGAGGGACCATGGACAATCCGAGGGCCGACAAAGTGGCCGTGGTGAACGAAGTACGAGGTCGCCTGGAAGCGTCTGACGGCGCGCTCCTCACCGAGTATCGGGGCCTGAGCGTGGCTGAGCTGGCTGAGCTGCGTCGCGACCTGGCCCGCGCCGGCGGCGAGTACAAGATCTACAAGAACACGTTGGTTCGCCTGGCCGTGGCCGATGGCCCCAATGCGTCCATCCAGGACCTGTTGACCGGTCCCACGGCCATCGCGTTTGTCGACGGCGACGTCAGTGCCGTGGCCAAGGCGCTGCGTGACTTCGGTCGGAGCAACCCCAACCTGGTGGTGAAGGGCGGCATCGTCGGCGATGGGCTGCTGTCTGCCGCGGAGATCACCGTTCTGGCCGACCTTCCCTCTCGAGATGCGCTCCTGGCCCAGGTGGCCGGGGCGTTCGCCGCGCCGATCCAGCAGCTGGCTGGTCTGATCCAGGCGCTGCCCCGCAACCTGGCCTACGGGCTCGCCGCCCTCGTGACCAAGCGTGAGGACGAAGCAGCGGCCCCGACCGAGGCGCCCGCCGAAGTCCCGAGTAGCCGAAGCAGCACCCACCGAGGTCCCGCCAGCCGAAGCAGCCGTCGCCGAGGCGCCAGCGCCGCCGAAGCAGAGGCCCAGCACCCGCCGCCGAAGCGCCAGCAGCCGTCGCCGAGGCGCCAGCGCCCGCCGAAGCCGAAGCCCCAGCACCCGAAGCCGCAGCCGCCGCCGAAGCCGAGGCCGCAACGCCAGCCGCCGAAGCCGCTAAGGCACCCGAAGGAGCGACCGACGGGGCGTCCGAGTAACCAGCTCGGCGACCCAGGCGAACCAGACCGATCGATCAACGACCGCACCGGCCACAAGACCACACCAGCCACAAGACCCAGCAATCAAAGACCAAGCAAGTCAAGACCAAGCAAGTAAGGAGCAACAACGATGGCAGGCACCCTGACCAAGGACCAGATTCTGGACGGCATCTCTGAGCTGTCCGTTCTCGAGCTGAGCGAGCTGCTCAAGGACTTCGAGGAGCGCTTCGGCGTAACCGCCGCCGCCCCGGTGGCCGTGGCCGCCGCCCCCGCCGCTGGTGGCGGTGGTGAGGCTGCTGGAGACGAGGACGAGAAGAGTGAGTTCGACGTCATCCTGACCGGCGCCGGCGACAAGAAGATCCAGGTCATCAAGGAGGTGCGTTCTCTCACCAGCCTGGGCCTCAAGGAGGCCAAGGACCTGGTGGACGGCGCCCCCAAGCCCGTCCTGGAGAAGGCCAGCAAGGAAGACGCCGAGAAGGCAAAGGCCCAGCTCGAGGGGGCTGGCGCCAGCGTCGAGCTCAAGTAGTCCGGTCCTGGTCCCGGTCGCCGGTCTACGGCGACCGGGGCACGGAACGGCCTCTGCGGGGTTCTATCGCATCCTGACCAGGAAGTCCGCGTCAATCCTTGACGCCGGCCACCCGGCCTCCTACCCTGAGCATGCCTGATCCAGGGGGACTTCTGTCCCCGTGGTTGTCAACGCGTGCCCATCCGTATAGGATGTCTAGTTGCCGTGCCGCTCCTGACGCCTTCTCTGCTTTTTCTGGCTGAATGACGCGCGCCTCGGCGCCCCTTCGACCGCTCCAGCAGTCGTTGTCGACCCTTAGTTCACACAGATCACCCGCACCCACCGCACCAACCACGGCAGTCCCCACACCCGCAGTCCCCACACCCGCATCCCACACCCGCACGACCCACACCCGCAGTACCCACACTTTTACGACCCATCACCCGCACTACCGATACGTCGCCCTGTACAACCCGCAACTGGGAGGAGTAGGCCGTTGCCTGCACGGTCCAAGAGCCCGGAACGTTTTTCCTTCGCCAATATTGACGAGGCCCTACCACTACCCGATCTGGTCGCTATCCAGCGTGATTCCTTCCAGTGGTTTCTGGACAAGGGTCTCGCTGAGGCGTTCAACGACATCAGCCCCATCGAGGACTTCACCGGCCAGCTGAGCCTGGAGCTGGAGTTCGATCCCACCGATCCCGACCTGCGCCCACCGCCGAAATTCTCGGTGGAGGAGTGCAAGGAAAAGGACATGACCTATGCCGCCCCGGTCTTCGTCCGGGCCCGGTTCATGAACGCCAGCACCGGTGAGATCAAAGAGCAGACCGTCTTCATGGGGGACTTCCCTGTCATGACGGACAAGGGCACCTTCATCGTCAACGGGACCGAGCGCGTGGTGGTCAGCCAGCTGGTTCGCTCGCCGGGCGTCATCTTCCAGCCCGGGCGCGACGCCAAGACGGTGTTCACCGGGACCATCCACCCCTACCGCGGTGAGTGGATCGAGTTCGACGTCGAGGCCAAGCCGTCCAAGGACGTCACCGCCGGCTGCCGGGTGGCCCGCAAGCGCCGGCTGTCCCTGTTCGTGTTGCTCCGCGCCCTCGGCTACGAGGACCAGGGCTTCCTCGAGCGGTTCGTCCGCCACTTCGACTTCCTCGAAGGCCAGTGGGAAAAGGAGCAGAGCATCGCTCCCACCCGGGAGGAAGCCCTCCTCGAGATCTACAAGCGGGCCCGCCCCGGCGAGCCGCTGTCGGTCGAGTCTGCCCGTCAGTACTTCGAGAACGCCTTCTTCAACCCCAAGCGCTACGACCTGACCCGGGTCGGCCGCTACAAGCTGAACCGGAAGCTCGGACCGGAGATCGAGCGGATCTCCGACATCCTCCAGATCGACCTGGAGCGTCCCTCTCCCACCCAGGGCGTCCTCAGCCCCTCGGAGATCCTGGCCTCGGCCACCTACATGCTCCATCTGGCCCTGCACATGGCCGATGGGGAGTCGGGCTACCGCATCGACGACCAGGACCACTTCGCCAACCGGCGCATCCGCTCGGTCGGCGAGCTGATCCAGAACCAGGTCCGAGTGGGCCTGTCCCGCATGGAGCGGGTGGTCCGCGAGCGCATGACCACCCAGGACGTCGAGGCCATCACGCCCCAGACCCTGATCAACATCCGTCCCGTGGTCGCCGCGGTGAAGGAGTTCTTCGGGACCAGCCAGCTCAGCCAGTTCATGGACCAGAACAACCCCTTGTCGGGCCTGGCCCACAAGCGGCGCCTGTCCGCACTGGGACCTGGCGGCCTCTCCCGTGAGCGGGCCGGGTTCGAGGTTCGTGACGTGCACACCTCCCACTACGGGCGGATGTGCCCCATCGAGACCCCCGAGGGCCCGAACATCGGCCTGATCGGCTCGCTGGCCACCTACGCCCGGGTCAACGAGTACGGCTTCATCGAGACCCCCTACCGCAAGGTGGTCGACGGTCAGGTCACCAAAGAGGTGACCTACCTGGCCGCCGACGAGGAAGAAGAGCACGTCATCGCCCAGGCGTCGGCTGCGCTCGACGATGACAGCCGCTTCTCCGAGGAGAAGGTCCTCGTCCGCCGAGGCCCACAGGGCACCGGCGTCCGAGTGGGCGCCGTCACCACCTCCTACGGGACCACGTCGGAGATCGACTTCGTGCCCCCGGCCGAGGTCGACCTGATGGACGTCTCGCCCAAGCAGATCGTGTCGGTGTCCACCGCCCTGATCCCCTTCGTCGAGCACGACGACGCCAACCGCGCCCTGATGGGCGCCAACATGCAAAAGCAGGCCGTCCCGCTGGTCGTGCCCGAGGCGCCCTACATCGGCACCGGCGTGGAGGCCCGCGCCGCTCGAGACGCCGGCGACGTGGTGCTGGCCGAGGCCGAGGGAACCGTGGTCGAGGTCTCGGGCGAGGCCATCACCGTCGAGTACAAGGCCGGAGCGAAGGACCGCAACGGGTTC
>CAVQVK010000005.1:0-19540 GCA_963717035.1 uncultured Acidimicrobiaceae bacterium | reverse complement strand
GCGGCGGCGGCTTGGCGACATCGACCGGGGAGTGTCTTTGCCGCGCTCAACGGGACCGTCTCGTCGTTGCCCGATGAACTTCGACGATGGGTCCGGGGTTCGTGATCAACAAGTTCCGGGGCGACCCCGCTCTGCTCGGCGATGCCCTGTCGGACCTGGAGCGGCGTACGGGCCGGCCCACACTGGGCGTGCTTCCCTTCGCCGAGGGATTGACCCTCGATGCCGAGGACTCGTTGGCGCTGGCCCGGACCCAAAGGGGCCCGGCAGGGCACCGGGATCCCGGCATCGCCCGAGGGCCCGAGAAGGATCCGCTCGACATCGTGGTTGTCCGCTTTCCCCACATCTCCAACTTCACCGACGTCGATGCCTTGGCCGTAGAGCCGAGCATCCTGTGCGGTTCGTGGACGCACCGGACTCGCTCGGGCAACCGGACCTGGTGGTCCTGCCCGGGACGAGGTCGACGGTCGAGGATCTGGCCTGGATGCGGCCGCGGAAGGTTTCGAAAAGCGCTGGCCGAGCTGCGCGAAGACGGGGCCGGAGGTATCCGCCGCTCGATTCCCCGATGATCATGGGCAATCCGTGGTGGCTACCAGATGCTCGGTGACCTGATCGAGGATCCCGGGGCCATCGAAAGCCGTGCCGGCGTGGTCACCGGTCTCAGCCTCTTGGACCTACACACTGTCTACCTGGTGGACAAACGAACCCGTCAGCGACGGGGGCGGACGACCTGGCGCCAGTCGTCGCTCAACCGGCCTATCCCCTCGAGCCCGGGGCGGGTACCCGGGGCAACTGGAAGCCGGCACCTCGTTCCAACCGGACTGGGAGTCGAGGGATCACCCCGCCAGACCCCGTCCGTGTCCATATCGGGTTATGAGATCCACCACGGAAGCGGCACCCACGCCGGTCCCCTCGGCCGTCCCCTGGTTCCTGATGGGCGACGGCCGTGGGAGCCGAACCGAGGGGATCATCGACGACCGGAACGGCGTGTGCGGATCGAGCCTGCACGGGCTCTTCGAGGGGGACGAGTTCCGCAGCACCCTGCTGGGCGCGGTGGCCGAGCGCCGAGGCAAGCAGTGGGCCCCGTCGGGTGTCTCGTTCGCTCTGGCCCGGCAGGGACAGATCGATCAGCTGGCCGATCTGTGCCGAGAGCACCTAGATCTCGAGGCGCTGTGGCGGTTGGTGACCGAGGGCGGAGGTACCCGTCTCGACGAGGCAGGCGCGGCCGATCGGCCGAGGACAACGTCGTCGCCATGATCCTCGTCCTGACCAACGCCGACACCGAGATCCTCTCATTGCGGGTGGTGGCCGAGATGCTGCCACCCGGGTTTCCCGCGCTGCGAGCCGCCAATCCCGCCCACCTCGAGCGTGCTCCCGACCTGGACGGGGTCGATGCCGTCATCGTGCGTCTCCTCGGTGGTCGCCAAGCCTGGGAGACGCAGTTCGACGACTTGCGAGCACGTTGCCTCCGCCGGGGCGTGCCCCTGTTGGCCTTCAGCGGTGAGGCGGTGCCCGACGCCGAGCTCGCCGCCCTGTCGACCGTCCCGAGCGCAACGGTGACCGAGGCCTTTCGCTACCTGACCCAAGGCGGGGTCGAGAACCTGAGCCAGATGCTGTGCTTCGTGGCCGACACCGTGCTCATGCAGGGATTCGGGTTTGATCCGCCCGTCGAGGTCCCCGCCTTTGGCGTCTTGCCGACCGAGGGGGCGATCCACCGACCGGATGCGCCCACGGTCGCCGTCTTCTTCTACCGGGCCCATGTGGTGTCGGGGAACACCCGCTTCGTCGACGAGCTGTGCGCTGGGATCAGGGCCAAGGGAGCCAACGCCCTCCCGGTCTTCGGCTACTCCCTCCGCGCCGACACACCGTCGCCTGACGGCTCGGTTGAGCAGTCACCGGTGGTGGCGTTGATGGCGGCCCATCGGGTCGATGCCGTCATCACCACCGTGCTCGCCGCGGGCAGCCTCGACGAGGAAGCCGAATGCTGGGACGCCGGAGCGCTGGCCGAGCTCGATGTGCCCGTCGTCCAGGCAATCTGTGCGACCGTGCCGTCGAGTGCGTGGGAGTCCTCACCGAGCGGGCTGTCACCGATGGACGTGGCCATGGCCGTGGCCATTCCCGAGTTCGACGGGCGGATCGTCACGGTTCCGTTCTCGTTCAAAGAGACGGTTGATGCCGATGACGTGTTGGGTTCCCCGGTGACCGCGTATCGGACCCGACCCGACCGAGTGGCGCGAGTCGCGGGTTTGGCCGTTCGTCTGGCCCGATTGCGGGGGACACCACCCGCACAGAAGCGGGTCGCCTTGGTCCTCTCCGCGTACCCGACCAAGCGAAGCCGCCTGGGCAACGCCGTCGGTCTGGACACGCCGGCGTCAGTGGTCAACCTCTTGCATGCCATGCGAGACGCCGGCTTCCGGGTCGACCGGATTCCGGCATCGGGAGATGACCTGATGATGGAGCTGGCCGATGCCCTGACATATGAGCGGGACACGTTGTCGCCATCCCAGTCGGCCCGAGCAGTCGGCCGGTGGTCCGGAGAGTCGTATCGTTCCTGGTTCGCCGGCCTACCGGCCGATCTGCAGGACAGGATGACCGAGGCGTGGGGTCCGGCCCCGGGCACCGTCTATACCGATCCCTCGAGAGAGCACGGCTCGAATGCAGCTGCCCATCGATCTGATCCCGGCCGGGACGACGTGGATCTCGTCTTCACCGGGATCGACCTCGGCGGGGTATTGGTGACCGTCCAGCCCCCCGCGGCTTCGGCGAGAACCCCATCGCCGTCTATCACTCGCCCGACCTTCCTCCCACCCATCATTACCTTGGCTTCTACCGCTGGCTCGACCAGGGCTGGGGTGCCGATGCCGTGGTGCACGTGGGCAAGCACGGGACCTTGGAATGGCTGCCGGGCAAGTCGGTGGGCATGTCGGCATCATGTTTCCCCGATGCGGCGTTGGGCGACCTGCCCTTCATCTATCCGTTCGTGGTGAACGATCCCGGGGAGGGAACCCAAGCCAAACGGCGTACCCACGCCATCATCGTCGACCATCTGGTTCCTCCCCTGACCCGGGCCGACCTGTACGACGACTTGGCCAAGCTCGAGGCTCTCTTGGACACCCACGCCCAAGTGGCCTCTCTCGATCCGTCCAAGCTTCCCGAGGTTCGCCGCCAGGTGTGGGAGCTCATGGTCGCGGCCGAGATCCACCGGGATCTGGGGCTGCACAGCCCCACCGTCACAGCCGATCGAGAACAGCACGGCCCTACCGGCACAGCCGAGGGGTCTCCGAGCGGCGAACGGAGCGCGCCGGCGTTCGACGATCCCGCCTTCGACGATCTGCTCTTCGACGTCGACGGCTACCTGTGCGAGTTGAAGGACGCTCAGATCAGGGGAGGCCTGCACGTGCTGGGGACGGCACCGGTCGAAGACCCACTGGTCGACATGGTGCTGGCCATCACCCGGCTCGCTCAGGGCCGGGCCGGATCGCTGCGCACCGAGGTGGCCAAGCAGATCGGCGCGGGGGACGACCCACGCTCGTTCGATCGGATCGAAGAGGAATGCCGCCGACGAGTCGAGGTCTGCCGGCGTGCCGGCTGGCAGCTCGACGCGGTTCCCGCCCGCGACGATCCCGAGAGCGTGGTCCGCTCCTCGCCCGTCCTCGGATGGGTGTGCCAGCGCTTGGTCCCCGCTTTGGCCGCGACCGCCGGGGAGATCGACGCCGTCCTGGCCGCACTCGATGGCCGGTTCATCCCTTCTGGGCCCAGCGGAGCGCCCTCTCGGGGGATGGCCCACGTCTTGCCGACCGGTCGCAACTTCTACTCGGTCGATCCCAAGGCCATCCCTTCGCCGTTGGCCTGGCACGTGGGGACGGCCCTCGCCGATCGACTGGTGGAGCGGCACCTGTCCGAGGAGGGGCGGTATCCCGACGACGGTCGGCCTGGTCGTGTGGGGGACGGCGGCCATGCGCACCGCTGGAGACGACGTGGCCGAGATCCTCGCCCTCATCGGGGTCCGGCCCCAATGGGCGGCGGAGTCGGGCCGTGTCGAGGGAATCGAGCTGATCCCGCTGGCCGAGCTGGGCCGTCCCCGCATCGATGTCACCGTGCGGATCTCGGGATTCTTTCGCGATGCGTTCCCCCACGTGCTGGGTCTCCTGGATGACGCCTTCGCCCTCGTGGCGGCGGCGGGTGACGAACCGACCGACCAGAACCCGATCGCCCGGGCCGGGACGGAGGATCCGAGGATCTTCGGCCCGAAACCCGGGGCCTACGGATCAGGCATCCTGACTTTGCTCGAGTCCCAGAACTGGCGCACCGACGACGACCTGGCCGAGGTCTACCTGGCGTGGGGCGGCTACGCCTACGGCCGCAGTCCCGGTTCCTCTGCCGGCTCGTCTGCCCGCAGTCCCGGGGATCGAGGGGCCTCGACGGTCATTCCGGGCCCCGTCGTGGGCTCGCCGGCTCCCGAGGCACTGCGCCGGCGACTGGCTGCCGTCGAGATCGCCGTCAAGAACCAGGACAATCGGGAACACGACATCTTCGACTCGGACGACTATCTCCAGGATCACGGGGGCATGGTGGCCGCCGTTCGGGCTCTCACCGGTGTCCAGCCCAAAGCGTGGTTCGGCGACTCGTCGGATCCGGCGCGTCCCCGCGTGCGGTCCTTGGCCGAGGAAGCGGCGCGCGTGGTCCGCAGTCGGGTCGTCAACCCGAAGTGGCTGTCGGCCATGCAGCGCCACGGTTACAAGGGGGCCTTCGAGATGGCGGCCACCGTCGACTACCTGTTCGGCTACGACGCCACGGCCGGTGTCGTCGAGGACTGGATGTACGAGAAGGTGACCGAGGCGTACGTCGGTGATCCGGGAATGCGGAAGTTCTTCGAGGAGTCGAACCCGTGGGCCCTCCGGTCGATCGCTGAGCGCTTGTTGGAAGCCGACGAGCGCGGCCTGTGGGACGCATCCGACGAGGCCCGCGGCACGCTCCGGGCCGCGGTACTCGAAGCCGAGGGTTGGGAGGAGTCCCGTTGACCGGACCATCAGGCGATCAGGTTTCCAGGCCATCGTTTCCGTTCAGCGCGGTCGTGGGCCACGAGGACCTCCGGATGGCCCTCCTTTTGTGCGCGGTGGACCCGGCTATCGGAGGGGTGCTCCTCCGCGGGCAGAAGGGGAGTGCCAAGACGACCTTGGCCCGAGGCCTGGCCTCGTTGCTCCCCGGAGAGGCGCCGTTCGTTGAACTTCCGATCGGCGCCTCCGAAGACCGGTTGGTCGGCTCCATCGACCTCCGGGCCGCCCTCACCGGCGGTGAACGGCGGTTCGCTGCAGGGTCTACTGGAGGCGGCCCACGGAGGGGTCCTCTACGTGGACGAGGTCAACCTCCTGCCCGATCATCTTGTCGATGTCCTGCTCGACGTGGCCGCCAGCGGCGTCAACCGCGTCGAACGCGAGGGCGTATCGCACAGTCACCCCAGCCGGTTCGTCCTTGTCGGCTCCATGAACCCGGAAGAGGGCGAGCTCCGTCCGCAGCTGCTCGACCGCTTCGGGCTGTCCGTCGACGTGATCGCCAGCCTCGACCCCGGCGAGCGGAGCGAGGCAGTCCAGCGCCGGCTTGCGTTCGATGTCGACCCCGACGGCTTCCGGGCCACGTGGCTGAGCGCCGAGAGTGCTCTCGCGGCCCGATTGGAGCAAGCCCGCCCGGCGGCGTTGACGCCAGGGTTGATCCTTCGGGTTTCGACGCTGTGTGCCGATGCCGGCGCCGAGGGCCTTCGAGCCGACCTGGTCATCTGCCGCGCCGCTGCGGCATTGGCCGGCTGGGAGGGTCGCGACGAGGTGTCGGAGTCGGACGTACGTCGCGTGGCCGAGCTTGCCCTGGCTCACCGCCGTCGCCGCTCGCCGTTCGAGGCGCCGGGCATGGCTGCCGACGAGCTCGAGTCGCTGCTCGACGACGCGTTCTCCGGGGGGGATGGCGTACAGGATGGCGGTGGGGATGGCGATCGGGATGACTGGCGGGATGCCGGGGATTCGCCTCACCCACCCGACGCATCCGACGAGGTGCCGGAGGGCACGGCTCAAGACGGGGGCCACCGTGATCGCTCGGGTCGCGATGACCTCGACGGGCCGGTGCCGAACCAGAGGCAAGACGACGCCGGTTCGGGACGCGAGCAGGTCGTCGCACCAGGACTGTCGCCCAGCGCCGTTCGCCGGATCGAGGCCCGCGGCCCGGCGGGAGCCTCGATCACATCCGGCGCGCAAGCGTCCGGTCGGCGCACGGTGACCCTGGGGGATCGGGGGAGGATGGTCTCCGACCGCCGTCCCGAACCCGGCCGCCCGTTGGGATCGGTCGCGGTTACCGCCACCGTGGCTGCTGCGGCCGCTCGTCAGGGTGGCGGAACAACGCTGACTATTGAGGACGAGGACCTACGGGAGGCGGTGCGACAGGAACGCACGGCCAACTTGGTGGTCCTGGCCGTGGACGCGTCCGGTTCCATGGGTGCCCACGGCCGGATGGCCGCAGCCAAGGGAGCGGTGCTGGCCCTTCTCATGGACGCATACCAGCGTCGGGATCGGGTGGCGCTCGTGACCTTCAGAGGAGACACGGCGGAGGTGGCTCTCCGGCCGACGGGTAGCACCGAGGTGGCCCAGGCCCGCCTGAGCGAGCTTCCCACGGGTGGGCGAACCCCACTGGCTGCAGGGATCGACACCGCGCTTGGCATAGTGCGTACGGCAATCCATGGGGCCTACCGGCCCCTCTTGGTCGTTGTGTCCGATGGCCGGGCCACCGCCGCCGAAGGCGATGTCGACCCGGTCCAGGCGTCCCTGCTGGCGGCCGAAGCTGTTCGTCGTCAAGGCGTGAGCGCAGTGGTCGTGGACGCCGAGGGGGCGACGCTGCCAAACGGCTCCTCCGGTGGCATCCGATTGGGTCTGGCCCAACCGTTGGCCGAGGCGATGGGGGCCCGGTATCTCACCGTGGACGACCTCTCGGCCGAGACCATCGCCGATGCCGTTCGTGCCGCTCTGCCCGCCAGCTGAGCCCGGGATTGCCGCAGGCGACTCGAGCTGGATGGGCGCGGCAGCGCGTGCTGGTTGCAGCGGGAGACCCGAAGGGGTGCGGCGGGAAACCCGAGCCGGGAACATTGATTTTGAATCTCTCCCGGCTCTCGGCGAATCGGGCATGAACCACATCATGGATTCGCCGAAACGCGGGCGGATCGTCAAAAGCAATATCGCCCGGGTGCAGCAGATAGAGGGCAGCAGATAGGTAGAGGGGCAGCAGATAGAGCGCGGCAGGTGCCAGAGGACCGGCCGATCCCAGAGCAGATTCCAGAAAGAGATGAAGCAAATACCAGCAACAAGTCCGACATGGGCACAGCATGGGCACAGGCCGGCGCCAGCATCCAAAGATCGGTCGCACCCGCCGTGTACCCTCCGAGCGATGAACGCTCGATGGGATCCATCGAAGGGAATCCTGGCCGGACCGATCGACGGCCCGGCCAAGCTGGCCACGGTCTTTCCCGAGGTCGAGGCGCCACCCGGATTGCTGGTCACGCACCGGGCGTCGGGCTTCACCGGAACCGTCATCCGGCTCGAGTCCGGTGGCGTCGAGCTGAGAGGTCAGACCGGGCTCGAGCGGGTGTTCCGCGGGACCCCGGGTGGGTTCGCCATCGAAGGACGGGCCGTCACGCTGATCCGCCCCCGACGAGCCGAACCAGTCGTCGCTGGTGTCACGGCTTCAGGCTCGGTGGCCGTTCCCAGACAACCGGCCCGGGTCGCCAAGGCCGGCCGCATCCTCGTCGAAGGTGTCCATGACGCGCAGCTGGTGGAACGGGTGTGGGGGGACGACCTCCGGGTCGAGGGAATTGTCGTGGAACAGCTCGATGGCATCGACAACCTTCCCGGGCGTTGTTCGCGACTTCAAGCCCGGACCTGCTCGACGTCTGGGTGTACTGGTCGATCATCTTGTCCCGGGCAGTAAGGAGGCCCGCCTGGCTGCCGCCATTACCGACCCAAACGTCCTGGTCACGGGCACACCTTTTGTCGACGTATGGGAAGCGATCAAGCCAGCAGTGGCGGGGATCGACGCATGGCCGATAATCCCGATGGGCCTTGACTGGAAGACCGGCATTTGCGAGGCCCTGGGTGCTCCCGACCCGGCCACCATGTGGCGCTGGATTCTGGCCGCGGTGGATACCTACGAAAACCTGGAACCACCGTTGGTGGGGGCAGTCGAGCAGCTCATCGACTTCGTGACCGATCCTTATTACTGACAGTCGACGTCCAGACCGTGCGGCCAGGCTCGGCGGAGCGGGCATGCCCGAGTGGCCGGAATGGGGCAGGCTGGAACAGTGTCAACCGTGACCCAACGCCTGGGGATGTTCCCGCTCTCGACCGTCCTGTTCCCTGGCGTCCAGCTTCCCCTCCACATTTTCGAACCGCGATACCTGGCCCTTACTGCTGACTGCCTTGGCCAGGATCGGGAATTCGGAGTAGTCATGATCAGCAGGGGCTCGGAGACCGGTGGCGGTGACGAGCGGGTCAACACGGGCACTGTCGCTCGGATCGACCGGGGATCCCAGTTGCCCGACAACCGGTTGTTCTTGGAGGTGCAAGGCGTCCGCCGCGTGCGTGTGAGCCAGTGGTTGTCGGACGACCCCTACCCACAAGCCCTGGTGGAAGATGTCGTCGACGTGCCGTTCGGCGAAGACGACCGGGCTCTGGCCTCGGCCGAGAGCTCAGTGCGCCGATTGCGGTCGCTGCTCTCGGAGATGGGCGACGTTCCCGCATTGCCCCACGATCTCGACCTTGGTGACCACGCTGAAGACGTCGCGTGGCGATTGTGCGCATTGGCCCCGCTGAATCTCATGGACCGTCAGCACTTGCTCGAGACCGATGAACCGAAGGCCCGGATGGAATCGTTGACCGAGCTGTGTGACGCCATGGCTGCAGACGTGACCGGGCTGCTGTCGGGCGGACCGAGCGATGGGGGACAAAGCGACAGCGACTTCAGCGACGGCGGATTCAGCGACTGAAGTGTGGCCGGCGAACCCAGGCCACTACGAGAAGGCCACGTCCGATTCGTCCCAGTAGGCGTTGACCGTCGCGATCCGACCATTGTCATCGACGGCGAACACCTCGATCCCTGCCATGGTCATGGTGGACCCACCGATCTCCACCGCGATGTGGAAATCGAATGCCACATGATCGCCGCAGGTGTGAACCGAGGGTGCCGAGAAGGTCCACCCGTCGCTGGTCTCGATGCTGGCGGTGAAGAACGCCCGGATGGCATCCCGCCCGACGTTCGGGGGATTCGATGCCGGATCGGCCTGGACGGCGTCCTCGGCGAACAAAGCGGCAATGGCATCAGGGTCTCGAGAATTCAATGCCGCCACGTAGGTGGTGATGAGGGTTCTGAGTTCGTCTGCCGTGGGCACGGGACCTCCTGGGTCGATGCGAACAGGTGTCGCTGAGCGCGTCGAGCGCCGGTCTGAGCGCTGAGCGTTGAGCGCGTCTGGGCGCCGTGGTCAGGCGCCGGTGGCGTGAACGCCCCCATCCACGTGCACCATCTCCCCGGTGGTCATGGGAAAGAGATCCGAGAACAGCGCGACGCAGGCCCGTGCGACGACGTCGGTGTCCAACACGTCCCAACCGAGCGGGGCACGGGCCGCCCAGGTGTCCTCAAAGGCGCTGAAGCCGGGGATCGACTTGGCCGCCATGGTCTTGACCGGGCCGGCCGCCACCAGGTTCACCCGGACCTTGTCGGGCCCCAGATCTCGGGCCAGGTAGCGGGACAGGGACTCCAGGGCGGCCTTGGACACCCCCATCCAGTCGTAGGCGGGCCAGGCCACCGTGGCGTCGAAATCGAGACCGACCACCGAGGCCCCCACCCCGCCGTTGGCGCCGGCCGCGGCAAGAAGGGGCCGGAACGCCTGAGCCAATGCCTTCAAGGAGTACGTCGAGACATGCAGAGCCACTTGGACCTGGTCCCAGTCGGCCTCGAATATGTCGCCGCCGAGGCACTCGGGGGAGCGAAGGCGATGGCGTGGAGGAGGCCGTCCAGCCGGTCCCACTTCGATCCAAGTTCCGCCGCCGCCGCCGCCAGCTGCTCGGGCTGGGCCACGTCGATCTCGAGCACGTCCACCGGATCGCGAAGCTTGCGGGCTGTCCGCCGGGTGAGCGACAGGCCACGCCCAGCGCCGCTGAGGACCACCTCGGCGCCCTCTTCTTGGGCCAGGCGAGCCACGGCGAAGGCCATCGATGCGTCGGTCAGTACCCCGGTCACCAGGATTCGCTTCCCTGTCAGCAGTCCCATGGGGCGGCAGGTTACAGGGGGAGATGGCCGGGGGTTGCTGGGGGAGATGGCCGGAGGTCGGCAGACGGAGATGGCCGGAGGTCCGTGGACCCCCCGGGCTGTAAGGCCGGCGGCGCGGTGTGCAAGGGTATGGCCCATGCGTGTCGGAATACTCGGAGGAACAGGCCCGGCCGGGCGAGGGTTGGCTGCCCGGCTGGCCGTCGGAGGAACCCCGGTGGTCATTGGATCACGTGACCCGGAGCGAGCTGTGGAAGTGGCCGTGCACCTGTGCGAGGCGTGGCCTGAGCTGAACCTCAAGATCGAAGGGGCCGCGAACGAGGACATCGCCCAGTGCGACATCGTGGTCGTCGCCACACCCTGGGAAGGCGCAGTGGACACGGTGAAGCCGATGGCGGCCGCTTTGGCCGGCAAGGTAGTGATCTCCATGGTCAACGCGTTGGCCAAAGAGGGACGGGAGTTCCTGGCCCTCGTACCCCCGCGAGGCTCGATGGCGGCCACGATCCAGGCCGTACTGCCCGATTCGCTGGTGTCGGCCTCGTTCCACCACCTGCCTGCGTCCGAGATGGTCAAGCTCGACGGCCCCGTCCAAGGAGATGTACTGGTGTGCTCGGACTACCCCGTCGCCACCCAGGTCACGGTGGAGCTGATCGACCAGATCGAAGGGCTACGGGGAATTGATGCGGGGACCATGTCCCAGGCGGCTCCAATCGAAGCCTTCACCGCCGTACTGATCAGCGTGAACATCCGCCACAAGGTCCACTCCGCGGTCATTCTGGCCGGCTTCGACGGCTGAGTCGGCGAGCAACTCGTCGATGATGCGCCTCTACGACACCGCCCGACGGGCGATCGTGCCCTTCGAGCCCGGCGAATTGGTCACCGCTCTACTCGTGTGGCATCACCCCCTACGATGCCGCCCACCTGGGCCATGCCGCCGTCTATCTGACCTTCGACATCTTGCAGCGACGGCTCCGTGATCTCGGACACGAGACCCGGTGTGTTCGCAACGTCACTGACGTGGACGACGACATCCTGCGCAAGGCTCGAGAGCTCGGCGTGCACTACCTGGATCTGGCGGCCGAGGAGATCGCCCGGTTCGACGCCGACATGAATACCCTCGGTCTCATCCCCGCCTGGTCCGAGCCTCGGGCCACCTCGGCCATTCCCGACATCCTGAGCCTGATTGCCGCCGTGCTCGACAGCGGCCACGCCTACGAATCGGGCGGGGCGGTGTACTTCGACGTCTCGACCTTCGACCGGTTCGGGGCACTGAGCCACCTGGACCCGGCGGCGATGCTGCCTCTGGCGGCCGAGAACGGCGGGAACCCCGGGACCCCAACAAGCGGAACCCGCTCGACTTCGTCCTGTGGCAGCCCTCGCTGCCCGACGAGCCCTCGTGGGAGTCGCGATGGGGCCCTGGTCGCCCCGGCTGGCATATCGAGTGCTCGGCGCTGGCGCTGCGTGAGCTAGGGGAGACGGTCGACGTCCATGGCGGCGGCCGGGACCTGGTCTTCCCTCACCATGAGTGCGAGACGGCCCAGTCCGAGTCGGTCACCGGCCGACCCTTCGTTCGTCACTGGCTCCATGTCGGGCTGGTCGGGTTGGATGGGACCAAGATGTCGAAGTCCTTGGGCAACCTGGTCTTCGTGGGCGACCTCCTCGAAGAATGGCAGCCGGTGGCCATCCGCACGGCCCTGCTGGCTCACCACTACCGGGAAGACTGGGAGTGGACGACGGACGACATGCCCACGGCCGCGGCTCGGCTGGAGGGGTGGAGGAAAGTGGCCGAGCGATCGGGGCAGCCGATGGCCGATGAGGGCGTGGACCCGGCGCTGGCAGGCCGTTCGCGATGCCCTGGACGATGACCTCGACACACCCGCGGCCCTGGCGGCCCTGGATGACCTGGCTGCCAGTGGTCAATCCGTGGATCGGGGAGCGGAGCTACTCGGCATTACTCTGTAGATCCCGGCAGTAGTTCCCACCAGCAGATCCAGCAGATCCAGAGGCAGACCCAGCAGATTCGGCAGATCCAGCGGTAGGTCCCGGCATGCGGTCGTCCCGGGGGCGACTGTGACCGTCGGGGCTCATCGCATTGCAGAAAGGCAGCATGATGGCAGGCGCAATCTCGGTCCGGCTTCCCGACGGCTCGACGAAAGAGCTGCCCGAAGGAACGACGGCCCTCGAGATGGCCAAGTCCATCGGGCCGCGGCTGGCCCAGGCCGCGGTGGCGGCCACCGTCGACGGTGCCGAGGTCGATCTGTCCACGGTTCTGACCGATGGTGCCGAGGTGGCCGTGCTCACCGCCGACAGCGACGCCGGCCGAGCGGTCCTGCGCCACTCCACCGCACACGTGCTGGCCCAAGCCGTCCTGCGGCTGTGGCCCGGAGCGCACTTCGCCATCGGGCCGGTGATCGAGGACGGCTTCTACTATGACTTCGAGCTGCCGGGCGGGGCGCACTTCAGCGACGAGGACCTGGTACGGATCGAGTCGACCATGCGGGAGATCCTGGCCGAGGACCAGCCCTTCGTCCGCCATGAGCACTCGATCGCCGAAGGACTCAGCCTGTTCGAGGACCAGCCCTTCAAACGCGAGATCATCGAGGCCGTCGGGGCGGGGGCCGACGAGGTGGATGCCGGGTCGACCGAAGCCGGCCCCGAGGTGTCCACCTACTGGAACTCACCCACGTTCACTGACCTGTGCCGGGGGCCACACGTGCCATCGACCAGCCGGCTCGGGCATTTCCGGCTGATGCGGGTGGCCGGCGCATACTGGCGAGGCGACGAGAAGCGCCCGCAGCTGCAGCGCATCTACGGGACGGCGTGGGAATCGGAAAAGGCCCTTGCCGCCCACCTGCACAAGCTCGAGGAGGCGGAGCGCCGCGACCATAGGCGCCTCGGTGCCGAGCTGGACCTCTTCTCTTTCCCCGAGGAGATCGGCTCGGGCCTGCCCGTGTTCCATCCCAAAGGGGGCACCGTTCGGCGGCTGATGGAGGACTACTCCCGGCAGCGCCACGTCAAGGCCGGCTACGAGTTCGTCAATACCCCGCACATCACCAAGGCGGAACTGTTCGAGACCTCCGGGCACCTGGACTGGTTCGCCGACGGCATGTTCCCGCCCATGGAGCTCGACGGTGGCCAGAAGTACTACGTCAAGCCCATGAACTGCCCGTTCCACATCCTCATCTACAAGAGCAGCCAGCGGTCCTACCGCGAGCTGCCGCTGCGGCTCTTCGAGTTCGGCACCGTCTACCGGTACGAGAAGTCCGGCGTCGTCCACGGGCTGACCCGGGTCCGGGGATTGACCATGGACGATGCTCACATCTTCTGCCGCGCGACCAGATGGCGGCCGAGCTGCACTCGACCCTGCTGTTCGTCCTCGACGTGCTGCGCGACTACGGGCTCGAGGACTTCTTCCTGGAGCTGTCGACCAAGCCGGAGGACAAGGCCGTCGGGACCGACGCCGAGTGGGAAGAGGCCACCGAGACCCTCCGAGCCACCGCCGAGGTCATGGACCTCGACTTGGTGCTGGACGAGGGGGGCGGAGCCTTCTACGGGCCGAAGATCTCCGTGCAGGCCCGGGACGCCATCGGACGCACCCACCAGATGTCCACCATCCAGCTCGATTTCCAGATGCCCCAGCGGTTCGAGATGGAGTACGTGGGGGCCGACAACGCCCGGCACCAGCCGATCATGATCCATCGCGCCCTGTTCGGTTCGGTGGAGCGCTTCTTCGCCATCCTCTTGGAGCACCATGCCGGCGCCTTCCCCACGTGGCTTGCCCCCGAGCAGGTTCGAGTCCTTCCGGTGGCCGGGGTCCACGAGGGTTACGCCGAGAAGGTGAACGACCGGCTGTGTGCGGTCGGTATTCGCTCGTCCGTGGTCCCGGCCGACGAGAAGCTCGGCTCCAGGATCCGGCACGCCAAGATGGCCAAGTTGCCCTACGTGCTGGTGGTGGGCGACGACGACGTGGCCGCCGGGACGGTGGGCGTGAACCGGCGTGGCTCCAAACAGCCTCGAGCGCGGGGTCGAGCTGATGGCGTTCTGTGAGGACCTCGAACACGAGATCGCCGCCCGCCGGGAGCCCGAGCTGAACGGAGCGGGTGACGAGTGAGCCTCGATCATCTGTGGGCCGGGTGGCGAAGCGACTACGTGACGTCGGTCCCGACGGCTGTGGATGTGGGCGCCCTGCCGGCAGACTCCACGGCGAGGCCCACGCGCAGGACGAGGACCACTTCCTCGACGATCCGAAGAACTGCGTCTTTTGCCGGCTTGCCGCCAGCGGTCCGCCTTCGGCTGACAACGGTGTGCTGTGGCGAAGCGAGAGAACCTTCGCCGTCCTCAACGCCTACCCCTATGCCAGCGGCCATCTCTTGGTTCTGCCCACCCGTCATGTCCGGACCATGGACGATCTCGGCACCGACGAGGGCATCGAGCTGTGGTCGGCCCTGCGGGCGGGAGTGGCCGCGCTCGAGGCGGCCTACGGCCCCGAAGGGATGAACGTCGGTGGCAACCTGGGTCGGGCCGCAGGGGCGGGGATCCCTCGACACCTGCACCTCCACGTTGTGCCCCGGTGGGTCGGCGACACCAACTTCATGACCGCGGTGGCCGGTGTGCGTGTCCTACCCGAGACCCTGGCTGACAGCTGGAAGCGCCTGCATTCGGTGTGGGCCGACTGAACTGAACTGACCTGACCTGACCGGGGCCGGGGCAGGTGCATCAGGTGACATGGGCCCAACTCCCAGCCCGAGGATCAGGCGACGTGGGCCCGGGCCGCGCCGGTTCCGGCCGCCGATGTGGCCACCGAGGAGGTCAGGTGGGACGGCACCACGTCATAGTGGTCGTGGCGGACCCGGAACCGACCCCGCCCGCTGGTCAGCGATCGAAGGTCGACCGCGTACCGGGACAGTTCGGCCAGGGGGACCAGGGCCACCACCACTTGATGACCGCGCTCATCGACGTCCGATCCCAGCACCCGGCCCCGACGGGCATTGAGGTCGCCGAGCACGTCGCCTTGGAGATCGGGCGGAACGGTGACTTCGACCCGGGAGATGGGCTCGAGGAGCACCGGTGAGGCGTCGGCCAGCGCATCCCGAAATCCGAGAATGCCGGCCATCTTGAAGCTCATCTCCGAGGAGTCGACCGCGTGGTGCTTGCCGTCCAAGCAGGTGACGGCGACGTCGACCACGGGGCAACCGAGGGTGCCGCCCTGAGCCATAGCCTCGACGACCCCCTTTTCGACGGCAGGAATGTACTGGCGGGGGATGGCCCCGCCCACGACCTCGTTGGCGAACGAGAAGCCCTCGCCCCTCGGCAACGGGGAGATCCGGAGGGAGACCACGCCGAACTGCCCGTGTCCGCCCGTCTGCTTCTTGTAGCGGCCCTCGGCCTCCACGGTCCGGGAAATGGTCTGTCGGTAGGGGATCACGAGGTCGTCCCGTTCGACGCTGACCCCGAACTTCCTGGCCAGGCGCTCCAGGGCCACGGCGACATGGGTCTCACCCGCGCCCTCCAGGATGGTCTGGTGGGTCTCATCGTCCCGGCGGACCGAGAGGGCGGGGTCCTCTTGGAGCAGGCGGTAGATGGACGACATCATCTTGTCCTCGTCGGCTTTGGTGCGGGGACGGATGGCGATGGCCAGGGCCGGCGGTTCCGGTTCGGGGAACGCTGGCGAGAGGACCGACACGGGCATATGGCGAGGGGCGAGGGTGTCGCCGGTGGCCGCCTCGGACAGCTTGGGCACGGCGAAGAGATCACCGGCGACCACCTCGGGGACAGGAACGGCTTCCTTGCCGCGCAGGGTCTCGATCGTGTGCAACCGCTCGTCCGAGTGGGATCGAACGTTGGTGAGGACGAGATCAGGACGGACCGTCCCCGACAGCAGGCGACAAAGTGACAGGCGACCCACGTAGGGATCGGTCATGGTCTTGAACACCCGGGCCAGCGGGGGGCCATCGGGGTCACAGGCCACGTCGCTCTGGGTGTCGCCGGCCGACACCAGCGCAGGCGGGCGCACCGCGGGAGACGGGCACAGCTCGGCCAGGACCGTCGCCAGCCGGTCGATTCCTACCCCGGTGGCCGATGACGCGCAGATGACCGGGAAGACGTTGGCCGAGGCCACCCCGCCGGCCAGGCTGGCCTCAAGCTCCTCGAACGAGAGGGTGTCACCGTCGAGATAGCGCTCCATCAGGTCGTCGTCACCGACCACGATTCCCTCCACCAGGGCTTCGTGGATCGCGTGCTCGGTGGCGACCAACTCGGGCGGCAACGGGCCGGTCTTCCCGATCGTGGATCCGTCAGCCTCATAGGTGACCGCCGTATCGCTCAACAGGTCGACCACGCCGCGGAACTCGGACTGGCTGCCGATGGGCAGCTCCAGCGGTGCCACCCCGGCGCCGAAGCTCGAGCGGAGCTCGGCCGAGCACCGCGTCGAAGTCGGCCCGCTCCCGGTCGAGTTGGGTGACGAGGATGACGCGGGGCAGACGAGCCTGGGCGGCCATGTCCCAGGCCACCTCAGTCTGGACCTGGACGCCCTCGACCGCGCTCACGACCACAACGGCCAGGTCGACCACGGCCAGGGCGGCAGCGACGTCCGCTGTGTAGTCGGCGTACCCGGGGGTGTCCACCAAGTTGAGCTTCACGGTGCCGACCACGCTGCCCTCGACCACGCAGGGAGCGAGGGACAGACCCATGGTCATGTGGTGGGCGATCTCTTCAGGTTCGTGGTCGCACACCGTCGTGCCGTCCTCCACCCGGCCGGCCCGACGGATGGCACCGGTGTGGGTAAGGATGGCCTCGACCAGGGTTGTCTTGCCCACCCCGGTATGACCGATGAGCGCCACATTCCGAATCTGCTCGGAATCGAAACGGTCCATAATGGCCCCCTCCTGGCCTACTACCCCCATCGGTGTGGCCGCTCCCGAGCCTATCGTCGGCGGTGTCGACAGGTTCGGCCGACCGAGACGGGGCCGCGGGTTCGGGCGGGTCGGGCGGGTAGCGGTGTTCGGCCGGCCGAGATGGGTCGGGGTGCCCGTCCCTTCAGCCGCCCTGATGGTCCTCGGGGGCGCCGACGGTTTCGGCATCGGTTGCCCGTTCCTCGGCCGCACCGTCCACGGTGGACACCGCCTGTCCCACCCGGGCCAGCTGCGAGCGGTCGTGGAGGTGGAGATGGTGGGTGTGCTCGGCCGTCCGATGGTCGAGTGGGCCGGGCCACCAGAAATGCCAGCGCCGCATGCCGGCCATGGCGGGGATGAGACGGGGCGCCATCACGAAGGCGGCCACGATGATGCCGATGGCCACCCCGGATCCGAGCTCGGTCAGGGTGGTGATGCCGGTCAGGAGGAGCGACGCAAATGTCCCGGCCAGGATGATTCCCGCTGCCGCCACCGTGGGCGCACCATGGGCGATCGCCTGGCTCACGGCCTCGGCCGGTTCCTTGCCGGCCCGGAGCTCCTCTCGGACGCGGGCGGTCATCAAGATGTTGTAGTCCGTGCCAATGGCCACCACGAAGAGGTACAAGACGATCGGTATCGAGAAGTCGAGACCCACCAGTCCTGCCGCTTTTTGGAAGATGAGGACGAGGATGCCGAGGGTGGCCAGGAACCCCAGCCCGACCCCGACCAACAGATAGAGCGGCCCGATGACGGCCCGGAGGAGCAGGCCCAGGATGACGGCGATGATCAGCGCGGCCACCGGGAAGATGATGGCCAGGTCGTGGTTGATGGCATTTCGGACGTCGACCGACTGCGACGTCGCGCCCCCCACCAGCACCGTGGCCCCGGGAATGGAGCCGTTGGCCGCCGACCGGATGGGCCCGCCCACATCGGCCAGCGCCTGGCCCGAGTAGGGATTGACGTTCAGCGAGACGGTGATGAGGGCGGCCGTGCCGGTGCTGTTCGTCTGAGCGGGAGCGACGATGGCGACGCCTTGGGTGTGGCGCAGCGTGTTGCTCAAGTTGGTGATGGATTGGCTGCTCAACGGGGTGGCGTTGTTGCTGGTGACGATGACGTGGTCGGTCCCACGTAGCCCGGCCGGGAAGTCCTGTTGCATCTGGTTGTAGGCCACGACGGACGGGGATGTGGTCGGGAGCTCGCCGACCTCGTCGTAGTTGGCTCGATAGCCGAAGGCGGCTATGGCCAGGACCAACAACACGCCGCCGTAGCCGGCGACGATCGTCCGGGATGGCGCCCCACCAACTTCCCGATCCGGGACGAATAGGTCTCGGCCCCGGCCGGCTTCTGCGGTGGGCGGGCCAGAACACGTGGCGGCCCAGGAGGGAGAGCACCGCAGGCACCAGGGTCAGCGCACTGAGCAGCATCAGCGCCACGGAGATGATCAGTCCGGGGGCCAGGGTGCGCAGGCAGGCCGAGCGACGACAGGAGCAAGGCGGCGAAGGCGGCGATCACGGTCGAGCGCCGAGGAGGAGATGACCTCGCCGACCACCTCGGTGGCGTGCTGGAGGGCCGCCATCGGCTCGTCGCCCTTGGTCAAGTTCTCGCGATAGCGGAACACGAGGAAGACGAAGTAGTCGGTCCCGATGCCGAAGAGGACCACGATGAGCAGGGGGCCGAGCAGGGTGCCGACGTCGAAGTTCAAGGCGTGGGCCAGGGCGGCCACCAAGGAGGTGGCCACCTGGTGGATGAGCCCGATGAGCACCACGGGCAGGACGGCGATGAGCACGCTCCGGAAGATGAGGCCCAACAGGATGACGATGAGCAACATGGTGGCGATGGCGATGATGGTCTCGGCCTTGGCGAAGGCGTCGGTGGTGTCGAGGGCGATGGCCGAGCGCCGGTCAGGCCGGCGGTGAGGCCGGTGCCGGCCAGCTGTTTGGGAATGGCCGCCCGGATCGCCTTGACGGCGTCGTTGACCGGCACCTCACCGGGCTGACCCCGGAGCGTCACGTTGACCAGCTGGGCCTTCCCGTTGGGCGAGAGAAGGGCGGCGGAGGTGACGTCCCGGTGACCCCGCTGATGCCGGCATGGGTCAGGCCGTGGCGAACGTGGAGACGGCCTGCTGGTTGGCGGCGGTGAGCGGTGCGCCGTCGGAGCGCTCGACGACCAGGAGGTCGGTGTTGCCCGACTGCTTGGGGAAGTCCTTGGCCAGGGCCGCCTGCGCCTTTACCGACTGGTAGTGCCCAGGCAAGAAGCTGGCCTGGTTGGCGTTGGTGACCGAGCTGATCGACGGGGAGAACACGACGATGGCCACCGAGGCCACCACCCACACGGCAATGACCCGCCATGGGTGCCCAGTA
>CAVQVK010000004.1:0-20467 GCA_963717035.1 uncultured Acidimicrobiaceae bacterium | reverse complement strand
CCCAGTTCACCTCTCGTCGCCGCGGTGGTCGACCAGCCGGTCGAGTCGTCAACTCCCCGACGGCCATCGCCGTCCCGCCGACACGCGACGACGGCGATCACCCTGACCTACCCAAGTCCGGTGCCCACGACGGGAGTCCGTTTCAAGTTCGAAGGGTATGGGAAGTCGCCGGACTTCATCGGGTCGGTGTCCCGCGGCACCCCGCTCAGCGGCATCCGCGAGCCTCCCAGAGCGCCTATGTCGGCGCCGGTTCGCGTACCGAATCCGACCATCACCGCCTTCACCGGACCGACCGTGGCCATGCCGGCCACCGCAGGCCCGGTCACCGTCAACCTGGTTACCGCCAACGCCACGCAGCGCTCCATCACCGCCTCCCCCGCATCCGGCGTGACCGTCTCGATCCCCTACACGCCGGCACCGGCCAACCCGCCGGCTGAATCGACGGTGCCGTGTCCGGCGGCGACCGAATCCGCGACGGTGACCGTCCCGGCCAACACCACCAGCACACCTGAGACCTACGTGTTTACCCTCACCGCCTCGGGCCTCACTGGTTCCACCCCGGCCAGCCAGACACTGTCGCTCACCGTTCCGGCCGTCGGTACGCCACCGCCACCGCCACCGCCCCCTCCGCCGCCACCACCACCGCAAGTCGGTGACGCCTTCGCCAACCAGCTGAGATCGGCGTCGACGGCCGAATGCCCCGCACTTCCGGGCGGCTGCGGAGGCACCAGCCTGGCCACTGGCCAGACCTTGAGCGTGACCTACAACGAGGTACCCGTGGTCAACAGTGGGTTCTCCCTGTCGCTCACCGATGGAACCAACCTGGGGACCGTCAACTCGTCCAACGCCACCGCCACGGTGGCCAGCACGACGGTCACGTACACGATGACTGCCCCGCCCGTCATGTCGACCGGGACCCAGTTGTCGCTCACCGGTCTCGAGGTCCTCGCCGCCACCGGCGTGCTGGCCCAGGCCGACGGCAGCCCCTGGAACCTCGTCCTGAGCGGCGAGGTCAACAAAAACGGGGCGTGCACCCCCGTGAACCAGCGGGTGTTCGGGGGCACCAACTGCTCCATCGGCTTCGGTGCCATCGGGCCTACCGCGCCCGACGTGCTCTGACATCATCGCCGTGCCCACCGCCGACCTCCCCGGGCCGTCGATGGACAATGCCCCCGAGGTCATCACCAACTGCCAGGCCGGCTCGGTGGATACTGTCTATCCCGTCACCGGTGGCGCCGCCCTCGGCCAGCAGGCCTGCGGCACGTACCCGTCGGGGGAGTCCTCGATCGGCAACACCACCTCGAACACGCTCAACTACATCCCGACGCCGGGTCTGGCCTCCTTTGAGCCCGTCGCCGTGGTCGAGCAGGTCCCGGGCTCGCTCTACGTCAGCGCCTCGGGGATCCCTCCCCAGCTCACCTCCATCGCCGTGTCCGGTAGTCAGGCCACGTTCAACTACACCACGCCCGTCGTCTGCCAGACGACTCCAGGAGATTCGGGCACGCTCTCCCAGTTCACCTACTCGTCGCCGTGGTGGACAACGAGCCGGTCGGGTCTCACCCACCCGACGGCGATCGCCTGTCCCGCCGACAATGCGACAACGGCCATCACCTTGACCTACCCGGGTCCGGTCCCCACCTCCGGGAGTCCGGTTTCAAGTTCGAAGGGTATGGCAGCCCGGCACTTCATCGTCGGTGCCCCCGGCACCCAGCTCAGCGGCGCACGCGAAGCCTCCCAGAGCGCCGATGTTCGGCTCCAGCTCCACACCACCCAATCCGACCATCACCGCCTTCACCGGACCGACCGTGGCCATGCCGGCCACCGGAGGCCCGGTCACCGTCAACCTGGCTACCGCCAACGCCACGCAGTGTTCCATCACCGCCGCCCCCGCATCCGGGGTGACCGTCTCGATCCCCTACACGCCGGCACCGGCCAACCCGCCGGTTGAATCGACGGTGCCGTGTCCCACGACGACCGAACCGGCGACGGTGACCGTCCCGGCCAACACGACCAGCCAACTCGAGACCTACGTGTTGACCCTCACAGCCTCGGGCCTCACCGGATCTATCCCGGCCAGCCAGACACTGTCGATCACCGTTTCGCCCGGCTCCACGGTGACCGCAGTCAGCCCCAGCGCGGGCCCGACAGCAGGCGGCACGAGCGTGACCATCACCGGCTCGGGCTTCACCGCCGCATCGGCCGTCAAGTTCGGCACGACCAACGCCAGCTCGTTCACGGTCAACTCCGACACGTCGATCACCGCGACCTCACCGGCCGAATCGGCGGGAACGGTGGACGTAACCGTGACGACCCCGAGTGGGACCTCGGCGATATCGGCCGCTGACCACTTCTCCTACCAGGGCGCACCGACGGTGACCGCCCTCAGCCCCAGCTCGGGCCCGACTGGCGGCGCCACCAGCGTGACCATCACCGGCACGGGCTTAACCGCCGCATCGGCCGTCACGTTCGGCGCCACCAACGCAAGTTCGTTCACGGTCAACTCGCCCACATCGATCACCGCGATCTCACCGGCCGAATCGGCGGGAACGGTGGACGTAACCGTGACGACCCCGAGCGGCACCTCGGCTTTCTCAGGGCGACAAGTTCACGTTTGAAGCCGCCCCCACCGTCACGGTTGTCAGCCCGAATATCGGGTCGTTGTCCGGGGGCTCCCGGGTCACCATCACCGGCACCGGCTTCCTCGGCGCCTCGGCCGTCAAGTTCGGCTCGATCAACGCCACTGCGATCACAGTCAACCTCGGCCACTTCCATCACCGCCACGTCACCGGCCGGGTCGGCGGGGACGGTGGACGTGACCGTGGCCGCCGGGGCGGCACCTCGAGAGCTCGCCCAGCGACCAGTTCGTCTACCAGAACGCGGCGCGGTGACCGGGCTCAGCCCGAACGCAGGCCCGACGGGCGGGGCACCAGCGTGACCATCACCGGTACCAACCTGATCAACGTCTCAGCCGTGAAGTTCGGAACGACCAATGCAACGTCGTTCACGGTCAACTCGGCCACTTCGGTCACTGCCACCTCGCCGGCGAGGTTGGCCGCGACGGTCTATGTGACCGTCACCACCGCTCGCGGACCTCGGCCGCTTCTCAATCCGACCGGGTCCACGTACCGGGCCGCGCCGACCGTCACCGCCGTTCGCCCGATTGTCGGGCCGCTGGCCGGGGGCACGCGGGTGACCATCACCGGTTCGGGCTTCACCGGCGTCTCGGGCGTCACGTTCGGCTCGGCCCCTGCGACCTCGTTCACGGTTAACTCGGCCAGCACAATAACGGCCACGTCCCCGGCCGGGTCAGCAGGAACCGTTGACGTGATCGTCGCCAGCGCCGGCGGCACCTCTGGGACTTCTCCGAGTGACCAGTTCCTGTACCAGGACGCAGCGACGGTGACCGGGGTCAGTCCCAACGTCGGCCCGAGGGCCGGGGGCACGAGCGTGACCATCACCGGCACCAACCTGATCAACGTCTCAGCCGTGAAGTTCGGCACGACCAGCGCAACGTCGTTCATGGTCAAATCCGCCACCTCCATCACCGTCATCTCGCCGACAAAGTTTTTGGCGGGGACGGTCGATGGACGGTCACCACCGCTCGCGGGACCTCGGCAACCTCCTTGGCCGATAGGTTCACGTTCCAGTAGACGTAACCGATGGGCGTTCTTCCCTGATCGAATCATCAGGAATCGTCGGTCGTCCCCGGCACTAGGTCGGCGAGCTCTCGAGCTAGCTCGGATCGGCCCGCCAGCATTGACTGTCGTGGATGAAGGTGCCCAGGGGGACCGACCTGGGTCGAGTCGGCAAGGGCACCAACCGCGCAACCTCGCGAGCTGGGACATCGGGCACCGACCGATCGTAGTAGCCCTGCTATCGGCGTCGGGACGAGATTCACAGCCCGCACCCGGGAGCCTCATGGGTCAGCGTGAGGTCCGCGGCCACTCCTGGGGTGTTGACAACAGCTCGTCGTGGAATCGACAACCGCCCGATCCGGAGGACGAGCATCAACAACGAGGAGGCCAGATGCCCGAATGTGATCAGACTCAGAAGCTCGAAGAGACTGAGAAGGCAATGGGCCCGACGACACGGGTCCCGGTTCCGGCAGGGACTAAGGAGCGACAAGCCGTGGGCCGATCGGTGAGGGCGCCGATACCCGACGGCGAGAGAACTCAGGTCGTCCCGACCCTCCATCACCAGCCCGACGGGCTGCCGATGCGATCGTCCGACGCCGACGGACCGCAGGAGCATCTCAACGTCGATCCGGTGGACGACTCCGATCTCACCGGGGAGACCTTTCGCACCGTCTTCGGCAACCTCCTCGGTATCTACAAATGGGAGTGGGACCGCGTCCCTCGCTCGACCAGATCAAAGAAGGCATGAACCGTCGCGTCCAGTCCGACTGCCTGCGGTTGCGTGGGCGACCTCGGCAGATGCGCCTGGCCGGGTGGCACGGAGGTTGGACGGCAGAAGGCGTCGGCATTTTCGCCGCCGATATCTGGGGTCTTCCTCGCCGCGGCCCCACCCGGCATCTCGGACACGCCAGCGTCGTCGTTCGCACCTCGGCCGACCACGGGCAGTCCACCCAGGTCCCGTCGCCGGCTGAGCCGTCGCCGGCTGCGCTAGCGGCTTCCCTATGTACACGATGTACATGGCGAGTGATATCATGGGTTCATGCCAGCCGTGGAATACGACAAGGTTTCTGACGCCCGAGCAGGATTCAAGGATTTGCTCGACGCTGCCTCGGCCGGCACCCCGGTCACGGTTCGACGTGACCTGAGCCGGTTCGCCGTGGTCGACGCCGGCCGCCTTCGTCATTTCCTCTCCAATGTGGGGGCCCGGGCCGAGGTCGTGGCCGAGGACGGGGGATGGTCCCTGTTCTTTCCAGGCCTGCCAATCTCGGCCGGGGGAGAATCGCTCCAAGACGCCATCGAGGACGCCATCGTGGCCCTCCGTGAGTACGCCGAAGACTGGATCGATCACCTGCATGGGGCCACCAATCACGAGAACAACTGGGGCCTGGTACAGCTCGTGTCGCTGTCCAGCGATGAACAGCTCCACGAGTGGCTCCTTGGCTCGCTCCCTGATGGCATGGCCCGCTCCCACCCGAGCTCATCACGACAGCTTCTGTCGCATCGAAGGGTGGGCGGTCGTGCGGAATGCCACCAACAAAAAGACCGGCCATCACATTACCTACGAGCTGGCGCTGCCCGATGGTTCGATACTGCGGACCCGGGTCTCCGACCTCCGAACCGCACCGGTTACGGGAAGTCGATGTGGAGTCACATTCTGCGTGACCAGCTCCAGGTGGACGAGGCCACTTTTTGGGCATGTGTCAACGACAAAACGTTGCCCGACCGTGGGGGTCCGCGGCCCTCCCCGCCGGACGCCATCCCCTTAGAGGTTGCCAGCCTGCTCCGAACCAAGGTCGGACTGAGCGAGTCCGAGGTGTCGGCAATGACCAAGGCCGACGCCGTCGCCCGACTCGATCTGTTCTGGGGGCAACAGGGCAGCTAGACGGAGCTCGCGCCCGATGAGCCCCTTGGACCCGGCTCGCCTCGCACTTACAAAAGCGCCGTCGTTCGGCGATACTGGATGCGATGGCGCACGAGAAGCTCCAGCAGCGGGTGACGGACGCAGCCGCGGCCGCCCTGGCCGAGCGCGAGGTTGTCAACCCGATCGACGTGCTGGTCGGCATGGGCTGGCTGACCGCGCGAACCAAGTCGACCAGTGGCGCCAGGGTCGGGTCGAGTACCTCGAACAGGCCGTCCAGGCCAATCAGCCCAAGGTGTCGACGGCCATGAAGCTCTTCCGTCAGTGGGCCAACGCCGGTGGCCTGGTCCCGAGCAAGACCGACTACGTGGCCCGCACCCGAGACCGCCGCCCGCTCCGGTTCTCCGAGAGCGGGGATCCCGGCACCGAACGCCTCTATCGAACCCAGTGGGTGTCGCCCACGCTCTCCGAAGACAAGCGCCGGCGCTTAGCCGAACGGCAGAGCAAACCGCCCCGACTCGTCGTCATCATGCCCCTCCGTGAGTTCACCTGCTCCGGGGCGGCGGAAGCGGCGAGCTCGTCTTCATCATGGAGGATCTGGGTCGTTGTGCCTTGACCTGCGCCGACTTGGACACCTCGTCTTCCTGCGCGTCGGGAAACGCGGCGTCGACCGGCGAGCGACGAAGGCGAGCGGCCTATCTGCCGTCGTTGCCGTTTCAAGCCGCCGCGGAAGCGCTACGAGCGCCGAGGCGTCCTTGTCGAAGAGGCGGCGCCTCAGCAGGCCGAGCAAGAATTGACTGGCCGACAAGCAGGTTCGGGCCGGCGACGGGAACGCGACGAGGAGCGAAAGGCCGACCAGGACCGGGGCTTTCAGGCGGATCTGCAGGCTGAGATCGTTCGGCTCTACCCCGGCGTCCCACGAACGGGCCGAAGCCATCGCCGTCATGCGGGGGTGAGGGGGACGGCAGGGTCGGCGCAGCCGGGCCGGGCACCGCGCTAGACGCTGGGCCATCGAGCTCGATGGTGTGCCGCGTACGCCGGCACCAGAGACACCGACCACGACGAGCTGCTCGATGCTCGGGGCACATCGCGTGAGGGCCCGCCACCTGGTCGGGACCTGGTCGGCCCGGTCCTCGAGCAGTGGCGCACGTTGGACCGCTCGCCCGCACCGTCCCGGTCAGCACGGCACCCGGCCGGGGCCCGCAACGACCCGGTGAGCAGGGCGTTGAGCCCTTCTCCTGCAGTGACAGTTGCCGAATTTGGGGAAGGATCGTTCGGGGCCAGGGGCGGCCGCGTCGGTGAGCGGGACCGGACCGCCGGCGACGGCTCGTCGTGTTGGCCGTCTGCTGCATGAGCCTGCTCATCGTGGGCATGGACAACACGATCGTCAACGTGGCCCTGCCGTCCATCCAGGCGAGTTCCATGCGTCGGTGACCGGCCTGCAATGGACGGTCGATGCCTATCTGGTCGTCCTGGCCAGCCTGTTGATGCTCGGCGGTTCGATGGCCGACCGGTTCGGACGGCGGCGCATCTTCCAGCTGGGCCTGGTCGTCTTCACCCTGGGCTCGCTCTTGTGCAGCCTGGCCCCCAGCCTGGTCTGGCTGGTGGTCTTCCGGATGATCCAGGCCGTGGGTGGCTCCATGCTCAACCCGGTCGCCCTGTCCATCATCCGGAACACGTTCGACGACCCCAATGAGCGGGCCCAGGCCATCGGCGTGTGGGGGGCGGTGATCGGGATCAGCCTCGGTCTCGGCCCCGTCGTCGGTGGCGTCCTGGTCCATGCGGTCGACTGGCGGGCCATCTTCTGGGTCAACATCCCGGTCGGGGTGGCCGCCATCGCCCTCACCGCCCGGTTCGTCCCCGAGTCCAAGGCCGACCACCCCCGCCGCTCGACCCCATCGGCCAGATCCTGGTCATCGTGCTGCTGGCCTCGCTCACCTACTCGATCATCGAGGGCCCCCAGGCGGGCTGGGGTCGACCGGATCGTCGGCTTCTTTCTTGTGGCCGTCGTGGCCCTGGGTCTGCTCCTCTGGTACGAGCGGCGGCGGTACGAGCCGCTGATCGACTTCCGCTTCTTCCGGAGCATCCCCTTCTCCGGGGCGACGCTCACCGCCGTCCCCTCGTTCGCCGCCTTCAGCGGGTTCTTGTTCCTCAACACCCTCTATCTGCAAGACGTCCGGGGACTGTCCCCGCTCGATGCCGGCCTGTACACGTTGCCCTTGGCCGCCATGACCATCGTCATGTCGCCGATCTCGGGTGCGGTGGTGGGGCGCCGGGGCCCCCGCCTGCCGCTGGTGGTGGCCGGGTGCGCCCTGATCGTCTCAGAGCCTGATGCTCACCGGGCTGAGCACCACGACCTCGTTCACCTGGCTGATCCTCGCCTACCTGGTCTTCGGCCTCGGCTTCGGCCTGGTCAACCCGCCCATCACCCAGACGGCGGTGTCGGGCATGCCCGCCGCCCAAGCCGGCGTGGCCGCCGCCGTGGCCTCGACCAGCCGTCAAGTGGGCCAGGCGTTGGGGGTGGCGGTAGTCGGGGCGGCGGCGACGTCGGGGTTGCAGGGCTCGCTGGGGCGCCGGGTTCGCCCGGGCCAGCCACGTCGGCTGGTGGATCATCACCGCCTGTGGGGTCGGTGTGCTGGTGCTCGGCCTGGTGACCACCACCGCCCGGGCCCACCGCAGCGCCGTCGGACGGCCGATTTTTGGGGGGCGAGGCCCCCGCTACGGCCACGTCGAGGTAACCCGGCGACGCCGCTCAGGCCGTCACGTCCCGACGGATGAAGACGACGGTCGTCACCACGGCGGCTATGAGCACGTAGGCCACACTGACCAGCAGGGAATGTTGGTATCCCACTGTCGACGTACCGCCCTCCCCGACGATGGTGAGCGCCGACCCTGGCAACCACGGTGTCGTGGACGGGACGACCTTGATGATGATGTTCTCGATGGCCAGGAGCCAGGCAAAGCCGATGATGACGGCGGCCACCGACGAGCGGAGGAAGAGGCCGACAGCGAGGCCGAGGGTGGCGTAGCCCACGACGGCCAACAGCAGGTTGCCCAGGGCCCGAGTCAAGTCGCTGATCCCGGCCGACGACGTCCATGCCCCCGTGGGGACGTGTCGCCCGTGGGCCATACCAAAGGCCACAACGGTGGCGATCACCGCGGCGAACACCGGCAGCGATGGCCAGGAAGGTCACGACCCCCAGGTACTTTCCCGCCAGCAACACCCAGCGACGCGGTTGGCGGACCAGCAGCTGGCGCAACGTCCCCAGGCTGTACTCGCTGGCGATCTGGGCAGCGGCAATTCCGAAGGCCACGATTCCGAGCAGGATGGTGGCCCGGCTGAGCCCGTGGATGAGCCCGTTGGGCTGGCCCAGCTGGGCCAGGCTGGGGAGCCCCCCGCCGTTGCCGGTCTTGGGCGCCTGGGTGAAGAGCAGCACGGTGAACAGCGAGGCGGCGGCAGCCAGCCCGATGTAGCTCGATACGAGCAGGCTCGGTCGGCGGAGCTTTATCCACTCGCTGCGGAACGCGCCGGTGATCATAGGACTGCCTCCAGGTCGTGGCGCTGCTCGGCGTCGCGCGAGTGGGTGCCGGTGAGCTCAAAGAACGCGTCCTCGAGACTGCGATGGCGTTCGGCCAGGTACTTCAAGGTGACCCCGCCGTTCGCCGCCTCCCGGTTCACCGCCGCGGCGCCGTCGACGCCGGTCTGGACGACCACGGCCTGCTCGTCGGGCTCGATGTGTACCTCGTAGCCCGCCGTCTGCAACAGCGCAGCCAGCTGGTCGAGCTCGTGGATGTACTCGGGCCGGGCCACGATGTCCGATCCCTGCTGGGCCCGGAGCTCGGCGACCGGACCCTGGTAGACGGTCCGGCCGGCCTGGATCATCACCACGTGGTCACAGATGTGCTCGATCTCCGAGATGAGATGGCTGGACACGAACACGGTGATGCCGTCATCGGCGAGCGACCGGATCAGCCCTCGCATCTCCAGGATGCCCGCCGGGTCGAGCCCGTTTGTGGGCTGGTCCAGGACGAGCAGCTCGGGGCTGACCAGCAGGGCGGCGGCGATCCCAGGCGTTGTTTCATGCCCAGCGAGAACGTCCGGTAGCGGTCCCCGGCCCGTTCGGCCAGGCCGACCCGTCGGAGCACGTCGTCGATGGGTCGGGTCGAGATTCGTCCCAGCCGCACCAGGACTCGGAGGTTGTCCACGGCGGCTCAGTTGCGGTAGAAGGCGGGCGGCTCGCCCAGCGCTCCACCTTGTCGAGATAGCTGGGTGGATCGCTGAGGTCGCCCCCCAGGACGAACCCGCTCCCGCTGCTCGGTCGGATCAGGCCGAGCAGCATCCTGATCGTCGTGGTCTTGCCCGCCCCGTTGGGCCCGACGAACCCGCAGACGGATCCGGCGGGAATGGCCAAGGCCAGCTCGTCGACTACCGCCCGTTGGTCGAACCGCTTGCTCAGCCCGGTGGTCGACACCGCCAGCGTTCCGACGGTTCGGCCCGGCGCGCTCCCGGCGACGCCGGACACAGCCGGCGGGTTCCCGGCCGCGCCGGATGCATTCGGCGCTTTTTCAGCAGAGCCACGGCCCGCCCTGTTCGCTCCCACCGAATGCCTGGCCACGGGATGACGCTCGGGGAGCCATGGCTGCCCCTACGGCCTGCCGGAGGGGGTGCAGTTGTGGGGACGGCCCTCTCATCCTCAAGGAGGAGATCGGCGGCCGGAACCCTGGCTGACCAGGAACATTGGCGCCCGGTCCCGCAGCGGCCAGGTGCGAAGGCACGAGTAGGCTCTGGCTTGCCTGTGGGAACTTGACTACCCATGGCCCTGAGCACCCTCGTCGACACCCAGTCGCCTCGCCTGTCGCCTCCACGGTGAGGGGGCGACCGATCCGCGGGAGGGCAGCGGGGATCTCTTCGGTCGGGCGTACCGCATGGTGCGCAGCCGTCCCCTGGCCACCGACGCCCTCGTGGCCGGATTGGTCCTCGTGCTAGTCACGGTGTGGCTGGTCCGGTCCCCTTTCGCCCACGCCCGGCACCGCCCTGTTGCAGGCCAGCGCTGGTGGTGCCGCTGATCTGGCGGAGGCGTTAACCGCCGCCGTGTTCGTAGTCGTCGCCCTGGTGGCCCTGGTCCAGTATGGCTGCTCGACTACAAACTGGTGGCCGACGCCTCGCTTCTCGTTGCCCTCTACTCCGTGGCCGTGCACGACTCCTACCGTCGGGGCCATCGCCGCCGGCGCCGTCCTCGAGGTCGGGGTGGCCATGGCCTCCCTCCGTTGGGATCTGGCCGGCTCGTCGTTCAGGTCGTTCGTCTTCCTTTCGGCCATGGTCGTCGCCGCCCTGTTCGTCGGGCTCACCGTCCGGGCCGGGAGCGCGGCACCTCTCCTGGCTGACCGAGCGAAGGCCGAACGCCTGGAGCTCGACCGCGATCAGCAGGCGGCGATCTCGGCGGCGGCCGAGCGGGCACGCATCGCTCGGGAGATGCACGACGTGGTGACCCACAGCTTGTCGGTGGTCGTGCGTTTGGCCGATGCCGCCTCGGTGGTCAGCCACGCTGATCCGCAGCGGGCGTCTGATGCCATGGAGCAGGTCGCCGGGGTCGGTCGTCGGGCCCTCGCCGACATGCGGACCATCGTCGGGGTCCTGGGCCCCGACGACCGGGCTCGAGAGCGTGCTCCGCAACCCGACCTCGGTCAGCTCGACGATCTCTTCGAGCAGGTGCAGCCCCAGGACTCGAGGTGAGGATGCGCACGTTCGGGCGCCGTGTTCCCGATGGGGGCCGCAGCCGAGCTGACGATCTACCGGATCGTGCAGGAGTCCTTGACCAACACGATCAAACATGCCGGCGCGTCGTGCGTGCAGGTGACGTTGCGGTTTGCCGATCCCGTTGTCGAGCTGCGGGTGGCCGACGACGGCGCCCCGGTTCCGTCGTCGGTCGCGGAGTCTCCGCCATCGGCGTGTCACGGTCTCAACGGGATGCGCGAGCCGCGCCGCCCTCCACGGCGGGGTCGTGCACGCCGGACCGGCACCCGAAGGCGGGTGGCTGGTCTCGACACGCTCCGAGTCGATGGCGAGGAAACGGCACGATGAGCATCTCGGTCCTGCTGGTAGATGATCAACCGCTCTTGCGGCAGGGGACGCGGATGATCCTCGAGGCCGAAGGCGACATCGTGGTGGTGGGCGAAGCCGACAACGGCCATGAGGCCGTGGTCTTGGCCGAGTCCCGGTCGCCCGATGTGGTGCTCATGGACATCCGCATGCCCGTCGTCGACGGGGTCAAGCGACCCGGCGGATCGTCTCGGCCCATGACCAGGTTCGGGTTCTGGCCCTCACCACCTTCGACCTCGACGAGTATGCCTTCGGGGCACTCCGCGCCGGCGCCAGCGGCTTCCTGCTGAAAGACGTCCGCCCGGCCGAGCTGGTCGCCGCAGTACGAGCGGTGTCGTCGGGTGACACGGTGGTGTCACCACGGGTGACAGCGTCGCCTCCTCGAGGAGTACGCACGGGCCATGCCCGATACGTCACCCGGCCCTCCGTCCGAACAACCAGCAGAGCTCTCGACCCTGACCAACCGGGAGCTCGAGGTGCTCGGAGCGGTGGCCGACGGCCTGTCCAATGCCGAGATCGCCGAGCGACTGTTCGTGTCCGAGACCACGGTGAAGTCGCACGTGGGACGATCCTGGCCAAGCTGGGTCTGCGCGACCGGGTCCAAGCGGTCGTCCTCGCTTACGAGTCGGGCCTGGTGCGACCCGGCATGGAGCGGGCCGAGGTGGTCCGGCGAGGGCCGTAATGGCGAGGGCCGTAGTGAGTCAGCCTGTGTTCCGCGACGTGCCGAACATCTCGTCGAGGGTGACGGGATCGAGGTTGCGCTCGGTGATGAGTGACTGGATCTGATCGAACAGCGACAGGACGGTGGGATGGTTCAGGTGGCCGAGGACGATCGTTCCCGGTGTGAGGTACTGCTGGGCCAGGCTCATGAGCTGGGTCGGGGTGATCACCTGGGAGTCGCCGAAGCTCCCGTTCCACATCAGGACGTTGGTGTAGCCGAGGTTCCCCGCTGTCTCGTTGATCCGCTGGTTGTAGTAACCGTAGGGTGGGCGAAACCAGGGCCGAGCGGTGATGCCGAACTTGGTGACGATCCATTCCTCGTTCCGATTGAGCTCGTCGTTGATGGCCGGGGTCGACTTGGTCCGCAGATCGGCGTGATCCCAGGTGTGATTCCCGATCTGCACTTGTCGGTCGGCGATCAGGGGTTGGAGGATCTCCACCACTTGCGGTGTCCACAATGCGTCGTAGATGCCGTTGGGGTTGAAGGTGATGTGCATCCCGGAGCTCTGCGCGAACTCGACGTACTT
The DNA here is from genome assembly GCA_963717035.1 of uncultured Acidimicrobiaceae bacterium. Taxonomy (GTDB): domain Bacteria; phylum Actinomycetota; class Acidimicrobiia; order Acidimicrobiales; family RAAP-2; genus DASXMT01. The sequence continues at coordinate 7,627 of CAVQVK010000004.1, read as the reverse complement.
GGCGATGCAGTCCCCGCAGTAGCCGTCATCGATGGTGAGAGCGATCTGCTGGGTTCCCGCCGGTCCGTGCCACACCAAGGTGGGAGGTCCAGGTCGAGCCGGAGGGATCTGCCCCAACGCGATCGGCGGCCCGGCATCGGTGGCGGACACGACCGGAGCGGGCGGGGCCACGGGGGTGGGCGGATCGGGGCGACGCCGGGGTGCACCGCACTGGCGCGGCCCAGGGCCCGAACCCCAGTGGTGCATCCGGCGAGGACCAACGAGGCGCCGGTGGCCATCAGCGTGAGAAAGCGCCGGCGATTCAGGTTTCCGTGCTCGGCGCAGCCATGACACGGTTGGCCTGAACCCGACACGGCCAACACGTTACGACATATATATCGATCGGTGGCGGTTGTCACATCCGCGTCACATGTAGACGCTCTAAGGTGAGCGTCGCATTCGGGGGGAGCAGATCCCTCGCGCCGATGTGCTCACCATGCCTCCACGACACCAACGAAGAAGGCGACCCACACGCCGGGTTCGGCTTCTGCGATCAGGCGCCATGTTGGTCGTCCTGGCGGCCCTTGTCGTCGCAGGACTCTGGGTCACTCGAGACACCCCGACCGGCCCATCGAGGGCGCCATCAGCGGGATCGCACCCGTCCTCGACCTTGAGGGTGACCCCGTCGACCTTCGCGGTGGCGCCCTTCAGCCTCATCGCCACGTTGCACGGATCGATACCCAGCTATGCCACTCCTACCTCCGCAACGGCCACGGGTTCGGTCGTACCGACATGGGCGGGGGCGACCCTGGGGCTGCCCGTCATCGGCATCATGCACGGGAGGTGTCAAATCCGACTGCTCCAGCGGCCGAACGACCTGACCGCCTGGGTGGCGGCGTCGGCCGTGTCCCTCACCCACACCAACTACCACCTGGTCGTGGACTCTCGGCCAAGCGATTGCTGTTGTACGAGCGATCGAAGCTGGTACTGCGGGCCCCTGCGGTGGTGGGGTCGGTGCAGTACCCCACGCCGACTGGGGCAGTTCTTCGTGGCGTCGTTCGCCCCGGCGCCGAACCCGGCATACGGACCCTTCGTCGTGGTCACCTCGGCCTTTGCCAACACGGTCACCGATTGGGAACAGGAGGGTGAACCCGTGGTCACCATCTCCGGACCCCTCGACACGTTGGCGGCGATCCAAGCTGGGGGAGCGGCGCTCTCGCACGGTGGTATCCGTCTGCTCGACCGCGACGTGGCCCAGCTGCGAGCGCTGCCGGCCGGAACACCGATCGACGTGCTGGCCACCCTCAACCTCCCCCGCGGGTCCGGCACACGGTACGCCGCCCGTGCACTGAGGCCAGCGACAGCGGCGGGCTCGGATGGTCCGGGCTCTCACGCACAGGCTCCCGAGGTGACGGTGACCCGCACCGAGGTGCCGGTCGGGGCGTTGTCGACTTGGAGGAGCTGGCTTCCCGGCTTGGAGATCACCGAGCCCCCGGCGACCCGTGCGCAATATCCGGTCGGGTAGTGGATCTGGGTGGGGACGAAGATGACGGTCGGCGCGTGGATCGCATGATCTGGCACATAAGTAAGGTGAAATGCCCCGCTCGCCGGATCGAACGACTGCGCCGTCGGCCGACCGGCGATCGCTTGGGGATAGGTGCGGACCAGCACGCGAGCCGTGGACCGAAGCTTTCCGTCGGGCGCGAGCAAGGCCTCGTCGGCGCTCCCGGTCGGATCGCCGTAGTACTTCCACGACCAGTAGGTCCATCCGACCAGGACGCGGTCGGCCTCACGGGTGAGCCGGTCGAGCAGTGTCGAATTCGAGGTGGCTCCGAACTCGCTGACGAACCAGGCGGGGCCGTTCGGCTGGGGTTTCGATGCCAGCTCGGGACGGCTTCGGAGCGCTTCTGGAGGGTGCGCACTCCCTGAGCGGCACAGGCGGCGATGTCGGTCGGGTTGCCCGTCTTTCCGCTGCGGTAGCTGCAGTAGACGTGCACGTTGAACACGAGATTGGGCAACTGCATCGGCCCGATGAAGTTGGGGCGACCGCGCTCCCGAAGATGTTCGGCTCGTAGAAGACCAGGTGGCTGGGGTCGGCGGTCAGCATCGTGGGGAGGACGCCCAAGGCCGGGTCGTGCGAGGGGCAGGTGATCGGCGGGGCCCCATGGGTCGGTCGGCCCGACGAGCGATTTCCCGGTGTAGAAGCACTCCAACTGGCCGTCGAACTGCTCGTCGCCGTGGGTCACCAGCGCTCTCGAGTACGGCTCGTTGAACGGGTCGTAGCCGAGGATCCACGGATTGGTCCGAAAGTAACTGGCCACGCCGGCCCAGACCCGGTCGAACTCGCCTTGGAGGTTTCCGACCACGTCGTTGGTCCAGAAATGTCGATAGGCGTTGTCGGCGGGCGCCGTTGCGTAGTTCTCCGACCACCGCCCGGGTGGGTCCGTGCTCGGGGCCCCGTTGGTGCAGACGGCCCACGCCGGTGCTCCTTCCCCGTCGAACAGCTCGTTGTAGACGTCTTGGTGCATGTCGAGGAGCGTGTAGACGTGGTACTGCCCGAGGAGGGCCACGGTCTTGGCCACATTGCTCGAGATAGGCGTCGAAGATGGCCTGGTTGAACTGGTGCGGGTCGCCAGGGGCGCCCCGGCGGCAGATCGAAGGGTTGTTGGCGCCGACCTGTTCCGGGCTCGAGGCCCTTCCAGGTGATCCCCAGCCGCACGACGTTGAATCCCAGAGCGGCAATGAGCGACGCGTCGGCGGCCGAGAAGTTCCACGGCTTCCCCGGTGCCGGGAAGAGCCCGTAGGGCGGAAGCTTGTACACCGCGTTGACGCCGTGGAAGAACACGACCCGACCTTGCTGGTCATAGAGGAAGGGGCCACCCGGTGCCCGGATCGGTCCCTGCACCGGGGATGGGTCGCTCGCCGCCGGCGGTACCTGGGAGACCGTTGCCAGGCTCGGCAGTACCGGAATCGTGGCCGCAGCGCGACGACCCGACCCACCCGTTGCGAGGGCCACGAGGGCCACGATCGTCGCGGTGAGGACAGCGGCTACGGATCGGATGGAGACCGTTTGTCCGCTTGTTCTGATGCAGTATCTGCTGCCCCGGACAATTCGTCGAGAATAGCGCTCGCCTCGCGTTCGACGGAGGTGGCGATCGAGCGCTCCCTCGGACTGGTCGGACGTTCAACCGAGGATGTCGCCGCATATTCGATCCGGGTCGAGGCGGAGATCACCTGGGCTGCTTGCCGGGTGGCGTCCTCGAAGCTCGCCTGGTGGATTCCCACCTGTGCCTGGAGGACCAGATGGCGATCGACCTGGCCGGCAACAACCCGGAGCCGTTGCATCAACATGGGCAGGTCGCCCAGCTCTACGGTCCGGTCCCGGACCCGACCGACGGCCTGTTCGGCCCGGTGCACGGCACGCGCCATGAGGCGCCGGTCCTTTTGGGCGGTTCGCCAGCAGTGGTTGAACAGATGGCCGATATGCCGCCTGGTCCTGTGCGGTGTTCGGAGGTTCACCGGGGACGCGGCGCCGTGGGCGAGATCGATTCTGCCCGCCTCGGCATCGGGGGAGTGGCCGCCATCCAGGCATCCAACCGGGCTATCAGCCGGGTCCGAGCGGCGGAGATACTGCGGATGAGGTGGCGATGGGAAGCACTGACCTCGTGGCGTCCATCACCACGACGGACGCAGTCCCGGCCACGGATCCCGGATGGGACCGGGCTGGCTGTCGCGGGGTGGTACATGACGGACATTGTCCCTGTCCTCCCCGCTTCGATGCAGTCGTCCTTCTCAGGGAAGTCTTGATGGCCGTCTCGAAAAATTTGGGATTGCCGAGTTTCTCCTGTATCCGCAAATCTCCTGGAACCCTAAGAGTGAGGCAGTCAAGACAATCGCCCGGCGCCTGAACATCGGTATCGACACGCTGCTCTTTGTCGATGATCAACCATTTGAACGCAAGCAGGTTGAGTCCGCGGCGCCGGGGGTGAAGACGCTGGATGCCCGGCAATACCTGACGATCCTGGATGCGAAGGAAGTCCAGGTTCCGGTCACGGAAGAAAGCCGGAACCGCCGCATGATGTACAAAGTCGAGCAAGAACGGCAACAGCTCGAAGTAAATTTCAAGGAAGACTACAAGGCATTTCTCAGGCATTGTGATATCAGGCTGACCGTGTCTTCGCTCACGGAAGAAAACCTGCAAAGGGTCCACGAACTCACGCAGCGGACGAACCAGATGAACTTTTCCGGAAGAAGATATGACCGCGCTGTTCTTCGAGATATGGTCGATTCCACCTATCTGGATACTTATGTTATGGCCTGTGAGGACCGATTCGGCAGCTATGGTGTTGTCGGCTTCGGTATTGTCGATAAGCGTGAACCGCGCCTGACTGACCTGATGTTCAGTTGCCGCATTCATTCCAAGCGCGTTGAGCACGCTTTCCTGCGCTGGATTATGGAGAAGTACATCACTGAGACGGCCAGAGATTTTCATGAGATTCGGCGCCAGACTTAATCTTCGATATGGATGACGATGACGCTGGGGTTCTTGAAGACCCAGTATCCCCGAGACAGATCGCCGGCGAATCCACGCTTAACGGAGCTTTTGGGCCCACTACTCCAACGCCTTCGAAAGATGTATGGCACGATGTCAGGGATGGAGAGCTCGCAAAGTTTGGCAAGCACTCTCTGCTACTCCGAAGCTTCCCTTATTAGCTTCTACGACAATGTCTCCGCGAATGACCGCAGAAGTGTCGAGTACTGGAGGAGCCTCGACAGGTACCAGTATACCCTGGTCTTCAACGACTCTACCTTCATCGAAACTCGACATGAAGGAAATCATGGCGCAGGCTTCAAGAGGTCGCACGTCAACACTATCTATGAGTCTATCGGCTGAAAATGCAAAGGCAGATGCGGCTGCGAAGGCGGCCACTCCGAAGATGTCCCAAAAAGAGCGGAAAAAGCAACAACAGCAGGCACTCCAGCAAGCCATTTCACAACCTGTTACCAATGGCCAATCTTCCTCAACGGCCAGACCCCTGACGCCCTGGCAAGTACCACGCACCGGTCCTACATTATCTCTCAAGGATGTTTTAAGCACCGAAGCGAGTACCCCGTCTCCTTCGAGGCCTGTGAAGTCCTCCATGTCTCCTGTTGCGTTGACCCAGAATACCAGACGAACTGCATCTCCTGATACCCGCTTTTCTGGTCAACAGCGCAGCAAGAATGCCCTACAAGGTAAAGTTGGTGGAACTGCTTCTCCAAGTTATGGTACATTTGGGACATCACCTCAACCACCCGCACCAAGACCAGTGCATCTGAACCCACAGCTCACTCCTATATAAATCCGGCGGGCAAAGCTGAGCCGATGGCCGACATAATTGCCCAGGTGGCCCTGTTCCTCGCCAGCGAAGAGGCGTCCTTCCTCACCGGCTCGGTGCTCACCGCGGACGGCGGCATGACCTCGCAGTGACCGGCCGCCGCGGTTTACCATCCGGAATAACCCGATCCACGGGTGACCGGAAGAGTGGTGGCGATCGCGTCAACCGCAACTGCGCACGGTGATTCGCTCCGGGGTCAGCTGACGAACCTGCGGGCGCTGCTCGTGCTGTCCATCCTGATGACCGAGAGCGCTGACCACGAGCAGATACTCCGGCTGGCCGTCTCGGCGGCATCCTCACTCGGCGGCTGGCGGGTGCCCGCTTCGTGCTGTCCGAGCAGTGGTGGACCGATGCCCCCGAGCCTGCCGCCGCGACGCGGTCGGCGCCGGAGTGCCGATGGTGATGGTGGCCCTTGCCACCTACACCAAGATCGACCCGGCCGAGCTCGCGGTCTTCTCCCCGACCGTGATGCGGCTGCTGCGGGGTGGCCTCGGCTTCAACGGGGTCATCGTGTCCGATGACCTGGGCCAGGCGACCGCGGTCCAGTCGGTCCCGGAGGCGAACCGGGCCATCGGCTTCCTCACCGCGGGCGGTGACCTCGTCACCTCGCAGAGCCTCGTCCCGGCCGAGCAGATGGCGGCCGGGATGCTCGCCAAGGCGTCGGGTGACGCCGCCTTCCGCGCCATCGTGAACGCCGCGGCGCAGCGGGTCCTGGTCGCCAAGAAGCCGATGCCCGTTGCCGCCAGTCCAAAGATTGCGCCCGCTACCGCCGACAGCAGCACGACCTGTGGCAGCGCTTGCCAGCCAAGCCACGCGCCGAGTGCGGCGAGCAGTTTGAAATCGCCGTAACCCATGCCTTCCACGCCGCGCACCAGCCTGAAGAGCCAATACACGCACCAGAGAAACAGATATCCCGCGATCGCGCCGATCACCGCTTCGTGCAGCGGGACGAATGCAGTGTCGCCGAGATTGACGATCAGGCCAGCCCACAGCAGCGGCAAGGTCAACGTGTCGGGCAAGTAGCGGGTATCGAAGTCGATCAGGCTCGTGGCCAGGAGCGTGGCGCATAAGCCGAAAGCCGCGAGCGCCATCAGCGTGGGTCCGAACGCGAACAGCGACAGGGCGGCGAGCAGTGCGGTACCCAGTTCCGTCAACGGATAACGTGCGCTGACATGCGCGTTGCATTTCGCGCAGCGGCCGCGTAGCAGAACATAACTCACGACCGGAATATTTTCCCATGGACGCAACACGTGGCCGCAATGAGGGCACGCACTGCGCGGCACCGCGAGGTTGTAGCGGGCGGCGTGGCGTGGCTTTATTGGCGTTATCTTCTGGGGCGACGGTGTTCTCCGCCTGCCATGCGCGTTCGAGCATGATCGGCAGACGATGCACGACCACCGTCAGAAAGCTGCCGATCACCAGCCCGAAGACGATCGCGAAACCATACTGCGCCGCGAGCGGCAAAGCGCTGAACGCGGAACCGTAAGCGTCGAGATAGTGGCCTGAAAACTCCGCCTGATACAAAGGCTGCATGGCTGTCCTGAGTTGAATTCGGCTGCGATCCTACACCACCTACACCACATTCCCGAGCTGAACGATCGGAAGATACATCGCGACGACGAGACCGCCCACCAACGCGCCGAGCACCACGATCACGACCGGCTCGCACAGGCTGGCAAACGCACTGGTCTGTTCGTCCACCTGACGGTCGCCCAGTGTAGCGAGATCGAGCAGCATCGCGTCGAGCGAACCGGATTCCTCGGCTACGGCGATAGGCTGCACCACACCCGGTGGAAAGCAGCCGACCGCGCGCATGGCGGCGGCTTGTGATACGTATGCAACGCGCCGTCGATACGCAACCGGATGCGCCACTCGTGCTCGCCCGGTTCGACGTGGATGTCGGATGCGCCGCGTGCCGCAGCTTCACGCAGGGTATCAGTGAGCAACGCGACGGCCGGGGCGCTGTCCGCATCTGCCATTGCTTCGGCTGGGCGAGCGGATAACAGTGGCGGCGGCCGCGAAAACGTAACCGGCAGAAGAGGACATGGGCGTGGCTCGGTGAACGGGATGTCCCGATCTTGTCCTTCAACACGCCTCATTCCAACTCGGCCGAATGGCTAACGCTTGTATCCCCGAAAAAGCTGGCCGAATGGCTAACGCGGCCCGATGGGTGATGCGCGGAGGCGAAAACAGCGCAAGCTGGTGGCAACCCGAAGCCCCGCGCCAAACTCGACCAGCCCATGAACTCAACTTCGTTTCTAGCCCTGCTT
>CAVQVK010000003.1:0-10253 GCA_963717035.1 uncultured Acidimicrobiaceae bacterium | reverse complement strand
CGAACCAGATCGAGACTGGCTTGGCAGAGAGCGTCCAGCGAAAAAGGAACATCCATGCGATAGATATGCGCGGAATTCAGCAGACGCTGCATGTGCTCGCGGAGGCGGAAAATCGCGGGTCCCTGGGGGGTGTTGTAACAGCGAACACCCTCAAAGACAGCGGAGCCGTAGCTGACAACATGCGAGAGCACGTGAATGGTGGCTTGGTCCCAGGGAATGAATTTGCCGTTACACCAAATCTTTTCGGTCTTGGGAAAGCTCATCGCGTCTCTCCGGAGTCTCAATCTGGGCTCTCCATTAGCTACTAGGCGAAATTATAGCACACGGGTTTTAGCGTCGAGGGAACCTGCTGCGCGTAAAGTGCGCGGTCGCGGCGGCCAATTTGGCTGTCCGCATTTCGTACACCTCCCAGCAGTGCCGGCGTTGTGACCACAGGGCAGCAGAGAACCGCCAGAGCCAAGCGGTCTTTCGTTGCGTCAACTGTGGCCATGCCAACCACGCCGACATCAATGCGGCGGAGAACATCGTGGCCCGGGGGCTCGCCCCCGCCTGCCCACCCCGGGACACGGGGCAAGCCCCGGTAACAGGGCTGCCCGTGTAAGTCCGCCTCGTGCGGCCGCGGGAACCTCTGGGACGGTCGCGGGCGAGAGCCGGGCCGGATCAGGAATCCCCGGGCTTCAGCCCTGGGGAGGATGTCAATGATGACGAAGTCACGAAGGTCATGGACTTGAATCTAACGGCCGCTATCGCAAGCACCCGTGCGGTCCGTCCGTCCCTGCTACATCGGCGCAGTGGGCAAGATTGTGAACGTCTCCTCATTCGCGGCAGTGCGAGGCGGTGCTGGGATCGTCATTTACACGACCGCCAAGACGGCTCTTACCGGATTTACGAGAGCTCTCTCGCTTGAGTGGGCGCCCTACAACATTCAGGTGAACGCCATCGCCCCTGGAACCTTCCCCGACCCTGTTACCGCAGGCGATCAGTATGAGGCGGCCCGCATACGCTCCGGGCAGACCTACCAGCAGGACGTGCGGGTGAAGTGCGCGAAGATCGGTCATGCCGTCTGCTATCTCGTGTTCGAGCCAAGCCGATTACATCACGGGCCAAACCCTGGCCGTCGACGGCGGGTTGAGCGTCATCTGAAATGCAGGGTGTGCGGCGCCTGGCTCAGGCCGAGGTAGGGGGCTGAGCGGCCACGACACCCCGGTCAGTTGCTCCGACAAGTCCCACAGGCGTCGAGCCGTTGTTGGCGTCGAGGGCTCGCGGGCGCCGGGACATTGACGGCGGGGTACCCCCGCAGGTGCCGGATCCCGTTCAGGCCCGATGTAGGTGCCTCCGGCGTACGTCCGCCGTGGCGGCGAAGAGCGTCGGCAACGCACCCTTGGTGTCGCTCTGTGCGATGAGCCGGTTACCGATGGCCCTAGCGAGGTCGGAGATCGGGTTGCCGCTGCGGCCCTGCAGGTTGGTGGCGGCGTACCCGGGGTGCGCGGCGACGGCCCGGACCGGCGATCGGGCTCGGTGAGGCGCCGCTCGAGCTCGAGGACGAACAAGAGGTTGGCCAGCTTGGACTGCGAGTAGGCCGCCCACGGCTTGTAGGAGCGGTGCTCCCAGTTGAGGTCGTCGAGGTCGATCTTCCCGTTGCGGTGCAGATCCGACGACACGACGATGACCCGGTCGGTGATGTGGGGCAGCAGCAGGTTCGTGAGAGCGAAGTGTCCGAGATGATTGGTCCCGATCTGCAGCTCGAACCCGTCGACGGTTCGTGCTTCGGGGGTGGCCATGATCCCGGCGTTGTCCACGAGGATGTCCAGCGGCCCCTCGGTGCCTTCGGCGAAGGACCGGACCGAGCCCAGGTCGGCGAGATCGAGTCCCCTGACGGTCACGTCGCCGGTCATCGCTGCTGCCGCCGCATCGCCTTTGGCTGTGTTGCGCACGGCAAGAGTGACCGCAGCGCCGGCGCGGGCCAGCTCCAGCGCGGCCACGCGACCGATGCCGCTGTTCGCGCCGGTGACGATGGCGGTGCGCCCATGCAGATCGGGCAGGTCGGCGGCGGTCCAGTGGGATGCGGTCATACACCCCAACGTATCCTTCGGTAATCCTTTCAGCAGCCGTAACTTCACGCTTCTCGGCGCGGCCACCAGCAGGGTGAAGCTTTTCGCCGATCGGCGGCTCATTGCTGTGAGGTCCATCGACGTCGGCGGCGCCAATCAGGGGTCGAGGTTCTGGTTATTGAGCGACTGTTTCGGGGGTGTCGCCCTGTACGGCTGCCAGGTCTACAGAGCGGTTCCCGGCCGCCTGGAGCGTATCCAACAGTTCGAAGGCTTCAGCGTCGAGGCTCACTGAAGTCGATGCCAGGTTCTCCTCCAGGTAGCGGCGGCGTCGGGTGCCGGGGATAGGGACGACGTCGTCGCCCTGGGCGAGCACCCAAGCCAGAGCGACTTGGCCGGGGGTGCAGCCGTGTCGAGAGGCGACCGACTTGACCACGTCGACCAGACGCAAGTTGTGCTGCAGGTTGTCGCCCTGGAAACGGGGTTGGACCGTGCGGCGGAAGTCATCGGCAGCCATGTCGGCCGTGGTGGAGATCACCCGGTAAGCAACCCCCTCCCGAGTGGGCTGTAGGGGACCAGGCCCACGCAGAGTTCCCGGCAGGCCGGGACGACCTCGGTCTCGATGTCACGGCTGAACAGGGACCACTCCGACTGCACCGCAGCGATCGGGTGCACCGCAACCGCCCGGCGGACGGTAGCCGCCGAAGCTTCCGACAGGCCGAGGTGGCCGACCTTGCCCTGAGTGACCAGTTCGGCCATGGCACCAACGGTGTCCTCGATCGGCACCTCGGGGTCGACCCGATGCAGGTAGTAGAGGTCGACGTGGTCCACGCCCAGTCGGCGCAACGACGCCTCACACGCCTGGTGCACGTACTCGGGGCGGCCGTCCAAAGACTGGACCAGCGGATCGGCCCCGTGCCGGACGACGCCGAACTTTGTCGCCAGCACCACCTGGTCTCGCCGATCGGCGATGGCCTTGCCGACTAGTTCCTCGTTGGCCCCGCGGCCGTACATGTCCGACGTATCGAAGAACGTCACGCCCAGTTCGATCGCCCGATGGATGGTGGCGATCGACTCGGCGTCGTCGTCAGGGGTTGCTCCATAGAAGTCGCTCATGCCCAGACAGCCAAGGCCCAAAGCAGAGACAGTCAGGTCGTTCGCTCGGCCGAGAACGCGCATCGGAATTGTCATGTCCATCTACCTTCCCCATCAGATTGGCGCCAAGCCACGTTAAGACTTCGAGCGCGCTCGAAGTCAAGGGCCGACCTGGACACCGTGACGATGACCGTCTCAGGACACCGTCACACGTGACGTCACGAACTGGCGATGCCGAGCACCTGACGGGGATTCTGGATCAAGATCATGTCCAGGTCCCCTGCTGCCACCCCCGAGCGCAGGAGCGCGGGGACGACGTCTTTCAGGATGTGGTCATACCCGTAACCGCCATACGTCCGAAGGTCCATCTTGAAGCAGACATCCTGGGAGACGAGCAACTGTCGTTGGTACCCCAAGGCGATGAGCTCGGCCAGCGATCTCATCCTCCAATCGTCGTTGCCCCAGTAGACGCCCTCCGCATCCCAGTAGTACTCACGACCGAAGCTGTCGTACTGCAACATCACCCCTCGGTCGGCCATGCGCCGGTGGTAGTCGAGATCCCGGACGTGATCGAGATGGCCCAGCACCACGCGGTCGGGACCCAGGGACTCCGACTCCACGATCTCGAGGACCCGATCGCCCCCCTGCCCGCGTGGATCGAGGTGCACCGACAGCGCCACCCCCGTCTCGATGGCGGCTCGAGCACCGCCGCGCAGCACCCGCTCCTCCTCCTGGGTGACATGGCCCACCTTTCGGCCGGTGGCGTCGACACCGCTCGTCCCGATCTCGCCGATGATCCCCGGACGGACGCCGGTCGTCCCGACCCCGTCGGTGATCTCGGCGATCAGCGCGGCGGCGATGTCATCGGCGGTCATCTGGCGGACCTCAGGGGGATGGGCGGCCTCCACGTAGTACCCGCAGCCCATGATCACGTTCAAGCCCGTATCCACCGACAGGCGACGAAGCGCCTCGGGTTCACGACCGATCCCGGGTATCGACAGGTCGACGATGGTCGATCCACCGGCGGCAACGAATCGGTCCGCCTCACCGGCGGCCAGCCCGGCGTCGTTCAGGCGAAGGTTGTCGCGGGTGACCGAGAAGGCATCTCGCCGGAGCTGCCCCAGCATGGTCATGTCCACCGGTTGTTCGATGTTGGCGGAGACGTCTTCGCTCTCCACGAACCACACGGTTAGATCGACGAAGAGATGCTCGTGCATCAGCGTTCTGCCCAGCAGGTCGGTGGAGACCGGACCCAGCACGGTCATGGCGGTGGCCGGCGCCGTGGCGCTCACCGGTCCGCCTCCTCGAGCTCGACCGGTCGGTCGCGAAAGGCGTATTCGACGATCCGTTCCTCGCTCAGATTCGGACGGGAGATCTCCGCCACGATGCGCTTGTCACGGAAGACGTAGACCCGATCGCAGAGATTGGCCAGATCGGCATACTCCGAGCTGGCGATGAGGACCGCCTTGCCATCCTCGGCCGCCCCTTTGATACGCTCGAAGATCTGGATGCGCGCCCCCACGTCGACACCTTGGGTCGGCTCGTGCAACAGCAGGACGGATGGCCGGACCCGAAACCACTTCGCCACGATCACCTTCTGTTGATTGCCGCCACTGAGGGTGCCGAAGGGTCTTCCCGGCTCCCGCGGTCTGACGTCGTAGGCGTCGAGCAGGTCCTGCATATGTCGCGCTCCTCGCCGTGGCGCAACAGGCCTCGCTTGAAGAAGGCCCCAACCGTCGGCAGGGTCGTATTCTCGGTCACCGTCGCCCCGGCCACGCCGCCGTAGCGCTGGCGATTGGCCGGAACCAGTGCCAACCCCGATTCGATCGCCTTCCGCGGCGTCATAGATTGGAGAGCCGCCGGCACCCCGTTCACCACCGACGTCCCCGACGCCCCTCGGTGGGCGCCGAACAACAGGTAGGGCACCTGTTCGAAACCCATGCCCAACAAGCCGGTGAGTCCGACCGTCTCGCCCGCTCCGACATCGAAGGACACCCCCGTCACGTTGTCGCCCTCAAGATCGGTGACCTCCAGGCATGCCGATCTCCTGGCGGCGTGCGCAACCGGATAGAGGTTGCCGGCCCTTCGGCCGAGGATGGTCTCGATCAACCGATCCTCGGTCATGGTGGCCGTCTCCGTGGAAAGGACACACTCGCCGTCTCGCAGCACGGTCACCCGATCGGTGAGGGCGCGGATCTCGTCGAGCCGATGCGACACGAACAGGACGCCGAATCCCATGCCCGCCACCCGTCGCACCCCCTGGAACAGCCGATCGACTCCGTCGCGGGAGATAGGCGGTCGGTTCATCGAGCACCAGCAGACCCCGCTCGACCGTCTTCAACTCTTCCAGAGCCCGAACGATGGCCACCATGGCGACCTCGACCTCACTCAGGGACGAAACCAGGGCGTCCGGTGAGAAGGTGAGGCCGAACGACGCCAGGGCCTCCCCCACCCGTTGGCGCTCCTTGGCCCACGAGATCCGCCAACCGAAGTGCCGCTCGTAGCGGCCCACCCGGAGATTGTCCAAGACGGTCATCGACCCGGCCAGCCCCAGGTCCTGGTGGACAAAGCTGATCCCCAGGCCTCTCGGTTGGGCGGGGAGCAGCGGGAGGGGCACCTCGTGACCTGACACCACCAACCTGCCGTCCGGATCGGGAGCGTGGAACCCGGCCAGGATCTTGATGAAGGTCGATTTTCCCGAGCCGTTCTGCCCGACCAGGCCGTGGACCTCGCCGGGCAGAATATCCAGATGCAGCGAACGCAGTACCGTCCGACCGGCGAATGTCTTGGAGATATTGGTGGCGGAGAGCACAGGAGCGGCTCCGGCCTTTTCCATCAGGGACGTCGTCAAGTCTTGGCTCCCCAGAGCTTCAGGTATGCGGCTCGGTAGTTCACCGTTCCATACCAGGTGTCCGTCGACGCCGACAGATTGAGCTGGCCGATATTGCTGGCGTCGAACAGCCGAACCGGCAGCTGCTCGCTCTTGACCGGAGCCACTCCGGCCAGCGCCCGGAATGTCTGGTCGGCCCAGGCCCATCCATAACGAATCGAACCGATACCGACATCGGCCAGCACGTCACCGCCACCGCCAATCTGTTGCATGACCGCCGGCGTAGCGTTGAAGGTGGAGATCTTGACCCGCTTCAACGCCCCTGCCGCACGGATGCCCGGTTGCATGTACGACACCATTCCGTCGTACAGCGGGAGGAGGTAGTTCACGCTCGGGTCCGAGGTCAAAATCGTCTGGGTGGCCGACTGCAGGCGAGTGGCCCACTCCGTACTCGGCACGTCCACCACCTTCAACGTGCACGACGGGCAGTTCTTCTTGAACTCACTCTTGATGGCGCCCAGTTGGGTCTCTCCGGGGATCTGGACATCGGACGACCAGAGGACCGCCGCATGTGCCTTGCCCTTCGAGTCGGCGATGACCGAGTCCGCCATCAGTGCGCCGGCACAGGTGTAACAGGGGTCCACGTATCCGTTCACCGGCTGACCGGCGGGTGGAAGCGTTCCCGGCCTCTGGCTCGAGACCGCCACCACTTTGATGCCCTTGGCCTTGGCCTGGGTTAGCTGAGGCGTGAAGAGCGACGGGTTCAACGTGCCGACCACGATGGCGCTCGCCCCCTGGGCGGTCGCCTCGCTGATTCCCTGCTGGTAGGCGGCCACCCCCGCCGTTCCATCAACGGTGCTCACCTTGGCGCCCACTGCGGCGGCCGCCTCCTGGATCCCCTGCACATTCTGCTGGGCAAACGGTACCGACAAGAACGTGATTACCCAGATCTTCTTTCCGGCCAGTGAGCTGGTACCGAATGCCGGGCCCGGCGCCTGAAACCCGGTGTTCGGTTGCTCGCCGACCTGCACGGCCTTCTGGGCGCGGGACAGCCCTGCACCATTGACCGCCGGACTGGCCATTGCCACACTGGCACTGGTCATCATGAGCAATGCCGCGGTGCCCAGGGCAACCGACACGTGAAGGGTACGGAGTAGTTTCCTACTTCGTCCGATAGGGGTGGCCATTTGGATCACTCGCTTTCTGTGCTGACGCCTCGTCGGCAGATCAGCGCTTGATTGACACTGGGTACGGGGTTCACCGAGCTTTGCGATGGGTGGCTGCCAGGTGCGAGAAGGTGACGGCGATGATCAGTGAGCCGCCATAGAAGACCTGCTGGATCCAGTCACTGAGTCCGAGGAGCGTCAGTCCGGTGATTCCGGTCACCAGGAAGTAGACGGCGATGAAGGTGCCCCACGGATTGAAGCGACCGGGAGTGATGGCGGTCGATCCGAGAAATGCCCGCGGCGAAGGCCGGGAGCAGATAGCTGGCGGCCACGTTGGGATCGGCGCTGCCCAGCGTTCCGGCCAGGACGACGCCGCCGAGAGCGGCCATGGTGGACGACGTAATGAGCGAACCGGCCCGAATCGAGCTCACCGGCAGACCGGACAGGCGGGCGACATCCCGTCCACTTCCGACGAAGTAGAGATACCTGCCGATGGGGGTGAACGAGAACACGTACCAGAGGATCAGGGTGAGAACGATCCCGTAGTAGAAGGACAGCGGCAGGGTGAACAGGTTGGTGGAAATCACCTTCACCAGTCCGGGAGAGATCCCGGCAGTGGTTTCGTTGTTGACCCCGATGCCTATTCCGAGGAGGAGGGTTCCCATGCCCAGGGTGACCACCATCGAGTCCAGACCGACACCCACGACGAGCACCGCATTCACCACTCCCACCAGGATCCCGACGGCGACGGCCACAGCCAGCACCGCCACGATCGGCCAGCCCTCCTTGACATTGAGGTAGCCGATCAAGACCAGGGTGACACTGAGCACTCCGGCGATCGAGAGGTCGTACTCTCCAGCGGAGAACGGGACCAACAATGCCAATGCCAACACCAGCAGGACACTCTGCGAACCGAAGATGGTTCCCAGGTTTCCGGATGTGAGAAACGAGCTCGGCTCGACGATGGCGAAGACGAGCGCCACCATCAGCCACACGATGAGCAAGCCGAATCGGTGCAGCTGGTCGCGTGAGCGACGGACCAGCCGGCTGCCCCGAGGCGCCGATGCCGTGTCAACTCCAGGCAACGGAGCCCCGGCGGGGAGTCGGGGACGGGCGCCGACTGGTTGGCGTCGGCTGAGGCCCCACCTTGTGTCTGACTGTCAATAGTCATGACGTTTCGCCTTCCGGTTGATCACGAACATCGCCCACGGCAAGCGCCAATCGATCCAGGCCAGTTCGCACGGCTGACTCGCTTCCCGAACTGGAAGCGGACGTATCCTTCGGCCCCGAAGGTGGCCCCTGGCTGCAGGGCCAACCCGAACCGCCGAATCGCCCGACAGGGTCAGTTGGAGGACGTCACCGTCGTAGGCCGCCAGTGACACCCCCCTGAGGGGCCAGGCAGTGCAAGCCGTCGATGCGGTTCACCGCCGGCACGACGATCTCGGCCAGGCGCTCGGACACCTGCACGAACGTCTCGATCCAGCCCTCGAGGCCCGTCAGCGCCGCCTCCCCCACCACCTGGGCGACATGGCTAACGCAAAGACACGTCCACTCCAGGTGAGCGGTGGCCGGCTCGGCAAGTTCGTCGGGAAGGCTGGCATACCCCACCCGCCATCCCGGCATTGCGTAGTCCTTGGAGAAGGACCGGACGAGAATGGTCCTCTCACGGCCCGGGTCCAGTTGGAGGATCGATCGGTGCTCGTGTTTGCCGAAGGTGAAATGAGAGTATGACTCGTCGCTGATGATCCACAGGTCGTGATCGTTGGCTATCTGCCAGGCTCGCTCCAGGTCGGCTTCGGTGTACATGTAGCCGGTTGGGTTCCCGGGGGAAATTCAGGAAGAGGACCCGCGACGAAGGGGTGATCACCTGCTCGGCCGCCGCCCAATCCGGCCTGAATCCCTCCGACTCGGGTGACGGAAAGCTCTGGAGATCGGCTCCCACCCGTCGGACCAATCCGTCGATGAAGTAGCCCGGCTCCGCCCGCACCACGCCTTCACCGGGCTTGACCAGCGTGCCAAAGCACATCTCCAGGGCGTGCATGGCGCCGTTGGTGACCAGGATCCGGTCCGGTGCGGCCGGAAGACCCTCCGTCGCCAGGGTGGCGGCGATGGCGTCGCGAAGGCGTCGATCCCCCGCGAGTCGACATAGGAGCTGAACGGCGGGAGCCGTCGGGCGGCCTCCAACATGTGGGCGGGGAGACTGGCGTGGGCGACCCGCCGAGCTTCACCGGATCGGGATGGTTGGTGGCAGCCAGCAGTCGATCGATATGACGGGTAACCACCCCGCTGGTGTCGAGGATCGAGGCGTCGTCGGGCATCGTGTTCGAGGTGTCCCACATCCCGGTCACCGGCGATTGGTCCGGGCCGCAGTGAGGTGCTGGGCTACGTCGTCGATATGAGCGCCGCATCAGGTTCTCGATGAGCTGGCTATCTCGTGCCTTCATCGCCATCAGGATCTCGAGATGCTGATCGAACGACTGCTTTCGGGTGACCTCCTCGTTCAGTGCCTCGGAGCGATAGCGCAACACGGACTCGCGCATCTCGTTGATCATGGTCATGCACCTCGGCGAGCGGGCTGCCGCATTGATGCCGTCGTGGAACTGGGTGTTGGCAATGATCAGCGCCTCGACATCCCCTGACCGGATGGCATCGGCGGCCTCCTCGTGAGCAGCAAACAGATCGGTGAGGGCCTCATCGGAGATGCGCTCGGCAGCCAGCCGAGCGCAGTGGCCCTCCAGGACGGCACGGATTCCCATCACCTCATTCAGCTCTTCGAGGGTGAGACCGGTGACGCTCAAACCGTTACCGGGGTGCCGCTCGATCAACCCGTCCTGCTCCAGTCGATGCAGTGCTTCCCGGAGGGGGGTCCGACTGATGCCCAGCGAGCTGGTCAGCTTTTTCTCCACCAGACGAGTTCCGGCCGGCAGGGCACCATCGACGATGTACCGTCGGATCTCGTCGTAGGCCCACTCGGCCAGGCGAGGCTTCTCGGGTTGCAGTAATTCGAGAGCTATATCGTTATCTACCATGAGTGATCTGAGGTCCCCTATCTCACTGGTGTGCGGCTAGTTGCTGTTGAACACGTCTATTCGGATTCATCACGAGGCCGCCTTA
>CAVQVK010000002.1:0-8776 GCA_963717035.1 uncultured Acidimicrobiaceae bacterium | reverse complement strand
CTTCTGATCGACGGCGACGGCGCCACTGCCATCGGCGAGCTGGGTGCGCATCTGACCGGTGACCGTCGCCGCTTCGATCAGCTCAGCGTCGATTCGAAACGGTTCGTTCAGGAGTCGCTCTTCCCGGGCCAACTCGACCGTCTGGCCCGTCTGGCCATGTCGCGAGTTGAACAACACGTCGGCCTCGATGTCGGCTGAGGCCGACGTTCCGGCAGGCGCTGGTCGAGCTGGTCCCATCTCGACGTCTACCGCACCTACGTCGCTCGACCGAGCCGCCGGGCGAGGATCGGAAGCGCCTGCATCGGGCCGCGGCCGCCCCCGATCGCATCTGGACACCGACGGAGGCCGGGCCCTGGACGCCGTCCTCCCGCTGCTCGTCGATCCCGAGTACGGCGGCGCCCACCTCGAAGTCGTGCAGCGATGGCAACAGCACACCGGGGCGGTGACGGCCAAAGGCGTGGAGACCGCCCTCACCGCTTCGGCGCTGTTGGCCTTCACCGAGGTCGGCAGTGACCCGGGCCGCCCACCCATCACCGTGGGCCAGTTCCACAGGCGATGGGGCAGCGTCACCGGCGGAACCGCGGGATCGCTGAACGCCACCACCACCCACGACACCAAACGGAGCGAGGACGTCAGGGCCCGCCTGGCCGTGCTGTCCGACTGCCCGGACCTGGAGCGATCATGTCCATCGATGGCGTCGATGGCACCGGTCGCTGCCCTCGTCCCCGATCCCCATGACGAGCACTTCGTCTACCAGACCATCGTGGGGGCGTGGCCGCTCGACATCGATGACCGCATGGCTTCAGCCGCCGGGTCCAGGACTACATGGTCAAGGCGCTCCGAGAGGCCAAGGTGCGCACCAGCTGGCTCCATCCCGACGAGGACTACGAGCGCTCGGTCCGTTCGCTTCGTCCGCACCATCCTGGCTCCGTCCAACCCTCGCTTCCTGGCCGACCTCGGTCAGCTGTCCAAGAGGTCGGACCGGCGGCCTCGGTCAATTCACTCGTGCTCACGGTGCTCAAGTGCACCGTTCCCGGAGTTCCCGATGTGTACCAGGGGACCGAATTGTGGTCGCACTCGCTGGTGGACCCGGACAATCGGCGCCCCGTCGACTTCGATCGGCGGGCTCGCCTGCTCCGTTCCATCGACCGGACCGGCGATGGCCGAGGCGCACGCCGCCGAGCTCTTGGCCTCCTGGACCGACGGGCGTCTGAAGCTGATGGTGATGGAGCGACTGTTGCGGCTGCGGCGGGACACCCAAGCTGTTCGATCACGGCTCGTACGTGGCCCTCGATGTCCGCGGCCCCCTGGCGAGCCATGGTGGCCTTTGCCCGACACCGGCGATCGGACTGGGTCATCGTGGTGCCCCGCCTTCCGCTCACCGTGGCCGGAGCCGGTCACATGCCGGTGGGTCCGGACCTGTGGCGGGGCACTTCGGTGGTACCCCCGAGCGGTCGCCCCGTGACCTGGTCGACGTGCTCACCGGCACCGAGGTGTCCCGCCGTCGCGGACGCTTGGCTGTCGGCGACCTGTTCTCCACGCTCCCGTTGTCGGTGCTGGTCGCTTCCTGAGCCACGATCCCGGGGGATAGCGACGGGGCCGGGCCACAGTCCCTACAGTGGGCCATCGCAGGCGTGCTCGTCACGATCTGTCCCACCCGCTCACCAAGGAGGCCTCGATGGCCGTGCACCGCAGCGAGTCAGTGAAGGACGAAGCCATGGCCGATTCGGCCATCGATCCCATGTTTGCCCGGGCCAACGAATGTGGGCTGGTGGCCACCACGGCCATGCCTCCTCAGGCCATGCGCGCCGACACCGCACTCCAACTGGTGCGGGACGAGCTCCTGCTCGACGGCCTGTCCCGGCTCAACCTGGCCACCTTCGTCACCACCTGGATGGAGCCCGAGGCCAAAGAGCTGATGGCCGACACGTTCGACAAGAACATGATCGACAAGGACGAGTACCCGCGACGGCCGAGCTCGAGCGACGCTGCGTGAACATGATCAGTGGTCTATGGAACACCGATGAACAAGGTGGGCCACGGGCACCTCGACCACCGGGTCGAGCGAGGCGTCGATGCTCGGAGGCATGGCCCTCAAGTGGCGGTGGCGCCAGCGCATGGAGCAGGCGGGAAAGCCCACGGACAAGCCCAACATGGTGATGGGGGCCAACGTCCAGGTGTGCTGGGAGAAGTTCTGCCGGTACTGGGAGGTCGAGCCCCGCATGGTGCCGCTGGAGGGGGACCGCTTCCATCTCACCGGCGACGAGTTGGCCCAGTACTGCGACGAGAACACCATTGGTGTGGTGGCCATCCTCGGGTCCACGTTCGACGGCAGCTATGAGCCGATCGCCGGGATCTGCAGCGCACTGGACCAGCTCCAGGCCGATCGGGGCATCGACGTGCCCGTCCATGTCGATGCCGCCTCGGGCGGGTTCATCGCCCCCTTTCTCGATCCTGACCTGGTGTGGGACTTCCGGTTGCCCAGGGTGCAATCGATCAACGCCTCCGGTCACAAGTACGGGCTGGTCTATCCCGGCGTCGGGTGGGTCGTGTGGCGCAGTGCCGAGGCCCTCCCCGAGGATCTGGTCTTCCGGGTCAACTACCTAGGTGGCGACATGCCGACCTTCGCCCTCAACTTCTCCCGGCCCGGCAATCAGGTGGTGACCCAGTACTACAACTTCATACGGCTCGGGTTCCAGGGCTATCGGGCCATCCAGCAAGCGTGCCGAGACGTGGCCTGCCGGCTGGCCGAGAACGTGGGGAAGATGGGCCCGTTCTGGCTCCTGAGCGACGGAACCGAGCTGCCCGTGTTCTCGTTCGCCCTCAACGACGACATCACCGGCTACGACGTGTTCCACGTGTCCAAGGAACTGCGCAGCAAGGGATGGCTGGTCCCCGCCTACACGTTCCCCGAGAACCGACAGGACCTCAGCGTGCTCCGGGTGGTCATCCGAAACGGCTTCAGCCACGACCTGGGCGACCTGTTCCTCGCTGATCTGGCCGACGTGGTCAAGTACCTGTCATCGCTGAGCGCGCCGCTTCCCCCGCGCCCGAGGGCTATCACCACTGACCGTTCGGCCCGGACCCGCGGTATGGTGCACGGCCGTTGCGGGTAGGAAATTGCGGAAGTACACCCGGCGAAGGAGACCCATGACCGACGACCCGAAGGACCAACTCGACCGGGATACCCAGGACCATCAGTTCGGCAAGGCCGTCGCCGAGGACCAGGAGCTGGCCGACGAGCTCGAGGACGAGGGCGCGGCGGACGACGAGCTGCCCGACCCGCCGGCCAACCCTCCTCGGGCCGGGGACAAGGCCTTCCCGGCCGACGGTTGAACCCACCTGAGCAGGCCCGGAGAGCCCAGCCGATACGCTGACGGGCGCGATGAGCGACCAGCTTGCCTTCGACCCGGGATCGGTCGACACCTTCCGGATCATCGAATGGGAGTACGACCCCGCAGGCCGCGTGGTCACCCTCCGGTATGCCTTCGACGATCGGTACCAGTTCGCCGAGACCATCGAGTTCGTGACTGAACCATCCGGTCTCGGGAGCGAGTTCGATGCCGACGGCTTTGCCCGGGCGATCGACCACCTCCACATCGCCGCGGGAGTGAGCTACTTCAAGGCCGCGGCACCGGCCACAGTCAGCATCGAGCACACCGCGCTGACCCCGGCCGAGCGGGGATTCCACCGCCTCCTCTACGACGAGGGCCTCCGGGAGTTTGCCGTCACCAACGGGCGCGCCGTACCCGTTGACGTCGCGGATACGGGCACAGACGGCCACCGAACGTCGCCCCGCGGCCCGACGCGGCCCGCGCGGGCGACCACCAATCCTCGCTTCTGGTTCCCATCGGTGGGGGCAAGGACTCGATGGTCCTGATCGAGGCCCTCCGCCCCCTCGGGCCCCGTCTGTTCTCGGTGAACCCGCACCCGCTGGTCAAGGAGCTGGCCGCCCTGTCCGGGCTGGAGCTCATCGAAGTCCGGCGCCGTCTGTCCCCCAACCTGTTGGAGCTGAACGAGCGGGGCGCGCTCAACGGGCACGTGCCCATCACCGCCATCGTCTCGTTGATCGCGGTAGCGGGCAGCTTCCTCTACCGCTACGACGCCATCGCCATGGCCGTCGAACGCTCGGCCAGCGAAGAGACGTCGATGGTCGGCGGTGTGGCCGTCAATCATCAGTTCTCCAAGAGCTATGGGTTCGAGCTGGCCCTCCGGGAGCTGGTCACCAGCAGCATCGATGCCGACCTGACCTACGGCTCGGCCCTCCGGCCCTATTCGGAGCTGGCCATCTCCCGGTCGTTCGCCGGGTTGACCGAGTACCACGGCACGTTCTGCAGCTGCAACACGGCCTTCCGATCCGATGCCGCCGCCGGAGACCGGTGGTGCGGGCACTGCCCGAAATGCCGCTTCGTCGGCCTGATGCTGGCCCCGTTCCTGGACCGCGCCGGCGCTCACCGCCATCATCGGACGGGACATGTTCGCCGACCCGGGCCAGATCGACGGCTTTCGCTCCCTGATGAGCAAGGACGACAAGCCCTTCGAGTGCGTGGGGGAGCGACGGGAATCGGCCGTCGCCGTCCGGCTGCTCAGCCGCCGACCCGGCTGGGCCGGCTCTCCGGTCATCACCGCTCTGGCCCCGATGGCCGAGGCCCTGGTGTCCGACCGGGACGTCGACGAGCTCTTTGCTCCGGACCCGACGGTGGGCATGGGCATCGGCGACATCGAGGGATTGGTCGCCCGCCTCATCGAGGCCGGTGCCCCCCACGGTCCCGAGCCCGCCGTGAGACTGGAGTCGCTCGTCTCTCGCCGGGTGGCCATCTGGGGAATGGGAGAAGAGGGTACGGCGTTCGCCCGGTTGCTCATCGAACGAGGTGCGCCGCCGGTACTGGTCGACGACGACCCGGTCGCCGCCGCCCGCCGCGTCCCGGCCGTGATCGGCACGCCACTCGTCGTCCACCCTCCCGAGCCCTCGGTGTTGGGTGGGGTCGACGTCATCGTCCGGTCACCGGGGGTCAGCCGGTACCGCCCGGAGCTGGTCGAGGCGGCCCGTCGGTGGAGTGGCGGTGACCACGCCGCTGGCCGTGTGGCTCGAGGACTTCCACGACGCCCCGGTCGCTGGCCGTGACCGGGACGAAGGGCAAGAGCACCACGGCCACGTTGGCGGCGCGGATCCTCGAGCACGGTGGGGCGCGCGTCGCCCTGGTCGGCAACATCGGCGTGCCGGTCACCGACCTGTACGGCCACGGGGACTTCGACGCCTTCGTGGTCGAGGTCTCGTCGTATCAGGCAGCCGAAGTAACCATGTCCCCGGCAGTCTGCGTGCTGACCAGCCTGGCTCCCGACCACCTGGACTGGCACGGCGGGGTGGAGGCCTACTACCGGGACAAACTGCGGCTGATCATCGGCGGGGCCGCCCGGAGTCGTTGGCCGTGAACGCCGGCCAGTGCCGAGGCGGTGCGCCGCACCGCCGACCATCCCGGCCGCCTCCTCTACGGAGACCACGGTCGGGTTCGGGCCGACTCGGGATGGATCAGCATCGACGGCGAGCGGCTGGTGGAGTACGCGGGCCTGCGAGCGCCCGGGGCCCACAACGTGGCCAACCTGTGCGGGGCCATCGCCGGCGTCTTGTTGCTCACCGGCTCCCCGCCACCAGGCCTCGGCGGTCGCCGCGGTGATCGAAGGGTTCGACGGCCTGCCCTCCCGCTGCCAGTCGATCGGGACCAGCAACGGCCTCGAGTTCGTCGACGATGCTCTGGCCAGCAACCCGTTCGCCACCGCCGCGTCGGTGACGTCGTACGGCGACCGCCCCATGACCCTCATCCTGGGGGGAGCCGATCGGGGAGTCGACTTCACCCAACTGGCCGAGGCGGTGGCGAGGCGCCGGCCCCACACCCCGCATCGTGGTCATCCCTCCTGATGGCGGGCGCATCGTCGACCGCGTGACGACGGCGGGAGACGGCGAACGAGGTAGAGCTCTCGATCACCGAGGCGGCCGACCTGGGCGATGCCGCTCGCATGGCCGTCACGATCACCCCGAACGGCGGCGTCGTCCTCTTCTCGCCCGGCGCTCCGACCCCCGATGGCGGGGGGGGTTCCGGGAGCGCAGCCGTCTCTTCCGTGAGGCGTTCGAGATGCTGGACCGCTAACCGGTTCCGGGAACCGGGCCGGCCGCCGCGACCGGCCCTCAGCGGGGATGGAGCGGGTCAGCACCTGGATCCGTAGCTTGACTTTGTTCGCGCCGACCCGGCAGCATGTTCGAGACTACAGAATCGTCGTTCGCCATTACGAACAATCTCGCAATGAGTGGGCGACGATTCGGCCTCTGTCTGCGTCCAGATGAGCAGAGGCCATGAGCTGAGGAGCAATCCTTGACGAGGGGGAACCGAGTGCGAGTAATCACGGACCGTTGTGCTGCCGCTGGCCACTGCCAGTGTGTTGGCGCTTTCGTTGCTGATGGCGGGCCCGGCTACCGCCGCCAGCAGCGTCGAAGAGCCCGATCACCATTGCCTACCTCGGCATCCTGACCGGGCCCGACGCCAGTCCCACGGCCGAGGACCCGCTCAAGCTGGCCGCCAACGAGATCAACGCCCGAGGCGGCGCCGATGGCCACCCGATCAACCTCGAGTTCTACGATTCGAACATCACCCCCCAGCAAGCGGTGACCGCCACCCAGAAGGCGCTGTCCACCAATCCGACCGCCATCATCGGCCCGTCGGTCGACGACCAGGTCCAGGCCACGGCCCAGCTGTTGAAGCAGTCCGGCGTGCCCACCTTGGGCCTGACCAGTGGGCCGCTCACCGACTTGACCAACACGCACCTGTCCAACTTCTTCGACATCAACCCCATCGACTACAACACGGCCCAGGCCGAGGCGAAGTACATCTACACCAAGTACAAGCCCAAGACGGTGGGCATGATCTACACCGAGGATGCGGCATCGACGGCATCGGCGACGTTCATCGAGCCTTCCTGAAGAAGGACGGCGTCAAGAACTTCATCATCCGCACTGAGCCCAACAACGTCACCGACGCCACCACTGCGGTGCTGGCCATGAAGTCGGCCGACGCCGTCTTCATGAACAGCTTCCCGGTCACCGACGGTCTGTTGCTCACCGAGATGGCCCAGAACGGCATCACCGCTCCCATCATGGGGGCTCAGGCCGACAACGCCATCCAGGCCTTCAAGCTGGCGCCGGCCTCGGCCTTGGCCAACATGTACTACCCGCCCTACTGCGACCCCGATGTGAACACGACCAAGCAGGCCAAGGCGTTCACCTCGGCCTACAAGGCGGCCTACCCGTCGACCACCCAGAGCGCGGTCGACGACCCGGCCACCTATGACGGGGTGTACCTGATCGCCAAGGCCATCCAGGCGGCGCGGCGGCAACACGTCCGCACTCGTCCATCGTCGCCCAGCTCAAGAAGCTCACCTACCAAGGGGCCTGCGGGCCCTACAAGAACGACTCCGAGAACGTCATGATCAATCAGGCCCAGATCGTGAAGCTGGGTAGCAACGGACCGTCGGGCAAGGAGCTCATGGCCACCTACAACTTCGGGACCATCCCGGCCAACGCCAAGGGGTGAGCCGTCCGCACAGGTCGGCCGGCCCCCGCTTCGAGGAGGTCTTCATGAACGAAGTGCCCCGCATCATCTCGGTTGACGACCACGTCATCGAGCCGGCCGACCTGTGGTCGCTCCCGCCTGCCGTCGAAGTACGCGGATCGGGGCCCGAGGATCGTCAGGCAGAAGATGTCCCAGGACCAGGCCACCGGGGGCGTCTCCAGCTGGAAGCTCGACGACGACGGGGACTGGGCCGATGTCTGGTACTACGACGACGTCGTCGCCCCCCTGACGGTCAATTTCGCCGCCGTGGGTTTCGACGAGCTCGAGTTCAAGGTGGCCACCTACGACCAGTACCAGCCTGGTGCCTGGAAGCAGAAGGAGCGGCTGGAGGCCATGGACGCCAACCATGTCGACGCCGCCCTCTGCTTTCCCAACACCCTGCCCCGCTTCTGCGGCCAGACGTTCTCCGAGCGCAAGGACAAAGAGCTCGCCCTGTTGTGCATCCAGGCCTACAACGACTGGATGATCGACGACTGGTCGGCGGGAGCGGGACGGGGCCGCCTCATTCCCCTCACCATCGTGCCCTTGTGGGACGCCGAGCTGGCGGCGGCCGAGTAATAAAGTAATCAACTCCATAGTTCTGTTGCTATGTTGCGGCAGCCGGCGAACACGCTACAGGCCGCGCGCCGCGAACGTCGGGTTGAAGCATTTATTTCGCGCCGTCGCCTTAATCGTAAAGGTTTCTGTCACGCACTCGTGGGGCATCGTTTTGCTCTTTGCTCGCTTTCGATATACATTGCGTCAATGGCCAGCCGACCGAGAGCCAATTCGTGGGGGAGAGACCCAGGCTGGCAGCCCTTAGAAATAAGAGGGAGACGCGTCGCCCGGGGACGATTTCGTCGATCCTGTGAAAGCGTGACATCCTGTAAAAGATTGCCGGGAACTCGGCGCGCGGCCACTTGTTATGTCAGCGGCGGTCGCCGAATTCTATGTCATCGTGCGTCTGTCTCATCGTTCGCCGCAGAGGAGATTTTCACTAAATCGCTCGTCTCGAGGCCTGATCCGTTCCCTGCTGGCGCTGGCGCTCGTCACAGCGCTTGTTCCCGCTGCCCAGGCTTACCAAACCCCGAAGCGTCATATCATCGCGTCTTCGCGCATGTGGCGGTCGATCGCCATCCGGGCGACATTTACGTGAACAGGGCGACACGATCCTA
>CAVQVK010000001.1:0-106090 GCA_963717035.1 uncultured Acidimicrobiaceae bacterium | reverse complement strand
GGCCGTGACCCTGCTCGGGCAGACCACGGCGGCGGCCCGGCGGGCGGCCACCCGAATGGCCCGCTTGAACAGCACCACTTTGGACCGGTCGTGCCACTGGGGCGCCTCGAAGAAGCTGAGGTCGTGCACGGTCACCACCGTGGGAACCGACGAGCGCTCAGGCATCGTGTAGTGGGGACCGTGGTGGACGGCCGCATCGAGCCGGCGCACCACGCCGGGCAGTGCCACCTGCTCCCAGGCCAGGCGGAGCGGGCGTCGCCGTGGGGCGACCGCCACCAGGCGGGCGCCAGGTGCGGCCTCGATCCATCGTTCCCGGTCGTCTCGGCGGCCGATCAGGGTGAGGTCGAGGTCGGGCCGCCGGGCCAGGGTCGAGGCCAGGTGCAAGGTGTACTGCCCGGCTCCGACCGGGTCGGCCGGTACGGCCGACACGTCGAGAGTCAGGGCCAGGCGGTCGGAGGCCGCTGCCGGGTCCACCTCACCCACCGCCCCGGACCTCCTCCCAGAGGGCCACGTGCCGCCGGGCGATGGACGACCAGCTGAGCTCGGCGGCCCGGAGCCGCCCGGCGGTCTGCAACCGTTCCCGCTGCGCCTCGTCGGTGGCCACCACCAACAGGCCCTGGGCGATCGAGTCGGTGTCGGTGGGATCGACCTGGTAGGCTGCGGCACCGCTGCTGGGGACGTCGCTGGCCACCACCGGTGCGCCGGCCAACATCGCCTCCACCGGTGGGAGGCCGAAGCCCTCCATCAGGGGGACGTAGGCGAGCAGTTGGGCCCGCGCATAGAGGCCGGCGAGCTCGGCCGGTGTGACCATGCCGGCCATCACCACGCCCCGATGCTCGTGGAGCTGCTCCCCCATCCGCTCGGGCCCACCACCACCAGCGGCCACGGCTCGGGGAGCGAGGATCGCATCCGGTCGTAGGCCAGGGCCAGCCGGACCAGGTTCTTGCGCGGCTCCATGGTCCCAACGCTGAGGAGGAACGGCCCGCCCACCCCGAGCCGGGCCAGCAGCGCATCCACCGCCACCGGGTCCGGTGGCGGAAGGTGGTCGCACCCCATCGGGACCACGGAGACCCGGTCCGGGGATGCGCCGGCCTCGATGAGGTCTCCGGCCACGACGTCCGAGGGGACGAGGAACCGGTCGGAACGGGCCAGGGCCCGTCGCAGGGCCGCCTCGTGCCAGGCACGACCGCGTGCCGGATAGGTCTCGGGAACGTGACGCCACAGGAGGTCGTGGACCGTCGACACCAAGGCGGCGGCTCCCGGATCCGGGGTGGCCATCGAGAGGGCGTGGACCACGTCGTACCCGGTGGGCGCCCGCAACAGGCCGCGATCCCAGGCGCGGGTCAGCACCGGCCCGGGAAGGGCCGAGGTGCGGAGCGGGAACCCCAACCTGGCCAGGGGATCGGGTTTCGCCTTCGGTCGGCTGGCGAACAGCTCGATGTCGGGGCGATCCTCGTCGGGCAGGTCGGCCAAACCCTGGATCAGGCCCCGCACGTAGGTGCCGATCCCACCGGCGGCCTTGCGCCGTAGCTGCTCCACCAAGAGAGCACCCGTGCCGGCCGGTCGCTCGGTGCTGGGTTGTCCCCTTTCGGGGTGCGCCCGGCGTCCACGGACGCGGGAGGTCACCGGCCGGCCCCCGCCGCGGCATCCCGGTACAGGTCGACCAGTCCGGTCGCACAGGCCGACCAGGTGAACGCCTCCGCTCCGCAGGTGTCCCCGTCGATCTGGGCGCCACCTCGTCACCACCGGCCAGTGACCCGCGTCCAGGGCGCCGGCCAGGGCCTCGGGGTCGCCCGGCTCCACCAGTACGGCGGCGTCGCCCACCACCTCGGGGATGGCCCCGACCCTGGTCGTCACGACCGGCACCCGCTCGGCCATGGCTTGGAGGGGCGGGAAGCCGAAACCCTCGTAGACCGACGGGTAGGCCAGCACGGCAGCCCCGCGCAGCACGTCGCCGAGGGCGGGGTCGTCGAGGAAGCCAGGACGGACGATGCGATCCCGGGCCGGCGAGGCGTCCACCGCGGCCTGGAATCGCCTCGGACCCCCACCGTCGGACCCCACGACGACCAGGGCCACATCGGGGTGGGCCTCGGCCATCAGCCCGAATGCCGCCACCAGCGAGGGGTAGTCCTTCCTCGGCTCCACCGTGCCGACGGCCAGCACGTAACGAGAGGTGCCCGGCGGCAGATCGAGCCCACCGGACGGGGACGGATCGTCACTGGACTCCGAATCCGGCCGGTGGCCGGTCCCGGACCGGGAGCCTGGGCACGCCGTGGTGGACGGCTCGCACCCGCTCGGGCGGGAGGTGGAACGCCTCGATCACCTCGGCGGCCACGAACCGAGAGGGGTGTGGACCCAGGCCCCCTCGGCTACCGCCCGGCGGATCAGCGCGGGGAACCGGAGAGTCGAGGCGTCGCACAGCTCGGGGTACCGCACGATGGTGAGGTCGTGCACGGTGACCACCCGGGCGGCCCGCCGCGCCGGGGGAACCACGAAATTGGTCCCGTGCACGACCTGGTGGGTCCCCACGAACCACTCGAGCGGGGGAACCCCCAACGCCGCCACGACGCGTGCAGCGGGCGAGCGGGCATGGCCCGCTGGCGGGTGGACACGCCGTCGGGACCAGGTCGACGATGCCCTGGCGCCTCCTCCAGCTGATGGCGAAGGCGGCAACATCCACGTCGTCGAGCTGGGCCAAGCCGCCGAGCGCCCCGGCGCAGAACACGCCGACACCGGTGGGGCGACCGAGCAAGGGCGTGGCATCGAGGGCCACGGTGAGCCGGGTATCGGACGCGGGAACGGGCTGAGCAGTCCCCGTTCCCGCGGTCGCTGATCGCTCAGGCGGCACGCACGGAGCCTTGCACATGTAGTAGACGATTGACACTTCCGGAGTCCCTCTCATGGCCGAGGGCGGGATAAGCGGACCGGCGCCGGGGATCGGGGAGGGACCACTAGCCTGCCCTCGATGCTCGTCGCCCTTGCCGGAGGTGTCGGCGCCGCCCGCTTCTCTGCGTGGGCTGGTCCGTGTCCTCCCCCCTCGGATATCACTGCCATCGTCAACGTCGGCGATGACACCGAGCTGCACGGCCTGCACATCTCGCCCGACCTCGACACGGTGCTCTACACCCTGGCCGGTGCCATCAACGCCGAGACCGGCTGGGGGCTGACCGGGGAGTCGTGGACGGTGATGGAGGCGCTCGAGAAGCTCGGTGGCCTCGACCTGGTTCCGCCTGGGCGACAAGGATCTGGCCACCCATTTCTTCCGCACCGCAGCGCCTGGCCCAGGGCGACACCCTGAGCGAGGTCACGGCGCGGCTGGCCCGATCATGGGGCTTGGACGTCAACCTGGTCCCGGTGTCGGATGATCCGGTCCGCACCCGGTTGCAGCTGGTCGACGGACCCGAGGTGGCCTTTCAGGAGTACTTCGTGCATCTGCGCCACGATGTGGCCGTCTCTGGGGTGCGCTTCGATGGCGTCGAGTCGGCCCGACCCGCTCCCGGTGTCCTCGATGCCATCCCGACCGCCTCGTCCATCGTGGTCTGCCCGTCCAACCCGGTGGTGTCGATCGGCCCGCTCCTGGCCGTTCCCGGCATCGCCGAGGCGCTCACCGCTCGGCGGGACCAGATCGTGGGCATCTCCCCCATCGTGGCCGGCGCCGCCCTCAAGGGACCGGCCGACCGCCTGCTCACCGAGCTCGGGTTCGAGGCGTCGGTCGTCGGGGTGGCCCGCTGGTACGCCTCGTGGGTGGGCACGCTGGTCATCGACGAGGCCGACGCCGGCGCTGGCCGAGGCGGTCGAGGCCGAGGGCGTACGCTGCATCGTGGCCCCCACCGTCATGTCCACCGTCGAACGGGCCGCCTCGCTGGCTCGAACCGTTCTCGGCGCCCACGATGGCTGACGTACCGGCCGGCGCCGTCCCCGGGTTCGGCGCGCCGGGCGTCCCAGAGGATCCGACCACTGGGCCGACAACGAGGCCGACCAGTAAGCCGAGGCCGGCGCCGGCCCTGTCGGTCATCCCCATCTCCGGCATGGGCGAGGTACGACCCGGTGACGACCTGGCCGAGCTGCTGTGGCTGCACCGGGTGTGTCGTTGCGAGGACGGGGACGTGCGTGGTGGTCACCCAGAAGGTGGTGTCCAAGGCGGAGGGTCGCCTGGTCGCGTATCGATCCCGACGACCCCGACGGCCAAGACGAAGCTGGTCGAGTCCGAGTCGGTGCGGATCCTCGCGCCGACGCGACGAGCTGATCATCGCCGAGACCAGCCACGGGTTCATCTGTGCCAACGCCGGTGTGGACCTGTCCAACGTCGACGAGGGCACCGCCGCCCTGCTGCCGCTCGATTCTGACCGCTCGGCCCGACGGATCCGCGAGGCGCTGCACCACCGCCACGGCATCTCGGTCGGAGTGATCATCTCCGACACGTTCGGGCGGACATGGCGTAAGGGGGTCACCGATGTGGCCATCGGCATGCCGGGGTCGCCGGGGTCATCGATCTCAAGGGGACGCTGGACGCATCGGGTCGGGTGCTCGTGGCCACCGAGGTGTGCGTGGCCGACGAGCTGGCCTCTGCGGCCGAGCTGGTCATGGGCAAGGATCGCGGCGTGCCCGCGGCCATCGTGCGCGGGGTCGACCCGGCATGGCTCCGGCCCGCGTCGGTGGCCGCCGAGATCGTGCGGCCGCCAGGTGAGGATCTGTTCCGCTGAGTGCCGGCCGACGGGTCTGCGTGCCCTGCCGGCCCAGAGCCGGTGAATGCGCTCCGAGCTCAGCGAAT
The DNA here is from genome assembly GCA_963717035.1 of uncultured Acidimicrobiaceae bacterium. Taxonomy (GTDB): domain Bacteria; phylum Actinomycetota; class Acidimicrobiia; order Acidimicrobiales; family RAAP-2; genus DASXMT01. Next base: position 101,319 of record CAVQVK010000001.1, on the reverse strand, counting down.
CCCGACCAGATCGACGACGAACACCAGCGTCTCGTTGGGCCCGATCGCACCCCCGGCCCCTCGCGAGCCGTAGCCGAGGTGGGGCGGGATGGTCAGCCGACGGCGGCCGCCCACCCGCATCCCGGCGACACCCTGGTCCCAACCGGCGATGACGTGCCCGGCACCCAGCGGGAACTCGAAGTGCTCGTTGCGATCCCAGGACGAGTCGAACTCGCTTGCCGTTCGACCAGGCCACGCCGACGTAGTGCACCTGGACCTCGGCGCCGGGCTGCGCCTCGGCCCCAGCGCCTTCCTCGATCTCCTCGATGGTCAGGCTCGCTCGGCGGCTGCTCATCGGGGATGGTGACGGTCGGCTTGGTGTCGGATGGCATCCTCGAACTGTAGGCCCCCGACAGGCCAGCCACGGCCCCGGCAGACCGGCTCCACCGGGCCGGCCGGTCGACCTGCGACCGCTAGCGGCTGTAGCCCTGCTTCGGGCCGCGCTTCTTGGTGCCGGCACCCGCCTTTGAGATGACGGTTGGGCCGGGATGGGGCGCCGGGCTTCGAGGCCGAGGCGCCCTCACCGGGACGGCGCCCACGCGACGGCTTCCCGTCAGCCGGCCAGCTCGAGTCACGATCGGGCCGCCGGGGTGACGACGTCGTCGCTCCCGACCACCCGGTCCGCTTCGGCGCACCGTCACCGGGACGCTTCTTCCGATGGGGCGTCCCCGACGAGCCGCCCGAGGAGGAGCCGCCGGACGAACCGGAGCCAGAACGGTTGGGACGACGGCTGCGGTCGGTGTCCTCGAAGCCGCGGTGGCGCCGACCCGGGCGTCGCGCTCGGCCCTGGTCTTCCTGACCGACTCCACCGAGCCCTCGCCCAAGACGGCGGCCAGGGCGGAGAGGTCGGGCGCGCCGGTGATGGTGGCGACGCCCAGGTCCCGCTGCAACTTCTTGACCGCGCCGGACTTGTCCGGCGTCACCAGGCTCACCACCACGCCGGATGCACCGGCCCGGGCCGTCCGGCCCGAGCGGTGCACGTAGTCCTTGGCATCGGCCGGTGGGTCGAAATGGATGACGGCCGTGACCCCGTCGACGTGGATGCCCCGTGCGGCCACGTCCGTCGCCACCAGCGCGTCCACGTCGCCCCGCATGAACGAGGCCAGGGCCCGCTCCCGCTGCTTCTGGCTGCGGTCGCCGTGGATCGCCGCCGCCCGGACGCCACGGGTGTCGAGCTGGCGGGCCATCCGGTCGGTGGCGTGCTTGGTCCGGCAGAAGATGATGGTGGGACCCGATGCGGTGACGATGTCCGCCGCGGTACCCAGCCGATCTCCGGCGGCCACTTTCCAGAACACGTGGTGGGCGAGCGAGGTGCTCTCCTCGGTCGCCTCGATCTCGTGGCGGGCCGGCTTCTTCTGGTAGCGCCGCACCAGGACATCGATGTCGCCGTCCAGGGTGGCCGAGAACAGGAGGGTCTGCCGGCTCTCCGGCGTCTTGTCGAGCAGTCGGCGGACATCGGGAAGGAACCCCATGTCGGCCATCCGATCGGCCTCGTCGATCACCACGATCTCGACGTTGTCGAGGTGGATGCTCCGTCGCTCGATCAGGTCGGTGAGCCGCCCGGGGCAGGCCACGGCCACGTCGACCCCTCGGGACAGGGACTTCAGCTGTGGGCCGTAGCCCACGCCTCCGTAGAAGGAGGCGACCCGGAGCTGGCGAGCGGAGGCCAGCGTCTCGATCTCGCGTGGCCACCTGGGCGCAGAGCTCACGGGTAGGGGTGAGCACCAGGACCCGGGGATGGCCGGGGCGTGACGACTTGCCCTTCAGCCGGGCGATGGCGCCGAGGCCGAAGGCCAACGTCTTCCCCGAGCCGGTGGGGGCCTTGCCGCACAGGTCGCGCCCGGCCAGCGCATCAGGCACGGTCATGGCCTGAATGGGGAAGGGCGTGGTGATCGATCGCCGCTCGAGGGCGGCGACAAGGTCGGAGGGGACGCCGAGGTCGGCGAAGGAGGGAGGCATATGGGCGCGCTTTCGTGCGAGGAGTAACTGAGTACGGAGCGCAGAAAGAAAAAAGAAGCGAGTCAGTCACGACTCATCGCGCACCAGGGCCACCTCACCTTAGTTGGTCTTGGACCCCACCGGGTGCACCCCTCGGTGGGGCCGCTCGGTGGGGCCGCTCGGTGGGGCCGCTCGGTGGGGCCGCTCGGTGGACCCGCTCCGATCTCGGTGGACCCGCTCCGCTCAGGATTCGTCGGCCAGGCGGCGCCGTATGAAATCGAGCACGGCGGCTGTGCCGTCGGCCAGGCTGGTCCACGGCTTCCAGCCCAGGTGGATGCCGGCGCGGCCCGGGTTGAGACTGCTCCGCATGACCTCGCCCTGGCGCATCGGCGCATGGGTGGCACTGGCCTCGACACCGGCCTGTTTGACCATCTCCTCGTAGAGCTCGTTGACCGACGTCTCCGTTACCCGTGCCGATGTTGCAGACCAACCCGCCGCCCTTGGTCGGCCCCCGGACGAAGGCGTCCACCACGTCGTCAACGAACACGAAGTCCCGGGTCTGCTCGCCGTCGCCGAAGATGGTGACCGGCTGACCTCTGCAGCAGGCGCTCGGCAAAGATGGCCACCACCCCGGCCTCGCCGTGTGGATCCTGCCGAGGCCCGTACACGTTGGCCAGCGCCAGAGCCGAGAACTCGAGCGAGTGCAGCTCCCGGTAGGCGACGAGATAGTCGATGACCGCCTTCTTCGACACCCCGTAGGGCGAGAGCGGTCGATGGGCGTGCGATTCCGATACCGGGAGGTCGGCCGGATCGGGATCGCCATAGAGCGTGCCGCCACTGGCCGCGAACACCACTCGGCTCGAGCCCGCCTGGCGAGCACCCTCGAGCACCCGGAGGGTGCCGAGCACGTTGACGTCGGCGTCGAACACCGGTTCGGCCACCGACACCCGGACGTCGGCCTGGGCGGCCAAGTGGAAGACCACCTCGGGCCGGCGCTTCACCATGAGATCGACGACCTCGGCCGAGCGCACGTCGAGGTTGTGAAAGGTCAGGTTCCGCCCGGCGGCCGACCGGGCATCGGTCAGGTTGCCGAGCGACCCGGTCGAGAGGTTGTCGACCACGTCGACGGAATGGCCCTCGGCCAACAGCCGATCGACCAGGGTGGAACCGATGAATCCCGCGCCCCCGGTGACTACGGCGCGCACGTGCTCAGGCTCCCGAAGGGACACGCTCGCCGTCGGCGATCGACCCCGACGGCATCACCACATCGGCACCGATGACGGAGAGGCGGCCGGATCGAGCATCGCTGACCGATAGTAGCGCCCGGCCCGACGATCGAGCCTTCCACCGTGGCTCGCGCCGCCACCCGAGATCCGGGGAGCAGGACCGAGCCGAGCACGGTCGCCCCCTCCTCGACGATGGCACCGCTCCCGATCACCGAGCCACCGACCACTGCGCCGGGGCTCGAGCCGGGCGCCGGAGGCGAGCAATGAGCCGGTCACCGCCGCGCCCTCGGCCGACACGTCACCGATCACCCACACCCCCTCACCCACTCCCGGGTCGAGAACGGCACCCGGAGCGGGCACGGTGCCGCGCCGGCCGAGCAACAGGTCGAGGTGGGCACGGAGGTACGAAGCCGGTGTGCCGGTGTCGATCCAGTACACGTCGGAGCCCAGTGCGAACAGGGTTCCCGCCTCCACCAGCGTCGGGAAGGTCTCCCGTTCGATCGACACCCGTCGACCCTTGGGGATGCGGGCCAGCACCTCGGGCTCGAGCACGTACGTCCCGGCATTGATCAGATTGGTCGGCACCTCGTCTCGAGGGGGCTTCTCGATGAACGCCTCCACCTTGCCCTGGCTGTCCGTCGGGACCACGCCGTAGGACGACGGGTCGTCCACCGGGGTCAGGCTGATCGTGGCCTCGGCGCGGTGGCTGCGATGGAAGTCGACCAGGGCGGTGATGTCGAGGTCGGTGAGCACGTCTCCGTTGACGACCACGAACGTCTCCTCGATCCCGGCATGGTCGGCGGCGAACCGGATGGCTCCGGCGGTATCGAGCGGCTCGGGCTCCACGGCATAGGACAGGCGAACCCCGCCGGCGGAGCCATCGGGATAGGCGTTGATGAACGCGTCGGGCCGGTAGCCGAGCGACAGGACGGCGTCTTCGATCCCGTGCGCGGCCAGCTGGCCCAGAACCCGCTCGATCATGGGCTGCTCCATCACCGGGAGCATTTGCTTGGGCGTGGTCAGCGTCAGGGGGCGAAGCCTCGTCCCCTCGCCGCCCACCAGGACGACAGCTCTCACGTCGTGGTTCCGCTCTCAAGGACGACGGCTCTCACTTCGTGGTTCCGCTCTCCCGCGCCGGTTGCCGTCGTAGTGGGAGCGGTGGTGGGCGGTGTCGTGGTGGCGGGCGGTGCCGTGGTGGCGGGCGGTGCCGTGGTGGGGTGGCCGGCGCCGTCGTCGAGTGGCGAGTGGTCGTAGTCGTGCCGGGCGCCGTGGTCGTGGTCGTCGAGGCGCCGGAGGCCGCAGTGATCAGGCTGGTGATCGTCGAAGCCGGCGGCTTGGGCACGTTCGCGCCGGCGGACACGAAGGCAATGGTGATCATCTGGCTGTTGGCGAACTTGACCTGGTCGGGATTGCCGCTGACCTGAGTGCCCGTCTTCGACTCGAAATTGGGCCACGTCTTCACGGTGACGAACCCTTGCTGGCCGGCTTGGGGCGTTCCTCTGGGGCACCTGTCGTCCGTTGGACAGGAGCGATCTTCCGGGATACTGCGAGGGTCGTCGACGAGAGCACGAGTCCCTTGTACTCGGAGACGAACTTCCCGAGCATGGCGTTGCCGCCCGACTCCGAGGTGTTCTTCGGAGCCACGGTGATGACCCCGGTGCCATCGGTGGTGAAACCGGACGTGGAGCTGGGATCGGCGGGGAGATTGGGCTGCATCGTTCCGCAGATGTCGATGCCCAGGGCCACGTGCCAGGTGTCCGACGTGGTCGGCGCGCCCGCCGACGAGGTGTTGGGATGGGTGCGCTGATAGCGGCTGAAGCCGACCAGCAGCAGACCCACGATCACGATCACGATCAGGCTGGCGTACCAATTGATCGGTGCTTGACCGCGATAGGTGCGGCCGCCTCCGGTCGACGCGGCACGCGCCACCCACTTGCCTGTCGAATCGCTGGCCATCGGGACGACACCCTACAACCTGGCGCCCGCCGGTCCCGCACGCCTGACCGGCGATGATCTGCGCTTACCAACGTGGTGGACCTGGGCGTTCACCGGGTGTTCGCGGGTCGTTGGCCGGGCGTTCGTGGGTCGTTGGCCCGGTGTTTGCGGCGTGTTGGCCGAGGGTCGGCCGGGTGTTTGCGGTCGTTCCCGGGGGGCGGCAGCCGGATCAGCGGGTCGACAGGCGACGGAGACCGGCCAGAGCGGCGCGCACGCCGATCCCCACGGTCACCAGCGGTAACAACAGTCGCCGCCAGCCTTCTGTCGACCTCCAGGCGAACCGGAGCAGGGAGCGATGGTGCTCGACGATCATCCGATAGGGATGATGGTCGGTGGAGACGCCTTGGACGTGGAGCACCTCAGCGGTTGGCGTATACGTCGCCGCCCAGCCGGCGCGGGCCAGTCGCCAGCACAGGTCGGCGTCCTCTGCGTACATGAAGTAGGCCTCGTCGAACCCACCCACGGCCTCGAAGGCCGACCGTCGGACCAGGAAACAGGCGCCGGACAGCCAGTCAACCCGCTGCGGGGTACCACTGGCCATGGCCACGTCGCTGCGTTGGTAGCTCCTGGTGAACCGATTGTCCGGCGCGAACAGCCCCAAGAGGGCGTGACCGCCGGCATCGATGAGCGAGGGGAATCGACGGGCTGAGGGGTACCGATCCCCCGCCGGCGTTCTGATCAGCGGGCCCGTCACGGCCACCTCGGGCTGCTCGTCGAGGATTGCGACCAGGGCAGCCAGGGCACCGGGGTGGACGGACAAGTCGGAATTGCACACCAAGATCAGCTCGGCGGTCGTGGCCGCCGCCCCCCGGTTGGCGGCGGCACCGTAACCGAGGTTCCGACCCGTCACAACCAGTTCGACGGTGGGGAAATCCCGGCTGACCTCTGCCGTCGAGCCGTCGGCCGAGCCATTGTCGACGACGACCACCTCACCCGGCGACTCGGACACCAGCGTTCGAAGGCACTCGGTCAACGCCGAGCCCGATTCGAAGTTGACGACGACGGCGGCGACCCGGCGAGCGGCTGTGGCGGCGGTGCCGTCGGTGCCCCCAGCCGGTTCGATCACCGATCGAACCGAGTGAATCGGTACTTGACCAGCGCTTTGAGCGCGCCGAAGCCGTCCCGCCAGGTGATCTTCTTGCCCTCGGTGGCCTCTCGGCCGGCATAGGAAATCGGGACCTCGTAGATCCTGAACCCCCGCCGGAGGACCTTGGCCGTGATCTCGGGCTCGAAGTCGAACCGGTTCGACTCCACCGTGATCCCCTCGATCGCCTGTCGGTCGAAGAGCTTGTAACAGGTCTCCATGTCCGACAGCGTCGAGGAGTAGAGCACGTTGGTCACCAGGGACAAGAAGCGGTTGCCGATCCAGTGAAGGGGCAACATGTTCTTTCGCTCGCCGGTGAACCGGCTGCCGTAGACAACCCGAGCCTTGCCCCGAAGGATCGGGTCCAAGAGCCGAGGCCAGTCCTCGGGGTCGTACTCCAGATCGGCATCCTGGATGAGAACGAGGTCTCCGCGGGCCACGGCCAACCCACTCCGGATGGCCGCCCCCTTGCCCTGGTTGACCCGATGGGTGAGCACCCGGACGGTCGAGTCCTCCAGGGCGGCGAGCACCTTGTCCGTACCGTCCGAGGATCCATCGTCGACGGCGATCACATCGACGGTGACCGGGACCTCGACGGCCCGGATCCGGCGGATGATCTCGGCCACCGTGGACCGCTCGTTGAACACGGGGACGATAACGGTCAGGGTCCGGTACTCCCGGGCAGTAACCGGGGCCTCAATGGCTCCGGCCTCGGTGGTAACGGGCTCCATCGGCGCCGTCCCGTCCGCCCGTCCCACCTGTCGCGCTCATATCAGCCATGGCCTTTCTGTCCACCGGTCGTGCCCTGTGCACCGGTCCTGCCTTGTCCACCGGTCGTGCCCAGAGGACGTCCGCCGTTCGCCGAACTACTCCCGCCGCCGTATTCGGCATCCGAGAAGTATGCCGCTGTCTGCCTCAAGCCGTCTTCGAGGTTCACTTCGGGACGCCAACCGAGAGCGCTGGAGGCCAGAGAGATGTCCGGCTTGCGCCGGGTCGGGTCATCCACGGGCAGGGGCTCGTGCACGATGTCCGAGGACGAACCGGTGAGCTCGACGACCAGTTGGGCCAGCTCGAGCACGGTGTGCTCATCAGGATTCCCGATGTTTACCGGACCGGTGAGGTCCGAGTCCAACAGGGCCAGCAGGCCGCGGATCTCATCGTCGACGTAGCACAGGCTCCTGGTCTGGCCGCCGTCCCCGTACACGGTCAACGGATCGCCCCGCTGGGCCTGGACGATGAAGTTCGACACCACCCGACCGTCGCGCGGCCGCAACCGGGGTCCGTAGGTGTTGAAGATCCGGACAATGCCGACATTGGTCCCCAGCGTGCGGTGGTGCGCCATGGTCAGGGCCTCGCCGAATCGCTTGGCCTCGTCGTACACGCTGCGGGGGCCGACCGAGTTCACGTTCCCCCAGTACGACTCGGTCTGGGGGTGCACGGCCGGATCGCCATAGATCTCACTGGTGGAGGCCAGGATGAACCGGGCCCCGAACCGCTGGGCCAGCTCCAGTCCCCGCCTGGTTCCCTCGCTCCCCACGGCCAGGGTCTCGAGGGGGCGCTCCAGGTAGTCGGGCGGCGAGGCCGCGCTGGCCAGGTGCAGTACGGCTCCGACCGGTCCCTCGACCGGGAGCTCGGAGGCTACATCCGCGTGCACCAGGGTGAACGCCGGGTGGTCCTCGAAATGAGCGATGTTCTCTCGGCGACCGGTCGAGAAGTCGTCCACACAGACCACCTCGTCGCCCCGATCGATCAGCCGATCGCAGAGGTGCGAGCCCAGGAATCCGGCCCCGCCGGTGACGACGGCCCGCAGGCTCATCGTCGACCGATGCCGGTGTACTCGAATCCGATGCGCCTGAGCTGGGCCGGATCGAGGAGATTGCGGGCGTCGACCACGACCGCCGAGGTCATCAAGTCCCGGACCTTCTCGAACTCGAGCCAGCGGAACTCGTCCCATTCGGTGAGCACCACCACGGCGTCCGCGCCATCGCAGGCGGTATAGGCGTCGGGAAAGGCACGCACCTCGAGGTCACCCAGGCTCTCGATCTCCACAACGGGAACCGACGCCTCATTTGGCGGAACCGAGACGGTGGGATCGTAGGCCTGGACGATGGCACCGCCTTCCACCAGGCGGCGGACGATCTCCATGGCCGGCGAATTGCGAAGATCGTCGGTCCCGGCCTTGAAGGTCAGACCCCACACGGCAATCACCACGCCGTCCAAGGAGTTGCCCACGGCGTTCTCCACCTTGCCCACCACCCGATGGAACTGCTCGTTGTTGGTCTGGATGGCACCTTGGAGGAACGAGAAGTCGTAACCCGCCTGTTCGGCAATGTGCACGAGTGCTCGCGTGTCCTTGGGCAGGCAGCTTCCCCCCCATCCCGGACCCGGTCGCAGGTACTCGAACCCGATTCGCTTGTCGTACCCGAGGCCGAGGATCACATCCCGGACATCGGCACCCACCGCCTCGCACAGCCCGGCCACGGCGTTCACAAAGCTCAACTTGGTGGCCAGAAAAGCATTCGATGCGTACTTGATGGTCTCGGCCGTGGCCGCGTCGGTGATCAGGAGGGGAGCGTGGGTCCCCGAGAACAGCTCGCCGACTCTCGCAGCCGCGGCCTGATCGTCCGCTCCCACCACGATCCGCTCGGGATGGAGGCTGTCGGCCACCGCGGTGCCCTCCCGCAGGAATTCGGGGTTCGACACCACCTTGACGTCGTGTCGTCCGAGGACCCGCTCCACCACCAAGGTGGAACCGACGGGAACGGTCGACTTGTTCACGATGACGGCACCCGAAGCCAGGTGGGGGGCGATCTCGGCCGCCACCGACTCGACGAAGGAGAGATCAGCCGAGCCGTCGTCTCCCTGGGGCGTGGGCACGCATAGGAAGACGAATTCGGCGTCAGCCACGGCGGCGGTGGCCCCGGTCACGAACCGGAGACGACCGGCGGCCTGGCCCTCTTGCACCAGCTCCTCGAGGTGCTCCTCGACGATGGAGATCCGCCCGCGTTGTAGTCGCTCGATCTTCGACGCATCGGCGTCACCACAGGCCACCCGGTGCCCGAGGTGGGCCAAGGTGGCCGCAGTGGGGAGACCGACATACCCCACCCCGATGACGGCCACCGTCCGGCCGCGACCGTGGGGGAGGACCCGAACCGCCGCCCCCCCGTGGCCGAAGTAGGCGCCGGGCTCCCCGATATCGGGCGCGGCGGTGCCCGACCCGGCGGTGCCCGACCCAGGAGCGTTCTCTCTCGCAGTGCTCGCTTTAGCGGTGCTCGCTCCAGACCCACCGGCCTCGGACGCCGCTTCGCCCTTGACCTGTCGTACGTGGCCCAATCCCGTCATGACCCTCCTCTGCTCGCCTGCGATCTGCCTGCCGCTGCCGACAGCACCGGCACCAACCGGGCCAGCGCATCGTTCCACGCCGGGAGAAGCGGCAGCCCCGCCCGGCGCAATGCCGCATTTTCGAGCCTCGAGTTCGCCGGGCGGGGGGCGGGGCGAGGCGGGTCCAGCTCCGACGTGGCGATCGGCTCGACTCCCTCGGGATCGAGACCGGCGGCGGCCAGCACAGCCCGGGCAAACCCGAACCACGACGTCTCGCCCTGGTTGGTTACGTGGAACGTCCCCGGCCGTCGCTCCATGGCCAACCGCACGATGACGGGGGCCAGGTCTGCGGTGAAGGTGGGAGATCCGCGCTGGTCGTCGACGAACCGGAGCGTCCTGCCGTCTGTTCTCGCCGCCAGCGCTAGCACCGTCTTGGTCATGTTGGACCCGTGGGCACCGCTGACCCACGCGGTGCGTACCACGGTGGAACCCGGAGAGCACCGGGCGACCTCGATCTCGCCGCCCAATTTGGAGCGGCCGTAGACCGATCGGGGATTGGGCGAGTCCTCCTCCACGTACGGCCGGTCCGAGTCGCCGTCGAACACGTAGTCGGTGGAGACGTAGAGCAAGTGGGCGTCAACCCGGTTGCTGGCCTCAGCCATATGGCGAGTGCCCATGGTGTTCACGGCAAAAGCGGTGTCGGGGTCCGACTCGCAGGCGTCGACCGCGGTGTAGGCCCCGGCGTGCACCACCACGTCGGGGCGGAAACGGTCGAAGACCTCGCCGACCGCATCCCGGTCGGTCACGTCCACGGTATCGATGTCGGTGGCCAGCACGTTGACCGCATCGATTGACCCGACCGCCTCCGCGGCCGCCCGGGCCACTGCTGATCCGGAGTCGCCCCCATCGGGGGCACGGCCGGCCAGGACGGCTTGCAGGTCCCGGCCGAGCTGGCCGTTGGCCCCGCTGAGAAGAATGCGTACCGGGGGGTTCATGGCTTGTTCGGGGACCATGCCCCCTCCACCACCGGAGCCCGGTCGCGGAGCGGCTCCCACCAGCTGCGATGGTCGGTGTACCACTTCACCGTTTCGGCCAGGCCCTGAGCGAAATCGATGGTGGGCTCCCAACCCAGGGCGCGGCGAATCTTGGAGGAGTCGAGCAGGTAGCGCCGGTCGTGCCCAGGTCGGTCGGGCACGATCTCTTTGAGTGTCGAGGGGCGACCGGTCGCCGACAGGACGGCGTCGGCCACCTCTTCGATGCTGGCCTCGACCCCGCTGCCCACGTTGTAGGTCTCCCCTGACGCTCCGTGCTGGAGCACCAGCTCGATGGCCCGGCAGTGATCGTCGACGTGTAGCCACTCGCGTCGGTTCTGGGTCGAGGCGTACAACGTGAGGGGCCGGTCATCGAGCGCCTCGGCCGTGAACAAGGGGATGACCTTCTCGGGGAACTGATAGGGGCCGTAGTTGTTGCAGCAGTTGGTGATGGTGGCCGGGACTCCGAAGGTCTCCACGTACGCCCGCACCGCGTGGTCCGCACCCGCCTTGGACGCGTTGTACGGCGTCCGGGGCCGGTAGGGCGTCTCCTCGGTGAACCGCTCGTCGCTGTCGAGAGCCAGGTCTCCGTAGACCTCGCAGGTGGAGATGTGGTGGAACCGGGTGATGCCGTGCCTCCGGGCCGCCTCGAGCAGGGTCTGGGTTCCCATCACGTTGGTCTGGAAGAACCGGGTGGGATCGAGGATGGCCAGCGAATTGTGGGACTCAGCGGCAAAGTTCACGATCACATCGATCTGGTGGTCCTCCAGGGTCTGAGCCACCATGGCCAGGTCGCCGATATCACCGCGGACGAACGTGATCCGGTCCTCCACGTCGGCCAGGCTGGGTCGGTTACCCGCATAGGTCAACACGTCATAGACGACCAAGGCATCCTCGGGATGCCGGTCGGCCCAAAAGCGGACGAAGTTGGACCCGATGAAGCCGGCACCGCCGGTGACCAGTAGACGCATGACCGGGCGAGTTTACTCTCGGCCGCGTGCCTGTTCGGGGGCCATGCGCAGATGGATCACGTCGCCCACCACCACTGTCCGTGGTCCCTGGTCATCGACGTCGACGACGAGATGGCCCTCTGCGGTGACATCCACCGCCGTCCCGGTGAAGGTGTGGGCGGCCGTTTCCACCCGGACCCGAGCGCCGATGGTGGTGCACCGGTTCCGGAGGTCGGCGGCCTGACCCTTCCGACCTTCCGGCGAGGCCAAGGCCGCCACCCGGGGCTCGAGCCCGATGAGCAGCCGACGTAGCAGCCGGGCCCGATCGACCACACGGCCGGACTCCCTGACCAGCGACGTGGCCGACTCGGCAATCTCGGGCTCACCGGCGGCCCTTTCGGCCTGACCTGACCCTGGCCCGGTGCCGAATTGGATGGGACCCTCACCCGGCGACGCGGGCGGCCAGGCTACGTTGATGCCGATCCCGACCACGATCGGCGACAGGCCGTCAGCGCCGACATCGGCTTCGGCGCCGGCGTCGGCTTTCGCACCCACTGCGGGCTCGGCGGCCACGTCGGCCTCGGCCAGCACTCCGGCCAGCTTTCGGCCGCCCACCAGGAGGTCGTTGGGCCATTTGATGTCGACGGTCACCGCGGCGAGCGCCGCACAGGCGTCGGCTGCGGCCAGAGCGACCACGGCACTGGCCAGGTGGCGGGCTTGGATGGGCAATCGGGGTCGGAGGAGTACCGAAACCAACAGGTTTGCCGCCGGTGGCGCCTCCCACCGCCGTCCCAACCGACCTCGACCCGCGCTCTGGTGATCGGCCACCACCACCAGGCCCTCACCGGCGCCCCTTCGGGCCTCGCTGAGCAGGTACCGGTTGGTGGAGTCGAGCTCGTCGAACCAGCGCACCTCGGCGAACCGGGTGCCGGTCGGGCCGGGCACCACGGTCGGCATCGGGTCTGGCCTCCCCTGATCGGTCGCCCCCGGCATGGCACGTACCCTACGGGCCGTGCCAGTGTTGTAGCGCTCGTCGGCGGTCGAGGGACCGTGGCTCGTCCAGATTCGAAAGGCCCAGCGTGCTGAAGAAGGTTCTCATCGCCAACCGGGGAGAGATCGCGGTCCGTGTCATACGGACCTGTCGCGAGATGGGGGTCGCCACGGTGGCCGTCTACTCCGAGCTCGATCGGGACGCACTCCATGTCCGACTGGCAGACGAGGCTTACGCCCTCGGCGGCCAGACTGCGGCGGAGAGCTATCTCAACACCGAGGCCATCCTCGGGGCCATCGAGAAGAGCGGGGCGGACGCCGTACACCCTGGCTACGGCTTTTTCTCGGAGAACACCGACTTTGCCCGGGCCATCACCGACCGGAGCGTGACCTTTATCGGTCCGCCTCCTTCGGCCATCGACGTGATGGGGGACAAGATCAGTTCCCGTCATGCGGCGGAGAAGGCCGGCGTCTCCGGCGTCCCTGGTCGCAGCGAGGTCCTGACCTCACCCGACGAGGTGATCACCTTCGGCAACGACGCCGGATGGCCGGTGGCCATCAAGGCCGCCTTCGGCGGCGGCGGTCGCGGCATGAAGGTGGTGCAAGCGGCATCAGAGGCCGCCGAGGCATTGGAATCGGCTCAGCGCGAGGCGCTGGCGTATTTCGGGCGCGACGAGTGCTACGTCGAGCGGTACCTGGCCTGGCCCCGTCATGTCGAGATGCAGATCATCGCCGACACCCACGGCACCACGTTGTGGCTGGGTGAGCGGGACTGCTCGTGCCAGCGCCGCCACCAGAAGCTGATCGAAGAGAGCCCGGCCCCGGACTTTCCCGACGAGATCCGCCAAGCCATGGGTGCGGCCGCCGTGCGGGTGGCCGAGGCTTGCGGCTACGTCAACGCCGGGACCGTCGAATTCCTCTATCAGGACGGCGAATTCTTCTTCTTGGAGATGAACACCCGGCTCCAGGTGGAGCACCCGGTCACCGAACTGGTCACCGGCCTCGACCTGGTGGAGTGGCAGCTTCGGGTGGCATCGGGCGAGCCGTTGGGCTTCGGCCAGGATGATGTGGCCCGCGATGGCCACGCCATCGAGGTACGGATCAACGCCGAGGACCCGACCGGCGGGGCCTTTACCCCCTCGCCCGGCACCATCACCGAGTTCATCAGTCCCGGCGGCCCGGGCGTCCGCCTCGATGCCGGGTACGGCCGAGGCGATGCCATCAGCCAGTACTACGACAACTTGGTGGCCAAGCTGGTGGTGTGGGGCCACGATCGGGAGGCCGCCCGGCGCCGGATGCTCCGGGCCATCGAGGAGATGGTGATCACCGGGGTGGCCACCACTCTCCCGGCCGATGTGGTCATCCTGTCCCATCCGGACTTCGCCGCCGCTACCCATTCCACCAATTTGGGTGGAACAGACCCTGGACCTGAGCTCGATCACCGCCGAGGTGGCGCTGGAGCCTGCATCGGGAGCCGAAGGCGACGAGTCCGTGGCCAAGGTTCTGCGCGACGTGACCGCCGAAGTCGACGGACGCCGCTATCAGGTGAAGCTGTGGGTTCCCGACCTCGGTGACGTGGTGGTGTCCGGCTCCTCCCCTCGAGCAACGGGGCCCAAGCGACCCAAGGCCGCCGGGGGGGCAACCGGTTCCGGTACGGTCACCGTGCCCATGCAGGGCACCATCGTCAAATTGACGGTCGCGGTGGGCGACGTGGTCGAACTGGGGCAGACCGTCTGCGTGCTCGAGGCCATGAAGATGGAGAACAACGTGGTCAGCGAGAAGGCGGGGACGGTCAAAGAGATCAAGGTGGCCGCAGGTGACGCCGTCGGGCCGGGCGACGTGGTCGCCATCATCGAGTAGGAGAGGACGGTGAGCGAGGTGACCGGCCATGCGGACAACGCAAAACAGTCCATCGAATCCGCGGTCGACGCCTCGCTCGATTCCCTGATCGAGCTCAGCCACACGATCCACGCCCATCCGGAGCTGTCGTACGAGGAGGTGCGAGCGTCGGAGTGGACCGCGAGCGCCCTGGCCGACGGGGGCTTCACGGTTTCGGAGGGGGTCGGCGATCTGCCCACGGCGTTCAGTGCCGAATTCGGTTCGGGACCACTGGTCGTTGCCGTGTGTGCCGAGTACGACGCCCTACCCGACATCGGTCACGCCTGCGGCCACAACATCATTGCCGCCAGCGCGGTGGGGGCCGGTCTAGGCCTGGCCGCCGTGGCCGACGAGCTGGGCTTGACCGTCCGGGTGGTGGGGACGCCGGCCGAGGAGGGCGGGGGCGGGAAGATCCTGCTCTTGGAGCGAGGGGTGTTCGACGGCGTCCACGCCGCCATGATGGTGCACCCGTGGCCGACCGAACGGCTGGCCGCCACCTGCCTCGCCGTCTCCCACTTCGACGTCCATTTCAGCGGTAAGAGTGCCCATGCCTCCGCCGCCCCCTGGGAGGGAGTCAACGCCGCCGACGCCATGACCATCGCCCAGGTGTCCCTCGGCCTGCTCCGTCAGCAGCTCCGCCCCGGCAACCAATTGCACGGTGTGGTGACCGAAGGTGGCTCGGCGGCCAACATCATCCCGGCCGCGGTATCGGCACGTTACATGTGCCGGGCCCTGACCCTCGGCGATCTCGAGGTCCTGGAGCCAAGGGTGCGAGCCTGCTTCGAGGCCGGGAGCACGGCCACCGGGGCCACCGTGCGGTATGAGCCGCTCGCGCCGGTCTACTCCCACATGGAGAGCGACCTAGGTCTGCTCGACTCCTACCGGGTCAATGCCGAGGCGCTCGGTCGCCGGTTTACCCTCGACGACGAGCGCGCCGCGCTGCCCCACCCTGTCCACCGACATGGCCAATATCTCGCTGGCCATCCCCACCATCCACCCGCTCATCGCCCTGGATTCCGGCGGAGCAGTCAACCATCAACCGGAGTTCGCGGCCGCGTGCGTGACCCCATCGGCTGATGCCGCACTCCGCGACGGTGCGCTGGCCATGGCCTGGACGGCCGTCGACGCCGCAAGCGACGACGCCCTGCGCGATCGGCTGCTGGCAACTCCGTGAAACCCGGTTAGCTGAGTCCCGAGATGATGGCGGCCAGTTCGCCCCACTGCGTGATCGGATAAGTACCGGGCGTGTCGGTGAGAACCTGCAGGCAGACGTGATCGGCGCCCGCGTCCAGATGCTCTTTGACACGACCGGCAATGGCCGCAATGTCGCCCCAGGAGATGATCCCGTCGACCAGATGGTCGCTGCCCCCGTCAGCCAGGTCCGCCTCGCTGAACCCCAGCCTCTTCAGATTGTTGGTGTAGTTGGGCAGGGCCAGGTAGCGGGACAGAGTCTTGCGGGCGGTGGCGCGAGCGGTGGAAGGGTCGGAGTCGAGGACGACCATCTGCTCGGGGGCCAAGAGCGGACCAGCGCCGAGCACCGCTCGAGCTTCGCTGGTGTGCTTCGGCGTGGTCAGGTACGGGTGAGCGCCGGCCGACCGGTCCCGGGCCAGCTCCAGCATCTTCGGGCCCAGGGCGGCCAGGACCCTGTCCTCCGGACCCACCGGCGGGGAGGCGGCATCGAGCGCGTCGAGGTAGTCGACCATTACCGTCCGGGGTCGCTCGTAGCGACGATCGCCCTCAGCCTCGATGAGGAGCGCGTGGCTCACGCCGAGGCCGAGCAGGAACCGTTCCGGGTAGGCGGCGCCGATCCGTGCGTGCTCGGACGCGACGTCGTTGGCGTCGTGCATCCAGACGTTGAGGATGCCCGTGACCACCGGCAGCGTCGTGGTCGCGCTCGAGGACCCGGGTGACGTCACCGAAGATGTCGCCACCGGCTCCGCCGGGGATCCACAGGGCACCGAAACCCAGCCCCTCGAGCTCTCTGGCCGCGTCGCGTGCGCCGCGCCGGTGTCCTTGGACCGGAACTGTCCGCTCCAGATACCTACTCGGCCCAGATCCATGACTCTCCTCCTTCGATTGCCGATACGTGCCGCGGTTGCCCGCGCCCTCCGCCCCTACAGTCCCGTTTTTAGCCGCCCGGTCTGAACTCCCCGAAGACGCCGCGCAGTACATCGGAGACCTCGCCCAACGTGGCCATGGACCCGAGCGCCTCCTTCATGGGCACGAGCAGATTCTGAGTCCCCCGCGCCGCCGCTTCCACGTCGGACAATGCCGCGTCGACGGCCGCTTGATCTCGATCGGCCTTGACCTTTTTCACCGAGGCGATCTGATTGCGCTGCAGCTCGACGTCGATGGGGAACACCTCGTTGGGATCGTTGGTGGCATCGGCGAACTTGTTGACCCCGATGACGATCTTCTCGTTGTCGTCGATCGCCTTGGCGTAGGCATACGCGGCCTGCTCGATCTCCTGTTGCATGTACTGGGCCTCGATGGCATCGACTGCGCCGCCCATGCCGTCGATGCGCTCGAGGTAGTCCCAGGCCGCCTTTTCGACCTCATCGGTCAACGACTCGACGAACCAGGAGCCGGCCAGGGGATCAACGGTGTCGGCGATCCCAGACTCGTAGCCGACGATCTGCTGGGTCCGGAGCGCGATCTTCGCCGCCTTCTCAGTGGGAAGGCCCAGGGCCTCGTCGAACCCGTTGGTGTGCAGGCTCTGGGTTCCGCCCAGAGCCGCGGCCATGGCCTGGACCGTGACCCGGACGATGTTGTTCTCGGGCTGCTGGGCGGTCAGCGTGGAGCCGCCGGTTTGGGTGTGGAAGCGCAACAACGTTGACTTCTCGTTCTTGGCCTGGAACCGCTCGGTCATGATCTTGGCCCACATCCGCCGGGCAGCCCGGTACTTGGCCACCTCCTCGAACAGGTTGTTGTGGGCGTTCCAGAAGAAACTCAGCCGAGGGGCGAAGGCATCGACATCCAGGCCCGCGGCGATAGCCGCCTCTACGTAGGCGATCCCGTTGGCGATGGTGAAGGCGATCTCCTGGACGGCCGTGGAGCCGGCCTCTCTGATGTGATATCCGGAGATCGAGATGGTGTTCCAGGCCGGCAGGTGCTCGGCGCAGTACGAGAAGGTGTCGGTGACCAGCCGCATCGACGGCCGGGGCGGGTAGATGTAGGTGCCCCGGGCCACGTACTCCTTCAAGATGTCGTTCTGGATCGTCCCCCCCAACGCCTTGGGGTCGACGCCGTTCTCCTCGGCCACCAGTTGGTAGAAGAGCAAGAGGATCGCCGCGGTGGCATTGATGGTCATCGAGGTGGTGACCTTGTCCAAGGGAAGGCCGGCCAGGAGCAGGCGCATGTCGGCCAGGGAGTCGATGGCCACCCCGACCTTGCCCACCTCACCCTCGGCTCGGGGGTGGTCGGAGTCGAATCCCATTTGGGTCGGGAGATCGAAGGCGCAGGACAGGCCGGTCTGGCCCGCCCCCAGCAGGAACTTGAACCGCTCATTGGTGGATTTCGCATCGCCGAACCCGGCGTACTGACGCATCGTCCAGAGACGGCCCCGGTACATGTCGGCGCGAATTCCCCGCGTGTACGGGTAGTGGCCCGGATCGCCGAGCTGCGTCTCGGGGTCCCAGCCGGCGAGATCGTCCGCCGTGTAAACGGGACGGATCTCGATGCCCGAGTCGGTACGTCGCTCGTTGGGGGGCGTGCTGTTCGATGCCATAACGACAGGTTACGGTCTCCCGGACCCCCCGTTGTCAGGATCGGTCATCACCGCCGCCGATCGATCGTTTCGCCACCGCTGGCTGGGAGAGGCGGGGGTGAAACCGCCCCGGCCGAGCACGCCCACCGCCTTGACCGGTGGCTCCCGGTACGCTCGCATCCCATGAAGGACGAAGACGTAATCCGCCAGATCGACGAGCTCGTGGCCGAGGAGCGACAGCTCCACGAGCGGGCCGCCGGAGGCCAAGCCCTCACCGACGACGAGCGGAGCCGCGAACGGAGCATCGACATCCACCTGGACGTGCTCTGGGACCTGCTCCGTCAGCGTCGAGCGCTGCGGGGGGTCGGGAAGAACCCTGATGACGCCGTCATGCGTGGCGATTCGACCGTCGAGGGCTACCGGCAGTAGCGCTCGGAGGCGACGAACCCCGCGGCAACCGGCCGACGGGATGTCAGCCGGCTGGTTCCAGAAACGCGGGCTTGGCCCAAAGCTGGGTCGAGGGCCTCAGGCTGAAACTGCGACCGGGGCTGTGGCGTGGGGCAGGCACAGATCGTCGTATTCAGCAATGACGATCTCGCCGGCGTCGGGCCCGCAGGTCGGGCAGGCCGGGTCACGATGGACCTTGAACGTGCGGAAGCTCTGCTCCAGCGCGTCGTAGGCCAACAGGCGACCCTGAAGGGTCTCCCCGATTCCGAGGATGATCTTGATGGCTTCGGTGGCTTGCAGCGACCCGATGATCCCGCAGAGCACGCCCAGCACACCGGCTTCCGAGCAGCTCGGGGCCAGCTCAGCCGGCGGCGGCTCGGGGATCATGCATCGGTAGCAGGGCCCCTCATACGGGTTGAACACGGTGACCTGGCCCTCGAACCGGAAGATCGAACCGTGGACCACCGGGATCCGCTTCTTCAGGGAGGCATCGTTCACCAGATAGCGGGTGGGGAAGTTGTCCGTCCCGTCCACGATGACGTCGTACCCGTCGATGATGTCGAGGATGTTGTCGGCGCCCAGGCGCACGTCGTAGGTGACCACGTTGACGTCCGGGTTGAGGGCGGTGAGCGTCTTCTTGGCCGAGTCGACCTTCCGCTCGCCGATCCGATCGGTGTTGTGGAGGATCTGTCGCTGAAGATTGGAGGCGTCGACCACGTCCATGTCGATGATGCCAAGCGTCCCGACCCCGGCCGCGGCCAGGTACAGAGCGGCGGGCGAGCCGAGGCCGCCGGCGCCGAGCAACAGCACCTTGGCGTCCAGGAGCTTCAGCTGGCCGGTCTCACCGACCTCGGGGAGCAACAAGTGGCGCTGATAGCGGTTGCGTTGCTCCGAGCTGAGCGCCTGAGGCGTCGACCACGGGCGACCTTCATCCTTCCAGCGGTTGAAACCGCCGATCACCGAGGCCACGTCGCTGTATCCGAGCTCTTGGAGCGTCTTGGCCGCGAACGCTGACCGGGTACCGCCGGCGCAATAGACGACCACGCGGGAGGACTTGTCCGGGATCTTCCCTTCGACTGACGTCTCGAGCGTGCCCCGGGGGATGTGCACGGCACCGGGCAGTGCACCCTGCTCGTACTCGTCAGGCTCCCGGACATCGAGCACGACAGCCTTGTCCCTCCCGAGCTCCTCTTCGGCCTCAGCGGGCTCGACCTCGCGGACCGCCGCCTTGGCATCGGCCAACATCTCCCTGAACGTGGGCACAGCTATCACGATCCTTCACTGTCGGCGGTGACCGGCTATCACCGGACTCACCTCTATGACTGTTCAGCCATGTAAACCCTACCAGCCGAGTCAACATTCCCGCCCACAGCGGGGTCGAGAACTCCCTGGTGACGACCACGAAGGTCGCCGTCACTTCCTGGTGACGAAGACGGAGGGTGCGGTCACTTCCCCGCCCGTCCCGGCACAGCCTGACCTGACGGGACAGCCAGATCCGACGGGACAGCCGGACCCGATGCCATATCTACCAGCCGGCGCCGCTGTACCTGTCCGGTCGGTCCGGTCCGGGGGATCTCTTCGACCAGGTATCAGCCGGCGAGGGTGCTTGTAGCCGGCCAGGCTCCTTCCACAATGCCGCGGACCTCGACCAAGCTCGAGCGTAGCGCCCGGCTGCAGCACCACGAAGGCGGTGATCGAGCTCGCCCCAGTCGTCGTCGGGCACGCCGGCCACGGCGGCGTCGGCGACCGCCGGGATGACGCTGCATGACCAGGTCCACCTCGGCCGGTGCGACCGTCTCCCCTCCGGTGCGGATCATGTCCTTCACCCGTCCCACCACCCACACGTACCCCTCGTCGTCACGCTCGACCAGATCGCCGGTCCGATACCACCCGTCGACCACCGCCGCGGCCGTCGCCTCCGGGTTGCGGAAATAGCCCAGGAACTCCTGGGGGCTCTTCACCCACAACTCGCCGTCCTCGATTCGCACGTGCACCCCGGGCAGCGGCAACCCGACGGATCCGGCCTTGCGGAAGATGTCCTCGGGCGACAGCGTGGCACAGACCTCCGGCCTCGGTGGCTCCGTAGCCGATCCAGGTCGTCGTCCCGGGAAAGGTCTCGGCGATCAGCGACGTCAGGAGCTCGGTCGGCGTGGACGACGTCCCCGGTATTGGCCTCCCGGAGCGAGCACAGGTCGTAGCCGGCTCCGGTCCGCCTCGAAGATCCGCGCCACATGGCCGGGATGCCGTAGAAGCTTGGCCACCTTGCGCGCCGCGCCATGGTCGAGGACCGCCTCGGTGTTGCCCCCGTCGACCAGCACGATACTCGTGGCCGCTGTACCAGGCGCCGTGACAGAACGACCAACCGCCCCAGTGGAATTGGGGGAACATCGTCATGACCGTGCCGATCGGCGCTCGCGCCCATGGCCGTTGGGTCCGCAGCCGGTTGCTTCGATGCGAGAGCACGCACCCCTTGGGTTGGCCGGTCGTCCCGCTGGTGAAGAAGATGACGTCGGGGTCGGTCTCGTGCACCGCGGGTAGGTCGAGCATGCTGGGCGCCGGCTCGGCCAGCAGCTCGTCCGATGGTGACGTCGCCTCATGGCGGTCGTCTATCGGACGACCACCAGCGGGGTCGGCGATGTCGAGCACGGCCCGGAACTCGTCCGCGCTGAACCGGGGGTTGAGGGGGACGAAGATCGCGCCCAGATAGGCCAGGGCGTAGTAGAGCGTCGCACGCGTCGAGGTGGTGTCGGCCCACCAGGTCACTCGGTCGCCCTGGCCGATGCCCCGCGCCGGCGAGCACCGCGGCCAGGTCCTCGACGCGCTCGAGCAGCTTCGGCGTAGGTCCGCAGGCCGGTCTTGTAGCTCACCGCCACCCGATGGGGCGTACGGCCGGCGGTCGCCCGCACCATGTCGTGCAGCAGCAGTTCGGTCATCGGCCCCCTTGCCTTTTGATTCCCGGCTCACCGGAAGCTTGGTCACCGGCTCGCCCCGACACACCACCTCGTCGTGACGCCTGATCAGAGGGCGATTTCAGTTGCCTGACCGGAAAGGTCTTCTCGAAGGTACCGGCCACGTAGTCGGGACCGTCGGCCGTGGGGATGATCCACCCCGTCGGGCACATGGTCAGGATCTCGACGAAGCTGAACCCGTCGCCGGCCAGCTGAGCCTCGAACGCCCGCGTCAGGAACTTCTTGGTCTGGGCGATCGAGCCGGCGTTGTTTACGGCACCCCGGGCCACATAGGAGGCACCGGGCAGACTGGAGACCAGATCGGCCAAGGGGATGGGAAAACCGTGGACGTCGGCATCTCGGCCCTCGAGGCTCGTCTTCGTGCGCTGGCCCACCACCGTCGTCGCCGTCATCTGCCCACCGGTGTCGCCGAAGACGCCGTTGTTGACCATGATGGCCGTGATCGACTCCCCGCGGGCTGCGGCGTGGAGGACCTCGTGCAGGCCTTCGGTGGCCATGTCGCCGTCACCTTGGAGCGTGAACACGGCTGCCTGGGGTTGCACGCGCTTGAGTCCCGTGGCCACCGCCGGGGCGCGACCGTGGAGGCACTGCGACCAGTCGATGTCCGACATGGTGGCGATGGCCGTGTAGCAGCCGTGCCCGACCACGCCGATGGCTCGATGATCGAGGTTCAGCTCGCTCAGTACCTCGAGCAGGAGCCGCCAGGCCACAGGATGCCCGCATCCGGGACACAGGTGGTGATCCTCGCTGATCTGGAGCGGCGGCTTGAACGAGGCGATCTTGGCACTGGCGATCGACGGGGGCGCATCGGTGGGTATTCGGGTGGTGGACATTCAGCCTCCTCGTTCCATGGCCTCGGCGATCGCCGCCCGGATGGACGACACCTGCAATCCCTCGCCCTGTCGCATTCCGCTGTAATCGACACTCACGCCGCCGATGAAATCGATCTTCGACCGGTCGGCCACGCTGAGGCGTACGTCGTCCAGCATCTGACCGGCGTTCACCTCGTAGACGAACACCCGGCGGCACGTCGCCGTAGCATCGGCCAGGGCCTGTTCGGGGAACGGCCACAGCGTGATCGGTCGGAACGAACCGATCTTGACCCCCTCGGCTCGCATCTCCTCGATGACATAGTCAACGAAGGGACTCGAGGTGCCGAAGGACACGACGACGTACTCGGCGTCGTCGACCATGAAGGTCTCGTGCCGTTGCTCCTCCTCGGCGATGTCGCGAAACTTTTGGGCCATGCGCTTCCACTGGCCGTCCGGTCCGAGCCCGGGAGCATTGGACTTGCCCATGGCCCACGACCAGATCTGCCGGGAGCGACCCGTCCCACCCAGCGTCCCGTCGAGGGCCCAGTCCTTCGGCGGTAGGGGACCGAAATCGCGAGGCGAGACGTCGACGCTCATGAAGGTGTCGGCGATCAGGTAGTCGCCGTAGAGGACGACGGGCCCGCGGTGCTTGTCGGCCAAGTGGAAGAGGAGCTGGGTGTGCTCCACGGCTTCGGCCACGTCCTTGGGAGCCACGGTGATCGTCCGGTAGTCCCCCCAACCACCGCCCCGGGTGCACTGGAAATAGTCCTGCTGGCCGCGGGCCATGTTGAACACGACGAAGGGCACCTCGTTCAGCGCGGCCTCGGCGATGGCCTCTTGCATGAGGGCGATGCCCTGCCCACACGAGCCGGTGCCCACTCGGGCCCCACCCGCTCCGGCCCCGATGGCCATGTTCACCGCCTCGATCTCGCTCGAGGCGTTGATGCATACCCCACCCACCGCCTTCATCTGCTTGGCCATGCTCTCGAGCAGCGGCGTGAACGGCAGCATCGGGTACCCGGCAAAGAACCGGCAGCCGACGTTGAGGGCGGCCTCGGCCACGGCATCGGCGCCCTGCATCAGCTTGGTGGGCATCAGCGAGCTCCTCCATCGGCTGCATTGGTTCCATCGACCCCGTCGACGAGCGAGGTCTCGCCTGCTGATCGGGCGGGCAGGTCCTGAGGCTCGTCGAACCGGTAGACCTCGAAGACGAAGTCGGGGCAGACCTCCCGGCAGGCCCGGCACGCCGTGCATCCGGCGAAGAGCACCGGGTACCGGGCGCCCATGACATTGACCTCGTCGGGATCGGACATGGCCAGCACCCCGGGCCGGCACGCCGGAATGCACAATTCACAGCCCTTGCACCGTTCGACGTCGATCACCACGGTCCCCCGCGTCCGGATGGAGCCGTCGATCATGGGCGAGACCCGCTATCCGCCGTGGTCCGTTCCCACACCGAGGCGAACTGGCCGTCAACCTCGTCGGTACCGGCGCGCAAGGCCACTTCGTTGGCGACCAGATGCTCGGTGCGGTAGGGAGGAACCAGCTCCTTCATGGCCTCCACCAGCGCCTCGATGCCCACCAGCCCGGTGACGGCACAGAACGCGCCGAGTAGGACCATCGACGCACCCATTGGCGCCGCAAGGCGCTCACTGGCGATCTCACTGGCCGGTATACGGGTCACCTCGAGCTCGGGATGGACGAATTCCTCGTCCACCAGCGAGGAATTGACCACGACGGGTCCCCCCGGGCGCAAGAACTCCCTTGTCGACTCCCAGTACTGCGGTGACATCACGAAGCCGGACCACGCCGAGGGCAAGATGGGCAAGGCCCGCATGTTCCGGTCGGCGACCACGATCGACGCGTCGGTCTGACCGCCCCGGATGGCGCCGGCATAGTGCCCGCACAGCATGGCCTGGCGACCCTCGTGCACGGCGCCCAGGGCCAGTGTCTTCGAGCACAGCTGGATGCCCTGCCCCCCGACCCCGGTCATCATCACTTCCAATTGCATCGATAGGACCTGCGCAACCTTCGAGGTGGCCAGCGTGCGCCAAGATCATATATCAAAGACGATTCTGCCGAGGAGGGGCTGATCTGGCCTACGCCAGGACCTACGCCTCCCAGCCGCGGAAGCTCCCCGGGGGGCAGATGGTGGTCCCGGCGTCGATCGTGAGCGAGAGACCGGTCACGTAGCGGGCGGCGTCGCTCACCAGATAGAGGATGGCCTCGGACACATCTTGGGGTTGGATCAAGGCGACGTCGAGGAGGTTCAGGCTCTTCATCCCTGGCTCTGCGTCCTCGAACGTGGCGCCCTCCTTCCCGGCGAAGAGATCCAGGCCGGGTTGATTGAGGACCAGGTCGGTGGCCACCCCGCAGGGGTGAACGGCGTTGACCCGGATGTCGAACGGGGCCAACTCCACGGCTAGTACTTTCATCAGTCCGGTGACCCCGTGCTTGGCCGCCACGTAGGGGGCCACGTTCGGTATGGGGGTGAGTCCGGCGTTGGACGACGTGATCACGATCGTGCCCTTCCGCCGCTCGACCATGTGGGGCATCGTCTCCCGACAGGTGTTCCACACCCCGGTGAGGCAGATGTCGATGGTCTCGTCCCACATCTCATAGGGCGTCTGCCACGCCGGTGCGAACGCCGTGATCCCGGCATTGGCCAGAACGATGTCAATGGCCCCCAGCTCGTCGATGGTCTGTTCGACGAACGCCTTCATGGCCGGTCGGTCACGCACGTCGGCCTCGACGGCCACGCAGCGACGGCCCGTCTCCGACACCAACTTCTGCGTCTCGAGCCGGTCCTCTTCGGTAGCCGTTCGGTACAGCGTGGTCTTCACCGGTTCAGAGATGTCGCAGAAGGCGATGTCGCACCCTTCGGCGGCGAGCGCCAGCGCGTGGCTCCGTCCCTGCCCCCGGGCGCCACCGGTGATGAGCGCCACCTTGCCGTCGAGCTTTCCCATGCTTCCCCCTTGTTCTCCGCCGAATCTGTGCTCCGGCTGAGTCTGTGATCCGACCGCCCCTGTGCCCCTGCCCTTCAGCCGATTCCCGAGGTCTCCACCCGGGAAGCACATGGATCTGGGGCACAAAATCGAATATTCAGACGGATGTTTCGACTATCGGCAACCTTACCGCGGCCATACCGTCTAGGGTCAGAATCGGGGTCCAGAGCAAGGGGGGTGGCCGCGTGGTGATGTCATTAGTCCGCTTCAACCAGGTTCAACCGGGATTGGACCCCCGGGAGATGGCGGACCGGTACCAGGCGTCCATCGACATGGCCGAGTACTCCGACAGAAACGGCTTGGACATGGTGACCCTCGAGGAGCACCACGGGGCCGATGACGGTTGGAGCCCGTCCCCGCTGATCAGCGCCGGTCTGGTCTTCGGTCGCTGCCCGCGGATCCCCATCACGGTCATGG
This sequence comes from uncultured Acidimicrobiaceae bacterium, assembly GCA_963717035.1. Taxonomy (GTDB): domain Bacteria; phylum Actinomycetota; class Acidimicrobiia; order Acidimicrobiales; family RAAP-2; genus DASXMT01. Next base: position 75,511 of record CAVQVK010000001.1, on the reverse strand, counting down.
CCTTGCTCCTGCCGCTGCACGACCCGCTCCGCCTGGCCGAGGACATCGCGGTGCTCGACTTGGCCAGTGGGGGGCGCCTGACCATCGTCGGTGGATTGGGCTATCGCCCCGAGGAGTACGCCGCCCATGGCAAGTCGTGGACCGAGCGCGGCCGGCTGATGGACGAGGCGGTTGACACCTTGCTCAAGGCGTGGACGGGCGAGCCGTTCGAGTACCGGGGTACCCGGGTCCGGGTCACACCGAAGCCCCTCACCCAACCGCACCCGACGCTGCTGATCGGAGGGACGTCGAAGCCGTCGGCCCGGCGCGCCGCCCGCTTCGGCCTCCCGCTGGCGCCGGCCGCGCACCTGCCCGAGCTCGAGGCCTTCTACTACCAGCAATGCCAAGCGGAGGGCACCCAGGGGATGTGCGTGATGCCGCCCGAGCAGTTCTCGACCACCTACGTGGCCGAGGACCCAGAGCGGGCATGGGTCGAGCTCGGCCGGTACTTCCTGCACGAGGCCACCGTGTACGCCAACTGGCAGACGCCCGACATCCACTCCGCCGTCCATTCCCATGCCGACACGGTCGACGCATTACGGGCCGAGGGGATCTACGAGGTGCTGACCCCCGACGAGTGCGTGGCTCGAGCCCACGAAGCCGGCCCCGCAGCCACGTTCGCCTTGCACCCGCTGGTTGGGGGCATGCCCATCGACAAGGGTTGGGAATGTCTCACCCTGTATGTCGAACAGGTCCTGCCCCGTCTCTGAAACCGACCGAACTCGGCTCGGCGCGAGCGCATCACGGCGTTCGGCGGTTCCAAATGATCACGTCCTCGACGGGCTTCCGTGGCGGCGGCGAGAAGTCTCCACCGGTTGTATAGGCCACCGGGATGAGCGCGGTCTGAGCCCAGCCCAGAGGGATGTCCAGGATCTCGGCCATGCCCGGTTGGTCGCCTTGATGGGCGGTGGTCAATACCGATCCCAGTCCCCGGCTGCGCAGCGCCAGTTGGAAGCTCCACACCGCCGGGAGGATGGAGGCGTACATGCTCGGCGTCATCTCGTGGGTGTGGCCGACCGCCGCCTGCTGCAGCGCCGGGTCGGTGATGAGCTTTCGATAGCGGTTCTCGGCCGCGACCACGTCGTAGCAGGGGATCACCAGGACGGGTACCTCGGCCATGTGCTCGGCCAGGTAGAGAATGGACCGGGAGATACGGGCGCCCGCCTCATCACCCAGGCGGACCTTGGTCTCGAGCATTTGCGACACCGGGGGCTCGACCAAGGCCCGGTAGTGCTTGGCCACCAGTGCTCGTTGACCCGGGTCGTCGACGACGACCCAACGCCAGTCCTGGGCATTCGACGCGTTCGGGGCGTAGCAGGCCAGCCGGATGCACTCGGTCACCACCTGGCGGGGAACCGGACGGCCCAGATCGAGCCGGCGGCGGACGGCCTTGGTCGTGGACAGCAGGTGATCGATCTCGACCAGTCGGCTTTCTACAGACACGGACCCCTCCCCACCGATCGCGTTCGGCCCGAAACCTCGTCGCCGAGTCCTCAGCGAATATACTCAATATTGGACCACTTTGGTTGGATATTCGAAAATCGGTGAGGTGGCGAGAGGATGGGGAACCCATGCCGGAGCGACCACGCACCACCGTCGGCGACCAGGTCGAGCCGGCAACCGGACAGCGCTCGGTGACCGACGGGTTTGCCCCCATCCACTAGGGTATTCGTCCTGATGACCCCGGCTGAATCGTCCACCCGCACCGGTCCCCGCCGGAGCGTCTCGCCGCCCACCGGTCGGGTCATCTCGGTGATCGCCCTGCTCGTCTCCCAGCCCGACCACGAGTTCAAGCTGTCGGACATCGTCAACGAGCTGGGAATCAGCAAGGCCACGTGCTACGCCGTGATCCGGGCGCTGCTCGATGCCGGCTACGTCGTACGGTCACCACGCACCAAGGGCTACCTGCTGGGACCGTCGCTGATCGCGGCCGGGCGGGCGGCCGAACTGGCCTTCCCGGCGGTGCGGATGGCCGGGCCCACGGTCCGCCACGTCGCCCAGCAGCATGGCGTCGAGTGCGTGGCTTCGATCATCGAGAACGGGTTCATCACGGTGATCGACTGGGCCCACCCGAACCCCGCCTCGAACCACGCCGCGTCCTGGAGCCACGTCGGCCAACGCGTTCCCGTCGTGCCCCCGTTCGGCGCCGTCCAAGTGGCGTGGATGGACGAACAACACATCCAGGACTGGCTCGATCGGGCACCCCCGCACAACCGCGTCGCCGACCTGCGGGCCGCTCTCGACGCGGTCCGGACCCGCGGGTACGACGTCCAGAGCGAGAACGACTCCCTGGCCCGATTCCGCGACGCCCTGGCCATCTTCGACGGCAAACAGCTGTCCGAGGAGATGCAAGATGCCATCGATCTGCTCATGGCCAAGATCGGTCAGGTCGAGTACCTGCCCAACCGTCTGCGAGCCGACCGTCGCTACTCGGTCAACGCCATGTCCGCCCCGGTATTCAATGGTGCCGGCCACCCCGTGCTCACCCTGTCCATCCACGTAGAGCGGCGCATGACCGGACGTGAGATCGAGAGCACCGGACAAGACCTGCGTCGGGCCGCGGATGAGATCACCGAGGCCGTGGGCGGGCACGCCCCCGCCAGCCGGGTCGGCTACGCGCGGCGGATCCAGGCCCAGGAGACGACCGAGATTGCCCGACAGGATCAGGGACCGCTGACCGTCATCGAGCGCCGAATCGAGGAGCTGGTCGAGCACGGTGCTCCGTCGATAGGCCAGGGGTGGCGAGTACATGTCGGTGCCGAACACCACCCGCTCGACGCCGAAGGTGGCTACGAACCGCTCTACAAAGTCGAAGCTGTAGGCCAGGCTGGTGTCGAATACCAGGTTGGATGCGGCCTCGGCGGCGATCGACACCTCCTTGGCACTGCGTTCGAGGCCGGAGAACCCGTCCAGCACGATGAGGGTGGCCTCGGGAAAGGCCTGACCCAGCGCGGTGACCATCCAGGGTGCTTCCTCGGGCGAGCCGGCATAGGCGTGCATAAAGGGAACCAGGTGCAACTCGACCATGCGTTCGACCAGGGCCCGCACCAGATAGCTATCGGTCGACACCCCTTGGAACCGGGTGTGGAAGCTGATGCCGACCAGGCCCAGTTCGTCGTGGACCCGTTGCAGCTCGTCGAATGCGTACCGGCCATGGAGGGGCTCGACGATCCCCACCGCGGCCGGGAATCGGCTCGGGTCGCGGTCCCGATAGCCGGCGATGGCGTCGTTGACCTGACGGGTATCGGCCACTCCCGCCGGGCGGAGGTACTCGTGGGTGGGGATGACCACCGCCTGGTCGATGCCGTTGGCGTCCATGACCGACAGGCGGGCCTCGACCTCGGACAGGTCGTGGAACGGGACGAGATCGAGCTCGAGGCCCCGAGGGCCGGAGTCGGCGACTTGGGCCATCAGCGAGGGCACGCTGCCGACGTGATGATGGGCATCGATGACGTGATATCCGGACCGACCCATCTGCGCCCCTCCCCTCGACCGAACGGAGTCTACCGTTCGATCTTTCGACTACCCATGTTGACTATCTGATTCCAAACCATCCCGAATCCTGATCGCTGGAGCGGCCCAGCGGTAATGTGCGCACGTCGCAAGGAGCAGCCCATGAGCGTCCCGGATGGCCAAGCGGTGGGTCCCAGATCGACCACCCCATCGTGGACGGCGACGGTCACGTGGTCGAGTCCATCCCGGCCGTCGTCGACTACATGCGCCGCATCGGAGGATCGGAGGTCGCCGACCGGTTCATGGGGTCCTCGCCCACCTATTCCTCTCGGCGCTCCCCGCTGCTCGACCGGGTCGATAGGCGCGCCCCCGCCTGATCGGAGAGCGATCCCGGCGTGGTGGACGCTCCCGGCCTCCGCCCGGGACCGGGCCACCGGGTTCCTGCCCCGCCTCATGTACGAGCGGCTCGACGAGCTGGGCATCGACTTCACCGTGCTCTACCCGAGCGTGGGCCTTACGTGCATGGGCCATGTCGATGACGACATCCGGACCGTGGCTTGTCGCGCCGTCGAACCTGTACCTGGCCGACGTGCTCGAGGGCCTCGACGATCGGATGACCGCCGTGGCGGTGATCCCGGCCCACACTCCCGAAGAAGCGATGGCCGAGCTCGAGCACTCGGTGGGCGAGCTGGGCTTCAAGGCAGTCATGCTCAACAGTTACGTGGCCCGCGCGCCCGAGGTCGGGCCGGGCGCCCGTGGCTCGACGTGCTCGCCCTCGACAGCGTCTACGACTACGACCCGGTCTGGGCCCGGTGCGTCGACCTGGGTGTGGCCGTGACCGTCCACGCCCCCACCATGGGCGTGGAGCTCCGACAGTCCTCCACCCGGCTACATGTACAACCACATCGGCACTTCGCCGCCAGTGCTGACGCCTTCGCCAAGGCCCTCTTCTTCGGCGGGGTGGCCACCCGCTTTCCCACGCTCAATTTCGCCTTCATGGAGTGCGGGGTGTCCTGGGGGGTGCAGTTGCTGTGCGATCTGATCAGCCGGTGGGAAAAACGGGGCGGCGCCGCATCGAGCTGCTCGATCCTCGCTGGTGGACCCCGACGAAGTGGAGCGAGCTGCTGCTGCGCTACGGAGGCGACCCCTTCGCCGACCCCTCCGTGCGCCGACGCCATGCGAGGACAGAGCGACAACCCACCTCTGGAAGTCGACGACTTCCGGGCATGCGGCGTGAGCAGGCCGAGGACATCGTCGCCCAGTTCGACCGGTTCTACTTCGGCTGCGAGGCCGACGAAGCCACCATCTCCTGGGCGTTCGCCGAGGCGTCAATCCCTGTGGTGCCGTGCTACGGCCGTGCTCGGCTCCGATCTGGGCCACTGGGACGTCACCGACATGCGAGCGGTTCTACCCGAGGCCTACGAGCTGGTGGAGAACGGCCAACTCAGTCCCGACCAGTTCCAGGCCTTTGCCTGTGACAACGCCATTCGACTGCACGGGGGCATGAACGCCACCTTCTTCGACGGCACCCCGGTCGAGTCCCATGCCCGCCGCGTCCTGTCGGGCCGTGCCCTTACTTGATCGGCTTCCCGGTCTGCGGGTCGAGCTTCTGCCCCGTCGTGATATTGAGGGCGTAGTAGCACTTGTACGGCTCGATCTGCTTGAACGTGGACCCAACCGTTTTCAGGAGTGTGCCGCACCCGGTCGGGATGGACTCGGCCGCCGGGAAGGTCTCCTGGCCGATGCCGCCGGCAATCGGGTCCGTATAGACCCATGACGTTCCCCCGGCCACCGTTTGCTGCACCGCCGCAGAGGTGACCTTGGAGGGGCTCCCGACACGAGCCAACGTCGACCTCAGCATCTGTTCCAACACGATGGCGGACCAGTACCCCACGCTGGTGCCCGACGACAGGCCCGGTTGCTGACCGATCGAGACCAGATCTTTCGACGCCTGCTTGGTCGCCGGCGTGTTGTTCTCGTTGGCCGGGAACTCGTTCTCGACATACACGCCCTGGAGCGCGGCCTTCTCACTGGGCTGACTGTCCAAGGTCCCCGGGTAGTAGGTGACACCGTTGATGATCATGCCCTTGAACCCGGCAGACTTGAGCGCCGCAGCCAGGCCGACCGAGTCGGACGCCCCGAGGACCTCGTACACCGTATTCGCACCCGAGGCGATGAGTGCCTCCGCGTACGGGGCATAGTTGGTGGTCCCGAGTGCAGGCACCGGGGCCTTGGCATAGGTGACGGTGATCCCGACACGCTTGGCCACCCCGGCCAGAGCGTTGTTGGCGACGATGGCGCCGGTCACGTCGTTGCCGATCAGCGCCATCTTGACCTTGGCCGGGTCCTTCTGCGCGCCTTGGGCCTGGATGGTCTGGAGCATGCCACCCGCGCCCTGGACTTCGGGGTTGCCCTGGTTCCCGTTGATACCGAATCCCCACTTGGGGGCGACCTCGAAGGCGGCGTTGGTCGACCATCCGACGAAGGGGATCTTGGCGTTCTGCAAGAACGTGCCGGTGGCGCCGCCGGCGGCTTGGCCGACCAGCGGAGCGACGGCAAACACCCCCTTGTTGTCGACCAGCTGTTGGGCGTTGGTCAGGCTCGTCTGGGCGCTGAAGCCGTCATCGAGGAAACCGACCCACTTGATCTTTCTCCCGTCGAGCCCCCCGGCCTTGTTGAACCGGTAGATCCCGGCCTCGAAGCCCTGGATGACGCCCTGGGAGATCGACAGGTCCCCATTTCCTCCGACCACGATGGGAGTCGTGTCGGTCGCCGCCGAAGCCGAGCTGGCCGACAACGCGGCCGAAAGCCCCGTCGATGCGGTCAGAAGCCCGACGGCCAGGGCCGCGGTGATGAGTCGACGCATGTATTCCCCCTCTGGACATGTGATCGACGGCCCCGAAGCACACCCGTCACACGGACCGTCATGCCGGTTCGTGCTCCGCCGAGAACCGGGTCACACCTGACCCATGGACTCTCGGAGTGGCCATCAGGACTACGTCAATCGCGTTGCGGTCAGATGACCGTGGCTTCATGGTACGGCCACGCGCTGGTCTCGTCAATATTATATTCAACGCGTTTCCAGCGGCCGTCGGATTCGCTCGCCGGCCTCTCTATCAGCCCCCGAACGCGCCGCTAAGCCAGGAAGGCGGGGGCGATGTCGTCAGCGAATGTCCGCATGAAGTCGAAGGGGTCGTTGACGAACTGGCTCACGATGAGATTGGTGGCACCGGCCTCGGCCACGTGTCCTATCCTCCGGACGCAGTGCTCCGGGGTCCCGGCGATGACCGATCGCCCAGCCAGGAAGTCCACCAGGCCCAGCTGTTCCACCAGCTCGGCGTTGGCTCCGGCCGTCTCCGGCGTGGCGTGGTGGCGAGAGTCGTACCGCTCCTGGAGCATGGCCAACGACTGGCGATGCTCCTCGGGCACACCCTTACCGTCCATATGGAAGCGGTAGACGTGGTTGGCCGTACCGGCCAGGAGGAACCTCAGCTTGTCGACGCCTGCTTGCTCTGAATCGGCCAGACACATCGCCGCCATGCACCAGATCTCGATGTCCTCCAGCGAGCGTCCCACCGATTCGGCGCCCGCGGTCACGTTGACTCGAGCCTGGGCCATGACGTCGGCGTCCAACGCATTGGACAAGATGACCCCATCGGCGATCTGGCCGGCCAGGGCCTGGGTTCGGGGCCCCTCGGCCGCCATCCACAGCGGTACCGGATACGACCCCCACCGCAATACCAGCTCCGTCCCGCGCCAGAGGACCGTCTCACCGGCGCACAGGCCCTTGACCGCGCGCCCGAACGCTTCGAGCTCGGCCACACGAGCGGGTCGCACCCCGATCGTCCGCAGGGCGCTGTCACCGGTGCTCAGGCCGTACACCATCCGCCCGCCTGACAACTGTTGCAGGGCAACGAGCGAGCTGGCCACGGCGGCGGGGTGCCGGGTCATCGGGTTGGACACGGTGATGCCCAGTCGGGGCTGGGCCGTGTGCTCCGCCGCCACGGCCATGGACACGAAGGGGTCGGCCCACAGCGACTGGGAGTCGCCCGTCGTGAGCATCTCGAAGCCGCTTACCTCGGCCACGCCCAGCCAACGCCGGTACCAGTCGTAGTCCTTCACCGTGGTCCCGGTGGCGAAGCGAACCCGGGGAGCCGACGCGGGGGCGACAACGGATGCCGCCGCAACGGGCTCAGTCATCAGCGCCAGTACGGCTCGGCCGCGTCGTGGGCCTGATGGGCGAACTCGTCATAGGAGAGCGAGCGCAGGGCCTCGGACATGATCTCGACGGCCACCATCCCGTCGTAGCCCATGCCCTTGAGCACCGATGCGAACCGTCCGAGGTCCAGTCGCCCCTGTCCGGGTAGGGCCCGACGCTGCAGCATCTCGTGCCAGAGGTCGTCGGACTCGAGGGCAGGATGGTCGCAGAACTGCACGAAGGCCAGCTCATCTAAGGGAAGGTCCTCGAGATCGGCCCAGGTGCTCGGGCCGTGGAAGAAGTGCCACGCATCGACCACCACCCCGGCAGTAGGGAGCCCGGCGCGCCGAAGAACCGAACGGGCCCCGTTGATGTCGCTGATCGGCAGGTTGGGGAGGAACTCGAGACCAACTCGGGTCCCCGATGGCATCTGGGCCACGGCCGAGCGGTAGTTGGCCACAGCAACGTCGGTCGGCTCGCTCGCGAACCCGGTCATGAGGAAGTCGGGCCGGAGCTCGGCGACCATGACGGCGATCTCGGCGGCCTCGGCGGAAACGGCGCGCCCGTCCTCGGTCACCGTCAGGGCTTGGACCTCCATGCACTTCAGTCCGTGGTCGGCCAGGGCCGCGGCCAGCTCAGAAACCTTCCCACCCTGGGTGACGTGGCGCCGCAGGGACCAGACGTCCACGCTGAACCCATCGAAGCCGGCCGATGCCGCCGCCCGGACCTGGGCGATCAGATCGACCGGTCGTTCTTCGATGAACGGGGACCACTGAATCGACTCGTAACACAGCGACGTCACGCGGACCGACCCGACGTTCAGAAGGGATCCACCAGCATGTGCTGGCTGAGATCGCCCACATGATCACTCAGCATGTGCCGGCTGGTGAAATGCCACTGCCCGTCCGCCTTGGCCAGCTCGTCGCGATATCGCCCGACGATCACGGGCTGGAGGGGAAACGCGTCGGTTCGCTGCAGGACGGTGAACGACGAACGGGACGTGGCCCGCTGTCCGTCGTCAGCCACGTCGACGATGACGTTGGTGATCATGTGCCGGGTGTGGGGCGTGCCGTTGTCCGGGAAGCGCCGAGTGAACTGCTCGTATATCTGACGGGCCTCGTCCCGACCGTGCACTCTTCGGTCCGGGCTCTCCTCGAAGGTGATGGTGGCGTCGGCGAACAGGTCACCCAGTCCTTCGAAGTCGCCGGCGTCGATGCGCTCCGCGTAGGTGTACAGGACCTTGGTCACGGCCTGCTCGTCGCAGCAGCGGCACGTCGAAGCCCCATTGTCTCGTTGCGTCACAGTTTTCCTCCCTCGGTCATGGCGGTGGTCGGTTCCATGAGCACCTGTGCCGGGCGTGAGGCTACGTGGCGGCCGGCCAGGTAGCCGAAGGTGAGGGCGGGCCCGATGGTGGCGCCCCCGCCCGGATAGGCCGGCCCAAACACACAGGCCGAGGCGTTCCCCGCCGCGTAGAGACCCTCGATCACCCCGCCGCGGTAGCGGAGCACCCGGGCGTGCTCGTCGACCAGCGGGCCGCCTTGGGTGCCGAGGGTGCCGTCGTAGATGCGAACGGCGTAGAACGGCGCCTGGTCCACGGGGCCCACGCACTTCTCGGGCGACGGGCCGCCGGACATGAACGCCTCCCACCACATGGTGCCGCGGTGAAAGTCCGGATCCTGGCCCTCGGCGGCCTGGTCGTTGAACCGGTCCACGGTGCGACGGAGGGATCCCGGGTCCACATCGATCCCGCGGGCCAGCTCCTCCACCGTCGGCGCCGACACCACCCAGTCGGGGACGGGGCCGCCGGGGACCAGGGAAAGGATCATGGTCGACTCCCGCAGCCGGTGGTCGAAGACCATCCACACCGGTGCCTCATTGGGGTAGTCGATGGCTACGGGGTCGTAGACGCCGAAGGTCCGCGGCAGGTCCTGGTACGACGTCCCCTCGTTCACGAACCGCTCGCCGAGCTTGTTCACCATGATCGACCCGGGCAGGTTGCGACCGGTGGAGAACTGTAACGCCGGTCGTCCCTCGTAGGTCACCGCCGGGTCGAGCATGGCCGGCTGCCCCCAGTAGGTCCACATGTTGGCCAGTACGGCTCCGGCCTCCATGGCCATGACGTGCCCGTCGCCCTCGTTGCCCTGAGGGCTGAGCGGGTCGATGGCATGACCGATGAAGGCTTGGACCATCTGCTCGTTCCACTCGAACCCGCCACAGGCCAGGACCACGCCCTGACGCGCCCCCACCGACAGGGGCTGCCCGTCCCGTTCGGCCCGCACGCCCACGATCACGTTCCCGCTGCTCACCAGCTCCCGGGCTCGAATCCCCGTCTTGACGTCGACCCCCCGGTCCAGCACGCCCCTGAGTAGGGCGGCCGCCAGGGCACTCCCCAATACCCGGACGTCCTCGCGCTGGCGAGTGGCCACCAGGTCGAGGTCCGGGGCCTCCCCGTAGGCCAGGAAGCGCCCGCCCTCCTCCATGGTCAACAGGGGCATGATCGGGCTGGAGCGCACGAGGGGGGCCCAGGACCCGAGCTCTTGGGCGGCGGGGAACGGCAGTGGCTCGATCGACCGCCCGCAGGGCTTTCCGCCGGGAAGGTCGGCGTAGTAGTCGGCGAACATGGGCGGAGCCGAGAACGCCACGGGCGTGTGGTCCTCCAGGTAGGCGATGGCTCGGTGGGCTTGGTCGACGTAGGTATCGACCAGGCTGGCCGACGGCTCGCGGCCCACGGTCAGGCGATGGATGTAAGCCAGCGCCTCCTCCCGGCTGTCGGTCACCCCCACATCGGCCATGTGGCAGTTCAGCGGGACCCAGGGCATGCCCCCCGACACCCCGGTGGTGCCTCCCACCATGTCAGCGCGCTCGAGCACCACCACGTCGGCCCCGCCGTCGGCGGCGAGCGTGGCCACGGCCAGGCCGGCGGCACCCGAGCCGAGGACCACGACGTCGGCAACCAGGTCCCAGCGCTCTTGCCCGTCGTCCACGGCGTCAGTCCTGTCCGTCATCCGAGGTAGGCCGCTCGGACGGCTTCATCGGCACGAACCACGTCAGGGACGCCGTTGGCAATGACCGAGCCCAGGTTGAGCACGACCACGCGGTGGCATTCGCGCATGACGAACCCGACGTCGTGCTCGACCAGAACGACGGCACACCCCTCTTCCTGGCAGAGCCTCCTGACCACGATGGCCAGGTTCTCGGCCTCGGACTCCTCGAGACCGGAGGTGGGCTCGTCGAGCAGCAGCATGCGGGGGCGGTCGACGACGGCCCGGGCCAGCTCGACCATCCGGGCTCGTCCGATGGGGAGGTTGGCGGCCGGCTCCCCGACGGAGTGCTTCAAGACCGCACAGTTCGAGGACCTCGTCGACCCGCGACCCGCCGGGCCCGTTCCCGGGAACGCCGCGTCGGGCAGGGCCAACAGGTCCGCAGCCAGTCCGCACCGCCGCCACCCTGCCACTCCAGCGGCCACCAACACGTTGTCCTCCACCGGCAACCACCCGAAGATCTGCTGGCGCTGGAACGTCCGGCGGATCCCGTGGCGGGCGCACCACGTCGCACTCCGGCCGGTCACCTCTTCGCCGTCGAAATGGATCGAGCCGGCGGTCGGCGACGGACGCCGGTGAGGCAGTCGAAGAAGGTCGTCTTGCCCGCCCCGTTGGGCCCGATGAGCCCGCACACCTCGCCGGCGACAGGAACGCTGACGTCGGACAGGGCCTGTACCCCACCGAAGTCCATGGTCACGTCTCGCGCTTCGAGGATCGGGGGCGCCACGCTGTTGCTCGTCGTCCCCTTGCCGTCGACGATAACCATCGCCTTGGCAGTCGCGTTCTCAGATGACCCGTTCTCAGATGACCCGTTCGTAGATGACATGGCTCGACCCCTCGCCCTACAGCTTCGCACCGAGGTAGGCGCCGACCAACTGCTCGTCGTCGAGACTTCCCCGCTCGCCCGACCAGACGATCCGTCCGAGCTCGATGAACGCCGCCCGGTCCGCCACCTGCAGGACGTCTCGGATCTTCTCCTCGACCAGCAGGATCGTCGTCCCCAGGTCGCGCAGTTCACGGAAGACGTCGAGCACCTGGGCGATCACCATGGGGGCGAGGCCCAGCGTGGGTTCGTCGGCGATCACCACCTTGGGCGGCCGGACCAGCACCGGCGCCAGCGCCAGCATCTGCTGCTCACCGCCGGACAGGCTCCCGGCCAAGAGGCGGCGACGCTGCTTCAACAGCGGGAAACGCTGGTAGACGTCGGCCCGGTTGTCGGCGTCCAGCCGCAGCACCAGGTTCTCCTCCACGGTGAGACCGGGGAACACCCCTCGGGACTCGGGAGCGACGAGGATGCCCTGGCCGACCCGTCGGTACGCGTGCATGCGGGTGATGTCCACTCCGTCGAGCATGATCGACCCCTGGGTCGCAGGCACGAGGCCGGCCACCGTCGAGCACAACGTCGACTTGCCACTGCCGTTTACCCCGAACAGCCCGGTGATCTGTCCCGTGGCGATGGTCAGGTCGATGCCATGGAGTACCTCCACATCGCCATAGGCCACGCGGAGGCCACTGATGGTCAGGATTCCCGGCGGTTGGTCCCCCACATCGCTCGGGGCGTTGATGGCCCCCGAGGAGACCAGCTCTTCCTCGTGGCGCCGGACCTCGGCCGAGACGGCCGTGGCCTCAGCCATGATGGCCTCTTCCGCAGAGGCCAGCTCGACGTCGAGGGCGGCGGCATCAACGGGAAGCGACCCGGGCACGGCCACCGGTTGCTGAGCACCACCGGCAGCCGCGGCCCGGAGTGCGGCCCGGCGCATGCGCCGAACGTGATTGCGACGAGAGGTCTGGGACAAGAAGCCGTCGGGATCTCGGGACAGGCCCACCGCGCCGAGGCCGAACAGGATGAGGGGTATCTCGCGTTGACTGTGTCCGTTCCAGCTCAGCCAGGAGGGGACCCATGACCACCAATGGAAGCCCGACTGCAGGATCACCGGCGTCGCCGCCGAGACGATGCCGGCGAGCACGGCCGCGGCGGGACGGCGGATGCCGAACAGCACCACGGTGGCCAGCCACAACAAACCGTCGATGGCCGGGGTGGTCGAGTTGGACACGCTGGACTGGAACGAGACGTAGCAAATGCCGCCCAACCCGGCGATAACGGCAGACAGCGCGAACAGGCCCAACTTGACCCGCAGGGGAGCCACCCCCGAGGTGGAGGCGGCGATCTCCGACGACCGAACGGCAGCAATGCTCCTCCCCCATGTCGATCGCTTGAGGTTGTGGATCAGCATCATGATGATGAGGGCCAGGACCAGGAGCGAGATGGCCATAGTGCGATTGCTGGTGAGATCGAGCGGGCCGATCTTGGGGCGAGGGATGGTCCACCCCGTCGTGTTGTTGTCGAACCAGTTCCACTGGAAGAGGACGTTGTCCCCGAGAAGGGCCAACGCCAACGTGGCCAGGGCCAGGGCAAACCGCCGAGGCGCAATGCCGGCAACGCCACGATCAACCCGAGCAGGGCGGTGACGACCAGGGCGATGGCGATGGCCGCGAAGAACGGCACACCGTACTGGTTGAACAGCAGCCCGGTGGTAAGCCCGGCCATGGTGGAGAAGGTGGCCTGGGCCAGGCTCACCATCCCGCCCATGCCCGTGACCACGACGAACGACAGGAAGATCAGCGAGAGCGCCAGTCCCTGAGCGATCGTCCCCGCCCAGAAGTCGTTGGCCAGGAAGAGGACGTAGACGACCAAGAACACGGTGGCCACGACCCACGGTGCGGCCCGGCGCCAGACGGGGATGAGGGAGAGATACTCGAGCGGAGGGGAATCGTCGGCCGCCGAGCCCCCGCGCCGACTGCGATCCCGGGCCAGCACCAACAGGGCGATGATCAGCACGACAATGGGGACCGAGTCGGCGAAGCCGGAGATGTTCACCTTGACGTAGCCGGCCACCAGGTTCTGGATGATGCCGAGGACCAAGCCGCCCACGAAGGTCAACGGGATCGACCGGAGGCCTCCGATCACTGCCGCGGCCGAGGCCACGATCATGATCGACGTGTACCCCGAGGTGCTGATGGCCCCGATGATCGGGGCGGCGACCACGCCGGCCAGCGCCGCCAGCACATTGCCGATCACCCATGCATACCGTGACGTCTTGGCGTCGTTGACCCCCCGGATACGAGCCAGGCTGTGCCGGTCGACCACGGCGCGCATCTGCAGACCGAGTGGGGTGCGGCGCATGAGGAACCACAGCCCGAAGGCACAGACGGCGGCGCTGATGACCACGACCAGCTCGTTCGAGGTGATGGGGATGTGCGGGGGAATATGCCAGGTCTTCTGGGGCACCGGGCCCAGTCCCGCCGGGAAGCCGACCTGGAGGACCGTGGTGCTGGTCGGGAGATGCACACCGAAGATGTTGATGATCCCGTCCATGATCCACTCGGTCAGAGCGGGAATGGCCAGGAGGAGACCGACCGTGGCCATGATCTTGGCCGACTCGTTGGCTCGGGCCAGCGGCTTGAAGACGGCCGCGTCCAACACGATGCCGAGCAGCGGCGCGAACCCACCGATGACGATGAGCGCGGCCCAGACGATGGGCCAGTGCAGCCCGGAGTGGAAGATGTAGTACAGGTAGGCGCTCGAGAAGGCCACCGCCCCGTAGGAGAAGTTGAAGATGCCCGTCGCCGAGTACGACAGCGTCAGGCCGGACCCCACCAGGGAGTAGATCGCCCCCGACACCGCCCCGCTGACCACCAGGGCCAGGAATGTGTCCACAGTTACTCGTCCTTCCCGTCGCCCGCCGTCGTAGCGAGCAGAGGATGTGTCCTGCTCCGGCCCACCGACCGGCTGGGGGTGAACAAGTTTTGTCGCCCCCAGCCGGTCAGGCTGTCACTGTTTCGCACTGACGTTCGCAGTGGTCCTCGCTTTCGATGCCGTCAACCGGGGATGTTGTACCTCGAGTAGCACTTGAACGGTTCGGACGTGGTGTACGTCGTCCCCGACACCTTGACCACGGCCGCGCAGTCGGCGGGGATGAAGTGCGCCGCCGGCCAGAGCAGTTTCCCGGGCGATCCAGAAGGTGCCGTCTTGTAGCTCACGAAGCTGCCTCCGTCGACCTTCTGGTCGAACGTCTTGGTGTTCAGGTTCTTGCCCACCGCCTGGAGCATCTCCACCAGCACGTTGGCTTCGGCGTAGCCCATCGACGCTCGCCCAGGGTGAGGAAGGGCTGGTCGCCGATGGCCCGTAGCGCGGCCTCTTCCTGGCTCACCCAGGCACCGCCGCCCTCTTGGGGGACGACCTGCGTGTTCGTGTACTCACCCTGGAGGGCCGAGGCCAGCTGGGGCGACGACGCCAGAAGTCCCGGCGAGTAGGTCACGAAGTCCATGATGTTGCCCGTATAACCTCCGGCTTTCAGCGCGGCGGCCAACGGGGCGACGTCGGCGAACGGCGTCGAGATGTAGACGAGGTTGGGCTTGGAAGCCACAATGGCCTGCACGTACGGCGTGTAGTCGATACCGGTCGATGTGGTCGGGAAGTTGGCCTGGTTGTAGACCACCTTGGCCCCCAGCTTCTTGAACAGCGCCACGTACTGTGCGTTCCCGCTGGTGCCCGACGGCGAGTTCTCCGCTTGGACGGCGAAGCGCACACTGCTGGCCGGCATGCCGCTGGCCTGGATCATGGCCTCGGCCAAGCTGCCGGCCACGACGTTGTGCAGCGGGTTCGAGGTGGGAAGCAAGATCGGCGACAAGCACCCGTTCCAACCGAAGCCCCACCGGTAGCCGCAGAAGCCCGGGTTGAAGCCCCAGCCGACGTAGGGAACCTGGTGGGCGGTCAGGAAGTTGGTCGACCCGTTCAGCATGTACTCGGTGAGGGAGAGCACGCTGAACACCTGGTCCTGGTTCACCAGCTGCTGGGTCTCTTGGACGTCGGACTGCACGCCGCCCGTGTCATCCAGGCAGGGAACCAGGGTGAGCGTCCGGCCGTCTATGCCCTTCTTGTTCGCTTGGGCGAAGCGGGCCTTGATGCCGTCGATGTACCCCGAGTAGTTCCCCGAGGTATAGATGCAACCCACCTTGATGGACGTCGATGTGACGCCCGCGGTGAGCCCGCTTCCCTTGGGCCCGATGAGCTTCTGCTTGTTGGCCGTGGTGGCCAACGACCCGCCGCTGGCATTGCCGCCTCCCGTCGGCGGCGCGGTGCTGGCCGCCGAGCTGGGCAGGCTCGTGCCGAATACGACGGCCATGGTGGCCACCATCAACAGGCTGAGCACGATGACGATGCCTCGCCTCGCCGGCTGTCGATACCTTCTCGTCTGCTCTCGATACCTTCTGGACATGTGGTTCCCCCTCTATGTTCTGGACGGCAGCGCCGCCTTTGTTGCACCTTCGGTTGCTACTGGACCGACCTTCCCGTCATCTCGTCGTAGCTCCCTCGATATCGACCCAGGTGCGATCTCGGGCCGAGGCCCGGATGGCATCCATGACGATCATGCTGGCCACGCCATCGGCGAACGTGGCCGGGGCGGGGTCGTCAGGGACCGCCTCGCCCGAGAGCCGGGCATCGAGGACCCGGTACAAGCGGGTGTACGGGGCCAGATCGATACCGGTGGCATGCATGAGGTCGTAGGCCGTGGTCATCAGGTCGGCCGGTGGCGGGTCCGGTGCCGGATTGATCAGGTCCGGGGGGACGGCGATCGGACGGCTCCCCTGTTCGTCCCGGTCCACACTGCGTCACCCTCGAGCCAGGCCGTGCCCTTGGTCCCGACCACACGGGTCGCCATCAGCGGTGGACCCCAGGCCGCCGCCGAGCTCGACATGACGCCCTCGACTCCGGACGTCAGTCGGAAATGGACCAGGTAACTGTCCTCGGCGGTCATGGCCCGGGGGGCGACGACCTTCAGCGTGGCGCTGACGCCTCTGAACTCACCGAGCGTCACCCGGATCTGGTCGATGACGTGAGACCCGTGCGCACCGAGCCACCCGCCTCCCCGGGCGGCATCGGACCACCAATCCGGTACCTCGGCGTCCGGGGCGGCCAGTAGCGGCATGTCCAACAGGAAGGTGGCCAGCACGGGATCCCCCACCGACCCCTCCCGCACGGTCCGGGTCAAGAGGGCTTGGCCCGTGGCGAAACGGAACTCGGTGCCGAGCAGGTGGACGACGCCGGCGGCGGCAGCCGCCTCGTGCATGGCCCGGGCTTCGCCGGCATCCCGGGCGAACGGTTTCTCGCACACGACGTGGCGCCCGGCGGCCACGGCCTCCAGAACCAGCTCGGCGTGGGTATGCGGAGGCGTGGCCACGCTGACCACATCGACCCCCGGGAGATTGAGCGCGTCGGCGAGTGAGTCGGACGGGTGGGGTATGCCCAAGCGACCCGCCCGGTCCCGGGTCCGATCGGGATGGCGACCGACCAGGGCTCGCACCTCGAAGCCCGCGGCGCGGAGCGCCCGGACGTGGGTGAGACAGCCGAACCCGGTGCCCACGACGACCGCTCCCCACGGAGTCCGCGGGGTCACAGTCCGCGGGGTCGGAGGCCGCGGTGTCATAGGACCCCAGAGACGACGGCGCCGCCCTTGAGGACGGTCAGGGCGGCGGCATCGGCGAGCAGGCTCACCGTCGAGAGCGGATCCCCGTCCACGACCACCAGATCGGCGGTGGCCCCGGCGGCAACGGCGCCGAGGTCGGGACGCCCGAGGAGCTCGGCGCCGTGACGGGTAGCCCACCGGATGACGTCGAGCGCAGGAATGCCGATCTCCTCCGCGTACAACGCGAACTCGTGACCGTACAGGCCGTGGGCAAAGCCGACGGCTCCGTAGTCATCACCGAGCAGGATCCGCACGCCGGCGGCGTTGGCCTTGGGCAGCACCTCGTACGAGTAGTCGAGGTCGGCCTTCATGGATTCGGAGAACCCGAGACCGGCGCCGATGGTCTCGATGAAATGCTTGGGGAAGTACAAGCTGGGTACCAAGAAGGTGCCGGTCTCGACCAGAGCAGCGATGCATTCGTCGTCCATCTCGTCGCCGTGATCGACGATGTCGATCCCGAGCTCGACCGCCATGAGCAGGGCCGGTTTGTTGGCGATATGAGCGCGGATCAATACCCCTCGGTCGTGGGCGGTGTCGATGGCGGCGGCCAGCTCGTCCCGGGTGAGCTCGATCCTGGCTTTCGGGGCGGTGGTCCCGTGCCCACCGGTGAGGAACAGCTTGATGATCTCCGCGCCCCGTTTGATCTCCTCGCGCACACCGAGTCGGAAGCCCTCGGCGCCGTCACAGAGCCGGACCGCGCCCGGCGCCCCCAGATTCCAGTACCACGGCGTGTTGTCGTTGCTGTGCCCGGTCGTACTCAGCTCGCGACTGCCGGGTACGAACCGGGGTCCGGGTATCAGCCCGTCGTCGATGGCGCGCTTGAGGGATGGGTCCACTTCGTTGGCCGCGCCGGCGCTGATGGCCCCGGTATAGCCACACTCGAGCGCCAGTCGCAGGTTCGCGGCACCGAGCAGTGCCTGGTAGGCGGGAGGGTACTCATATCCGAACGGAGTCGGGACCGCTCCCAGCTCGTGGTAGGTCGAGTGGAAATGACAGGTGATCAAGCCCGGCATCACCGTTCGCCCGTTCAGGTCGTGCACCTGATCGCCGGGCTCTCTCGAGACCTCCTCGCTCGATACGGTCGTGATCGTCGACCCTTCGATCACCACCGTGCAGTGGGAACGGGCGGGCTTCTCTCCGTCCAGGACAGTGGCGTGGGCCAGGACGAGCCGTTGGGCGCTGCTCATCGGATTGCCCGAGTCAGCCGCGGACCGATGGTTGACCATCGCTCTCGGCGAGCCGAGGAGGGGGGACGGCGACTCGCCGTCTTCGACGGGTGCTCGAGAGCTCGTTCTCCTGGCACTGAGCCCCCCCTCCCTGCTCATGCTCACCCATTGCATATCACGTCAGACACGGTGACATGCCGACTCGCGCATTATGAGATTTCGACTATTCGATTCGGATTCTCGAAAATCACAGTAGAGTTGAGCCTCGAACACTGTCAAGACAATCGACGGCTGAGCCGGGGGGCATGGTGCAGGATCTCAAGGGGAAAGTTGCCTTCGTCACCGGCGCGGCCCGAGGCCAGGGACGTTCGCACGCCGTAGCCCTGGCCGAGCACGGCGTGGACATCATCGCCGTGGATCTGTGCCAGGACATCGACACCGTCTCCTACGCCCTGGCCAGCCCGGCCGATCTCGACGAGACGGCGCGCCTGGTCGAGGAACAGGGCCGTCGGGTCGTGGGGGTCCAGGCTGATGTGCGTGACCTCGACGCCCTCTCCGCCGCTCTCGAGCGCGGCGTGGCCGAACTGGGTCGGCTCGATATCGTGCTGGCCAACGCGGGCATCGCACCGTCATCAACACCGGTCGCCGACCCTGCGCTCTCGTGGGCCAACGTCATCGCGGTCAACCTCACCGGTGTCTGGAACACCACCTATATCGGGAAGCGGGCGCTCAAGCAGGGCAACCGTGGCGGCTCCATCGTGATCACCAGCTCCACCGCCGGCCTCAAGGCCCTGGCCGACGGTACGCCCGGTGGAGAAGCCTACGTCGCCAGCAAGCACGCACTCGTCGGGCTGATGCGGGCCCTTGCCCTCGAGTTGGCCCCGCACTCCATCCGCGTCAACACCGTTCATCCCACCGGCACCAATACCTTCATGGTGATGAACCCGGTGATGCAGCAGTGGATCGCCGACAACGCCGAGGTGGCCGCGGCCGGGATGCAGAACGCGCTCCCCGTCGAGCTCATCGAGCCGTCCGACGTGACCAATGCCGTTCTGTGGCTCGTATCCGACATGGCCCGCTACGTCACCGGCGTGGCCCTCCCCGTCGACGCCGGCTTCACGGCGCGATGACCACCGAGCCCACCCCGCCATTGCCTTAGCTTCAGTTCGATCAGGCGTCGGGCTCCGGGCGCTCGTCCCATAGCCCGGCCCGCTCGAACTGACCGATGACGTGAGCCCCGACGTCACGGACATAATCGTTCATCGCCGCTCGAGCCCGGGTCGGGTCGCGTTCGAACAACGCGTCCAGAACCGAACCGTGGCCGTCCAAGATGGTCGAACGCAACGCGTCGATCGATGTGTACCCGTGAGGTGAGTACGGGACGATGGTGCTAACCAACCAGGACAGTCGGGGAGACTTGGCTGCGTCGTGCACCAGCCAGTAGAAGCGGAAATTGGCATCATCGGCCGCGTCGTAGTCCCGGGTCGCTATGAAGTGCCGGAGCTCGTCGTAGACCCGCCTCAGTTCGGCCAGGCGCTCGTCGGTCACCCGCTCGGCCGCCCGAGCGGCCAGCTCGGAGGCAATAAAGGCCTCCACCATGAAGACGTCGGCGATGTCCTGACGGGAGAAATGAGAGACGACGTAGCCGCGGCGCGGCTCGAGCCGGACAAACCCCTCGCGTTCCAACGCGGCCATCGCTTCTCGAACGGGCGTGGCGCTCGTGCCCAGTTCGGTAGCCAACCGCTCCAGACGAAGAAAGGAGCCCTGGTCCACCTCTCCCGACAGGATCAGCGCTCGAACGTACTGCGCTACCTCATCGGCCAGTTGGGGTCGACGCCGACCCGGCCACGCCAGCGTCCTGTTCGGAGTGGAGGAAGCCACGGTCTGGCCATCGTAGGCACAATCGGGCAACTGCCTGGATGACGTTCCGGAGGAGCCAGACCGAGTCGCGGCGACAGGACCAGTTCAACATCAGCCGGCCGGCGATAACGTAACCAATCTCGATGGCTTCCCACCCCGACCTGTGCATCGGCAGCGTGTTCGTCAACGCGGCGCGAGCAGTACCCGAGCGGACGGCCGCGGTCCTGGGCGACGATTCGCTCACCTTCGACCAGATCAACCGACGCGCCAACCAGGTGGCGGCCGTGCTCGCCGTCCGGGGCCTGGGGCGCGGGGACCGGCTCGTCACGTGGTCGGCCACCGCGCTCGAGCTCGTCCCGGTATTCGCCGCCGCGGCCAAGCTCGGGGTCGTCTTCGCACCCACCAACGCCACACTGAGCATCGACGAGGCCATGACCGTCATCGGACCGGCACGCCCTTCCATGGTGGTGGTGGACGACGAGCGGGCTGCAGACGGCGCGAAGCTGTCCGAGCGGCTCGGAACCCAGCTCCTCAGCCTGTCCGAGCTCACCCGACTGGCCGACGCCGAAGACGCCGACGAGCCGAGCGGACCCCCACCGGCAGAGGACGATGCCCACGTGATCTTCTTCACCAGTGGCAGCACGGGCCGGCCGAAGGGCGCGATCCTCACCCACCGGGTCAACTTCCTGCGCACCCATCCGGGCGCCCTCTTGGAGCCGAGGGGCCCGATGGTCTGCCCCTACCCGTTGTTCCACATGGGGGCGTGGACCATCGCCCTCCAGCAGTGGCAGGGGCGGGACGCCGTGATCCTGTTGGCTTCGGCCGACGCCGCCTCCATCTGCGATGCCATCGTGGCCAACCAGGCCGAGCGGCTCAACTGCATCCCGGCCGTGTGGCGCCGCATTCTCGACTATCTGCGCACTCGCGAAGGCCGCGACCTCGACCTGTCCTCGATCCGATTCGCCGACACCGGTACCTCGGCCACGCCGCTGGCCCTGCTGACCGGGATCGAGGACGCGTTCCCGGCTGCGTGCGTCCGCGTCTTCTACGGATCGACCGAGGCCGGCAGCGTGGCCGCCCTCGACCACCACGATCTGCACCGCAAGCCCGGCAGCTGCGGGGTTCCGGCCCCCTCGTGCCAGGTCCGCATCGCCGCGGACGGCGAGCTGCTGGTCCGTGGTCCCTTGGTCTTTGACGGCTATTTCGACGATGACGAGGCGACCAGGGCGGCGTTGGCCGAGGGGTGGTACCGAACCGGGGACCTGGCCGAAGCGGACGAGGATGGGTACCTCAGCATCGTGGGCCGGGCCAAAGACGTCGTGCGCACCGGGGGCGAGTCCGTTGCGCCGACCGAGGTAGAGGCGGTGCTGGCCGAGCACCCTGCGGTGGAAGACGTCGCCGTGGTGGGATTGCCCGACGCTCGTTGGGGTGAGATCGTCTGCGCCGTGGTGGTGACCCGTCCCGGGCAGGCCGTCCCCACCGTCGACGAGCTCCGCGCCCACTGCGGCACCCGGTTGGCTCCCTTTAAGCATCCCCGCCGCGTTTTCACAGCCGAGTCGATCCCGCGAACGCCATCGACCCAGCAGGTACAGCGCCGAGTCCTGGTGGAGATGCTGAATCGTGATTCTCTGACAGAAGAATTATGATCTGAAAAGGCGCGACAGTAGGCGCTGGCCCAGAAAAGCCACCAGAAAGACGCCGATGGCTCCACGAACGACCGGATCGAGCACCGAGGAGGACCACCGCGCCTCCATGCCGGAGTCGTCGCGCCACGACCAACCCCTCGTGCAGCGGGCCATCACCCGGGCCATCTCCGACCGTTACCGGGCGGCGGCCGAGGACGTGGACCGCATCATCGAGGCGGCCTACCGGGTGGTGGAGCGGATGGGCAAGGTCGACCCCCGGCTGCGGGACATCCTCGACGAGGCCGGGCTGTCGACCGAGGCTTTCTACCGCCACTTCCAGTCGAAGGACGAGCTCTTGCTGGTCCTGTTGGCCGACGGGCGCCACCGGCTGGCCGGCTACCTGGCCCACCGGATGGACAAGGCGGGCGATCCTCTCGGTCGGGTACGGGCGTGGATCGAGGGGGTCCTGGCCCAAGCCGTGGATCCGGTGGCCGCCTCTCGGACCCGTCCCTTCCTCACCAGCCTCAACCGACTGGCCGAGCAGTACCCCGACGAGCAGCAGAGCTCCTTCCAGGTCCTGGTGGAGCTGCTCCGCGATGCGCTGGTCTCCGCCGGCGACGCCGGGCTGATCACTGATACCGACCCCGGACGCGATGCCCTCGCCATCTACCAACTGGCCATCTCGGTCATGGAGTCCCACATCCTGGCGGGCACGAAGCCGAGCACCACCGACATCGACCACCTCGTGGCCTTCAGCCTTCGCGCCATCGGTGCGGAGCAACGACAGCCCGCCACTCGCTGACCGGACCGACCCCGATGGCTCGTTGCCGGTGTCCGGGTCGCGTCAGTCCTTCAGCTCCACCACGATCTCGTGGAACGGTTCCTTCCCGTTGTTGACGGCCGCCTCGATCCCCCCACGCTCCGCGTAGATCACGTTGCCGGGCGAGACATCACCCTCCACCGTGCCCAGATGGCCCCACGGACCGCCGGAGTCCGGTTCCATCTGCGCGGCCATGGTGTCGCCCGAGATCTGGACCATCACGTAGTCGAGGGTGTGCTCGTGCACAGGGCTCCGATCACCCGGGTCGAGGCGCATTTCCCACACCCGCACCCGATCGTTCTCGAACAGCACCTTCGTGGCGATATCGCCGAGGACTCGTTCGGCCATGTCCCTCCCCCTTCATTCCCGCATGCGTTGTGTCGGATAGTGCGGAACAGTGATCTGCTGTTTCGGAACCTATTATCGGCGCCCAGCACCGTCAAGGCTTCCGATGTGATCCCGGTGGCCCCTGGACCGGTCAGGCCTGCTCGTCCTTCACCACTCCGATGGCGTGGACGGCAGCCAAGTTGTCGGTCAAGTAGTCGGGCGCCTCTGTGGTCTCGATGAACCACCCGGTGGGGCACATGGTGAGGATCTCGACGAAGGAGAACCCCTCGCCCCGGAGCTGCACCTCGAGGGCCCGGGTGATCATGCGTTTGGCCTTGGCCACGTTGCCGGCGCTGTTCACCGCGGCCCGGGCTACGTACGTCGCCCCGTCGAGCTGGGCCAACAGGTCACTGAGGCGGATCGGGTAGCCATGGTCCTTGGCGTTCCGGCCCTCGAGGGTGTTCTTGGTGCGTTGGCCCAGCACGGTGGTGGCCGTGAGATGCCCGCCGGTCTCCCCGAACACCCCGTTGTTGAGCATGAAGCAGGTGATGTTCTCGCCCCGGGCCGCGGCGTGGATGACCTCTTGGAGCCCCTCGTTGACCATGTCGCCATCGCCTTGGATGGTGAAGGCCAGTATGGCCGGCTTCGCCCGCTTGATGCCGGTGGCCAAGGACGGCGCCCGCCCGTGCAGCGCCTGGAGCACCTCGCAGTCGAGATTGTTGGAGAACGCGGTGTAGCAGCCGATGCCGAACACGGCGATGGCCCGTTGGATGGCGTCGAGGTCGGCTACGGCTTCGAGGATGGAGCGCATGGCGACCGGTTCGCCGCACCCGGGACAGAGATGGTGGGCTCCGACGTCGATGAGCTCGGGGGTGAAGTCGTCCACCAACCGGGCGGGCTCGCCAGGTGGTTCGTGGGTGGGGACGACGGTCAGCTGCTGGTCCGGTGTCATGCGTTCGCTCCCTCCACAGCGCCGACGGTGTCGGAGGACACCTCTCGTAGTACCGCTTCGATGCGGGAGCGGATGACGCCCACGTCGTTGTCCGGCCCGATCCCGAACCCTGACTTGTCCAGGGTGAGCCCGCCGATGAAGTGCACCGGCGCTCGGCCCAGGACGGCCAGCCGCACGTCGTCGATCATCTGGCCCACGCTGTTCTCGTAGACGGCGACAGCCCGAGCCCCGGCCGCGGCGGCCGCCACCACCTCCGTTGGGAACGGGAACAACGAGATGGGACGGACGAACCCGACCGGGAGGCCGTCGGCCCGCATGGCCTGGACGGCAAAGCGCACGTACTTGCCCGGCGTGCCGTGGGCCACCACCACCACCTCGGCTCCCTCCAGGTACCCGGTCTCCACCAGCGCGGCTCGCCGGCCACCATGGCTGCCGTCTCTGCGGCGCGCCGGAGGTAGTAGGCCTCGAGGTCGTAGCCCACGTCGTCGCGCTGCTTCACGTCGCCCAGCGGGGACAGGAGCTTGGCCCGACCCGAACCGCCGGTGGACCCGTCGAGGGCCCAGGACCGCTCGGGAACGCGGGCCGAAGTCGATCGGCTCGACGTCCACCGACTGGTACACGTGGGCCAGGTAGTAGTCGCCGAAGACCAGGACCGGGTTCCGCCACTTCTCGGACCAGTGAAAGGCCAGCTGCACCAGCTCGACGGCCTCGGGGACGTCCATCGGGGCCAGCACCAGATGCCGATAATCGCCGTGGCCCCCACCCCTGGTCGCCTGGTAGTAGTCGCTCTGGCCCCGGGACATGTTGAGGACCACGAGCGGGATGCGGGCCAGGGTGATCTCCGACAGGGACTCCTGCATGAGCGACAGTCCCTGACCGACCGATCCGGTGGCGGCGCGGGTGCCGGTGGCGGCCGCCCCCCAGGCCATGCCCACCGCCTCGAGCTCGCTCTCGGCATTCATGCACACCCCGCCCTGGGCTGGGAGCTTGCGGGCCATGTGCTCGAGCACCTCGGTGAACGGAGTCATGGGGTACCCGGCGAAGAAGCGGCACCCCGCGGCCACCATGGCCTCGGCGATGGCCTCGGAGCCTTCCATCAGGCGCCGGGTCATGGACCCTCCGGACTCTCGACGGCATGCACCACGGGGGTGTCGTACTTGTAGACCTGGAACACGAAGTCCGGACAGACCTGGGAGCATGCCTTGCACCCGGTGCAGCCCGGCATCAGCTCCGGATAGCGATAGCCACGCGTGTTGACCTGGTGCGTGGTCATGACCAACACGTTGGGAGGGCAGGCATCGATGCACAGGTCGCAGCCCTTGCACGCCTCGACGTCGATGACCAGCGTGCCCCGACTGACCACCACGTCGCTCACGGTCATCCCTGGACCCCCGACGCCGCCGGCACAGCCGACTCCGACCCTTCGTTCCCGGCAGGCCAAGCCGTCGCGACTTCAGCGGCAACCAGTTGGTGCCCCGCCTCCAACGCGGTCACATTGAGGGCACGGTGCTGAGCCCGGTACGACGGTAGGGACCGCTCCACCGCGTCGATCAGTGAGCCGAGCCTGACCAAACCGGTCGCGGCGACGTAGGCGCCGATCATCACCATCGACGCGGCTTGGACGTAACCCACGTCGACGGCGACATCGCTGGCCGGGACCTCGACGAGTCGGTACGGCGACCAATCGACGGGCCGGTCGAACACGGTCGTGTTGACCAGTACCACCGCACCCGGTCGGAGCCGCGGCTGGAGGGGCTCCCAGTAGTCGTGATGCATGACCACCGCCGACCAGGCATGGGCGATGGTCGGCGGGGTCTCGATGGGGCCGTCACCCACCACCAACGTGGCGTCGGTATTGCCGCCGCGCATCATGCCCCCGTAGGTGCCGAACAGCATCACCTCGCGACCCTCGGCCACCGCGGCGCGGGCCAGGATCTGAGCGGCCAGCTGCACACCCTGGCCGCCGATGCCGGTCATCATCAGCTCGCGCTCCATGAGCGTCCACCCCCAGTCGGTCGGAACTCGCTCAGAACAATAGTCTAGATTTCCAGAACGGACGTTGGAGAATGCCCGACAGGGCCGGGAACAGGGGATTTGGTCGACGAGGAACGGCCGGCCCCGGGCGATTCAAGGCCTCGTACCGGGCCCACCCGACCCTGGCTAGAGAGACGCCTTGATCGTCCCCCCTTCGACTCGCTGAGCGGCGCCGGTGACCGATGAGGCAATGGGGGAACACAGGAACGCCACCATCGCCGCGATCTCGTGCGGCTCCGAGTACCGGCCGATGAGGGAATCGCTCAGGAAGCCCCCGGGCTCGAAGAACTCCCGTTTGATCTGCTCGACGTCCCGACCCTCGGGATTGGCCCCGTCGATGAACCCGCGGGCGCCCTCGGTCCAGGTTGGGCCGGCGATCACCGTATTGACGGTCACATTCGTTCCCCGGGTCATCACGGCCAGACCTCGGGCCAAGGCGATCACCGACGCTTTGGCCACCGAATAGTGCATGAGCATCGGGTTGATCTGCACCCCGTAGTCCGAGGCCATGAAGATGACCCGGCCCCATTGCCGGTCCAGCATCGCCGGGATGAGGCGCTGGGAGAGCTGGACACCGGCCATCAGGTTTGTCTCGAGACTCCGGTCCCAGTCCTCGTCGGTCAGCTCGAAGAACGGAGTCGCCCAGAATTCGGCGGCGTTGTTGACGACGATATCGGGCGAACCGATCTCCTCCACCATGGCGAGAAGATGCTGTGTCCCGTCCGGCTGCGACAGGTCCCCCCACGCGCCGAGAGCCGAGCCCTGCTTCTTCAGCGCATCCACGACCGGCGACACCGTTGCCATCGACCGGCCATGGACGATGACGGTGGCTCCTTCGGCCACCAGTTGCTCGGCAACGGCCCGGCCGATTCCCTTGGTGGCCCCGGTGATCAGGGCCAGCTTTCCCTCGAGCTGCAGGTTCACCGGCGTCCCTACTTCGCCGTCGAGCCGGCATCCACCGGAAGGGCGATCCCGGTCACGTACCGGGCGTCGTCGGACACCAGCCAACTGATGGCGTTGCTGACGTCACGCGGAGCCAACGTGGCCACCGACATCATGTTCAGGTCGGTGAGCCCTTCGCGGCAATCGTCGTAGTCGGGGCTCTCCAGGTCGGGCCGGAATAGCTCGTACAACGCCTCGTTCTTGATCATGGTGGTGTCGACACTCGTCGGGCACACGGCATTGACCCGGATGTCGTGGGCCGCGAGCTCGTGGGCCAGGGTCCGTACCAGCCCGATGACCCCGTGCTTGGCCGACGTGTAGTGGACGTTCCCCGCCGTGGCCTTGAGACCGATCGACGAACTGGTGATGGTGATGGCCCCGCCGTTGCCCTGTTCGATCATGGTGGGCACCACCGCCTTCGCCGTCTTCCATTGGCCGGTCAGGTTGATGTCGATCATCGTCTGCCACGTCTCCTCGTCGAGCATCCACGATTCGTGGGACAACGACCAGATCCCGGCGTTGGACACCAGGACGTCGATGTGCCCGAACGTCGAGGTGGCGTCGGCAACGGCCTGGTCCAGCTCATCGCTACTGCGAATGTCAGCGTGGACGCCGATGGCTCGCTGACCGGCTTTTTCGACCAGAGCCACGGTCTCGGCCAGCTCGTCCGCCGTCCCCAATGGATAGGGCACCGTGGCGATGGGTTTGCAGATGTCAACGGCCACGATGTCAGCACCGTCCTCGGCCAGGCGGACGGCATGCGATCGGCCCTGACCGCGCGCCGCACCGGTAATGAACGCCACCTTCCCTTGCAATTTGCTCATCAGGTTCCTCCTCGTTGAAATACCGACAGACGGGATGCGTTTCCGCCGCTCATCCGGCGTTGAACGTGACCGACTTGGTCTGGGTGTACTCCCGCACACCCTCGATTCCGTACTCGTGGCCGATTCCCGATCGCTTGTAGCCGCCGAACGGCGCCCACGAGTTCATGCGGCCACTACCGCCGTTGATGGCGACCTGGCCGGTTCGGATGCCGAGCGCCATCTCGTACGCGGTCCCGGAGTCGCGCGAGAAGATGGCGCCGGACAAGCCGAAGGGCGAGTCGTTGGCCAGGGCCACAGCCTCCTCATCCGTACCGAAGCCGGACACCACGGCGACCGGTCCGAAGATCTCCTCTTGGGCCACCGGCGAATCGTGGTCCACATCGGTGAGGATGGTCGGCTCATAGAAATAGCCGCGGTGAGTCCCGGGGGACGCTGGCCGCCGGTGACGACCCGAGCACCATCGCGACGGGCCCTGTCCACGTACCGTTCAACCCGACCGCGCTGGGCCTCTCGAATGAGCGGGCCCATGGTGGTGCCCTCGAGCGCCGGGTCTCCGAGCTGGAGCTCGCCGGTGAACGCTACCATCAGGTCGAGGAAGTCGTCCTTGATCGCGTCGTGGACCAGGTGCCGAGTACACAGGCTGCAGCCCTGGCCGGCCTGGAGCGTGTACTGATCCACGGCAAACCGGGCGGCGGCGGCAAGATCGGCATCGCGCCGGACAATGAGCGCCGACTTGCCTCCCAGCTCGAGGACCACCTTCTTGAAGGTGCCGGCGGCCTGCTGGTTCACGATGGCTCCCACCGCGTCCGAACCGGTGAAGGAGACCATGTCGATGCGAGCATCGGTGGTCAGGGTGAGACCCACTTCGTTGTCTCCGGTGATGACGTTCAACACCCCCGGGGGAATTCCTGCTTCCTGGGCAGCCGCGGCCAACGCGAATGCCTCCAGCGGCGTGTAGGGAGACGGCTTGAGGATGGCGGTGTTGCCCATGGCCAACGCCGGGCCGATCTTGGCGATGTCGATGAACAGAGGGAAGTTGAACGGCGTGATGGCCGACACCACACCGAAGGGCTCGTGGACCTTCACCTGTCCGCCCAGCATCTTGCCGCCACCCGCCTTCGGGGTGAGGTCGATGGGGAGCGCAGTCACCTGTTCCCAACGAGCCGCCTGGGCAAAGAACTGCAGATGGTCGAGGGAGGTCTGGATGTGCAGGCCCTCGGCCAGAGGACGTGGGGCACCCGTCTCCGCCACTACCAGTTGGGTGATCGGTTCCCGGCGCGCTTCGAGCGCACTCCATAGACGGGTCAGATGGTCTGCTCGGTCGTCCCCCGTCATTCGGGGCCACGGACCGTGATCGAATGCCGCACGGGCTGCGGCGATGGCCCTCTCGCAGTCTGCGACCGTTCCCACCGGCACCTGTTCGATGGTGTCTTCGGTGGCCGGGTTGACAACCGACTCGACCCTGTCGCTCTTCGAAGGTGTCCACTGCCCATCGATAAAGAGCGATCCCTCCGGCCGTTTAACCGCTGCCACCTTGGGGTTCCCCCTTCACTCTCGAGCCGCGTCCGAGCCGACCCGTACGCCGGCCCAGCCTCAGTCCCATCCGTTTTTTCTTATAGTATCAATGTTTGGAAATAGAAATCGGAGGTCCATTCGGTCGACCCGGGCGGGCCAACCGGGCGGGCCAACTTGGTGATGGGAGACCCATGACACGGTTGGAAGGAAGGGTGGCCCTCGTCACCGGAGCAGGCCGAGGACAGGGTCGGGCCCACGCGCTGGCGCTGGCCGCCGAGGGTGCCGCCGTGGTGCTCTGCGACGTTCCCGGCCCCATCGACACGGTGCCCTACCCGCTGGCCACCGAGGAGGATTTGGCTGAGACGGTCCGGCTGGTGACCGAGGCGGGAGGCAGCTGTTGTTCGCTCGTCACCGACATACGAAGCCGGGTCGACATGGAACGGGCCGTAAGCATCGCCATCGAGCAATTCGGCCAAGTGGACATCGTGGTGGCCAACGCCGCCGTGTGCGGGTTCAGCCCCTTCGAGGACCTCACCGAGAAACAGTGGGAAGACATGATCGGCACCAACCTGACCGGTACCTTCCACACGGTTCAGGCGGTCACGCCGCACATGAAATCCCGTCGGTACGGACGGATCATCGTCACGTCGTCCATGTCGGGACGGGCGGGGAACCAGAACCTGGCCCACTACAGCGCGTCCAAATTCGGGGTGATCGGATTGGTCAAGTCCGTGGCCCTGGAGCTGGCGGCCTACGGGGTCACGGCCAACGTGGTCTGCCCGTCCACCACCAGCACTCCCATGATTCACAACGACGCGTGGGGTACCGGATCTTCCGGCCCGATCTGGATCGACCGACCGAGGACGACGTGCGCCCTGCCTTTTCGGCATTGAACCCGCTCGGAATTCCGTGGCTCCCGCCGGACGCCGTTTCCCGGGCCGTGCTCTATCTGGCCGCCGACGAGGGGTTCACGACGGGGGCGACCCTTGAAGTCGGGCTGGGGCTCTCGGCCATGAAACCGTAGATCGGATTCAGGGACTGTTCGAGTGCTCTTGGTCCGCGCTTGTCACCCCGATGTTATAACGACTAAACATTAAGAGAGAAGCCGAAGGAAGGGAATCGACGTCAGCACGATCCCTTTTCTTCGGCCTGCTCGGTTCGGATGGTGCTGGCCGTTGGCCCGTCACCGGGCCGGCCATCACCAACCTGTAATTGATCAACACGGACAGAGTCGAGTCCTCATGAGGGTCGACCGTATCGAGGAGGGGACCGATGAAGACCGAAGCCGCGGTGTTGTGGGAAGTAGGGGGAAAGTGGCAGATCGAAGAGCTCGACCTGGATCCGCCGGGCAAGCGGGATGTCTTGGTGGAACTGGCCGCGTCCGGCCTGTGCCACACCGACGACCACAGCGTGACCGGCGACGTCCCCCTCTACCTACCCACGGTGGGAGGGCACGAGGGAGCGGGCGTGGTCCTCGAGGTCGGCACTGAGGTCACTCGGGTCAAGCCCGGCGACCACGTGGTGCTCACGGTGGTCCCTTCCTGTGGGCAGTGCCAGTGGTGTGCGATGGGCCGGGGCAACCTGTGCGACCGTGGCGCGTGGGCGCTGGCCGGCACCACGCCCGAAGGAGAGTTCCGTCACCATCTCAACGGAACCGATATCGGCAACTTCTGCCAGCTGGGAGCGTTCTCTCGCTATGTCGTAACCAATGAGATCCAGGCGGTGAAGATCGACGACGACATCCCCCTCCATGTGGCCGCCTTGGTCGGATGTGGAGTCACCACCGGTTTCGGTGCTGCCGTTCGGGTGGCCGATGTCGAGCCGGGCGACACCGTTGTCGTGATCGGTACCGGAGGCGTGGGAATGAACGCCGTCCAGGGGGCGCGGATCGCCGGTGCCGCCAAGATAATCGCGGTGGACCCGGCGGAGTTCAAACGGGAACAAGCGGCCAAGTTCGGCGCCCATCATGCGGTGTCGTCGGTGGAGGAAGCCCAGGAACTGGTCAGCGAGCTGACCCGGGGGTTGGCGCCGACAAGGCGATCGTCTGTGTCGGTGTGGTGCGCGGCGACATCGTCGGACCGGTGATGAAGCTCGTGGCCAAGTCCGGCCGGGTGGTCATCACCGGCGTGGCTCCGATGGCGGATGAGCAGGTCACATTGTCGCTGTTCGACCTGGCCATGATGAACAAGCAACTAGTGGGTCATATCTTCGGGGAGCAGCGGGCTATGGCCGACTTCCCCAGGATCTTCAACCTCTATCGCGAAGGCGCATTGCGGCTGGACGAACTGGTCACCCGTACCTACCGGCTCGACCAGATCAACGACGGCTGGGACGACATGCACGAGGGTCGGAACATCCGCGGCCTCATCCGGTTCCCGTAGTGAGCGACACGATTGACGGTGGCTCGGGTATAGCCGATCCCGTAGACGTGGTTCGGCGTTTCCAGGATGCCATCGGCCGGGGGTCTTGGGACGACGCCACCTTGGTGCTCGACCCTTTGGTGGTCTTCCACGAGGCACCGACACTTCCCTTCGGTGGGGACCACCGGGGGGTCGACGGCTATCGCGCCCTGGCCGAAGCCTTCGGTGCACTGGCCGACTTCGAGTTCGACCCCACCATGGAATTGATGACCACTACCACGGGTACGGTCATCGTGCGCGGCTCGTTCACCGTGACGGGCAAGGCGACCGGCCGCACCGCCTCGACCCGGTTTGCCGAGTTCTACGTCCTGAGCGAGGGGCGGATCGTCGACGTCGACGTCTTCTACTGGGACGAAGCCGCCGTCATCCGAGCTCTCGTCGACTAGGCGAAAGAAGACTATGACCCCAGACGTGAAGTCGTTGGCCCAGCAACTGCCGACCGGCCTCCTGATCGGAGGCCAATGGGTACAGGAATCGAGCGGTGGAACGATGTCGCACGTGAACCCGGCAACCGGTCGGGTCCAATCCGAGTTCCCGGTGGCCGGCATTCAGGAGGTAGACAGCGCGGTAACGGCGGCGCGGGGTGCGCTGTCGTTGTGGCGAGGGCTTGCCCCCCCGGCGCGCGCCGTGGTTCTGCATCGGATAGCCGAAGGCATGCGGGCGCACGCTGACGAACTCGGTATCCTCACCACCCTGGAGAACGGGACGCTCAACCGGTACGCCTCGTCGTTCGTCGAGTTCGGTGCGTCGTGGTTCGACTACTACGCCGGTTGGACCGACAAGCTGCATGGCGCCCACATCCCCTATGCGGGAGCACTCGATTACACCATTCTCGAACCCTACGGCGTGGTCGGGATCTTCCTGACCTGGAACGGGCCCACTGGATCAATCGGCATGAAGGCGGCGGCGGCGCTGGCCGCCGGCTGCACCGTCATCATCAAGACTCCGGAGCTCGCCCCCTTCACCACCAACGTCTTCGGGGCGATCTGCGCCGAGGCCGGCCTGCCCGATGGCGTGGTGAACATCTTGAGCGGCGGCGCCGACACCGGTTATGCACTCGTTCGTCATCCCGAAGTGGACAAGATCAGTTTCACCGGAGGACCGGAGACGGCCAAGGCGATCCAGGCGGCCTGCGCCGAGTCGCTCACCCCGTTGGTCTTGGAGTTGGGGGGGAAGTCCGCCAACCTCGTGTTCGCCGATGCCGATCTGGATCGGGCGGCCGCCGACGCGGCCGCCGGCATCTGCGGTTTGCAGGGCCAGGTCTGCAACGCACCGACGCGCCTGCTGGTTCAGCGCTCCGTCTATGACGAACTACTCGACCGAGTAGTGAGCCTGATCGAGGCCACCAAAGTCGGCGACCCCTTCGCCGAGGACAGCACCATGGGTCCGGTGATCAGCGAGCGAGCGGCAAACCGAATCATGGGCGTCATCGAAAGCGCCGAAGCTGAGGAGGGGATGGAGCTGCTCACCGGGGGAACCCGACTGGCTGGCGACGGCTTCTTCATCACCCCGGCCGTCTTCACCGCGTCCTCCAATGCAAGCTCCCTGGCCCAACACGAAGTGTTCGGACCGGTCCTGGCCACCCTGGCCTTCGACGACGAGGAGGAGGCGCTGTCCTTGGCCAACGACTCGACCTATGGACTGGCCGCCTATCTCTACACCAGGGACCTGTCCCGGGCCCACCGAATGGCAACCGGTCTCGATGCCGGGAGCATCGGAGTCAACGGAGGGTCCGGCCTGGCCGGTCCGTCCGCCCCGTTCGGCGGCTTCAAGCAGAGCGGCTATGGCAAGGAGGGTGGCATCGAAGGCATCCTCGAGTACACCCGCACCAAGAACGTCAACATCCTGGTTGACTAGGCGGCTCCATGTCAGAACAGGAACGATGGGAGTTCGTCGATGCTCATATCCACCTCTGGGACCTTGACTCCCACCCCTGGTACCCGGCTCTGCAGGCTCAGCCGGACGACGACCTCGACGTGGGCCTCGGAGAGATGGCCGGGCTCCGCCGCAACTACCTCCCCGCCGACTACCGGCACGACAGCGCCGGCTATCGGGTGCGGAAGGCGGTCCATGTCTCCGCGGTCACGGCACCGGCGACCTTCGTGGATGAGTCCCGGTGGCTCGACACGCTCTCGTCGTCCGCGGGTTGGCCCACGGCCGTGATCGGCTCGCTCGACCCGGAGGCATCGTCGTCGACCTGGGAGGCGGACCTGGACGCCCAGGCCGAGAACCCGAGGTTCCGTGGCATCCGGGTCCTCTACGGCCTCGATCCCGGGCTCGCTCGCACCGGCGACCTGTTCGGCATGCTGGCCGAGCGCGACCTCTTGTTCGAGTTGGTGACATCGCCGGCCCAGATGTCCGGCTACGCCCGGCTACTCGAGGAGACTCCATCGCTGCGCGTCGTGGTGGAGCATGCGGGATGGCCCGAGAACGAGGAACCCGACCACGTTGCCCTCTGGCGATCGGGCATGGGCGCCCTGGCATCGCTCGGCGACCGGGTGAGCTGCAAGGTATCGGGGTTGGCCATGATGTTGCACGGCATCGACGAGCCCCGGCTGAGACCGTGGGTGGAGGGTTGCCTCGAGGCATTCGGCACCGAGCGCAGCTTCTTCGCCAGCAACTTCCCCGTCGACGCCCTCTACGGATCGTACGACGACCTGATCGGCGCCTATCGAAACATCACCGCACCCCTGGGCGAGGCCGCGTGGCGGCGGCTGTTCGTGACCAATGCCGAAGGCACCTACCGGATCTGACACCGACCGGGAATCAACACCGGAATCAATACGGCATACGAATCAACACCGGAATCAATACGGAAGGAATGCAATGGGAATGCTCGAAGGAAGGGTTGCGCTGGTTACCGGGGGCGCCCGAGGGCAGGGACGGGCCCACGCCATTGCCCTGGCCGCCGAAGGGGCGGCCGTGGCCGTCTGCGACATTGCCGCGCCGATCGGTACGGTGCCCTACCCACTGGGCACAGAGGCCGAGTTGGAGGAGACCGTGCGGCTGGTGCAAGGCCTCGGGGTTCGTGGCCTGGGCATGGTCGCCGACATCCGCGACTCGGAGCAGGTGGAGGACGCCGTGGCCCGCACGGTGAGCGAGCTCGGAGGAATCGACATCCTGGTGGCCAATGCCGGCGTGTGCGGCTACTACACCTTCGGCGAGATCAACGACGAGGTGTGGGACGACATGATCGCTACGAACCTCAGCGGGACGTTCCGGTGCATGCGAGCCGTCCTGCCCCACATGACTGACCGGGGATTCGGCCGCATCGTCGTCACCTCTTCCGGTGCCGGGAGGGGTGGGGCGCCGAACCTCGCCCATTACGCCGCCACCAAGTGGGGAGTCATCGGCCTGGCCAAGAGCCTGGCCCTGGAGACGGCCGAGCTGGGCATCACCGTCAACGTGGTCTGCCCGACCACCGTCCGGACACCGATGGTGGAGAACGACCAGAATTACCGGCTGTTCTGCCCGGACATCGAGAACCCCACGCTGGAGGATGCCCTACCTCGGTTCGGCAAGCTCAATCCCATGCACAAGCCGTGGTTGGAGCCCGAAGCGGTGGCCCGGGCCGTCTTGTACCTAGTCACCGACGACGGGTCGCTGAGCGGCACCGTGCTCGAGGTCAGCCTGGGGGCGTCGGCCAACCGACCGTGAACCGAGCTGCGGGCGGTGCCGGTGAGCTCATCGGCCAGGAACGTCCCAGGCCACCGGGAGCGACTGCGGTCCCCACATCATGAAGCTGGCCACCCGCTCGGCGTCGCCGGCCATCCGCAGGTTCGGGAGGCGGCGCCCGAGCAGCTCCAGAGCAATGCGGGTCTCGCGCCGCGCCAGCGCCGCCCCGGGACAGAACCAGATGCCGATGCCGAACGACGTGTGCTTCTCCCGCAGTTCGTCGAGGCTTCGGTCGAGCCTGAAGGACTGCGGGTCATCCCACACATCAGGGTCACGATTGGCCGAGGCGAAGAGACCCTGCACCTTGGCATCGGCGGGAATCGTGACGTCGTGCACGCACTGTTGGCCGCGGGCGGTGCGGAACAGGCCCTGGACGGGAGGGTCGAAACGCAGTGTCTCCTCGATGGCTACGTCCCATAGCGATTCGTCCCCGGTCACCGCTCCCCACAGGTCGAGGTCGAGCAGGCGACGGACCATGCTTCCGATCAACGACGTCGTTGTCTCGTTGCCCCCCACCAGGAGCAACAACAACAGCGGGAGCAGCTCGTCGTCGGTGAAGCCACGCCCGTCGTTGGTGGCCACCAACAGGGCAGTCAGAATGTCGTCAGGCAGGGCATTACCTACGGGGTCGACGCCGTCCTCGATCGTCTCCAGGATTCGCCGCCGCCGCTGGAGCTCCTCGGAGAAGTACGCATCGATCTGGGCCCGGGCCCGACCCTGCACCTCGGGGTCGGCGGCGTTCTGCCCGGCCATGAAGTCATCGGACCAGGCCTTGAATTCGTCCCGACGCTCGGTGGGAACGCCCGAGCAGCTTGGAGATGATGATCACGGGAAGGGGCATGGCGAACTCAGCGACGAGATCGGCCTCGCCTCGGTCCACGAATCCATCGATCAATTGGTTGGCGATGTCCCGGACGGTCGGCTCGAGGGCGGGTACCTGACGGGCCGGCATGGCCCGGGCGACCAAGCGTCGGTAGACGGTGTGCTCGGGTGGGTCGGACCGGAGGCCTCCCTCTTGGTAGTAGATCGGGCCCTGCCCGTAGTCAGCCGACCAGCGGTCGATGTTCCGGAACAGGTCGACGACGTCGTCATAGCGGGACAGGGTGAAGAACCCGCCCTCCCCGAAGTCCGGGTAGTGATGGACGGGGCAACCCTCCCGCAACGCCGTGTGGGCGGCGAAGGGATCCGACAACGTCTCGGGTGCCATCGGGTCGTAGGGTTGCTGCTCGGGGTCTGTGCTCGTCATGATTTCCCTTTGCTGCTCTCGGCGGGTAGATGGGCTCAGGCGGCCAGTTGGAACAGGGGTGGTCTGAGCCGGTGGTGGTCGGTGGTTTGCTGGATGGCATGGGCCAATCGCAGGCAGATGTCCTCGCGGAACGGCGCCGCCGCGATCTGCACCCCGATCGGCAAACCGAACCGGTTCAGCCCACTGGGAACGACTACCGATGGCATCCCGGTGATGTTGAACACGAAGGTGTGTCGTGCCGCCAGCTCCAGCCAGGGGACATGCTCCTCACCGATGTCGAGCAGCATGTCGTCGAGCTTGGGCGCCGAGGCCACGTTGCCGGGTACCAACACGGCATCGACCTCCGCCATGGCGCTACGAAAATCCTGCTGGATGAGGGTCCGGGTCCGCAGGCACTTGAGATAGTCGTGGGCGGAGACGAAGTCGGATTGCCGTACGTACTGGGCGAAGGTCGGATCGAAGCGATCGAGCTGTTCGGCGTGGACCTCGTGGAGCGATCCCAGTTCGGCCAGCAGAATGGTCCACCCGACCGCCATGCTCTGGCCCACGTTGGGCAGGGAGACGTCAGAGATGACGACGCCCAACGAGGTGAGGATCTCCGCGGTCTGCTCCGTGCCGGCGACGACCTCGGGATCGCACCGTTCCAGGAACCAGGGTCGGGGCATGGCTACCCGCAGCCCGGCCACGCCCTTTCTCAGTTCGCTGACATAGTCGGGAACGGCAGCGGGTAGCGCAGTGCGGTCCACCCCATCGGGTCCGGCCATGACGCGAAGGGCCAGGGCCAGGTCCTCTGCGCTTCGGGCCATCGGTCCCACCGTGTCGAGCGACCAGGCCAAGGGCATGACCCCGGTCACCGGGACCCGGCCACTGGTGGTCTTGAGCCCGGAGACGCCGCACCACGTGGCCGGCAACCGGATCGACCCCCCGGTGTCGGTCCCCACGGCGAGGGGAAGCTGACCGCAGGCCAAAGCGGCGGCCGAGCCGGCGGAGGAGCCACCGGGGGTCCGGGTCGGATCCCAGGGATTCCGCACCGGTCCGAACGCGTCGCCGTGCTCGGACCCGAGGGCAAAGGGGAAGGTGTTGAGCTTGGCCACCAGTACGGCGCCGGCGCCGGCGAGCCGCTCGTACACCGGAGCGCTGTAGTCCGGGACGAACTCCTGGTAGAACCTCGAGGCACCGGTGGTGCGTATACCGGCGGTGGCGATGATGTCCTTCAATCCGTACGGCACCCCCTCGAGCGGCCGGGCCGTCCCGTTGGCGTAACGCCGCTCCGAGTCCCGGGCGCATCGAACGGCCTCGTCTGCCAGCAGTGTGATCACCGCACCGATGCGGGGATCGGTCGCCTCTATCCGGTCGATGCTGGCCCGGACGACTTCGACGGGAGACACCGTGCCCGACCGGTACTGGTCAATGAGCGATGTGGCCGTCGACGCGGCCAGCTCGTCGCCGGTCATGGTGACTCCCTGTTCCGCCGCGGTGGGATTCGGCGGCGCATCTAGCAGCCAGTCATCGACGGACCGGGGGACGATCACCGTGCGGACCGCGAACGGGAACGGGCCCAAGGCCGGCGATCTGCTCGGCCTGGGCCGAGAGCGCCGCCACGACACCGGCGACGTCCTGGGAGCCGAAGGGCGCCCGGGCCATGAGCCGGAGGCAGTCGAACACCGCGGCAGCTGCGTCGTCCTCCCCATTGCCCTCACCGCCTCTGGGAACAGTCACCGGGTCGCCCTCATAGCCTGGGTTCGGCGAGGGGTGCTTCTTCGTGCTCTTCGAGCTCTTTGGTCTCCTTCAGCTCGATTCCCATGGCCGATTGATAGGCGTTGTCGAGGGCCTGGCCACCACCCTCCTCGGTGGCGACCACCGTGCCGCGAATGACCACGTAGCCGCGGGTGATCAGCGAGCGAACGGCGCCGATGGAGGGCTCGGCGATCAGTACGGCCACACCGTCCTTGGCCAGACTGGCGACCGTCCCGGCCAGGCTCTGAACGATCTGCGGGGCCAAGCCGGTCATCATCTCGTCGAGTAGGAGGACGCGAGGGCTCCGCATCAGGGCTCGCGACACCACCAGCATCTGCTGTTCGCCGCCGCTCAGGACGCCGGCCAGGCTGCGGGCGCGCTCTCGAAGGATGGGGAACCGGTCCATCGCCTCGTCGACGGCCGAGGCGGGCAGGCGCAGCGTCTCCGCCATGACCTGCAGGTTGTCGCGCACGTTGAGGCGGGGGAACAGCTGGCGACCCTGGGGCACGACGGCCACCC
The DNA here is from genome assembly GCA_963717035.1 of uncultured Acidimicrobiaceae bacterium. GTDB lineage: Bacteria > Actinomycetota > Acidimicrobiia > Acidimicrobiales > RAAP-2 > DASXMT01. The sequence continues at coordinate 36,591 of CAVQVK010000001.1, read as the reverse complement.
CCTGCCGGGCTCGCACGATGGGCCGGAGCCGGCTGATGTCGTCCCCGTCGACGATGACCTTTCCCGTCGCCGCCACCGAGCCGTATATGGCCATGAGCAAGCTCGACTTGCCCGCCCCATTGGGCCCCACCACCGCAGTGACCGAACCACCAGGGACGACGATGCTCGCATCGGTCAGGGCTGCGGCCCGCCCGTAGCGAACGGTGAGGCCCTCGGTGCGCAGCTCACTGGACATGATCGAGCTCCTCGACGGCCTCGGTCTCGGCACCGCTCGCCCCGAAGTAGACCCGCTGCATTTCCGGGCTGGCGATGCATTCCCGGGGGTCGCCGTCGAACACCACGTTCCCTCTGTCCAACAGCATGATCCGGTCCACCAACGAAGCCACCAGGTCGACGTTGTGATCCACGAGGATGATCCCGTGGCCACGGCGCTGCACCGTCCGGATGACCTCGATCACCCCAGCGACGCCGCCCGCATCGGAGCCGGCAAACGGCTCGTCGAGCAAAAGAACCAGGGGATCCTGGCCGAGGGCCCGACCCACTTCCAAGAGGCGTTGCTCTCCGAGGGTGAGGTCTCCGGCCATCCGGTCCAGACCCTCGATGGCCAGCTCGTCGGCGATGGCGGCGATGGCGGGGGCATCAGAGGCGGGGGCGACCCACAAAGATCCGCGCACGGCACCGGTGATCATTCGCCACAACGACCCGTGTCGCTTCGCCACCCGCCCGAGCAAGAGATTGTCCTCGACCGAAAGGTCCAAGGCCAGCTGCGGGTACTGAAACGTACGGGCCAAGCCGAGCTTGGCCCGGCGTGATGCCGGCCCGGAGAGCTTGCGACCTTGGATGGTCAAGGACCCACGGTTGGCAGACTGGGTCCCGGAGATGACATCGACCAGCGTCGTTTTGCCCGGCCCCGTTCGGTCCCACCAACCCGAGGATCTCGCCAGCGCCGAGTCGGATCGACACGTCGGAGAGCGCGACGACACCGCCGTAGCGCTTCTCCAGACCGTGGCCCTCGAGGAGCGCCGCTTTGTCAGCCATCGACATCCTTCTTCGTCGCCAGCGCTCTCACGAGCGATTGCCGTCCGGAATCGAGGTAGCCGAGGATCCCACGAGGCGCCACCAGCATGATCACCAGGACACCGAGCGAGACCAACAATGTCCCACTGGTATGGAGCGACGGGAGGTTGAGGGTCAGCTCGACCACGATGACCGCGCCGAGCACGGCCCCCCAGGGGGTGCCCGTCCCCCCGATGATCGGCATGAAGATGGCCAGGAACACCAGGTTGAGCGTGAAGGTGTTGGGTTGGATAGACCCGGCCATCTGGGTGAACAGCGCTCCACCCAGGGCCCCGATCCCACCTCCGATGGCCAGCGCCACCAAGTTGAGCAAGGGCACCCTGACCCCCGCGGCTTCGACCGCGGCCGGGACCTCACGCATCGAGCGCACGATCACTCCCCACGGGCTGAGCCGGAGTCGGTTGATCAGAAATGCCGCCACACAAACCAGGATGGCGGTGGTAATGATGAGCTGGTAGTAGGTCGGATGCCACCCGAAGACGTCCAGCGAACGGAAGCTGCTCAAGCCGGCGTTGCCCCCGGTCACCGTGGCATTGCTCAGCCAGGTCTGAAATGCCTCGCTGAACAACAAGGTCACCGCAACCAGGTAGAAGCCCGACAACCTTCGGGTGGCCAAACCGAGGATCACGGCGGCCACTGCGGCGATGGCCGGCCCGATGAGCCAACCCAGCCACAGCGGCAGGCCCGTCTTGGTTGACACCAGGGCTACGGCGTAGCCTCCGATGCTGGCATAGGCGCCGTAGGCCAGTGACAGCGAACCGGCCAGCACGAACGGGATGTACATCCCCAGCGCAATGAGGGCATAGGTCGCCGCCGTCACCAGAAGCGTCTGGCGGTACCCATTGAGCCCCACCCAGATCAGCAACCCGGCCGCGGCCAGCAGACCAAGACCGAACGAGCTGTTCTCACGGATGCTTCGCTGCCATCGCCCCGCAGCCGGCGGTGATGGGCTTCACACCCTCACCCTTCGCACGAAGATCCCCTGCGGTCGCAAGGCGAAGAAGGCCACGGCCAGGATCAGCAACAGGTAGGACAGCGACGCGCCCCCGAAGTAGAAGGGGATGAATATCTGCAGCCCACCGAGGATCAGACCGCCAACCAGAGGGGCCCACACGGTCGCGGTGCCCCCTACCACCAGAGCCAAGAAACCGCTGAGGGCCCAGTCGAGGCCACTGACGGAGTTGACTCCGGCCTTGGGCGCGAACAGAAGACCGGCAATACCGGCCAAGAGTCCTGAGAGCACGAAGGCGATAATCCGGATCCGGTTCACCGGCAACCCGAGGAGGGTCGCGGCTTCCCGGCTATCACCCACCGCTCGCAGCAGGCGCCCGGTCCGGGTGAACCGCACCCACACGGCCACCAGCACGAACACGACAACGGTGACGATGGCCAGGACCAGCGCAGATGGGACCACGATGGCCGACCCGAGCTGTATGGGCTGGATGTTCAACAGGTTCTCACCGGGCAAGGTGGTGTAGCCGAACACCACGCCGGCCAGCTGTTCGATGGCAAACAGCACTGCCGTCACCGCCACCAGAGCGGGGAGGTCGCTCCGCCCCGAGCGCCGCTGGACCGGTCGCACCACGACCAACTCGGTGACCGCCGCCAACGCCATGGTCACCACCAGGGCGACGACCACCGCCAACCAGAGGCCGAAGCCGTGATTGAGCACCAACCAAGCGGTGCACAGGCCTCCCACCATGGCGTAGGGACCGACGGCGAAGTTGAAGAACCCGGTCCCGGCCAACACTACGAAATACGAGAGGGCCAGGAGCCCGAAAAAGCACCCGAGCTCGATTGCCGAGACCCACAGCTGAGGATCATTCATGTGCTGTGCCCCTTCGTGCCTGGCGGGGGCCGGTCACCTCCTCAAGACTTCGTGCACGATGGCTGGTAGGGGGCAAAGGCCTTGGTCGGCTTGTTGTCGGAGCCGAACTGCTGGAGCACCAGTCCGCACAGACCGGTGGCTCCGGCGTGCTTGGTCGCCGAGTAGGTGAGGTTGTATCCCGGTTGACCGAAAGAGGCCACGTACTTGGTGATGGCCTGCATCTGCTGGTTCACCTTCTGGGGGTCGTTCGCCCCACCGGCGTTGACCATTGCCGTTTTCATCAGCTGAACGGCATCCCAGGCGTCGGCATCGAATGCGGTGATGGGATAGTTCTTCCCGTTGTGGGCATGCAAGAACGAATCGAGCTGCTTGGTCTGAACGTTGTTGGGATTGAGCGAGCCCATGGAGATCACTCCGTTGAGTGACCCCGGGGTGGCGAGCGACCAGGTGGTGGGCTCGTTGACGATGGTGGCCAGGGAGTAGCGAGGCGTGTTGGGCATGAACTGGTGCACAGCTTCTTGAGCCAGGACCTCGAATTGTCCACCGAGGTCGGCCACGAGCACGGCATCGGGATTGTGACTCTTCAGCCGGGCCACCTGAGCCGTCACATCCGACGTCGTGCCAGACGCCGTCTCGACATCGACGATGTTCACACATTGCTTCAATGCCGGGAACAGGATGTCATCAAGGGAGGCGGTCGTGGTGGAGTCGTCCCGCAAGACGCCGAATTGTCTTGATACCCGTCTTCTTCCAGGCGCCGCAGTACGACCGCGGCCCAATCGCTGAGCGGGCTCGACAGCAGATAGGTATTGGAGTTGTCGGGCGGGAGGGCAAAGGTCGGGATGACGTCAGTCACGCCGATTGCCGGGATGCCCAGCTTCTCGATCGTGGGCTTTGCGCTCTGGTCGGTGCCCGTGTTGAACAGGAGGAACTTGGCGCCACTGTTGACCAGTTGCTGGGTGACAGCTGGCGTCTTGGTCGGGTCGCTTTCGTCGTTGCCGAAGATCAATTTGATGGGATGACCCTTGATGCCGCCGGTGCTGTTCAGCTGGTTGACGGCCAATTGGAGTGTCTTCGCCGTGACGTCGGTGAATGCCGCACTCGTGCTGGTGCTGTCCCAATCCTCTCCGACGATGATGGGAGTCCCGGTGGCGTTCGTGCCCGGCTTACCCGCCGATGCGGCGTTGGCGAGGGTCGCCGTCCCCATCGTCAACGATGCCGCGGTCGCAACCACCAAGGCGAGAATAACGAGCGCACGCCTTTTGATTCATCCCTAAAGCCATGGTGGAGTCGATGCTGCATTGACAAGGTTCCCCCTCGTTCTCAACGGTTACGCCCGTTTTCTAATATTTCGGTTTTGTAAACTTATAACATTGAGAAAAGTAAAAGCAAGACTGCGAGCCGAGGCCGGGCCGAAGTTCCCAGCACGAGAGATCTTCGGCTAAGCAATCAAATTCGAACGAGGTTGGGAGCGCCAGCCCTCAGCCCACGCTGGTCCGACCAGCCACTTCGGGGTGCCGGTGCGACGTCTCAGGTAACTGGCGACGGGGCGATCTTCTGGCCGGTCAGCATCGACACGTACCTCGTGTCGCGCCAGCCCTCGGTGAACGGAAAGACCAAGGAGTCCTCGTAGCGCACGTGGCTGATGCGCCACTTGCCCTCCTCGCGAACGAACTCGTTGTCGTACCAGGCGACGCAGACGATCTCGGCCGGGTCGTCCCCACCCTTGGACATCAGCTCCAAGGTATGCCACCGGCCCCGACCGGTCGTGGCGTCGGCCGCTACGTCGATGACCGGGTTGCCGATGAAGTGCGCGGTGAACGAGAGCGTCTCGGGCAGGGCCACCAGCATGTCCACAATGGCATCCCGCGACGTCGTGATCCCCATCTCGGCGAGGTTTCCGAGCGCCTCCCACACTGCCCCTCGAGCAAACAGCTCGCTGAGTACGTCACGATCTCGGGGCCGATCCACTTGGAACAGGTACTCGGCCATCACCGTGGCGATGTGTTCCTTCGCCTCGAGCACCTCGAGCCGCCGATGCCAGTCCTGTTCGTCGCTCACCTGGTCACTCCATCATGGTCGTAGGGGCCACCGCTTCGCATGGTCGGGCCGCCGACGTCTCTGGCCAACGATCAGAACGCATCGGGTGAGTTCTGGATCGCCTCGGGAACCGGATGGCGATAGAGAATAGATGCGTTCTCCCAGGTCATCTTCTTGATGTCGTCCGCCGGGAGCCCGCCGATCTCCTCTTCGATCACCCGCTGGGTATTCGGCCAGGTCGAATCGCTGTGCGGATAGTCGGACTCCAACAGGATGTTGCCGACTCCGATCCGCTCCCGAAGAGCGAACGTCGACTGATCCTCGACCGCGCAGAACCAGAAGTTGCGGCACAGGACCTCCGACGGGGTCAGCTCGGACTGCCACGTGCCGTACATGTCGCTGTAGGACCTCATGTGATCGAGACGATCGAGCAGTGCCGGAACCCAACCGATGCCGCCCTCGGAAAGGCAGATCTTGAGGTCCGGATAGCGAACGGGCGCCAGCGAGAAGAGCCAGTCCACCGCGGCGGAGATGGCGTAGGCGAAGAACAGAACGCCGGCCACGTCCGGGGGTGCGTCGGCCGTTGTCGCCGGAGACGAACCCGATGACCCGATGTGCAAATTGATCACGGTTCCGGTCTCTTCGCACGCTTGGAACAAGGGGTCCCAGTAGCCGGAGTGGATGGTCGGAAAGCCCAGCCGGCTCGGCTCTTCACTGAACGACACGGCCTTGAACCCTCGTTCGGCGTTCTCGCTGATCATCGATGCGCCGACCTCGGCATCCAGCAGCCACGGGATCTGGCAGGGAATGATCCGATCCGGGTACGACCCGGCCCATTCCTCCAGATGCCAGTCGTTCCACGCCCGGACCGCGGCCATGGCCAGCTCGGTGTCGGTGGTCACCTGCTGCAGACGCTGACCGGCAAAACCGGGAAGAAACGAGGGGAAGTTCAACGAGGCATAAATCCCGTTGATGTCCATATCCTCGATTCGCTTGTGGATGTCCCATGCGCCTCGACGCATCTCGTCGAACCGAGTGGGCTCCATCCGCCACTCGTTGACCGGCCGACCCACGACGGCATTGAACCCGACGTTGGGCAATTCGGTTCCGTCATAGACCCAGGTCTCGGTCCCGTCTTCCTTTTCGACGATACGGGGAGCGCGCTCGGCGAACTTCTTCGGGAGGCGACCCTCGAACACATCAGGTGGTTCCACGATGTGGTCGTCAGCGGAGATGACCGTGTACTTGCGAACCGCCCGGGCCGGCTCGGGCAAGAAGGTGACGGTACGCTCCCCGTCCTTGCCTGACGCCGTCCACTCCTTGTTGGCCAGTAGGTCCTCAATGGACAACATGCGATGCTCCTTCAGACCGATTGAGAATGATGCGATTTCCGGGTCCCCGTGTCATTGGAGCACATCTGGCTCTTCGCTGATGAGCCACCGGACGGCGCCGGCGAAGTAGACATCGGACCCGCGTTCCAGAATCGACGCCTTCATGCCTCGGGCCGCACCCAGGGGTATCTGAATCGGGTCTCGCTCCAGCAACAGGACGTCGTAAGCCAGTCGGCAGGCCCGATCGATGGTTGCCGCTCGGAACGTCGCTTCCTCGATGGTCGGGCCGGTGATGATCACCCCATGATTGGTGAGAATGGCCACGCTGGCATCGCCGATCATCTCGGCGAGCTCGGCTCCTAGTTGGGGGGAGTCGATCTCCCCCCCGTATTCGCTGACGATGGTCATGTCGTCCTGGTACACGGTCCCGCTCTGGTGCACGATCTCCGGAAGCCGTCCCACCGCCGCCAGTACGCACACGTGGTACGGATGGTTGTGGATCACTACCCGGGCGTCCGGTCGACGACGATGCAGTTCAGTGTGGATGTGTATCGCCGGGGTGACGTCCCACTGGCCCGACACGACGTTGCCCTCCATATCGACGGAGCAGACGTCCCAGGCTTTGATCTCGCGCCACCACAGGCCCCACGGATTGACCAAGAGGTCGTCATCGCCCGGGCGCTGCCAGGTGATATGCCCGGAGATGTTCTCGGAGAAGCCGGTGCGGGCCAAGATCCTGAACGAGCAGGCCAACTTTTGCTCGTCGGTCAGGTCCACACCGATCGGCGGCGTCACCGAAGGCGCCCAGACCGCCAGACCCCCCGCTCGTAGTTCGCTCGGCTCGACAGACTCAGACGCGACGCTCATAGTCTTAAACTTAAGAAGTTAGGGGTGACCTGTCAAGCATGGCCGGTCGGCCTGCGCCCGAGCTGGAGGGCGAGGCCGTACGATGAGGGGCGGTCGGGGTAGACCTGCCCATGGCCCTCGCCTTCCACTGGCTTGGTTAGCCTGACGGCGATCGCAAAAGGAACGGTGAGACCGACGGTGAGAACAAGGAGGATTTCCGGATGAGCGAAATCCCACTAGCGAACCTCAAATGGCAACGAGTGGCGGAGTCCGTGGCCAACCACCTCCGCGACCAGATCCTGAGTGGGGAGCTCAAAGACGGCGATCTGCTCCCCAAAGAGGACGTTCTGCGCGCCACCTATCCGGTGAGCAAGCCGTCCTTACGCGAGGCAATGCGAATCCTGGAGACCGAGGGCCTGATCAGCATCCGCCGGGGGAACATGGGTGGTGCCCTTGTGCACCGACCCCAATCAGCCAACGTCGCTTATACCTTGGCCCTGGTCCTCCGATCCAGGAACTCTGGTACTTTGGCGGTGGCCACAGCGCTGCAAGAATGCGAGCCATCGTGTGCGGCTCTCTGCGCCGAGCGCAAGGACCGCAAGCGTGCTGTCCTGCCGAAACTTCGTTCCCTGCAACGAGAGGCGATCGCCAACGTCTCCGATCTCGTTTCGGCCACGACCACATCTCGGCGCTTCCATGAAGCACTGGTCGAGCTGTGCGGTAACGAACCGCTGAAGGTCATGGTGGAGCACTCGAAGCTCTCTGGTCGAGCCACGAGACCAGCTGGGCTCACCAGGTCAGGGACACTGACCTGGTTCCCATCGACGAGCGCCAGGATGCATTCGACATTCACGCCGAGATGATCGACCTGATCGCCGAGGGCGAGTCGGAGCGAGTACGAGAACTCGCTGCCCGCCACCTCAGGTTCGCCCAGCACTACCCCACGGAGGTGGCCCGGACCGTTCGGGTGGACCGTAAAGTCGGCGCTCCCATCGATCCCATGCTGGTCCGCTTGCAGCTGAATGTCGAGTGACGTGGCCTGCCTCAGGTCGTCTTGGTAGCAGCCGAGGAGGTCGCTGCTCGACTACGGGCGTCGACGGTGAGTTGGCCCTTGGCCACCTTGCCCCCCGACGACCGAGGTAACTGCTCCAGAACCACGAGCTGTTCGGGAAATTCTCCTTGGATGTGCCCTGGCCCGCAAGGAACTCGATCAGCTCGGCCAAGGTGAGCGAGGCTCCCGGCCGAAGCTCTACGTAGACGCAGACTCGTTCGCCGAAGATCGGGTCGGGCATCGGCACCGCCGCGGCCAGGGCAACCGACGGATGGGCCGATACGGCATCCTCGACGACGGCGGCGGAGATGTTCTTGCCGCCCCGAATGATGATCTCGGACTTACGGCCGACAACGGTGAGATAGCCGTTCTCGTCGATGGTGGCGATATCGGCGTGCAAGGCGAATCCATCGGGTGTGAACAGCTCGGCGTTGGCCGCCGGGTCGTCGTAGTAGCCGAGACAGAGCGCCGGCCCCCGGCTACCGGGCTGGCCCCGCCCGGTGCTGGTGACATCGGTCCCGTTGTCGAACAACCTGACCTCGGTTCCGGATAGGGGCCCACCTCCGGTTCGCAACCGAAGCTCGGTCGGGTCGGTGACCCGGGTGCCGGTGGCCACGCCGCTCTCATTGGACCCATAGAAGTTCAGGACAAACGCTCCGCGTACGCTCCTCGAAGTCCCGAGCCGCCTCGTAGGGGATCATCTCACCGCCGGTGAACATCACCCGCAGCGATGAGAGGTCGCGCGCCGCCATCTCGGGACTATTGAGCATCATCTTGAACTGGGTGCTCACGCAGACGAGGACGGTGGCCCGCTCCCGCTCGATCAGCTCGATCGTCGACTCGGCGGAGAACTGGTCGGTGACGACCGCGGGCGCCCCCAGAACGGCGGTGACGAAGTGGGTGGTGAACAGCCCGAAGCCAAACGGGACTGGCGCCATACCCACGAGCACCTCATCGGCTTTGAGCTGGCCCACTTCACATGCCTGTTGGGCCATGTAGAACTTGGAGTTCTGGGTGTGCATGACGCACTTGGGCAGTCCGGTGGTCCCGGACGTGGAATTGATCATGAACAGGTCGTCCGGACCCAGGCGTCGGCCGTCGAAGCCGGCACCGCCGACATCGGTCCCCGCTCGGGGCTTCCTCCCCGTCCACCAGGATCGGAGCTTCGGGCTCGGACTCGAACACCGGGATGATCACGTGGCGTCGGAGCGGAAGGCCGTCGGTTCGAAGCTGTTCGAAGAGCTTGGACATGTCGATGCCGCGATGGTCGGCGTGGGTGATGAGGGCGACCGATCCGGTACGGGCAATGAGGTGGCGTATCTCCTGCTCGCCGGCGCGGGCGCCGATCCCGACCGTGACCAGACCGGCCTTCTCGTTGGCCAGGAAGGCCACGTGCACCGAGGCCCCATCGGGCAACAGGACCGCCACCCGCTCACCGGGCTCGAGCCCCGATCCCATGAGCGCCTGACCGAGTCGGTCCGACGATCGTCGATACTCGTCCCAGGTCATCCGGGCGCCCATGGTGATGAACGCGGCATCGCCCGGACGGCACCGTGCGTGTTGCTCGACCAGATCGGCCACCGTCAGTATCGCCCCACCATCCTGCGGCCCGGTAGGCAGCGCCGATCTCGGGGTCGACCATGGTACGAAACTCTGCTCCAGCTGACGACACGGCTCTCCTCGGTCCCTACGTTGGCCCGCTATGACTAACTTCCAAACAATAGTACGATGGGTGCAAATCGAGGCAGTCGAGCACAACATGGGCCGCATCATCTGAACCGCACGAGGACGATCATGACGACGATGAACTCGCATCCCTACCAACGGGGCATCTTCTACAACACGATGCCCATTCCCCCTGTTGCCGAGCACTGCATCACCGTCGAGGCGGGCCCGGTGGCGTTCGTGGTCGAGTCACGGCTGTTGACCAACGAGATCCTTCGCACGCAGCACCCCGGCGGATCCCTCGACCTCAGTGCGGCCGACTACGACGACTTCGGGGCAACGGTGCACGTCTGCGACGTGTCCGACGGCGTCGAGCACCTCCGGTTCGACTGCTTCGACAAGGAGCCGCACTACCACTACATCAAGAACTCCGAGCAGGGGAACCTCATCTGCCGGATCGACGAAGTTGCCGAAGGCGACCCCATCGAGTGGACGCTGGGTCGGCTCAGGCAACGGCTGCCTGACATGCTGGATCTGGCCGGCGCCCATCAGCTGGCCAGCGTCGTTCGGGATCACCCAGATCGCGTGATACCGGCAATCGACGGCGTGGACGAACTGCTTCGGCGGGCCCAGATCGAAGCGGCGTCAATGAGGGCACACGCGGGCTGATCAGCGCCGGGCGTGATCAGCGAACTGCAGCCTCGTCCACGGAAAAACCGTCCACAGAGGGCTCCCGGGCAAAGACCTCTCGGATTGTCGGAAGGAACGTCTCCAGCGGGAGAACGTCGTAGTTGGGATCGAACGACTTCTGGTCCCATGCCGCACAGAAGTGCGCAGCGCTGTCAAAGTATCGGTTCGCCCCGGAAGCGCTCGCGTGCATCTCGGTCCCCACCCATCTTGTGCCAGTAGTGGTAGCCCTGGAACACCCCGTGGTGGCGCACCACCCATGTGGCTTCTTCGTCGATATAGGGCTCAAGGATCGTTGCGGCCAGGTCGCCGTGGTTGGCCGGCGACAGCCCATCGCCGATGTCATGCAGCAGGGCCGCCGTCACCATGTCCGGGGAAGCACCGTCCCGATGGGCACGGGAAGCCGTCTGGAGCGAATGATTGTACCGGTCGACCTGGTAGCCAAGGGTCTCGCCTCGAAGCCCTTCGAGCAGGTCGAGAACGTTGCCGAGAACTCGACCTTGCAGAAAGGGGACGGCGATTCCCATCACGTATCCGATATCTGCCTCGGTCGCCTCGTCCATACTCGTGAATTGCACCTGTCGTGCGGTGTCGGTCACCGTGCCCCCAAACATGCCTCGGGTCTTGCTCTCGATCGGCCGGCGTTCACCGTATGCCTGAACGCCTAACTTCTTAACTTTATACCAACGAAGTCGTCGGGGGGCTGGGTATGGTCCCGACGCCGGTCGGCAGCCGGGCAACCGACAATGTGGGTGTTGGCCCGGGCAGCGACAGAATCCATCTACCACGAGGTCCACGATGCATGTGCGTGACGCAACCGTCGAGACCGTGTCCGACGCCCTGCTCCGGGAAGGGTACGTCGTCGTCGAAGGCGTCCTCACTCCCGACAACGTCGCCCACAAGCGACGTGAGCTCGCCGGCCTGTTGGCCGACACCCCATTCGGTGGAAACTCGTTTCTCGGCCGGAGGACACGACGCGTCTTCATGCTGCTGGCAAAGATGCGGTGCTTCGACGATGCCGTCTTGAACCCGTTACTGCTCGGTCTGCTCGATCGGCTCCTGGTCCACTACCAATTGAGTGTTTCCACCGCGATCGAGATACATCCCGGTGAAGAGGCCCAGACACTCCATCGAGACGACAGCGTCTATCCACTTCCGACCGAATTCGGGCCGCTGGCCATCAATTCGATGTGGGCCCTCACCGACTTCACGACAGAAAATGGGGCCACACGACTCATCCCGGCCAGTCACCAACAACCCGACCTGACGGTGAAGGACCGTGTCCGGACGTCGGAAAGCCGTTTCGATGACCTATCCGATGCCGAATTCGTGGCCGACATGCCCGCGGGCTCCGTGCTCGTCTACCTTGGCAACCTGCTCCACGGGGGTGGGGCCAATCAATCGCTCGCCCCCAGACTGGGCGTGGTCCTCGAATACGCGGTGTCGTGGATCCGCCCGCAGGAGAACTTGGGCCTCGGTTACCCGCCGGCCTTGGCCCGGACGCTGCCGGCCCGGCTCCAGGAGCTCCTCGGCTACAACCTGTACCCGCCGTTCCTCGGCTACGTCGACGGCAAGGACCCCATCGAACTCCTCCACTGACGATCCAGCTGCGTTGCGCATCCACCGATAGCGTTTCCGCCCATGGAGCTGACCGAGGCGATCCGACGGCGCCGGATGACCCGCAATTTCTCCGATCGCCCCCTGCCCGACGGCCTCCTGGACGGGATCTTGGCCGACGCCCTTCGCGCCCCGTCGGCCGGCAACACCCAGGGAACGGACTTCATCGTCCTCGAAGGGCCGACCCAGACAGACCAGTACTGGCATGCGACCACCGACGAGGCCTGGCGACGGGATTCCCGGCGCTATCGAGGGGCTACGGCGGGCCCCGGTCGTCGTCTTGGCCTATGGCGATCCCGAGCGGTATGTCAGCCGGTACCGGGAACCGGACAAGGCGGGACCTGACGGGGCCGACGTGACCTGGGTCGTCCCGTTCTGGTTCGTCGACGTCGCCTTCGCCACCATGACCCTGTTGCTGCAGGGCCGCCGATGCGGATATCGGCGCCGCGTTCCTCGGGAACTTCCGAGGCGAGGAAAAGCTGCGGTCGGTCCTGGGCGTTCCCGAGCGGATGGTATGGATGGGGGCCGTACTGCTCGGCGAACCGGCCACCCCCGACCCCCCGTCGAGCTCACTCAGGCGAGAGCCACGGCCTTTCGACGACGCCGTGCCATCGCGGTCGGTGGTAGGTCGGCTCATCCCAGCCAGCGTCGCAGCTTCTTGCGGTCGAGCGAGGACCACACCCCGCGCCACTGGCGGCGCAGTCGGTCCTGTCGATGGCGCTGGATGGCGACCAGCTGGCCGGCGGAAAAGGCAACGGCAGGAGAGCCGGTCGCCGCCTCGCGCCGGAACCAGTCCTCGGCGGTGACGGCATCGTGATGGTCGCCCAGCACGGTCTGCAGTGCCTCCACGGCCGCGGCCATCCGTCGAGCCGGCTTGCCTACGACGGGCGCCGCCGCTTCGGCCGTGTACCGGAGGCGCTTGGCCCGAATCCGGATCTGGTGCAGCTGGTTATCCGTCGGGTGCGCTCCGGCGAGGCGGACAGACCGGCGCAGCTTGCGCCACGGGCGACGAACCAGCTTGGGCAGCACCTGGCGGGCCGGGTCTTCGCGGTCGCAGGCCCGAACCCTTCTTCGTCCCGGACTTGGCGGTGGCCAGGAACGGTGGCGCTCCGGCGGCGGCGTGCAACCGGTCGAGCAGGGTGAGATACCAGTCGCTGCCCATGGCCTCGAGCAAGGCGGCATGGGCCGCCTCCGCCGGCGGCCGAGCTCCAGACGGAGCTCGCCGAACGGCCGGGTGTCCGACGGAGAAGCGTGCCCCATCTCCGTCTTCCAGGTGGCCGGCCAGGACATCGATGTCGCGGACGGCGCCCAAGGCATCGGCCAGCCACTTCAGATCGGCACGGGTATGGGACAGCCAGACGGGGTCGATCACCGCGGCGAAGGTCTTGAGGTCGGAGCGGAGCCGGCGTGTGGCCACCCGGGTCTGGTGCACCGCCTCGGCGTCGCCGGTGCCCAGGCGGATCGCGTACTCGTGGTCGAGGATCCGCTCCAGGGCAGCCGAGATGGAGGCCCTGACCACGTCTGCCCAGCAAGGCGTGGGGCCCGAGCTGCGGGGCCGCCCACTCTTGCAGAGAGCCCGGTTCCACGCCCAGGGCCTGGACCAACTTCGGCCCCCGGTGATCGATCGCCGCCCCGGCCCCTCCCAGCCGGTCAACGAGGGCGTCCACCACCGCACCCTCGCCGTCGGCCAGCTCGAACTCCACCTGCCGGAAGCGCAGCCCGTCCTGGCTGCCACCGTGGACGGCAACGGTGTCATCGTCGAGCTCGCCCAGGGTGGTCCCGCCGCGTCCTGCAGCACCAATCGCTGCCGGGTCGTCTCCAGCTCGGCCACCACCCCCAACGTGGCGTGGCGCACGATGCCCCGTACCAGGCTCGAGGGCCTCGTCCGGGATGTCGGGCTCGCTGTCCCGGCCAGGAGATCTCGGTGCGATCGAGCGTGGCCGTCGCCCGGCCGCTCGGGAGCTTGAGGGTCCACAGGTCCTCGCCCTCCCGCAGTGCGGTCTCGGCGACGCCGCAGCGTGATCCCCCGCTGCAGCAGCCGGAGGTCCGGGGTGTCGAAATAGGTCGCCACCAGCTGGAGGGTGGGACGGCGATCGGTGATCACGCCCTCCATGACCCCGGTCAGGTCGGGCACCTGGAAGCCCAGACCGACATCCAGCTTCACCTCTTGCTCCAAGGATTGGGTGTGGGAAGCCATCACGTTTCTCTACCCGATCGGCGGCCCATCAATCGGGACCCGGCTCCTGACGGCGCTGCATCGACCTGGGCACGAGCGTCGACCCGGGGACGGCGTCGACCCTGGGATAGCGTGGGCGGCCGGACCAACGCATCTCTGGGGGCTTGTCTTGGCTTATGACCTCGTCATCCGAAACGGCACCGTGGTGGACGGATCCGGGGGGCCCTCCTTACCGGGCCGACGTGGCCATCTCCGGTGACCGCATCGCCGAGATCGGCCGGATCACCGAGCGGGCCCGGTCGGAGATCGACGCCGAAGGCCAGGTGGTGACGCCCGGGATTCGTCGACGGCCACACCCACATGGACGCCCAGGTTCTCTGGGACCCGCTGGGCACCTGCTCGTGCTGGCACGGGGTGACCACGGTGGTCATGGGCAACTGCGGCTTCTCCCTGGCCCCGGTCCGATCCGATGCCAGGGAGCTGGTCGTCCGGAACCTGGAGCGGGCCGAGGACATCTCCCCGGCGGCCTTAGCGGCCGGAATCGAGTGGCGGTGGGAGACCTTCGCCGAGTACCTCGACGAGGTCGACCGCCAGCCCAAGGGCATCAACTACGCCGCCTACGTCGGCCACTCGGCCCTCCGGACGTGGGCCATGGGCGAGCGGGCCTTCGAGGAGGAGGCGAACGAGGACGACCTCGGGCGCATGGAGGTGGAGCTGGAGTCGGCCATGCGGGCCGGGGCCATCGGCCTGACCACGTCGCGCAGCGGCAACCACGCCACCTCCGACGACCGCCCGGTGGCCAGCCGGCTGGCCAGCTGGAGCGAGGTGCAACGCCTCGTCGCCGTCCTCGGCCGGGAGCGGGCCGGCGTGTTCGAGCTGGCCCTCGAGGGGGCAGCTCGATCCCGGGACCCCGAACGCCGGGCCGAGTTCCTCGAGCGCCTCCGCCGGCTGGCTCTCGACTCGGGAGTGCCGGTCAGCTTCGGGGTGCTCGGGGGGCACGACGACCACCTGCTCGAGCTCATCGACGACGTCGCCGCCGCCGGCGGCACCATGTTCGGCCAGAGCCACTGCCGGGGTGTGGCCACGCTTCTCTCGTTCCTGACCAGGTTGCCCTTCGATGCTCTGCCCGAGTGGAAAGACGTCCGGGCCCGCCCGGCACGCGAGCAGTTGGCCGCACTGGCCGACCCGGCCGTCCGGGCCCGCCTGGTGTACGCGGCCGAGCACGGCGACTACGGACCGGCCATCGGGGCCGAGGCCCGTCGACCCGATTTCGACCATGTCTACGTCATGGACGGGCCCCTGCCGCCCCACGCCACCGTGGCCGAGGTGGCCGCGGCTCGGGGCATGGCGCCGGTCGAGGTCATGATCGACCTCGCCATCTCCACCGGCCTGCAACAGCTGTTCATCCAGCCGATCAGCCCCGAGGACCCCGAGCTGATCCTTCCCTTCTTGCGCCACCAGGGTTCGGTGATGACGTTCTCGGACTCGGGGGCGCACGTGAGCCAGGTCATCGACAGTTCGATCCAGACCCACCTCCTGCCTATTGGGTACGGCAGCGACAGGACCTCACCCTGGAAGAGGCCGTCCGCATGCTGACCAGTGCCACGGCCGACGCATGGGGTTTCACCGACCGGGGCCGGCTGAGAGTCGGGTCTGGCCGCCGACCTGAACGTCTTCGATCCCGACACAGTGGCTCCCTCGATGCCCGAGGTGGTCTCCGACCTGCCCGGAGGGGCCCGCCGGCTGCGCCAGAGCGCAACCGGGTTCAAAGCCACCGTGGTGGCCGGCCAGGTGGTGCTGGCCGATGGCCAATCCACCGGTGCCCTCCCCGGTCGCCTGCTCCGAGACGGTGCCCGGCGGGCGCCGGCCTGACAACGAGCAGTTGCCGTCGATGAGCCAGCTCGATCCGGACGGCTTCGACCCGGCCGTGGTCACCGCGGTGTCCTCGGCCGCCCTCGAGCACGCCGAGCAGCTGGGATGTGCCCACGCGGACATCCGGGTCGAGCGGATCCGGACCCAGGCCCTACGGTTGCGGGACGCCCGGTTGGAGACGGCGGCCGACGACACCGAGGTCGGGGTGGGGGTCCGGGTCGTCCACGACGGTGCGGTCGGCTTCGCCGCCACCGTCGAGGTGACCCCAGAGGCGGCCGTCCGGCTGGTGGACCAAGCGGTCGACGCCGCCCGCACGACGGCGCTGGCCGCCCGGGTGCCGGTGGAGCTGGCCCCCGAGCCCGCCCATGGCGTCGTGGTCTGGTCCTCTCCGTACCGGGTCGATCCGGTGAGCGTCCCTTTGGCCGACAAGGTCGCGCTCTTCGAGGACTGGAGCGCCCGGCTCATGGGCTCCCCGGTCATCGATCACGTCACCGCATCGATGCTCGGTGTCAGCGAGACCAAGCACTACGCCGACCTGTCGGGGACCGAGGCCACCCAACACCGGGTCCGGCTGCACCCGAGGGTCGAGGCCCTGGCTCTCGGAGACGGAGGCGAAGGATTCGAGACCATGCGGACCCTGGCCCCGCCGGTCGGTCGCGGCTGGGAGTACGTCGAGGGCGACGGTTGGGACTGGGAGGCGGAGCTCGGGGCCATGCCCGAGCTCCTGGCCGAGAAGCTGCGCGCCCCCTCGGTGGAGACCGGGCGGTTCGACCTGGTCATCGACCCCACCAACCTGTGGCTCACCATCCACGAGTCCATCGGTCACGCCACCGAGCTCGATCGGGCCATGGGTTACGAGGCCGCCTACGCCGGCACCTCGTTCGCCACCTTCGACAAGCTCGGGACCCTCCGCTACGGGTCCGAGATCATGCACGTGACCGGGGATCGCACCGTGGCCGCACGGCCTGGCCACGGTGGCCATCGACGACGAGGGTGTGGCTGGGCAGTCCTTCGACTTGGTCCGTGACGGCATCCTCGTCGGCTACCAGCTCGACCGGTCCATCGCCCAGGCCAGCGGGCTCGGTCACTCCAATGGCTGCGCCTTCGCCGACTCCCCGCTCCACACGCCGATCCAGCGGATGGCCAACGTGTCGCTGCAGCCCGCCCCGGGCGTCGGTCCCAGCACTGAGGCATTGATCGCCGGCGTTGAGCGGGGCATCTACATCATGGGCGACAAGAGCTGGTCGATCGACATGCAGCGCTACAATTTCCAATTCACCGGGCAGCGGTTCTACCGGATCGAAGGCGGCCGGATCACCGGGCAGCTCCGCGACGTGGCCTACCAAGCCAGCACGACCGAGTTCTGGGGCGCGATGGAAGCGGTGGGCGGGACGGACACCTACCGGATGGGCGGGGCCCTCAACTGTGGCAAGGGCCAACCGGGCCAGGTGGCACCGGTTAGCCACGGGTGCCCGTCGGCTCTGATCCGCAACGTCTCCGTGTTGAACACGCGAGAAGAGTCCGGGCGGTGAGCCAGGCCGCAGGGCAACCGGACGCCGGCTCGGGCCTGCCGCCGGCCCAGGACGTCATCGACCAGGCGCTCGACGCGGCTCGTGGGGATTGCGTGGTGATCGTGGAGGACACCAGCGAGGCCGATGTGCGCTTCGCCAACAACACCACCACGACCAACGGTCTCCGCCGGGACCGCCGGGTGACGGTGATCACCTTCCACGAGACCGATGGCGGAGTGGCCGCCGGCGTTGCCCGGCGGGGTGGCGATGTCGAGGTGGACGATCTGGTGGCCGCGTGCGGCCAGCGACGCAGCCGGATCGCCGGCCGCCGAGGACGCTGCGCCGTTGGTGGGGCCCGAGTCATCGGACGCACCCGGGGCCGCGCCCTTCGACCGGGGCCCCGAGGAGACCGACCTGTCGGTGCTCCGGGACGTGCTCGGTGGGCTCGGCGGTGCCTTTGCCCGGGCCGAGGCCGAGGGACGGGTCCTGGCCGGTTTCGCCCAGCACACGATCGACACCGTGTACCTCGGCAGTTCGACCGGCTTGCGTCGCCGCCACGCTCAGCCCACCGGCTCGCTGCATCTCGTCGGTCGCGGCGCGGACGGGGTCAACTCGGCCTGGGTCGGAGCGGGGACGGCGGACTTCTCCGACGTGACTATCGGCGAAATGGAGGAACGGCTGGTGGGCCGGCTGGCCTGGGGCGCGCCACAGCGACCTCGATGCCGGGCGCTACGAGGTCGTCCTTCCCCCTGAGGCCGTGGCCGACTTCATGATCGGGCTGGTGGGGTCGGCTAGCGGTCAGGAGGCCGAGGACGGTGGCACGGTCTTCTCCGCCCCCGGCGGGGGCACCAAGCTTGGTGAGGTCCTGGCCTCGCTTCCGTTTCAGCTGCGCAGTGATCCCGGAGAACCCGGTCTCAGCTGTGCGCCGTTCGTGGTGTCACCCGTCTCGGGCTCCGACTCATCGGTGTTCGACAACGGGCTGGCCCTCTCCCCCACGTCTTGGATCGACGAGGGACGACTGGCGCGGCTGCGCTACCACCGGGCCGGGGCGGCCCGGTCGGGCCAGACGGTGACACCGGCCATCGACAACTTGGTCCTCGAGCTGCCCGGGGCGACAGGGTCGGTGGAGGATCTGGTGGCCAGGACCGAACGGGGCCTGCTGCTCACCTGCCTCTGGTACATCCGGGAGGTCGACCCGGCCACCTTGTTGCTGACGGGGCTGACCCGCGATGGTGTGTACCTGATCGAGGACGGCTCGGTGGTGGGTGCGGTCAACAACTTCCGCTTCAACGAGAGCCCGGTCGACCTGCTCGGCCGGGTGACCGAGGCTGGAGCCACCGTTCGGTCGCTCGGGCGCGAGTACGGCGAATGGGCCAACCGGACGGCCATGCCCGCGGTCCGGGTGCCGGACTTCAACATGAGCTCGGTGAGCCCGGCCAGCTGAGGGACGGCGAGCTGAGCCACGGCGCCCGTAGTGAGGAGTCTCACCTGATGCGGCCCGCCACCGGGCTTCGGGGAACGCAAGACTGGCGGCATGGCCAAACCCTCACCGTTTTACCGGCGCGATCTTGCCCAGGTTCACCACCTGGGATTCGCCTTTCATGCTCAGGCGTGTGCACCCGGGATCCTCGAGCTCCTCGAGCCGGTGCGGCAACGCAACGGGCTGGTCGTCGAGATCGGGTGTGGTAGCGGGTTGCTCACCCGAGCACTCGTGGACGCAGGCCACCAGGTCATCGCCACTGACGCTTCCCCCTCGATGCTCGACCTCGCTCGGCAGTGGGCCGACGGCGCCGAGGATATCCGTCAGGTGACGCTGCCCGACGACCGCCTACCCTCAGCAGACGCCATCGTCGGTGTCGGCCACGCGCTCAACTACCTCCCCGATGCCGAGGCCATCGACCGGGCCCTCGAGGCCATCGCCGGATCCCTCCGTCCGGAAGGAGTGCTGGCCTTGGACATCTGCGATCTTGAATGGGGCGAGCATCGTCGGGACGCTCCCAACCTGGGACTGATAGGCGATGACTGGGCCATCGTGAGCCGCTTCTCGACACCGTCGCCGGACCGGTTCATCCGCGAGATGACGACCTTCGTGCCCAACGAAGACGGTTCGTGGCGCCGAGACGACGAACGACACGACAACATCTTGATCGACACCGCCCGAGCAGCCGAGCTTCTGGCATCAAAGGGGGTCGAGGTCGAAGTCAGAAGTTCCTTCGGTACTGAACAGCATCCTGTCGGGCTGCGGACGCTCATCGGAAGCCGCCGGGGCTGAATTGGAACCATGCGAGCATGGTTCGACGTCGTCTTGCCCGGTACACGACGGCGGTAGGCACCGGACAAGGTGAGCAGCGAGGTCGCGTGCAAGGTCGGGGGCGCACGGTAGCGGCGTCAGCCCCACCTGCCATTGGAGGCGCTCATGTCCGCATCTACCGCAAGCTCCACATCTACCGCCGGTACCCCGTCCGCCACCGACGTCGTCCACCGACCACCTCGACCGGGCATCAGCCCGCCGGGACAGCTCCGCGTGGTCCCCTGGTTGGATGCCGTCGCCGATCCGCTCGGCGTCCACCCCTGCTCCCCCTATGTGGAGCAGTACTGGTTAGGCGTCCTCGGGCCGTCGACCACCTGGCTGCTCCGTCGGGTGAGCTACGGGCTCGATGCCCATCCCGACGGCTTCGTCCTGGACCTGGCGGACACGGCCCGGGCCTTGGGACTCGGTGACCGGCTGGGTAAGAACTCCCCGTTCCGCCGGGCCCTGCACCGGCTGACCAAGTTCGAACTGGCTCGACCCCATGGCCCCGAGGGGCTCGCCGTCCGGACCCGCATCCCGCCGTTAGCCCTTCGACACCTCCAGCGACTGGCCCCCTCCCTCCAGGAGAGCCATCGGCAGTGGCAGGCCAACCAGCGCCTCGCCCCGTTCGAGCAGATGCGACGGCGAGCGCGTCAGGTCGCTTTCCGGTTGGCGGCATCGGGTCATCAACAAGCAGAGATCGAGCGCCGGCTGTGCCGGTGGCAGTTCCACCCGGCGCTGGCCTTCGAATCGGCGGCATGGGCCGTCCACCAAAGCCAGCTGCGCTCGACCGGGGCAACGCCCACGTCGGTCCCGCAAGCCGGACAGTGACTCCATTCTCGATGGGGATAGCCGCGGTAGACGGACTATCACCCACGTTTGACTGATGCTCTTGCACAATGGAGGGATTCCAACGGCGAAGGCTGGCGGCATCGGCTACCAGTCACTCTCACCATTTCTGGTCGAAGTTGGTGGTACCCAGGCCGGCACCACCAAGGCTGCCGGCCAGGTGGGGAGGGTTTGACCGACGCACGACTGGAGGGAATTGCATGAGCGAGAATGTTGACTACGAGGCATGGTCGAAGCTCCATCCCTATGAGCCACCAGCAGACGGAGGGCCCACACCGGCCCAGATCTCCGAGCCGTGGGGGGTGGAGGGCAGAACGCCATGGGAATCGACCCTGAGGCAAGAGGAAGAACTGCGCAATACCTATCCGGGCGGCAAGGACGAGTTCTTCGGTCGGCTCTGGGACGAGCCGTCACGGTACGACCTCGAGACGTTCGGTCATCTGTGCGGCGTATCGGTCGACGGCCAAGCGGGGGCCTCCTCCGCCCCCGATGCAGAGGCGAGCCCGCGGGAGGTAGTGGAAGGCCTTCGAGTCGGTGCCCTCTCGCCTCACCTCGTTTCGGCCGAAGTCGTGGCCGGCGTGGTCAGGGAGATACCTCGGGACCTCTGGCTGCGAGGTGACTGGGAGGACATTGTCTACCAACACGGCGAGTCGGCGCTGGAGCTTGCCGAACGAGTCAGGGCGGTTGAGGCGCACCGGGCTGAGAACAGACTTCGTCGAGCGATCATCACCGAGGATTCGGGCGTCGCCCCCAGCGCGAACTGGTTGGTCGAGAATATGTTCGTCACCGGCGATCTGGTCGCCGTCATCGGCCGGAAGTCTGCGGGGAAGAGCACGTTGGCTGCCGTCGACCTCGCTTGTTGTGTAGCGACCGGGACACCGTGGATAGGCCGCAGGGTGAAGCGCGGCCGAGTGCTGGTCCTCGTGGCCGAAGGAACGGACGTCGAATACCAGACGAGAGTGCGAGCCTGGCGCGCCGCGCATCCCGACGCGGGCGATCCCTGGGGCAACCTCATGCCCGTCGTAGAACGCATCAGCTTGGTGGCCAACTCAGAACCAGCGACAAGTCGCGACTACGAGCGAGGCGACCAGCGGGACGACGAGTACGACGGCACTTCGCCGGCCGAATCGTCGCGTGATGTGCAACACGCGGTGGAGCTCATCGCCGAAGAGGAGCCGGCGTTGGTCATCATCGACAACTTGGTCGCTTCGCTCGATGGCCATACGGAGATGTCGCCGGCAGCTATCACATCGGTGCTCTCGGCCATGCAATCCATGGCCGACGTAGCCGGGAGCACGGTGCTGATGGTTCACGACACCGAGTACAACGAGAGAAAGGTAGCGGGCCTGACCCAGTTTGAGGACGGCGTGAATGCCATCGCCCACATCAAGACCCGGACCAACAGCACCGAGCGGTTCGTCGAGTGCTACAAGCCGGCTCGGCTGGCAACCCAGTGGCCGACGGTGAAGCTGCGCCTGGTGCCGAAGGGTGATGCCGCTGTCTTCGTGCCCACCGCCGCATCGGACACGGATGCGATCCACCGGGCCCTGGATGACCTGGGTCTCCCATCGGGAAAGAACGCCATCTTGCAGCAGGCCAAGGAGATGGGATTCGGTCTGAACCGCAACAGTGCTTTGCGGCTGGTCGATGAACTGGCCGATGACCCGGACGACCTCGTCGCCAAGGACGGCATCAAGTACTTCTTGGAGGGCTCTCTGGACTAGCTACTGCCGCCATGGACTCTTCAGATGGGAGCATCGTTTCCGGTGAGGCCGTGCTGGATTGCGAAGTACTCTCGGGGAGTTAGCCGCCGCGGCCACCGTTGTGGAACGTCTGCTCAGTCGGTACGACTTCGGCGATCTGCATCATGCCGTTGTCCTCGTGGAAGAGGATGTGGCAGTGCCAGACGAAGATGCCGACGAAGTCGGCGAAGCGCGAACGCACCGTCAGGCTTCCGAAGGGGGGCAAGATTGCCGTGTCCCGATAGTGGTTCTCGTAGACGGCCACACCGTTGCGAGCCACGACTTGGAAGGGGTTGACGTGGATGTGCACGGGATGTGGCTCGTAGGTGAGGTTGACGAACTCCCACTCCTCCACCGTGCCCAGCAGCATGATCGAATTGACCACCCAGGGATCGAACTTGGTGCCATTGATGAAGTATTCGTACTTGTCGAGTTGACCCGTCCCGCGGGGCTTGCGCTCGGCGAGCTCGAACACCCGCCGACGGGCGATCGGGGCGTCCCGTAGATCATCGAGAGGCAGGAGCCCGCCTGATCGTGGGCGCGACGGAGCAGCGGCCGTGCTCGGCACCTGAAGCTGCGCCACGGCTTGGGCCACCGGAACCATGGCAGTCGCGTAGAAGTTTCCCAATGGCTTCCAGCTGAGGGACCGGAAGGCAAACGAGCCCTTGGCGTCTGCAGTCACCAGCACGTCGGCTCGGCCGCCGGGCGGGATCTGAAGGATGTCGGTCGGCTGCTCAACGGTGAGGGGATTTCCGTCGATGCCGATGACTCGCATTGGGTGCCCGTCGAGCTGCAGTCGATAGAACAGCGTGCCCGCATTCACCAGCCGCCAGCGTTGGGTCTCGCCCTGTCCCGCTCGGACCGTCGGCTGATAGAGGCCGTTGATCAAGGTGACTTGTTGAGCGATCGAGCTCTTGTCCCCCTCGACGATGGCACCGTCGCTGGTCTGGATCTGGCTGAGGACCATCACTCGTTCCGGTAGTCCGGCGATGCCATCGAGCTGATCGAGCTCGCCCCGGACGACAAGGGCCCCGAACAGCCCGCCGAACACCTGCGAGTCGGTCAACATGCCCCAGTGGGCGTGGTACCAGTAGGTGCCGGCGGGGTGGTCGGCGGGAATGTCGAACTCATAGCGATAGCGATGACCGGGGTCGAGGGCCATGAGCACGTTGTCCGCCGGCGAGCGGGGCGACACATGGAGACCGTGGGTATGGAGGTTGGTGGCATGGGGTCCCTCGTTCACCAGGTCGATCACCAGATGGTCGCCGGCCTCAACTTCGAGGGTGGGCCCCGGGTACATGCGCTCGTACGTGAGGGCGTTCACCATGGTGGTGCCGATGGGCACCGGCCCCTGGCTGACCCGTAGGGTCGTGGCCAGCTCACCATCCGAGCTCCTTCGGGTCTGCGGCTGCAGCCAGCCGCCGACTGACTCCAGCGTCCGGTTCGTAGCCGGCACCAGCCCGGTAGCTACCTCCCCTCGATCCCCGATCGTGCGGTAGGTCGCGTACAGCCCCGCCCCCACGGCCACACCGGCTCCGGCCAGGAAGAGACGACGGCTCACCCGAGTCTCTGACGGTTTTGGCGGCTCGGCTGTCTCGGGCAGCTCGGCTGGCTCCGCTGGCTCGGGCGGCGGCGAAAGGTCCGGTGTCGACGGGATCATGGCGCAGCCACTTTGTGTACGGTAACCACGCGTCTCATCGGCGGCCGCCCTTGGCCGTACCAGGTCAGCACGATGGTGTGGGTAACGCCGCTGTCACAACCGAACACCAGGGTGGTGCCCAGGTTGACGCCGGCCGAGACGGCAAAAGGCAGAGCGTCTCGGATGCCCGAGTGCATGATCGTGCTGTCGAGGGTCTCGGTCACCCTGGTGGCCGAGGGAATGTTCCAGCCGATAGTCACCTGCGCCTGCGAGGGGTACTGGGCCAAGCAGCTGAAGGAGGTCGGGGCGTGAAACTGGAGCACAGCCATCGCGCCATCGGGTGTGGTGACTGGAGAGGTAGAGGGGGAAGGCGCGGTGGTCGGGGTGGGCAGAGTCTGCACGGCGGGAGAGGTCGGTGACGCCTCGGCCCCCAACGGGTAGCCGACGGCGACGACGACGACGGTGCCTGCCGCAGCCACGCCGGCCAGGACTGCGGAAGGACGGCGTCCGTATAGCGCGGCGCAGCGGGGACACGGCGTTGTCGGACGCAACCGTCGGGAGCATCCCTACGGCCAGCAGGACCACGAGGGGGCCGATGTTGGGATCGGTGGCGGTGCCCGTGAGTATCCCCCCGAGCGCCATCCCGGTGATCCAAAACGCCAATTGGAGCGCGGCGCCTGCAACCAGGAACCAAATCGGTCGGCGGGTAACCACCGGACCGAGGCCGATCACCAAGGACACCAGGGCCAACAGCCAGGCCACCAGGACTCCGTGTCCGGACAGGCCGTTCGCCACCGCAGACAGGAAATGGCCATACCAGCCGGGTTGGCCGACAGCCATTCCCCTGATGGCCGTGGAAGCTGCGTCGACGGCGCGGTTGGCTGGGAGCAGCCACAAGCCAGCCGAGAGGAACCAGAACCCGCTCCAGACCGCCAGCGCGCCACCCACTCCGAGAGGGCCCTGGGCCAGAGCTGAGCTGGCCGGGCCAACGAGCCCGGCATCGGCTTCCTCGCGGATCGGCGAGGCCGTTTGCCCGCGAGGCCACACGAGCATTCCCACCAGGGCATAGAGGACCACGGCGCCTGGGGCACCGGTGAGCGGCGTGGCTGTTCCGGTCAACAGGCCGCCGAAGCCCTCACCGAACCACCACACCCCGAGGCACCAGCCGAACATGACGATCAGCGCTGGACGCACCAGTCGCGGCACCAGTAGCCCGATGCCGATGGCCAACTGAACGGTGACGAAGGCGTAGTTCCAGGTGCCCACGCCGTGGGACACCGAGTGGGCCACCGTGGTGATCGACGAGGCAATCGGCGTCGGCTGATTGAGGGCGTTGCGGGCGATCACCGTGTTGGCCAGGAACCGAGTGAACATGGCCGGTTGGGCTTGGAGGGCCGCGTCCAAGATCCACAGCACGCCCAGGACGATCTGCATGGTGCGGGATGAGACGCCCAGCCGGTCCGGCTCGTTGACCGTCTGGGCACAGGAGGACGTTACTCGAACCATGGATCTTGACGGCTGGACCGTCAATTGGGCGGGGCTAGGGCTGGAGCGAAAGCTCAGTCGTCCGAGCGCACCAACGACTCGGCGAAGGCGGGCGACGACAGCAGTGCCACCAGGGTGCGCACGCCGAAGCCGGTGCCCCCCTTGGACAGGTATCGGGCGTCCTCGTCGGATCGGGCCGGGCCGGCAATGTCCAGATGGGCCCAGGGCACGTCCCCCACGAACTCGCGCAACAACAAGGCGGCCGAGATGGCGCCGGCCTGACTGGCCCGGCCGACGTTCTTCATGTCCGCCACCTCGGAGTCGATGTGGTTCCGGTACTCATCAGGGAGGGCAGCGGCCATAGCGACTCGCCGGCCCGTTCCGACGCGCTGCGCAGCTCACGCTGCAGCGTCTCGTCGTTCCCGAGCAGCCCGGCGATCCCCGAGCCCAGGGCCACCACCGCCGCGCCGGTCAACGTGGCCAGGTCGATGATGGCGTCGGGCTCCATCTCGGTGGCCAGCGACAGGCCGTCGGCCAACACCAGTCGACCTTCGGCATCGGTGTTGAGGACCTCGATGGTCTTCCCGTTGCGGGCGGTCAGGACGTCTCCGGGCTTGATGGCCCGTCCCCCGGGCATGTTCTCGGTCATCGGCGCAATCGCAGTGACCCGGATGGGCACACCGAGCACGGCGGCGGCGTCAAAGGCGGCCAGCACCGCGGCGGCACCGCCCATGTCCGTCTTCATGGTCTCCATGCCGCCCGCCGACTTCAACGAGAGTCCGCCGGAATCGAAGGTGATGCCCTTGCCCACCAGCACCACGTGGGGGACTCGGCCGTGGACCTCGACCGCCACGGCCGGCGTGTACTCGGCTCGGACCAGCCGTGGGGGCTCATCCGATCCTCGGGCCACGCCCAGGAGCCCTCCCAGGTGCTCGGAGACGATCCGGTTCTCGTCCCAGACCTCGACTGTCACCCCGGGCCGGCCACTCAGCCGGTCGGACACGAGCTGGGCCAGCTTGGTCGGAGTCAGCGAGCTCGGCGGCTCATTGACCAGATCGCGAGCGAACCACACCGAGTCGGCCAGCTCGCGAACCTCGCCTGGCCCCCTCGGCCACCGCGTCCGACTGGGCGCCGTCACTGACGGCGAGGACCAAGCGGTCGAGCCGAGGATGGTTGTCCCCGGTCCGGTAGGCGTCGAACCGGTAGGCGGCCAGCGTGGCCCCCTCGGCCAGTGCCGCGGCGATCACCTTGCCGTCCAAGGTGAGCCCGGCGGGAATCACCAGTGCTCCGGCGCCACCCTCACCGGCCGCCCTGATGAAGGCGGCGGCGCTCCGCCTGATCGTCTCGACCTCGGCGTCGCCCGGGTCGGGACTGCGTGTTCCCCAGCCCAGGAGCACGGTTTCCGGAGTGCCTGGCTCACTGCGCAACACCACCGACTGACCCACCTTGCCGGTGAACCCCTGGCGCTTGAGCCACGCCGCATCCAAGGAGGCCGGCACTTCGGCGCCCCCCACTGACTCGGGGAGGTCGGACGGCAGCAGGGGCCCGTCCGCATCGGTGAAGACGGGGATGCCCACCGCCACCAGTCCTGTTTCCAACCCCGACGACAGAGCGGTCTCGATACGCAGCATGCTCACTCTTCTCCTTGAGGCTCTTGTGTTGGTGACTGTGTTGTTGACTCGGTCGTAGCCGACGCCGCTGCGGCGCCTCGGCGCCGTCGAGGACGGTCGCCTCGGGCCAGGACGTGCTCGTCCCCCTCGGTCCAGCGGGCCATGGCCCAGAGGAGGTCAGACAGCCGGTTGAGGTACCGCCCGACCAGTGATCCTTCCACCGGATCCGACACCACCAGGCGCTCGGCCCGGCGAACCACGGTGCGGGAGACGTCGAGCGCCGCTGAGATGCGGTTGGCCCCGGGTACGACGAACTCGGCCGGCATCTCGAACCGCTCGATCAGCTCGTCGATATGGGACTCGAGCTCGGCCACCATCTCCTCGGTGACCAGGGTGGCCCCCGGAGTTAGCTTGGCCCGCTTGGACACGTCGGTGGCCACCTCGGCCATGAGCACGTAGAGGTCCCGCTCCAAGCGGACAAGGAGGGCGTCGAGCTCGGACTCCGGCACCGCCTCGGCCCGGGCCATCCCCATCATGGCCTGGGCCTCGTCGACGGCCCCGTTGAGCTGCATGATCGTCGAATCCTTGCGGACCCGCCCGCCGTAGAGCAGCCCGGTGGTGCCGTCGTCGCCCGTCTTGGTATAGATCCTCACCATCGGGTGCTCGGCGGGTCGCCAGCTGGGCAAGAGGTCCTCATCACGTTCGAATGCTAAGCGACGTTCGCCGGAACCGAACCGCCAGCCCGGTGGGTCGGTACCGCCAGGCCGGTGGGTCGGTACCGCCAGGCCGGCTGACCGGCGCCGCCCGGTAGCCTAGGTGGCTATGGCCGACGACCAGATCGCTGAATCCAGCTACCTGCGCGCCGTGCGCGAGCGCGTAGTCATCTTCGACGGTGCCATGGGCACCAACCTCCAGCTGGCCAACCTGACGGCCGACGACTTCGGTGGGCCCGAGCTCGAAGGATGCAACGAGCTCTTGGTCATCACCCGACCCGACGCCGTCGATCGGGTCCACCGGTCCTTCTTCGAGGTCGGGTGCGACGTGGTGGAGACCGACACCTTCGGTGCCTTCTCGACCGTCCTGGCCGAGTACGGGCTGTCCGATCGGGTCCGCGAGCTCAACCTGGCCGCCGCCCGCCTGGCCCGGGCCGCGGCCGACGACTTCTCCACCCCGGACCGCCCCCGATGGGTGGCCGGCAGCATCGGCCCGGGGACCAAGTTCCCCACCCTCGGACAGATCCCCTACGCCCAGCTGCGCGATGCCTACGAGGAGCAGGTGAGCGCCCTCTTGGAGGGAGGCGTCGACCTGTTGGTGGTCGAGACCGTGTTCGACCTGCTCCAGGCCAAGGCGGCCATCAACGGCGCCCGCCGGGCCATGGCCGCCAGTGGGCGATCGGTGCCCATCCAGACCCAGGTGACCATCGAGCTGACCGGGACCATGCTCCCGGGCACCGAGATCGGCGCCGCCCTGTGCGCCCTCGAGGCCATGGACGTAGATCTGATCGGCCTCAACTGCGCCACCGGTCCCGCCGAGATGTTCGAGCCGCTGCGCCATCTGACCGGCCACGCCGGCACGCCCGTCACCTGCCTGCCCAACGCCGGCCTGCCCTCGGTGGTGGACGGGGCCATGCACTACGACCTCACCCCCGACCAGCTGGCCGAGTTCCACCGCCAGTTCGTCAGCGAGCTGGGGGTCTCGGTCATCGGCGGGTGCTGTGGGACCACCCCGGCCCACCTGGCCGCGGTGGTCGAGGCCTGCTCGCAGCTCACTCCGGCCACTCGCAGCCCCGAGCCCGAACCCGGTGCCGCCTCCATCTATACCCAGGTCCCCTTCACCCAGGACACCTCCTTCCTGGTGGTCGGGGAGCGCACCAACGCCAACGGGTCGAAGAAGTTCCGTGAGGCCATGCTGGATGAGGACTGGGACACCTGCGTGGCCATGGCCCGCGACCAGGTCAAAGAGGGATCGCACCTCATCGACGTGTGCGTGGACTACACCGGGGCCGACGGCGTGGCCGACATGGAAGCGTCGCCTCCCGGTTCGCCACCCAGTCCACCGCCCCGTTGATGGTCGACTCCACCGAAGCACCGGTGGTGGAGACGGCGCTGTCGTGGATCGGCGGTCGGGCCGTCATCAACTCGGTCAACCTGGAGGACGGCGACGCCCCCGGGACCCGGCTCGACAAGTTCCTGACCCTGGCCAAGGAGTTCGGCGCCGCACTGGTGTGCACCTGCATCGATACCGAGGGCCAAGCGCGGACGGCGGACTGGAAGGTTCGGGCGGCCACGGCCATCCACGACATCGCCACCCAGCGCTACGGGCTGCGCCCGTCCGACCTGCTCTTCGACGCCCTGGCCCTCCCACTTTCCACGGGCATGGAGGAGAGCCGCAAGGACGGCATCGAGACCATCGAGGGCATCCGGAGGATCAAGGCCGAGCTACCCGGCGTCTACACCATCCTCGGGCTGTCCAACGTCTCGTTCGGGCTGAACCCGGCCGCCCGCCAGGTCCTCAACTCGGTGTTCCTGCACGAGTGCGTCCAAGCCGGGCTGGACGCGGCCATCGTCCACGCCTCCAAGATCCTCCCCCTGTCCAAGGTGGACGAGCGGGCCCGGGAGGTATGCCTGGACCTGATCTACGACCGACGCCGCGAGGGTTACGACCCGCTGACCGAGCTGCTCGCCCTGTTCGAGGGCAAGTCGGCGGCGGACGCCGTCGTCCAGGAGGACCGCAGCGGGTGGTCGGTGGAGCAGCGCCTCGAGCACCGCATCGTCGACGGCGACCGCAACGGTATCGAAGCCGACCTGGACGAGGCCATGGCCGAGGGCCACACCCCGCTGGCCATCGTCAACGACTTCCTGCTGGCCGGCATGAAGACGGTGGGCGAGCTGTTCGCCTCCGGCGAGATGCAGCTGCCCTTCGTCCTCGGTTCGGCCGAGACGATGAAGACGGCCGTCGCCTACCTCGAGCCGCACATGGAGAAGATCGACCAGGGGGGCAAGGGCACCATCGTGCTGGCCACGGTCAAGGGCGACGTCCACGACATCGGGAAGAACCTGGTCGACATCATCCTGACCAACAACGGCTACACCGTGCACAACCTGGGCATCAAGGTGGGCATCGCCGACATGCTCCAGGCGCTGGGCGAGACCAAGGCCGACGCCATCGGCATGAGCGGCCTGCTGGTGAAGTCCACCCTCATCATGCGCGAGAACCTCGAGGAGCTGAACCGCCGAGGCATGTCCGAGGTCCCGGTGATCCTGGGGGGGCCGCCCTCACCCGGACCTACGTGGAGCGGGATCTCCGCAGCGTCTACCAGGGCCGCCTCTTCTACGGCAAGGATGCCTTCGAGGGGCTCCGGACCATGGACCGGCTCGTCGAGCTGACCCGCTCGGGCGAGGACGATCCCGAATTCGGTCGCACCCTCGGGGGCCGCGACCTGCCGCCCGCAAGAGCGAGCAGCGGGCGGCGGCGGCCAAAGCGGCGGCCGAGCGGGGCGAGACCCTGCCGTCGAGGTCCCCGGACGTGTCGACCGACAACCCGTTGTTCCCCCCGCCGTTCACTGGGAGCCGGGTGGCCAAGGGCATCGCCCTCGATGACATCGCCGGGTACATCAACGAGACGGCGCTGTTCCGGAACCAGTGGGGCTACCGGCCCGAGAACGGGGAGGACGACTCGGCCTTCAAGGACCGCGTCCGCTCGCTGCTGCGCGACCGGATGGCCGAGGCCAAGGCGGAACAGCTCCTCGTCCCCCAGGTGGCGTGGGGCCATTTCCCGGCCAATGCCGACGGCAATGACTTGGTCATCTTCAAGGACGAAGACCGGAACTCGGAATGGATGCGGTACACCTTCCCGCGCCAGAACCAAGAGCCGTGGCTGTGCATCAGCGACTTCTTCCGCCCCGTCGATTCGGGCGAGCCGGACTGGGCCAGCTTCCAGGTGGTGAGCATGGGGTCACGCATCTCCCAGGAGACGGCCCGCCTGTTCGCCGCCGACGAGTACCAGAACTATCTCTATCTCCACGGGCTCGGGGTGGAGATGGCCGAGGCCCTGGCCGAGTACTGGCACCATCGCATCCGGGAGGAACTCGGGTTCGCCAACGAGGACGGGCCCTCGCTCACCGGCCTGTTCCGCCAGAAGTACCGCGGCGGCCGCTACTCGTGGGGCTATCCGGCCTGTCCGGACCTGGAGGACAACGCCAAGGTGGTGGAGCTCCTGGGCGCTGACCGCATCGGTGTCGAGGTGAGTGAGGGCTTTCAGCTCCATCCCGAGCAGTCCACCACCGCCATCATCTGCCACCATCCCCAGGCCAAGTACTTCGTAGCCTGAGCGACCAGGGCCGCCAACGGATCCTGACCGGACAGCAAACCATAGGAGAGTTGGCCGGACTCATGGACTCGTGCCCTTGGGGCAGTGGGGGACGCGCCGTGATGGTTTTGAAGAGCGGGTGTCGCCCTCGGGATTGGCGAGCTGGCGCTCCATGTCGACGAAGGCATCGATGATGTCGGGGGATTCGAAGGCACGGTTGCGTTTCCCAACGGTGACCTGCTGGAGGACCCCGGCGCCGACGAGCCGATCGACCGCCAGATTGGTCTGGACAAAGCTGCGCCCGATAATTCCGCGGCGCGATTGACCGTGATCACGGGCGCTCCAACGAGGGCACGAAGGAGGAGATCAGCAGCGGATCCGGATCGAACCCGGCCGAGACGTTCTCGCCACTCTTCCTGGACGGTTTGGGCCCGCTGCTCGAAGGACATGGCGTCTTCGACCGCTCGTCTACAGGCGCCGGCGAAACGCCCGACCCAGAGGTTCATCCCTGCATGTGCCTTGGCGGATGTCGCTCGCCCGCTATAGCGGGTGGCGGTGAATCCAGAGACATAGTCCTTCACCCATGTGGCGAGGATGAGGGAGACCGGAGGTTCGACCCGGGACGAGAGTCCACGACGGCGAAGGATGAGGTGAATGAAAGTGCGCCCAGTGCGCCCGTTACCGTCGATGAAGGGGTGGATCGTCTCGAACTGGGCATGTGCGATGGCCGCCTGTGCCACCGCCGGGAGCGAGTTCTCGTTTGAAAAGGCGATGAGGTCCGCCATCAGCTCCTTGACAAGGTTAGGAGGTGGGGGGACGAACGAAGCGCTGCAAGGGTTGTAGTCACTGCCGCCAATCCAGTTCTGGACCTCGCGGAAGTGTCCGCCATGCTCGGCGATGCGGGAGCCGGCGAGAAAGCGTTGATGGATGTCGAGAATGACATCGATGGTGATCGGATCGCCAGCGCCGACCCTCTCGATGCCAGTACGTCATGGCGTCGATGTTTCCGAGGACCTCCGCTGCCGTGACATCCGATAGATCGTCTCTCCCGCTCGCGAGCGGCCTCCGCACGAAGAAGCCGACGTGGCCCGACTTCCAATCCCTCGATTTTCGAGGAGGCCACAGACTCGGCTCGGAGGAGGATCCGTGCTAGCGCCTCAGTGTTGACGAGACTGTTGGCGTCGGTATTGAGCCGGGTGATGGCATTCTCGGCATCGGTGACGTCAGCGGCGACCTCACCGTCGAGTGAGATTTTGCGTCCGACAAGTGGGTCGGGAACGTATCCTTCGTACTCGCAGGATGCCCTGTCTCGGCGGGACGGCGCGGACAGATCGCTGGTCCATCGCTTGCGAATAACCCCTAGACATAGCCTTCTCCTTACTTAGGGTTATTCTATATCCCTAAATACATCCTAGGCGTATTCACGGGTCTGAGCACCGACCCCAACCGACGCCCGTCGAACATACTCCCAGTTCAGAGCATTGCGTCGACGCCGATCGACACGCCGTATCGGCCTCCGGATCAGAAGCTGCCGGTTGCTCAGCTGATGCGAAGTCGGTTCTGGAATGCCTGTCGGTCGAAGAAGGCCCGAGTCAATTGGGCTTGCCGTTCAGCCATGCAGCCGGGGTTCCCTGCGGATCCTGTGCTTGGTAGATCAGCTCTCGTCCGAGCACCCACTTCTCGTAGCGGCCCTGTCGCACACCTGAGACGAATTCCGAGCCCCTCAGCCCTACCTGTTCACCGAGACGCAAGAGGTCCCCGGTCGTGAAACCTCCCGTTCCTTCCGGCGGCTGCGCGGCGAAGAGCGTTTGGCGCAGCTGGTCAAAGCGACCCGACTCGGCCGCGAGAGCTAGAGCGTTATCTGCTCTCACTGATTCTTCGCCGAGGAAGCAGCGCATGCGATACTCGACCGCCAGTTCGCCCGCGTCCAAAGCGCCGGCGATCAGCGGTTCGTTTAGCTCTTCAAACTGTCGACAGTAAGGGCACTGGGGATCCTCGAAAAGGACCAAGCGCTTGCTCGCATTGGCCTCTCCAACCAGGACTCCGCCTTCAGGGGTATGACCGGAGGGTGTGACCTCTGGATCATTCGCATTCATTGCTGACTCCAGCTCTTCTTCCAATTGCGAAGGTACTGCGGAGGCTACCCGTTTCCTACGACGATTGGTCTGGCTGCGGCGGCGGTCTCTTCCTATTTTGTTCGCTGACAACACGGGCTGATCAGAGGGCCGACGGTCCGCCGGGTCGATCAGAGGGCCAGGGTCATCCCGCCATCCACCACTAGGGCGGCGCCGTTCACGAACCGGGCCGGCTGCGAGCACAAGAACGTGACCACCTTCCCGAAGTCGGCCGGGTCGCCCATCGGGCCGGCCCCGCCGTCACCGCCCAACTGGCGCATGCGCTCGGTGGCGTGCGGACCGGGACAGGCCAGGTTCAAGGTGATGCCGCTTGCCGTCGGCGGCCAGATCGGATGCTGCCGTCTTGGCCCACGCCCACAGGCCGACCCGGGCCGTGTTGGACAGAGCCAGTGTCGGGATGGGCTGCACGACCGAATAGGAGGTGAGGCAACAGATGCGGCCCCACCCGTGTTCGGCCATGACGGGCACGGCCGACCGGACCAGGCGGACCGAGGTGAGCAGGTTGGCGTTCAGCGCGGCGATGAGGGCGTCGTCGTCCACGTCGAGGGCACGGCCGGGAGGCGGCCCGCCGGCATTGGCCACCACGATGTCGAGCGAGCCGAAGCGGTCGACGGCCAGATCGACCAGCCGGGCCGGGACCTCCGGTTCGGTGACGTCGGCGGCCATGGTGGCCACCTCGGCCCCGGCCGCTTCCAACGTGGCCGCGGCCTCGGCCAGCGACTCCTGACCGCGGGCGGCCAGCACCAGGCGCACCCCTTCGGCGGCCAGGGCATCGGCCACCCCTCGCCCCAACCCTCTCGACCCGCCCGTCACCAGCGCCACTTTCCCTTCGATGCCCAGGTCCATCGGCTAGCTGTCGACGACGACCAGGGAGTGATCGACGGTGTTCAACGGATCCGGAGCACCGTCGTCGTCGATGACGACGATGTCCTCGAGTCGCATGCCGAACCGCCTCGGGAGGTAGATCCCCGGCTCCACCGAGAAGGCATGGCCGGGGGCCAGCACCTCCCGGTTCCCGCTCACCAGGTACGGGTCCTCGTGCGCCTCGATCCCGATCCCGTGGCCGGTGCGATGGACGAACTGCTCGCCGTACCCCGCCTCGGCGATGATGCTGCGGGCCACGGAGTCGACGTGCTCGGCCGTGACGCCGGCCCGGGCCGCGGCCACCGCTGCTTGCTGGGCCGAGATGAGCACCGTAGCAGCGACCTATCTCGAGCCGAGGGCTCCCCGGTCACCACCGTCCTGGTGATGTCCGAGCAGTACCCGACGTCGCCGTCGAGCGAGTAGGTGCCGCCGAAGTCGCACACCACGGTCTCGCCCCGCTGGATGACCCGGCCACCCGGGTCGTGGTGGGGGCTGGCCGCGTTGGGCCCACTGCCCACGATGGCGAAGTTGACCCGATGGTGGCCCTCACGCACCAGGAGCGAGCCGATCTCGGCCGACACATCGGCCTCGGGTCGACCGACCAGGGTGATCCCCCCCGACTGGAGGACTGTAGGGCAACCCGATCGGCGGCGGCACCGGCAGCTCGAAGAGCGGCCACCTCGGCCGGGTCCTTCACCGCCCGGACCGGCGAAGTGACCGAGGACGCCACCTGCCAGGTGCGATCGGAGGAGCCGCGCTTCTGCAGGGCGAGGACGGACGTGGCCCAGGCCGGATCGGAGATGGCCACATGGTGGCGGCTCTTCCCCTCCGGGCCCGACTTCCAGGAGCGAGACGGTGATGGCGATGGGATCCTCGTCGTCGGACCACGGCAGGACGGTGAACAGGTCGTCGGCCCTGGCCACCCGTGGGGCCTCGAGGCCCGGCACCACCAGCGTGGGCTCCCCGACCAGCGGGAGCACCAGCACGGTCAGGCGCTCCAGGGGCATGGCCTCGTAGCCGGTCAGCCAGGGCAGGTCGGCGCCGTGGGACAACAAGAGAGCGTCGACCCCGGTGGCCTCCATGCGCGATCGCACGCTGGCCATGCGCCTGACCCGGCTGGCCCGGGCCGTTGCCCCCAGCTCGGTCACGAGGCGGACAGGGCGCCAGTCGCCGGTTCCCGGGTCGAAGAGCCCGGCGTCCCGCTCAACGAGACGGCAACCGGGGAGGCGGCATCGGCGGCCTCTCGGGCGTGATAGCTCGATCGGGTCAACGGCGATGCCTGCACGTGGGCGAACCCCATGGCCATCCCCGCGGCTGGAGGGCGTCGAACTCCTCGGGACGCCACCACCGGGCCACCGGCAGGTGGTCGGCGCTAGGTCGGAGGTACTGGCCCATGGTCACGATGTCGACGCCCACTGATCGCAGGTCGGCCAAGGTGGCCAGCACCTCGATCCTCGCGCTCGCCCATGCCCAGGATGAGGCCGGACTTGACCGTCAGCCCAGCATCGGCCGCCCGGGCCAAGACGCCCAGGCTCCGGGCATAGCCGGCGGAGGGTCGCACGGCGCGCTGGAGCCGGGCCACCGTCTCGATGTTGTGGTTGAGCACGTCGGGTCGGGCCGAGAAGATGGTCTGCAAGAGGCGTCGTCGCCCTTGCAGTCGGAGATGAGTACCTCGACGGCCGTCCCCGGACGGGCGGACCGGATGGCGCCGATGGTCTCGGCGAAGGCGCCGGCCCCACCGTCGGCCAGATCGTCCCGGGCCACGCAGGTCACCACGGCATGGGCCAGACCCATCCGGGCCACGGCCTCGGCCACCCGCTTGGGCTCGTCGGAGTCGAGCGGGAGCGGGTGACGGGTGTCGACCTGGCAGAACCCGCACGCCCGGGTGCACCGGGATCCGTTGATCATGAAGGTGGCCGTCCCGGCGGCCCAGCACTCATAGATGTTCGGGCAGCCGGCTTCCTGGCC